>NZ_CP188253.1:0-648760 GCF_049993355.1 Leifsonia sp. McL0607 | reverse complement strand
GCTCGACGTCGTCGCCTACGCCGGCGAGAAGCACAAGGGCGTCAAGCCGGCGAACTTCCTCGACATCGGCGGCGGCGCGTCCGCCGAGGTCATGGCGGCCGGCCTGGACGTCATCCTGAACGACCCGCAGGTCGAGAGCGTTTTCGTCAACGTCTTCGGCGGCATCACCGCGTGCGACGCGGTCGCGAACGGCATCGTCAAAGCGCTGCAGATCCTCGGCGACGAGGCCAACAAGCCGCTCGTCGTCCGTCTCGACGGCAACAACGTCGAGGAGGGGCGCCGCATCCTCAGCGAGGCGAACCACCCGCTGGTCACCCTCGCACTCACCATGGACGAAGGCGCCGACAAGGCTGCCGAGCTGGCCGCGAAGTAAGCAAGGACGAATCAGAGAATGTCTATCTTCCTCAACAAGGACTCCAAGGTCATCGTCCAGGGCATCACTGGCGGCGAGGGCACCAAGCACACCGCGCTGATGTTGAAGGCCGGCACCCAGGTCGTCGGCGGCGTCAACGCCCGCAAGGCCGGCACCACGGTGACCCACGGCGAGGTCGAGCTGCCTGTGTTCGGCAGCGTCGTCGAAGCGGTCGAGAAGACCGGCGCCGACGTGTCGATCATCTTCGTGCCGCCGGCGTTCGCGAAGGACGCCATGGTCGAGGCCATCGACGCCGAGATCCCGCTGCTGGTCGTCATCACCGAGGGCATCCCGGTGCAGGACTCCGCCGAGGCCTGGGCCTACGCCAAGGAGAAGGGCAACAAGACGCGCATCATCGGCCCGAACTGCCCCGGCATCATCACGCCCGGTGAGTCGCTCGTCGGCATCACTCCGGCAACGATCACGGGCAAGGGACCGATCGGCCTGGTCTCCAAGTCCGGCACGCTGACCTACCAGATGATGTACGAGCTCCGCGACCTGGGCTTCTCCACCGCCATCGGAATCGGCGGCGACCCGATCATCGGCACCACCCACATCGACGCGCTCGCCGCGTTCGAGGCCGACCCGGAGACCAAGGCGATCGTCATGATCGGCGAGATCGGCGGTGACGCCGAGGAGCGCGCGGCCGACTTCATCAAGGCGAACGTCACCAAGCCGGTCGTCGGCTACGTGGCGGGCTTCACTGCGCCCGAGGGCAAGACCATGGGCCACGCCGGCGCGATCGTCTCCGGTTCGGCCGGCACGGCGCAGGCGAAGAAGGAGGCTCTGGAGGCCGCGGGCGTAAAGGTCGGCAAGACCCCGTCCGAGACCGCCGCGCTGCTGCGCGAGGTTCACGCAGCGCTGTAACGAAGCCACCGCGTCAACGGGAAAAGGGCCGGACTCCTCCACGGAGTCCGGCCCTTTCCGTTTCTCCGCAGCCGGTTTCCGGGCCTGTTCGTGCTGCCTGCCCCGGCGCTACAGTGAGCATCACCGCCCGGAGGGGGATGCAACCGATGCCACGATTGACCAACGCAGACCTCGCGCGGCGGGTCGCGGCCCTCGAAGCGGAGAACGCCGCACTCAGGAACCGGCTCGACGAGAACGCGACCGAGCCACTGCCTGAGATCGTTGCGGCCGAGCCGAAGCACGAGCGTGGCTGGGCCTGGACGCTGTTGGCCGTCGTGCTCATCGTGATCGGGGCGATCCTCGCCCCGGTCGCCGTCGTCGCGTCGTGGGCAAAGGTGCAGTTGACCGACACGGACACGTTCGTCGCCACCTACGCGCCGCTAGCGAAAGACCCGGGCGTACAGCAGTACGTCACCGACCAGGCCGTCAAGGCCATTCAAGAGCACGTCGACATCCCACAGCTGACCTCGCAGGTGATCGACGGGATCACGGGCCTCGGCACGGGTCCGGTGGCGACGAGGGCGTTGGACGCTCTCAAGGCGCCCCTCGCACAGGGCATCGTGTCGCTGATCCAGTCGACGGTCGGGCGGTTCGTCTCCTCAGACGCTTTTGCTCAGGTCTGGCAGGACGCGCTGCGCGCGAGCCATACGCAGCTGGTGGCGACGATGCAGGGCGACCCGAAGGCGGCGATCGCGATCGGGTCCGACGGGTCGGTCGGCGTGCAGCTCGGCCCCATCATCGATCGCGTCAAGCAGTTGCTGGAGGATCAGGGGATCACGTTCGCCGCGCAGATCCCGTCGATCGACAGGACCATCACGGTGGCGCAGAACTCGTCCATCCCCACCTTGCAGGTCTTCTACAACCTCGCCATCGCGGCGGGCGCGTGGCTGCCCTGGGTGTCGATCGGTCTGCTGGCGCTCGGGGTGATCGTCGCGCGGCGGCGTTCGCTCGCCCTGATCGGAGCGGCGTGCGCATTGGGGGTCGCGATGATCGTCGTGGTCGCCGGCATCAGCATCGGTCAGATCGTGTTCATCGCGTCGGCCTCCCCGGCGCTGGTTCCGGCAGGAGTGGCGAGGACGCTGTACACCACCATCTCGACGGCGATGAAGGACACCGGTGTCGCCGTTCTGGTGCTCGCGATCGTGGTCGCCATCGTCGCGTGGTACGCGGGCCCGTTCACCGTCCCTCGACGCCTTCGCGGCTTCTTCGGCTCGGGCGTCACCTGGGTGCGGGAGTCCGCGGAGCGTCACGGCATCACGACCGGCCGGGCCGGCCAGTGGATCTACGCGCAGCGAGTGCTGCTGCGCAGCGCCGTCGCCGTGATCGCAGCCGTGGTCGTGCTGTTCGTGCGTCCCCTCACCCCGGCGCTCATCATCTGGACCCTGGTGATCGCCGCGGTGGTCATCGCGATCCTCGAGCTCGTGCAGCGGCCGGTGATCACCCTCCCGGAGGACACCGACGACGACACGCCCGTCATGACCGTGTCGTGAGTGCATCGCCACCGCGCTGAGGAGACGGGCGCTCGGGTCGTCAGCGCGCTTTGAACAGTGCGAAGAGGTCGCTCTCGCGAACCGTGGAGGCCGCCGCCGCGACGCCGGTCACGAAGATGGCCGCGGTGATCCCGGCGGAGAGCGCCAATGCCGGAAGCAGGGTGCCCACCTTCACCCCCAGCAGCAGGACGAGGACCCCGTAGGTCAGCGCAGCCATCCCCAACGCTGAGAGGCCGACGAATGCGGCCTCGGCGACCATGGTCCCGGTGACGAAGGCACGACTCGCGCGGGCATGCAGCGAACTGGCCAGCTCAAGCCGGCGAGTCCGCGAGTACACGACACCGAGTAGCAGCGAGCCGACGGCGGCGGCACCCGGCGCGAACCGAGTCGTTCGTTCGATGAAGGCCTCAGCGCCGGAGAACTCCTGCCCGACGACCGGATTCAGCGGGTCGATCGACGTCTCCTTCGACGGCGCATCGGGTGAGAGCGCGGTCAGCAGGAGCGGGTCGCGGTCCCGGCTGGCGGGCCAGGTGTCCGCCCAGCACTCCGACGATGTTCCCGTCGCGGGCACGATCGAGACGAGAGCGGACGAGAGCCGCGACGACCCGCCCTCGCGCGGGCCGGGAACGAACGTCCCGAGGACCGTCACCGGACCTTCGCGCGTCATCAGCACGGTGCCGCGATCCGCTCCGAGCTCGGTCGCGAACGTCGTTGCGAGGTATACGCCGCCGAGCCCGGTGTCGACGATACCCAGACGAGACGCCAGCCCCGGACTGACGTCGTAGACCGGGACGGCGCTCGACCCCGGCTCCAGCAGCGCGATCGATTCCCGCTGCGCGAGCGACCCGGAGGCGGCGAACCCGGCCGCCGACGTCAGGCTCTCGCAACGGTCACGATCGACCGCGCCGGGTGACGAGAGCACGCGCGTCGCGCCGCCCGCCGCTCGGAACGATTCCGCCTGACCCTCCAGCCCGGCGATCGTGAGAGTGTCGAGCAGGGCGGACACCACGATGACCGACGACAAGACCGCACCGTGGACGAACGAACGCAACGGACTGGTCGAGACATTGCGTCGGCTCTCACCGACCAGGGACCGGAACCGGGTGAGCCTCACGATCGCGCGTCTCCCGTCGCGACCGGCGCCCGGTCGAGCGTCAGCCGATGGCTGCACGAGGCGACCGTGTCGTGATCGTGGGTCGCCACGACGACGATGGCGCCGATGCGGGCGAGCGACCGGAGGACGCTGTTCACCGTCGCCGCATTGGTGCGGTCCAACTGGGCGGTCGGCTCGTCGACCAGCAGGAGGTCCGGCTCCGTGGCGATCGCTCGACAGAGCATGAGCCGCTGCGCCTCCCCGCCCGAGAGCTGGGCGAAGGTCCGCTCGGCGAGGGCGCGGAGCCCCAGCTCGTCGAGGATGTGCTCCGCCCGCCGGGAGGCCTCCGGCCGCGCGGTGCCGCGGGCGATGATCGGGTAGACCACATGATCGAGCGCGGTCCGGTGCGCTTGGCCGTGCGGGTTCTGGAAGACCCAGCCGACCGTGTCGATCCCGATGCGTTCGATGTCGCCCGCGGTCGGTGACTCCCAGCCGGCGAGCAGTGAGAGCAGTGTCGACTTGCCCGCCCCCGACGGTCCGGTCACGGCCCAGACCTCACCGGGCGACATCGTCTCGGTGAGGCCCTGGAAGATCGGCGCGCCCGGGGTGAAGGCGTGTGCGACCCCGCGGAGCTCCAGCCGCGCGCAGCTTCCCGTGCTCACGCGCACGCTTTCGCTGTCACCGAGGCACCGATCCGGATGCGTTTCGGGATGTCGCCGTCGAAGGTGACGAAGGAGGAGCCGAGCCGGCTCGCCACGATCCGCACGGGGGCCGTCGCCCCGCCCTCCAGCTGGACACACCGCATATCCGCCGCGCCTCCCACCAACGCGCCCGGTGGTACGGCGACGACGCGAAGCGGTGTGACGAGGCGCGCGGAGACGGAGAGGGGCGAGTCCTTCGTCTTCGCGGCGTTCGCCTGGTACTCCGGCGAAGCGGCGACAACGTCGAGGACGGCGCGGTCGACGATCGCTCCACTCTCGGGCATCGCGAATTCCTGAGCGCCGAGTCGGATGGTGCGGTCGCCGGGGACGACCACGGTCGCCTCGCCGGTCACGAGGGTGAGCGAGCGGAGGGTGCCCGGCACTTCGGCGACGGGGCTCCCGAGTTCGTAGCGTTCGCCGACGGTGACCTCGCAGGAGGAGACCGCGACCGAACGTGCGGGGAGCCACGCGACGGAGGCGAGCCGGAGCGACCCGTCCGCGGGCGCGATGCCGGCGAGGCGCTGCACCTGCCTCACAGCGTCCCGGACTGCTGCGCTGTACGTGCCCTCGGCGTCCACGTCGAAACCGAGACCGCGCAGGGCCTGCCGCAACGCCTCGACGTCGGTTCCCTCGTCGCCCGGGGCGAGATCGCGGAAGAGCGGGGTGGTGCTCGCGAGCGCCACGATCGGCGCCGCATCGATGTGCGCGATCACACCGCCGCTCTCGAGGGTGCCGCCGGACACGCAGCTGGACGCGGTCACCATCCCGCTCGTGTTCAGCGCGATGGCGGCGGTGCGATCAACGTCGGCGGTCAGACCCATGGAGCGTTCGTCCCGGAACTCGGTCTCCTGGAGGCCGAGCGTGGGCGGGGCGGTCGGCTTCTGGAGGCTGTCGGGCGCCGGCGGCGCAAAGGTCGATACGAGAAGGATGCCGGCCGCGAGCCCGGCGAGAGCAGCGGCGACGGGGAGCAGGATGCGGCGGATCACTCAGCGAATCCGATCACCATGCCGGCGACGGAGAGGCACATGTGCACGCGTTCGTCCCGGACGTCGAAGGGGAGACGGTCGTACTCGCTGAATCCGGGACCGTCGAATGTCCTGGCGAAGTCGTCGCGCGAGAACGGGCGAGATCCTGCTCGATGAGGACGACGTAGGAGGTGGCCAGTCTGCCGCCATCGCGCACCTCGGAGAGTGCGCAGCCTGTGATTGTCGACACGATGCCGAATACAACTGCGAGCCCGACCCACCGCCTCCGCACTGTCATTCCGCGAACCCGATCACGATGTGCGCCGTGAACAAGCACATTTGCACCCTCTCGTCTTTGACGTCGAAGGGGAGGCTGTCGTAGTTGTCGTGTCCGGGTCCGAACGCCGCCTCGAAGTCGTCTCGACTGAAGGACTCCGGTGCGAGCTTTTCGCGGAGGAGGCATGCGGTGCCCGCCGCCGACGTATCACGGAGAAGCCCAGGGTTCCCCTGTTGAACGACGTAGAGCTCGTCGATGACGAAGATTGTCGATTTTGCGCACATGTAATCGAATTCGACGAGTTGTTCGAGTGTGAACTCGTCGTTCGGGCCAGGTGGGGTGGAGTGAATCACTCCGTTGGGGAAGCGGCGCTGTTCGGTTGCGACGCCGTGGCGCGCCATGCACTCGCGATAGCGTTCGTGCGCAGCTTCGTAGTCGCCCTGTGAGATCGTCCCGCGGCCCAGTGCGCGCTCCAGCACCTCCGTCTCGAAGTCCGTCAATTCGCCATCGAGCTTCTCCTCGATCAATGCTGTGTATGAGTCCGCGAGTTTGCCGTCGGCCGCGGCCGGAGGCTGGGTGGAACAGCCGCCGATGACCGCCGCGAGCGTGGCCGCTGCGAAGACGGAGGCGATGCGATTCAGAGGACGTGTCATATGTGCTCTCAGCGTGGGACGCGCGTAGGGAGACGGAGCCAGGACCGGGCGACCTCTGGCTCCGTCTCATGGGTGTCAGCTCGAAACGATCAACTTGCCGTCGCGAAAGAGCTGGGCCTTGTGTGTCAGGTTGAATCCGTTCACGACGGCGAGCGTCGAACTCGACGAGCGCGCGCCCCACTTGTAGTCGTTGCCGAGCAGGGCATAGGCCTGGAGCATCCCGTCACGCGCCGTGTTCGACGTGGATCCCGCATACGCCTCGACCCACGATGACGACACGTAGTGCCAAATCGTGGCCTCAGCCGGCACCGCCGTGCCGACGACGAGACCGACCGACGCCGCCGTCGCGACGGCAACGGCGGCGACGCGGGAGCGGACCTTGTTCACTCTGGTGTGTTTCTTCATGGCCACAGCAAACCAGAGAATCGGGCATAAATGCAAGAGGTGCAGATGCAATATGTTTGCGAAACCTCCACTGTCGCCCGGGTGTCGAAGTGTCTACCGGATGCACGGCCCCGCGACCGGTAGGCTCCATCCGGTCATGAATCGCACAACCGTCGCCCTGCTCGCCGCGCTGGAGGCGGCCATCGTGGCGGCGGTCGGCATCGGGATCTGCGTGGTGCCGCTCACCGTTCTGTGGGCGGCGCAATACCACCTGACCGGGGATTTCGCGGTCATCTGGAAGGCCGCGGCCGACATCTGGCTGGTGGGGCACGGTGTCAACCTGACGGTGACCCTCGACCCGCAGACCGTGGGGTCCCTCGGGCTCCCCGGGGCCGCAGCTCCCTTCCAGGTCACCATCGCGCTCCTGGGGTTCGCCGCCCTCACCGCGGGCCTCGGCGTCCGCACCGGCCTGCGCGCGGCGGAGACGCCCTACCGCGGTACCGGCGCGATCTCCGCGCTCGCCGTGTTCCTCGCCGTCTCCGTGCTCGTGACGTTGACAGCCGGGAGCGCACTGGTGACCCCGTCCCTGTGGCAGGGGATCGTGCTGCCTCCGTTCGTCTACGCGCTGGGCATCGGGATCGGGTTCGCATTCGCGGCCCTCCGCGACACCAGGGAGCGAACCTCCGCCCGAGCGGCCGAGCGCCCCGCCGACCGCAGCGATCGACCCGGCGACCACGCGGACGACCGCGGCGACGAGACATCGATCGGCGCGCGAGGGGGCGCGGCTCCGCTCGTCGCCGTCCGCGCCCGGGTCGGTGCCATCCCCGCACCCGTGCGTGCGGGGATGCTGGGCGCCCTGCGGGCCGGGAGTGCGGCGACCGCCATCGTCATCGGGGTATCCGCGCTCATCCTGGCGCTGCTGATCTTCGGCAACTACGGCGCGATCATCAGCCTCTACGAACAGCTGCAGACCGGGGTCGCGGGCGGCGTCGCCCTCACCATCGCGCAGCTGGCCTTCTTGCCCAACCTCGTGATCTGGCTCATGTCGTGGCTCGTCGGCCCGGGTTTCGCGATCGGCACCGGGTCGGCCGTGAGCCCGATCGGCACCGTGCTCGGGCCGCTTCCTGGCGTGCCCCTCTTCGGCGTCATCCCGGCCCACGGCTACACCTTCGGGCTGGTCGGCGTGCTCGTGCCGCTGCTGGCGGGCTTCGTCGCCGCCGCGCTGCTGCGCGCGACCAGGAGGGCGCACGCCGACGGTGCGCTCGCCCTCCTTCTCACCGCGCTGGGGATCGGCGTGGTCGCGGGCGTCCAACTCGGACTCCTCGCCTGGTGGTCGGCGGGAGCCCTCGGCCCTGGCCGCCTGCACGACGTCGGCCCGAATCCGTGGCTGGTCGGTGCATTCGCCGCGGTGGAGGTCGCCGTCGCGGCGATCATCGGACTGCTGGCCGGAGGTCGCGCGAGACGATGAGAGCGAACGAGCGCTGACGGGAACAGCGCTCTACCGCGCGCTCTAGACGATCGCCCCGTCGCGCTGGGGGCCGCGATGGTCTGAGCGCACCTCCTCGGATGGGTAGGCTTGTCGCGTGCTCTCGATTGTCGTGCTGATCTCCGGCGGAGGCTCCAATCTGCGCGCTCTGCTCGAGGCCGCATCCGACGCCGAGTTCCCCGCCCGGGTGGTCGCGGTCGGCGCCGACCGAGAGGCCGACGGGCTCGAGCACGCCGAGGAGTTCGGCATCCCGTCGTTCACGGTGCCCTTCACGTCGTACGACAGCCGCGAGGAGTGGGGCGACGCCCTGCTGGAGCAGATCCGGGTCTGGGAGCCCGACCTGGTCATCCTGTCGGGCTTCATGCGCCTCGTGCCGCCGCGCGTCGTGCGGGCGTTCTCGCCGAACCTCATCAACACGCACCCCGCCTATCTGCCGGAGTTCCCTGGCGCGCACGGCGTCCGCGACGCTCTGGAGGCCGGCGCCACCCAGACCGGCGCCAGCCTCATCGTGGTCGACGACGGCGTCGACGCCGGCCCCGTGATCAGCCAGGAGCGCGTTCCGATCGTGCCGGGCGACTCCGAGGCCAGCCTGCACGAACGCATCAAACCCGTGGAGCGGCGCCTCCTGATCGACGCCGTCCTCGACATCGCCAACGGACACATCGACCTCAAGGAGCTCTCCCGAGTATGAGCGGACCCCGACACGACGCCAGCCTCTACCGCGAACGAGACGTCGTCCCGATTCGCCGCGCGCTGATCTCGGTCAGCGACAAGACGGGCCTCCTCGAACTCGCTGCGACGCTGGCGGAGGCCGGAGTCGAGATCGTGTCGACGGGCTCCACCGCCCAGACCATCCGCGACGCCGGGCACGCGGTCACCGATGTCGCGTCGGTGACCGGTTTCCCCGAGTCGCTCGACGGGCGCGTCAAGACGCTGCACCCGGCCATCCACTCGGGTCTGCTCGCCGACCTCCGCCTCGCCTCCCACGAGGAGCAGCTGAAAGACCTCGGTATCGAGCCGTTCGAGCTCGTCGTCGTCAACCTGTACCCGTTCGTCGAGACGGTCGCCTCCGGCGCGGTCGGCAACGACGTCGTCGAGCAGATCGACATCGGCGGGCCGGCGATGGTGCGTGCGTCTGCCAAGAACCACGCCAATGTCGCGATCGTGGTCTCGCCCGACGACTATGAGGAGGTCGCCGCCGCGATCGCCGCGGGCGGCACCAGCTTCGATCAGCGCCGTGCCCTCGCCGCGAAGGCGTTCGCGCACACGGCCTCCTACGACGGGGCGGTCGCCGCGTGGTTCGCGGGGGAGGCGCCGTCCACCGCCGACGCTGTGTCCGCCCGATTCGGTGAACGCTTCGAGGTGCGCGCCGAGCTGAAGCAGACCCTCCGCTATGGCGAGAACTCGCACCAAGCCGCGGCGCTCTACGCCGACCCGGCCGGGCGCGGAATCTCCCAGGCGACGCAGCTCGGCGGCAAGGAGATGTCGTACAACAACTATGTGGACGCCGACGCGGCCCTCCGCAGCGCCTACGACTTCGCCGAGCCGGCTGTCGCGATCATCAAGCACGCCAACCCGTGCGGCATCGCCGTCGCCGCCGACATCGCCGACGCGCACCTCAAGGCGTACGCGTGCGACCCCGTTTCGGCGTACGGCGGCGTGATCGCCGCCAACCGCACCGTGACGCTCGCCATGGCCGAGACCGTCAAGGGCATCTTCACCGAGGTCCTCATCGCCCCCGGTTTCGAGCCGGAGGCGCTGGAGCTGCTCCTGACCAAGAAGAATCTCCGCATCCTGCAGCTGCCGGCGGACTACGCGCGCGCGACGACCGAGTTCCGCCAGATCTCGGGTGGCCTGCTCGTGCAGGACAGCGACCGGTTCGACACAGTGCCTCTCGGTGAGGATGGCAGTTCGGCCGGCTGGACGCTCGTCTCCGGTGAGGAGGCCGATTCGGCCACCCGTGCCGACCTCGAGTTCGCCTGGAAGGCCTGCCGCGCGGTCAAATCCAACGCGATCCTGCTCGCCAAAGACGGCGCCTCCGTCGGCGTCGGCATGGGTCAGGTGAATCGCGTCGACTCGTGCAACCTGGCGGTCGGCCGGGCCGGCGAGCGGGCGGCGGCATCGGTCGCGGCCTCCGACGCGTTCTTCCCGTTCGCCGACGGCCCCGAGATCCTCATCGCAGCCGGTGTCTCCGCGATCGTGCAGCCCGGCGGCTCCATCCGCGACGAAGACGTCATCGCGGCCGCGAAGGCAGCGGGCGTCACGATGTACTTCACCGGAGAGCGGCACTTCTTCCACTGACGCCGCGCCCGCCTGGCACGTGCTCATCCGGGCGCCGCATTGCATCCCCTCGAGGGGTCGCGGAGAATAGACGACGGTCCACAAGACCCTCAGTATTCACCGCGATCCCACGAGGATACACCGATGTCCGTCCTGCCCGCTGACCTGCCGCACGAAACACTGCACGTTGTGAAGGGGAGGCGGAGCGGCCTCACCATCAGCATCGCGGTGCACTCCACCGTCCTCGGCCCGGCCCTCGGCGGCTGCCGGGTGTGGAACTACGAGTCCTGGCAGGAGGCCGTCGCCGACTCGCTCCGACTGGCAGAGGGGATGACGTACAAAAACGCGGCGGCGGGCCTCAACCGCGGCGGCGGCAAGGCCGTCGTCTACCTGCCGCGGGGCCACCAGCTCAGCCCCACCGAGCGCTACGAAGTCATGCTCGACCTCGGTGACGCCGTCGAGAGCCTCGGCGGCAGTTACATGACCGCGGAGGATGTCGGCACCAGCGCCGAGGACATGTCGGTCGTGGCGACCCGCACCGCGAACGTGTGCGGCCTCCCGCCCGCCGAGGGCGGCGTGGGCGAGCCGAGCGACGCGACCGCCGCCGGCGTGTACGCCGGTCTGCTCGCGACCCTGGAGCGCGCCACCGGCAGCCGCGATGTGTCCGGGCGCCGCGTGACCGTGCTCGGTCTCGGGCACGTCGGCTCGATCATCGCCATGCGCCTCGCCAGCGAGGGTGCCGTGCTCACGGTCACCGACGTCAACCCGGCCAAGCGCGCGCTCACCGACGCGCTCGGCGCCGCGTGGGTCGATCCCGACGCGGCGCACCGCGTGGAGGGCGACCTGTTCGTTCCCGCCGGCGTCGGCGGCGTGCTGACCGATTCCGTCATCGACGAGCTGCGCGTGAAGGCGGTCGTGGGCCCGGCGAACAACCAGCTCGCCGAGCGCGCCGGCGCCGAGCGGCTCGCAGCCCGCGGCATCCTCTGGGCGCCCGACTTCGTCGTGAACGCCGGCGGAGTGATCTTCCTCTCGATGATGAACGGGGAGGCGCCCTCCGCGGAGGCCACCCGCGAGCGCGTGGAGGCGATCGGCGACACCGTCGCCCGCGTCTTCGACGTCGCGGCCGAGCGCGGCATCACGACGCTGGAGGCCGCCGACGAGATCGCGCTGTCCCGCCTCCGGGAGCCCGCGCACGCCTGACCCGGCCGCGCGTCCCGCTGCCGGCCCGAGTGTGCGGTAGCGGGACGCCCGCAGCGGGACCACGGCCTGGGGAGACGACGGGTACCAGCATTCCGATAGGAACCGGTCGGATAGGCTTGGGCCTCATGACTTCCTCGTGGGCCCGCCGGCTCGTCGCCTCCCTCGTGTCCGCCGTTGCCGTTGCCGCCATCGGCCTGGTCGCCGCCACCTTCGTGCTCCTGGCGGCCAACCAGCTCAACGCCGGCGCGCTCGGAAGCATCACCCAGTACGTGGTCTGGAACGCGCTCGTCGCGTTCGTTCTCGCGGCGGTGGCCACTCTGCTCGGCGGTATGGAGCGGCGGTGGATCGCGGTCGTCGCGGGCATCCTGGTCGCTCTGGTGAGCACCGCCATCGGCACGATCGTGCTGTTCTCGACGCTGAACGTGACCCTGAGCGGCGCCGCGTGGGGTCAGATCGCGCAGTCGTTCATCGGGCTCAACCTGCCATTCTGGCTCGCCGTGGCGGTCGCGTACCCAACCGCGGGCTTCGCTGTGTTCAACGCCCTCGAAGCGCAGGGCGGCGCGACTGCGCGCAAGATCGCCCTGGTCCGCATCCCCGCTGCGAACCTCGCCGATGGCCTGGTGACCCACATCGAGCGGGAGGCCGTCGACAACGAGCTGGCCGACAAGCAGTGGGACGATTACGTCGCCGCGCTGTCCGCTGCCGGCTGGCAGACCGTGGAGGTCGCCAGCGCCGACCAGCTCGCCGACTCCGTGTTCGTGGAGGACACCGCGATCGCCTTCGGCGACATCGCCGTCATCTCGCGCCCCGGCGCCGATTCGCGTCGTGCGGAGACCGTGGGCACCGAGGCCGCACTGCGCGCCCAGGGCCTCCGGCTCGAGCGCATCGAGGAGCCGGGCACCCTTGATGGCGGCGACGTCCTCAAGGTGGGCGACACCGTCTACGTCGGCCGAGGCGGCCGCACGAACGCCGAAGGCATTCGCCAGCTGCGCGCGCTCCTCGCGCCGCTCGGCTACACCGTCGTCGCGGTGCCGGTCACCAAGGCCCTGCACCTCAAGACGGCCGTGACCGCGCTTCCGGACGGCACTGTGATCGGCTACGAGCCGATCGTGGACGAGCCGCGGATCTTCGAGCGCTTCCTTCCCGTGCCGGAGGCGCACGGCACCGCCGTCGTCGTCCTCGACGACGAGACAGTGCTCATGTCGTCCTCCGCCCCCGGCTCCGTGGCACTGGTGGAGGACCTCGGCTACACCGTCGTGCAGGTCGACATCTCGGAGTTCGAGAAGCTCGAGGGCTGCGTCACCTGCCTCTCGATCCGCATCCGCTGAGGCGGCGCCGCGCGACATTCGCCGGAACATCGCGAAGCCGGCTCTCTTCACCACATTCTGCGAGAATCTTCGCCGCCCTCTTGCGCTCAACGCGACGCTGGGAATAGCCTGTAGGGCTGCCTTGTCGCAGTGTACGGATGACGCATCGGGCCCTGGGAGGACGCCATGACAACGACTGAGAAGACACGAACCGTGACCGTGTTCGGGCTCGTCGCTGCCGTGGACGCGTGTCCCGACCCGGCCCCCGCCTGGTAGGTCCCAGGCAGGAACGCGCTTCCGGCTGACCGTCGCCGGCACACCGCTCGGGCACCCCTGCCCTGGCTCGTCGCGCCCATGCGAACGACTCCTTCGGCGACCTCTCAGCACGTCTCACCGGGTCGGAGCCGACCCAGCTCAGAAACCGAATTCACGCACCGCACTACAGAGAAGACGGAACCCATGCCCATCGCTGAAACCCATCAGCACCCACCCCAAAGAGAAGACCAGAAGCGGTCCGGGACCCTCCGCACGCTTCTCCGCATCCTCCCGTTCGCCAAGTCGGCGGCGCCCCGGATCCTGCTCGGCATGGTCGCCGCACTGCTGGCGAGCCTGGTCGCGCTGCTCATCCCGCAGGTGCTGCGCTGGCTGGTCGACGGCCCGCTCTCCACCGGTGATCCCTCCGCTGTCTGGCCGGCGGCCCTGCTCGTCGTGGGGCTGGGCGCCGCGGAGGCCGTGTTCATCTCGCTCCGCCGCTGGTTCGTGCTGACCCCGGGCACCCACGTCGAGGCGCGGATGCGCAACGCGCTCTACGAGAAGCTGCAGGATCTGCCTGTCGCGTTCCACGACCGCTGGCCGAGCGGCCAGCTGCTCTCGCGCGCCGTGAGCGACCTGAGCCTGATCCGGCGATGGCTGTCGTTCGGCATCGTGCTGCTCGTGGTCAACGTCGTCACCATCATCATCGGTTTCGCGATCCTGATCGGCTGGAATTGGATCCTCGGCCTGATCTTCCTCGTGCTGTCGGTGCCGCTGTGGATCTACGGGTTCGCCTTCGAGAACAAGTACACGGTCGTCGCCCGCCGCAGTCAGGACCAGGCCGGCGACCTGGCGACGGCCGTCGAGGAGTCGGTCCACGGCATCCGCGTGCTCAAGGCCTTCGGGCGCGGCAAACACGCGCTGCAGAAGTTCGAGTCGCAGGCGGAGGAGTTGCGAGGCACCGAGATCGAGAAGGCGAAGGCGGTCGCCGGCCTCTGGCTGTGGTTGCTGTTGATCCCGGACGTCGCGTTCGGCATCTGCCTGGTGGTCGGTGTGTGGCTGGCCGCGCAAGGCGACCTGTCGGTCGGCGAGCTGGTCGCGTTCTTCGCGACGGCGACCGTGCTGCGCTTCCCGATCGAGTCGATCGGCTTCCTTCTCTCGATGACGTTCGACACGCGCACTGCGGCCGACCGCTTCTTCGAGGTCATGGACGAGGTCAACACGATCACCGACCCCACCGAGCCGAAGCGCATCTCCGATCCTCGTGGCGAGCTGGTCTTCGACGACGTGCACTTCCGCTACCAGGACTCGCCGGAGCGCTTCCCCGACCTCCTGAACGGCATCGATCTCACGGTGCGGCCGGGGGAGACGATGGCGCTCGTGGGTCTGACCGGAAGCGGCAAGTCCACGCTGACCGCGCTGACCACCCGCCTGTATGACGTGACGAGAGGAGCGGTGCGCGTCGACGGTGTGGACGTGCGCGACCTGACCCGGTACGACCTCCGCTCGGCCGTCGCGATGGCGTTCGAGGACGCGACGCTGTTCTCTGCCTCCGTGCGCGACAACGTGCTCCTCGGCCGCGACGGGCTCGACCCCGAGTCGGCCGAGGCCGAGCGGGTCCTCACGGAGGCTCTCGAGATCGCGCAGGCCGGGTTCGTCTACGATCTTCCGGAGGGCATCGACACCAAGGTCGGCGAGGAGGGGCTCAGCCTCTCCGGCGGACAGCGTCAGCGTCTCGCGCTCGCGCGTGCGGTGGCCGCGGCGCCGAGCATCCTGGTGCTCGACGACCCGCTGTCGGCGCTCGACGTGGACACCGAGGCGCTGGTGGAGGCCGCCCTGCGCCGGATACTCGCCTCCACGACCGCCCTGGTCGTCGCGCACCGTCCGTCGACGGTCATGCTCGCCGACCGGGCGGCCCTGCTGGAGGACGGCCGGATCACGGCCGTCGGCACCCACCACGACCTGCTCGCGACCAACGAGCACTACCGTTTCGTCCTCTCCTCCCTCGAAGAGGAACCGGACGACGAGTTCCTCCAGGAGGTGAACCTGTGAGCACCGCGACAGTACAGGGCGTCGAGGGCGAAGAGCGCAATGACCTCAGCAGGGAGGAGAGCCGGCAGATCCGCCGGCGTTCGCTGCGCCTGCTCGGCTCGCTGCTGCACCCCCTGCGCTTGCGGCTGGTGCTGACCGCGATCGTCGTCGTGGTCAGCACGGCCGGCCAGGTGGCGGGTCCGGCGATCATCGCGTTCGGCATCGACAACGGGATCACGGCTCTGCACTCGCAGAACTGGCTCCCGGTCGCCGCCGCCGGTGTCGCCTACCTGTTCACCGGCATCATCGGCGCCGTGCTCATCTCGTGGTACACGGTGCTGAGCGCGCGCATCGGCCAGGCGATCCTGATCGACCTCCGCAAGCGGGTCTTCCTGCACACGCAGAAGCTTTCGCTCGAGTTCCACGAGTCGTACACCTCCGGCCGCATCATCTCGCGGCAGACGAGCGACCTGGACTCGATCCGCGAGCTGCTCGACTCCGGCATCAACCAGCTGGTGCAGGGCTTCCTGTACATGCTGTTCATCGCCATCGCGCTGTTCTGGCTCGACTGGCTGAGCGGAGTCGTCCTGGTGTGCTCGTTGGTGCCGCTGTACCTGCTCACGCGCTGGTTCCAGAAGCGCTCGCAGGTGCTGTTCCGCATCTCGCGGGTGGCGTCGGCGACGCTCATCGTGCACTTCGTGGAGAGCATGACCGGTATCCGTGCGGTCAAGGCATTCCGCAAGGAGAAGCGCAACGAGAAGGAGTTCGGCGGGCTCGTCGAGGACTACCGCGACGTCAACGCGCGGGTCATCCAGATGTTCGGGATCTTCGACCCCGGTCTGGTGATGATCGGAAACGTGACCGTCGGCGTGGTGCTGCTGGTCGGCGGCTTCCGGGTCGCCGACGGCCAGCTGGCCATCGGTGTGCTGCTCGCCGCACTGCTCTACACGCGCCGGTTCTTCGATCCGATGGAGGAGATGGCGATGTTCTACAACTCCTACCAGTCGGCCGCCGCCGCGCTCGAGAAGATCTCGGGTGTGCTGGAGGAGGAGCCGAGCGTGCCCGACCCGGTGAAGCCGGTCGACCTCTGGACGGCCGAAGGCCACGTGCGCTTCGACGACGTGACCTTCGCCTACAAACGCGACCGCGTCATCCTCCCGGAGTTCAGCCTGGACATCCCGGCGGGGCAGACGATCGCGCTGGTCGGCTCGACCGGAGCGGGCAAGTCGACGCTGGCCAAGCTGATCTCGCGGTTCTACGACCCGAGCGAGGGCTCCGTCGCGCTCGACGGCGTGGACCTGAGGGACATGCACCCGAAGGATCTGCGCCGGGCGATCGTCATGGTCACCCAAGAGGCGTACCTGTTCAGCGGGTCGGTCGCCGACAACATCGCGCTCGGCAAGCCGGACGCGACCAGGGACGAGGTGGTGGAGGCCGCGAGAGCGGTCGGCGCCCACGAGTTCATCATGGGTCTGCCGAACGGCTACGACACCGACGTGAACAAGCGCGGTGGCCGGGTGTCCGCCGGTCAGCGTCAGCTGATCTCGTTCGCCCGGGCGTTCCTGGCGAACCCGGCCGTGCTCATCCTGGACGAGGCGACCAGTTCGCTCGACATCCCGAGCGAGCGCCTGGTGCAGGAGGCGCTGCAGACTCTGCTCGCCGACCGCACGGCCGTGATCATCGCGCACCGGCTGTCGACGGTCGCGATCGCGGACCGGGTGCTCGTCATGGAGCACGGCCGGGTCGTGGAGGACGGCTCGCCGGACCAGCTGATCGCCGGCACCGGCCGGTTCGCGCAGCTCCACGCCGCGTGGCGGGACTCGCTCGTGTAGGTGCAGCTCTGCGGACCGCGCAGGTCCCGGGAGGATCACTCCTCCCGGGACCTGCGTACGTCGATGCGCGGGATCAGCCGCGGACGACCTCGACGGTCAGCGTGGTGCCGGTGTATGCGCCGGTCGACCAGTCGACGGTCACCGTGTTCGCGCCGGGCACCAGATCCGTGAGGGTGACGGTGCGGGTGCCGGCAGCGTTCAGGATGGACTTCGCGGGGATGGTCGACCCGGTGCTCGGGCCGCCGTTGACGGAGTAAGCGACGTTCACGACAGCCGAGGTCGTGTTCGCCAGCGTGAGCGTCGCGGAGCCGGTGGCGGACACTGCGCCGACTGTCGCCGTGGGCGCCGTCACGGTGGCGAGCCCGAGGTTTTGGCCGATGGTGCTCGCTGTGCCGTCGCCGGAGAGCCGATATGAACCGATCAGGGTCACGTCGGCGAGTGCGGCGGGAACGGTTCCCGAGAATCGCGCCGACGGCGTCTTGGTGGTGCCGCTCAGCCCGACGTAGATGTCGGTGTCGTAGGGGAGGCCGCCCAGATTGTACGAGCCGAACAGGGACGGGGTCGTGGTGCCTGCGAGGCCGGTGCCGTCTGCGCGGTACGCGGTCAGTGTGACCGCTTCGGTCAGCTCGAGGCCGTCTTTCTTGCCGTTGGCGTTGGAGTCGTTGAACACGGTGCCCGTGATGCTCACGTGATGGCGGACGCCGAACAGGAAATCAGTGGTCCTCGTCACCTTCAGCCCGGTCTGCTGCCAGCTGGTGCCCCAGTGGTCGACACCACGAAGTGCGCGGCGGGGATGGCCGCGATCAGGCCCGAGGCCTGAGGACCGTGTCCGTGACGCTGCGGAGCTGCGCCGACGCGTCGCCGCCGAGCAGTCGCTCGGTGTCGGTCTCGTCGACGACGGCGACCGCGCGGGACAGTCCGGACGCGAGCTTCGCGAGGTACTCGTTGCGCGGCGTCGTGCTGATGTCACCGGTGTCGAGCAGTGCCGGATCCATGGCGAGGAGCGCGTCGGCGCTTCCCGAGCTGATGACGTCGAGGAGAGCGGTGATCCGCGAGCTGTTCGAGATCACGTCGCCCAGCGCCAGTTGAAAGGAGAACGCAGGACTACCTAGGCGCCCTCCGGCACGTCGGAGAACGTGATGGGCTGGCCGGCCGTGGTCGTCCGGAACCGGATCGCGTCGCTGAGGTCGAGCGAGCCTCCGAGAGCAGCGCCCACAGCGGCCCCGACGTCGATCGACGCGAGGGAGCCGTCGGCGATGGCCTTCTGCGTAGCGAGCACGTCCACGAAGATCAGTGTCTTGCCGCCGAGGAGGCCCTCACCGGAGTCGCGAACGCCGTTGCCATTGCTGTCGCCGACCACCGTGCCGGTGAGGTCGGTCTGCTTGGTGGCGCCGACATTCGCGACGCCGATGAGCGAAAGACCCTTGACGGTCACCTCGGCGACAGCGCCGGACCGATAACCGTCGGCCTTCGCGGTCGCGTAGTAGGTGCCGGCGGCGAGCTTGCCGACGGAATAGACTCCGAGTGCTTTCGACGCGACCGTGCGCACGGCGCCGCTCCCGGCCGCGGCGTCGGTGGCGCTGGAGTAGAGGTCTACGGTCGCCGAGCGGATCGGGAGGTCGCCGAGGTTGTAGGAACCGTCACGGTCGGCATCGAACTAGACGGTGCCGGTCACGGTGTAGAGGGCGGGCGCAGCGGTCGCGGGCGCCGGACCTGGTGCCCGGTCACCCGCGACATCGCGGCTGCGTGGCGAATCCATACGCGCTCGTCCCGAGCAACGACGCCGACTTCTGGCTCGGCGTCGCCTGGCGCGTAGTCGGCGTCCTGTTCCTGTTGACCGTGGCGGTGCGGCTCGCGGTGCGCTGGACGACCAGCACCCCTTCCCGCCCGTCGCGTCGCGTTCGTTATGCCGTTGGCCCTGAGCCCCGGCTCGATGAGCCGCGGGGTTTCGCGAGCGGTGCTTAGGCGCCTGCGGGCCGAACCGCGTACACTTGCTGCGCGATCGTGAAGGCGCTCCAGCCTCCCGGGCACGAGTACGACGCGTTGGCCGGGACGCCGGAGATCGGCCACCAGCTGTCCTGGATGGTCGGCTTGGGCGGTGCGACGGTCGTCAGCTTGCACACGTCCGAGCGGAGCAGTGCCGCGGAGGTGTACGTCATGATCGCCTCGCCCGACTGCGTGTCGTAGTCGATCCGGATCAGCGTCGCGTCGTCGGGGACGAACGACGTCGAGCCGATCGCGGTGTTGTCGGACGCTTTGAGGTCTTTGGCCGCGTCGTAGATCGCCGGCTCGACGTGCGGGGTGAACGCCGCCACGACCGAGCACCCGGAGAGGGCGGCGACGAGAGGGACGGCGGCGACGGCGAGGCCGAGTCGACGAGTACGGGGCACGGACGCTCCTGGCGGGATCATGGACAGACCTATCCAGTCAACACCATCAACCTGAGCGCTGCATCGACCCAGAGGATGATGTCGTCGTCGGCGGACTCAGCCGGCCTCGTGGCGGGCCACTGCCAGATCGACCCGATAAGGCCGACCGTCGCCCCCGAGGAGCGGCGTGCCCTCGGCGCGGTAGTGCTGCAGCGCGATGTGCTCGTGGTTCGCAGGGGGATGGCCGCTGGCCCGGACGACGCGCCACCACGGCACCGCGGCGCCGTAGTAGGCCATCACCTGACCGACCATCCGCGAGGCGCGGGAGCCGAGCGTCGCCGCGACGTCGCCGTACGTCATCACGCGCCCGGGCGGGATGCTCTCGACGACGGCGAGGACCCGTGACGCGAAGTCACCGCCCGCCGCGGCGGAGTCGTCAGAGCTCGAGGGCACCGATCGTCTCGCCGTACTGCGTCTCGCCGACGGGCTGGAACCCGGTTCGGAGGAAGAACTGCTCGGGGCCCAGCTCGCCCGACTCCCAGATCACGTAGAGCCGCTTGACGCCGCGCTCGCGTGCCTCCGCGGCCAGCGCGCCCACGGCGAAGGTGCCGATGCCGCGGCCCTGGTCGTCGGCGTCCACGTTGATGCGCCAGAGGATCGCCTTGAACTCCTCGTGCTCGGCGTGCGGGTTGAAGTCGCCCATGATGAATCCCACGACGTCGTCGCCGTCGAGGACGACGCGCTGCCAGGAGGTCGTCGGATCGGCGACGGCAGCCGCGGCCGAGTACGACACGGGAGCGATGAACTGCTCCTGACCAGGCTTCAGCGAAAGCGCGTTCGCCGCCACGACGGTCCTCGCGCTCAACTCTTCCAGTCTCAACTCAGCCATGACGAAAGGGTAACGTGCGCGACGCGGCCCGCAAAGTCGGCGACGGCGCTGACCGGAGGCTGGCAGAAGTGTCTCGATGTCAAGATAGTTGCCCGCCTCGGGTAAGCTGTCTCCGGCTGAAACACGGCACAGACCCCAGGAGAACCAGTGGACAAGATCAAGGTTGATGGAACGGTCGTCGAACTCGACGGCGACGAGATGACGCGGATCATCTGGAAGGCGATCAAGGACTCTCTCATCCACCCGTACCTCGATGTGAACCTCGAGTACTACGACCTCGGCATCCAGAAGCGCGACGAGACCGACGACCAGATCACGATCGACGCGGCGCACGCCATCCAGAAGCACGGCGTCGGCGTCAAGTGCGCGACCATCACCCCCGACGAGGCTCGTGTCGAGGAGTTCGGCCTCAAGAAGATGTGGAAGAGCCCGAACGGCACCATTCGCAACATCCTCGGCGGCGTCGTGTTCCGCGAGCCGATCATCATCTCGAACATCCCGCGGCTGGTCCCGGGCTGGAACAAGCCGATCATCATCGGCCGTCACGCCTTCGGCGACCAGTACCGCGCCACCGACTTCACCTTCGACGGCCCTGGCACCCTGACTCTCAGCTTCCAGCCGAACGACGGCGGCGAGGCGAAGAGCTTCGAGGTCTACCAGGCGCCGGGCGCCGGTGTCGCGCTCGCCATGTACAACCAGGACGAGTCCATCCGTGATTTCGCCCGCGCCTCCTTCAACTACGGCCTCGATCGCCAGTACCCGGTCTACCTGTCGACCAAGAACACCATCCTCAAGGCTTACGACGGCCGGTTCAAGGACCTCTTCCAGGAGGTCTTCGACACCGAGTACAAGCAGAAGTTCGACGCGGCCGGCCTCACCTACGAGCACCGCCTGATCGACGACATGGTCGCCTCCAGCCTCAAGTGGGAGGGCGGCTACGTCTGGGCGTGCAAGAACTACGACGGCGACGTGCAGTCCGACACCGTGGCCCAGGGCTTCGGCTCGCTCGGCCTGATGACCTCTGTGCTCACCACCCCGGACGGCAGCGTCGTGGAGGCCGAGGCCGCCCACGGCACCGTGACCCGCCACTACCGCCAGCACCAGCAGGGCAAGCCGACCTCCACCAACCCGATCGCCTCGATCTTCGCTTGGACGCGTGGCCTCGCGCACCGTGGCAAGCTCGACGGCAACCAGGACCTCATCGACTTCACCCACACCCTCGAGGATGTCGTGGTGAAGACGGTCGAGCAGGGCAAGATGACGAAGGACCTCGCGCTCCTCGTCGGGCCCGAGCAGGAGTTCCTGACCACCGAGGAGTTCCTCGACGCGATCAGCGAGAACCTCAAGTCGCGCATGGGGTGACACGCGCCTCTCGAAAGGCCCGGCAGACTTCGGTCGGCCGGGCCTTTCGCATATCCGTCGGAAGACTGACGTCAAATGCAAGCAATCGACCTTAGGCTCAAAGGGAAGACCGAAATGTAACCACATAACGTTGAGAGTGTATTTAATATGAACACAAACGTCAGTCCTGATCTCATCGCTCCCCGGCAGTCATCCCGTCGGGGAGTCATCGCAGCGGGCGCGTGGTCCGCGCCGGTCATCGTCATGTCGATCGCAGCGCCTGCCTTCGCTGTCTCGACGTCGGTCGAGCTGAGCTTCCGAGTGCCGCCCACCCCTGTCGGTGTCGGCGAGTACTCGTCGGACGGCATCGTTCTCGTCCGTGCCGACGGGCACCCGGCGTCGGACCGTTCCATCCTCATCCAGCTGGCCCCCGGGCTCAGCTGGCGCGACGGTACCCGGCTCGAGCGGACCCTGACCACGTCGGACGGCGAGGTCGCCCTCGCCGGCGTGAACGCAGTGACTGCCTCCGCCGCCGGAACCTACGCCATCACCGCAGTCGACGAGCTCACGGGGAGAACGGCCGTGGCCGAGCTCTCCGTCGTCGTGGCAGCCGTGCCGGCGTCCGGGCAGTTGCACTGGTCGCTCAACGGAAGCGCCGCCGCCGCGATCGTCGCCGCCCCGACTCCTATCGTGGAGGCCGCGGTCGGCGTCAGCGCGATCCATGTTCGCAGTGTCGACAACCGCTGGTACCGCTGGAACTGGGGCGGGAAAGCATGGGACTCGTTCACCACTCCGGACAGTGTAGACGCGGTCTATGTCAACGAGGGCGGCAACTATGGCTGGGCCCTCTCGAACGGTTCGGCCTACGTCGCGGATCCGGGCAGGACTCCCCGCAGTGTCGGCGGCGACGCGAGCGGCCTCGTCCAGCTCGCTGTCGGCACATCGTCGGTCTACGGCAGATCGCGAAGCGGTGGCTGGAGCCGTCACGTGTGGAGCGCGACCGGCTCGAAGCCCTGGACGTCGATCAGTGCGCCCGGCCCCGCCGAGAAGATCTTCGTCAACGAGAGCGGCAACCACGGCTGGGCGATCATCGGCGGACAGGTGTACTGGAGCTACGCCGGTTCGGCGGCCGCCGCTGTACCTGCTCTTCCCGACAGGGTGGTCGACCTTGCGGTAGGGGCGACGTACGTCTACGCCCTCACCGAGATCGGCGCCTGGTATGTGCTTCCCTGGTCGTCCAAGACCTGGTCTCTGCTCGCCCCGAGCGGACTCGCGGCGATCTCGTCGAATGAGAGCGCGGGATACGGCTGGGGGATCAGAACGGATGGGCGGGTCGTCTGGGTGAACTCGGGCGCGAAGGTAGTCAACCTGACCGACCCGCTCCCATCGGGGGTCGCGAAGCTCGGTGTCGGATTGTCGCGGGTCCATGCGCTCACGAACGACGGCAAGTGGTATCAGCTCGCCTGGCCGGCGACAGCGTGGACAGCGACCCCGGGCGCTCCCGAAACTGTGATGTGGGTCGGCGTGAACGAGGGCGGCAACTACGGTTGGGCGCTCAGCTAAGCCTCGCGTCACCCATCCGGAACTCCGGAGATCCGTCCGCAACAGACGCCGATCTCCGGAGTTCCGGCGTTTTCGGCGGCGAGTCCCGCCGAATGACCGGAGTTATCGCGGCGTCCTGGTGGCGACCCCGGCGACGAGGAGGTCGAGCAGGCGGACCGTCTGTGCCGGATCGTCCGCGCCTCCCGTGGAGAGGAAGACGCCGAGTAGCATCGCGACGACGTCGTCGGCCTCGATGTCGGCGCGCACCGTGCCTTCCGCGACGCCTGACGCCAGGATGGCGCCGACGGCGCCCGTGATCCGTTCCCGGGTCGCCGGCGTCGTGATCCGACCCGATGCCCAGCCCGCACGCAGGGCAGGCAGCATCCCGTGCTTCGAGGCCGTGAACCGGGCGTAGCGGTTCATCCACTCCCGCAGCGCTGCGAGGGGAGGCAGTTCGCTCAGGAGGATGTCCGCGTCGGCCACCACCGCGTCCAGCTCGGCGGAGTACACGGCCTCCACGAGCGCCTCCCGAGTGGGGAAGTGCCGGTACAGCGTGCCGATGCCGACACCCGCGTCCTTGGCGATCCGCTCGAGCGTCACCTCGTCGGCGTCCGCCGCGAAGGCTGTCCGCGCGACGGCGAGGAGGTGATCGCGGTTGCGCTGCGCGTCTGCCCGCAGCGGTCGAGGGGAGGCGTTCGGTCGACTCAAAACGGAGGACCCTCCGGAAAGGTGTATCGTGGTGATAGCGGAGGCTCCTCCGTTACGTCCATTCTGACACGAGAGGGCAGCATCATGACAGACGACACGATCACCATCGACAGGGAGTGCCCCGGAGGCGTCGGCGAGCTCGCGCGGCTCGAGGTCGCCAGGATCGGCTTCGGTGCGATGCAGCTGGAGCGGCTGCACGGCGACCGGGCTGCGGCGATCGACCTGGTGCGGCACGCGATCGACCTCGGCGTCGACCACCTCGACACGGCGGAGTTCTACGGCGACGGGTTCGTGAACAGCGTGCTGGGCGAGGCGCTCGGGGGCGGTGGCCTCGGCGGCGCAGTGCAGGTCGTGAGCAAGGTCGGCGCCGAAGTCGCCCCCGGAGGCCGAGGCCTCCGGCCCGCACAGCGCCCCGAGCAGCTCCGGGCCTCGGTGGAGGCGAACCTCCGCTCGCTGGGCGTCGAGCGCATCCCGGTGGTCAACCTGCGGCGCATGGATGCCGGGATCGGGATTCGCGCCGACGGCGACCAGGCGGTGGGGATCGACGACCAGTTGGCGGCGATGGTCGCGATGCGCGACGAGGGCATGATCGGCGCGATCGGACTCAGCAGCATGACAATCGAAGGTCTCCGCCGCGCCCTCCCGATCGGCGTCGCGTGCGTGCAGAACGCCTACAGCCTGGTGGCGCGCGGCGACGAGGACATGCTCGAGCTCTGCCTCGCCGAGGGTGTCGCGTGGGTGCCGTACTTCCCGCTCGGAAGCGCCTTCGCCGGTCTGCCCAAGGTGACTGACGAGCCGGAGGTGATCTCCGTCGCGGAGGCGCTCGGCGTCACGCCCTCCGAAGTCGGTCTCGCCTGGCTGCTGCAGCACGCACCGAACGTCCTGCTCATCCCCGGCACGGCCGATGCCAGGCACCTGGAGGCCAACCTGGCGGTGGGCTCGCTGACCCTCGACGCCGAGTCGGTCGCGCGCCTCGACGCCATCCCGACCCGGGAGGTCGACCTCGCCGCCTTCCGCGCGCAGCAGGACTGACACCTCCACGTTCGGCGCGAATGCCGTCTCTCGCGCGGTGAGACGCGACATTCACGCCGAATGCCGTCTCTCGCGCGGTGAGACGCGACATTCACGCCGAACGTCGCTCCGCGAAAGGTCAGCGGGCGGTCCAGCCGCCGTCGATCGCCAGCGTCTGGCCGGTGATGAGGGAGGCGGCGGGGGAGGCCAGGAAGGCCACCGCGCCCGAGACCTCGGCGGGCATGCCGATGCGGTGGAGGGCCGCAATGCGCTCGATGGTGTCGGCGCGGAAGTCGTCGTCCGCGACCGCTTCGTACGTTGGGCGCCGTACTTCCCGCTCGGGAGCGCATTCGCTGGCCTGCCCAAGATCACCCGAGCCGGAGGTGAATCGCGGCCGCGGAGACACTCGGCGTCACGTCCTCCCAGGTCGGTCTCGCCTGGCTGCTGCAGCACGCCTGCTCATCCTGGGCACTGCCGGCGCGCCGAGAATCTGGAGGCCAACCTGGCAGTGGGCTCGGTCGTCCTCGACGCCTAGACCACGGCTCGCCTCGACGCCATCCCCACCCGGGAGCTCGACGTCGAGGCCTTCCGCGCGCGTCGAGGCTGAGCCTCGGCGCCGCGGGTCAGAGGACGAGGAGCATTCCACTCGAGAAAGCCCCAGCGCGGTCGGCCGAGCTGAGGACGATGTCTCCCCGCGTGATGTATGTGGGGGATTTCACTCCGGGGATGGTGTATGCAGCATTCGCGTCGGAGATGACGGTCGCGGGGCCGGTGAACCCTTCGGGGTAGTTCACGGTATAGAGCGAATTCTCGACCAGCGCGTGGCCGGCCACGTTGCGAGTCTCGCCCGGGGCGAACTTGATGCTCGCCGGCTCGGTCGAAACTCTGTTGGAGAGGTTGACGCTGGCCGCTGTCGAGCTGTTGGACAACGCGAGCTCCGTCGGTAGATAGTCGGGGGCGGAGATCTGGATCTGGCCGATCATGCCAACTCCTGCCACACCTTCTACCAAGCGCCCCGTGTCGATGGGGGTCAGAGTCGGGAGGGTGAATGCGCCCGTGGTCTGGTTCACTGTCACGGTCTGTCCGCTGGCGAGCCCGGTGGCGTTCTCGTAGTGGTGCGCGGGGTTTGTGTTGAACCAGCTGACGGTGACAGTGGCGGGCAGAGCGGCGCCGGGTACCACTCGGTTGACCACTCCGGAGATCACATATTTCCCGTTCGGGGCAGCAAGGCCCGGAGCGGCTCCATACATCGCCTGGGGTGTCGAGATGTATCCGAGCACCAGTGTGATCGCCACCGTCGTGCTGCCGAAACCGGTCGCGCTCGCGCCGATGGATCCGGCGACAGTGCCTGCGGTGACGCCGGAAACGATGAACTCGCCGGTGGCCTGGTTGACCGGAACTGTAGCAGGGCCGGAGAACCCGACCGGATACACGAGACTCACTGCCGCCGGGTACCCCGTCCCCGCCGTCCGGGTCAGCGCCCCGGGCAGCGCGAAGGTGGAGGCTGCTGCCACGTTGACCGCGGACTGCTTGAATGCAATGGTGCCGGCCGTCACCACCACCGCCGACACCGCGATGTACGCCATGGCGGTGCTGCCGTTCGCCGTCGCGGTGATCTGGACCAGGCCCTGCGCCCTCAACAGCATGGCCGGCGGGTAGGCTCTACCGGCGGCGTCGCTGACAACCATCACTGACTGGTCGCCGTCCGCGCCGAAGCCCGCGAGTGCGGCATTGGCGACACTGAACGTGACCGTGACGCCCTCCGCGAGAACGCCGTCGGCCAGAACGGTCGCGTAGACGGCATCCGGCGCCAGTGTTCCGACCCGGCCGGTGCTCGGCGCGACCAAGGACAGCGTCACTTTCCGCGTTGATGCCGCGTACGCCGGCGAGGCGACCGCTGCCGCGACCGCCGGCGCGGCCCAGGCCGCCGCGCCGATGATCGTCCGTCGCCGTAGCGCGCTGTTCGGGGTCGTCGTTGTGCCGGTGGCTGTTTCGGTCGCTGCGATGTCGTTCATGGCATCCTCATGTAGGTTTGTCGGTGAGCCCCTGCCTCGCCGCCCGCATGGCGTGCCTTACCGGTCGAGGCGCGTCGGGGCGTCCAAAGGGGGAGAAGGTCGCCAACGGGTCTTCGGGCTTCGAGGCATGAAGGACTGTGCTGGAAGACCTAGTCGACGTCTAGAACATTAGCTCACGACATCTGGCCATTGCAAATGTGCATTCCGTCGGATGAGCCTGCGTGGCGCGGTGGCTAACGCGCGGTCCAGCCGCCGTCGATCGCCAGTGTCTGGCCGGTGATGAGGGAGGCGGCGGGGGAGGCCAGGAAGGCCACCGCGCCCGAGACCTCGGCGGGCACACCGATGCGGTGGAGGGCCGCGATGCGCTCGATGGTGTCGGCGCGGAAGTCGTCGTCCGCGAGCGCTTCGGACGTGCCGTCCGTGGCGATGAACGTCGGCGCGACCGCGTTCACGCGGATGCCGTAGCCGCCCCATTCGACGGCCAGGCAGCGGGTGAGGTGCACGACGGCGGCCTTGGCGGTGCAGTACGACGACTCGAGGGGGAGGGCGACGAGCCCGGCCTGGGAGGCGATGTTCACGATCGACCCGCCTCCGTTCGTGCGCATGCTCTTCGCGACGTGCTGCGAGAGGAAGAACGTCGAGCGGGTGTTCAACTGCCAGACGTGGTCGAAGTCGTCCTCGGTGACCTCCAGCGCGGGTGCGTTGATGCCGCCGCCCGCGTTGTTGACGAGGATGTGGATCGGCCCGAGCTCGGCGGTGACTTCGTCGATCGCGGTGCGGCAGGCGGCGAGGTCGAGCACGTCCAGGCGGACGGCGCGCGCCGTCACGCCGAAGGCGCTCAGCTCGTCGACGAGCTCGGCGGAGCCTCCGGGGTCGCGCACGCCGAGCACCACATCGGCGCCCTGACCGGCGAGTTCGAGGGCGATCTCGCGTCCGAGCCCCCTGCTGGCGGCGGTCACGAGGGCGCGAGAGCCGGTGAGGGCGAACGGGGTGCGGGCGGGGGCGGAGGATGCGACGGTCACGAGCAGGAGTGTAACGAGTTCGTTTCGGAGGTTGCGCTTCTTTTGTTCGTAAGCTTTACTAACAAACGTGACCACGATGGACATGCGAGGAAGCAGCGGCGGGCTCGGCCCCGGCCGGGCGCTCCGACCGCGTGCCAAGGTCCTCCCGGAGCACGCGCGCAGCCACAACCGCTCGCTCGTCCTGCAGACGCTCTACCGGTCGGGTCAGCGCAGCCGCGCCGACATCGCCCGCGAGACCGGGCTCACCCGGGTCACGGTATCCGATCTGGTCGCTGAACTCCTGAGCGAAGGTCTGGTCATCGAGCTCGGCCAGCGCGAGTCCGCGCGCCCGGGCAAGCCCGCGGTGCTGCTCGACATCAACCGCACAGCGCACCAGATCGTCGGCGTCGACCTGAGCGACCACGACCGGTTCCGCGGCGCGGTGATGGACCTCGACGGCGAGCTTCTGCATTCGGCCGAGGTTCCGCTGGAGGACGGCGACGGCCGCGCGGCGACCGGCGAGGAGGCGCGCGCGAAGGTCGTCGAGCTGGTCCGCCTCCTCGTCGACAGCGCGACGGCGCCCATCCTCGGCATCGGCGTCGGCTCCCCGGGTGTCGTCGACCTGACCGGGACCATCCTCACCGCCCCGAACCTCGGCTGGACGGGCGTGCCGCTGCAGCACGACCTCCACCTCCTCACGGGGCTGCCGGTCGTCGTCGGCAACGACGCCAACGCCGCCGCGCTGGCCGAGCACAGCTATGGAGGCGCCACGGGCGACATGATGCTCATCCGCGTCGGCCACGGCATCGGAGCCGGGCTCATCATCGCCGGAGCCCTCGTCTACGGCAGCCACTTCGCCGCGGGCGAGATCGGCCAGGTCATGGTCGGCACCGACCTCGGCCTCGACGCCACCTACAGCCGCGACCAGGTGCTCGAGCACTGGCTGAGCGTCCCCCAACTGCGCCGCGGGATCCACGCGGCCGAGGCTGCGGGCGCCGACGCGACGCCCGTCCTCCGCGAGGCCGGCAGTCGGCTCGGAATCGCGCTCGCCCCGGTCGTGGGCGCCCTCAACCTGTCGGAACTCGTGCTCAGCGGACCGACGGGCCTTCTCGATGGCCCTCTCGCCGAGGCGACGATCCACACGCTCCGGAGCCGGACGATGGCAGAGAACCACGCCGACCTCGCGGTCCGGATGACCACGCTGGGGCAGGACATCGTCCTGCGCGGCGCGGCCGTACTCGTCCTCTCCGGACAACTCGGGGTCTCGTAACACAGCACCGTGCGATCCACGACCCCTGCACCGACGGTGTGACGCAACCCGCACACACTGACCCACCCAAGAAAGCCCGAACACAATGAAGGGAACAGCAATGAAGAGAAAGCTGGTCGGCCTCGCCGCTGTGGCTACGGCTTCCGCTCTCGTGCTCGCCGGATGCGCCTCAGGTGGAGGCCAGGCTCCGAGCACCGACGGCAAGGGGAAGACGGTCACCCTGTGGCTCGTCGGATCCGACACCCCGGACGCGCTGCGCAACTACCTGAAGACGGAGTTCAACAAGGAGACCGGAGCGACGCTCAAGATCGAGCAGCAGGACTGGGGAGACATCGTCACCAAGCTGACCACGTCGCTCCCCGACGCGAACAACACCCCGGACGTCACGGAGATGGGCAACACCCAGTCCCCGACGTTCACGAACGTGGGCGCGTTCCTCGACATCTCCGACATGTACAAGGACCTCGGCGGCGACAAGCTGCTGCAGTCCTTCGTCGACGCAGGCAAAGTCGACGGCAAGAACTACACGCTCCCCTACTACTTCGGCTCGCGCTACATGTTCTACCGCAAGGACATCTACAACGAGGCCGGAGCCACGGTGCCGACCACGCTCGACCAGTTCAACTCGACGGTCGCCGACATCACCTCGAAGAACCCGCGGAACATCCCGAACTTCAGCGGCTTCTTCCTCGGCGGTCAGGACTGGCGCGACGGCATCTCCTGGATCTTCGCCAACGGAGGTGACATCGCCAAGAAGGAAGGCTCCAAGTGGGTCGCCTCCCTCGACTCGGCGGGGTCGCTGAAGGGCCTCCAGCAGCTGCAGGGCATCTACAAGAACGCGTCCAAGGCCCCGAACGACGCCAAGGACTCGAACCAGTACATCTACCTGAACGACACCGACCAGACGGAGGACGCCAACGGCAACAAGACGGGTGACACCTCGCTCGCCGCCGCCACCATCATGGCTCCGGGCTGGGCGCACTGGTCGATCGGCGACCTGTCCACCAAGGACGGCAAGGCGGTCCGCACCTGGAACGACAACACCTTCGGCACCTACGTGCTGCCGGGCAACGACGGCAAACCTGCTCCGGTCTTCGCGGGCGGCTCCAACATCGGCATCTCGGCCAAGTCCAAGAACCCGGGCCTCGCCAAGACGCTGCTGAAGATCATCTTCAGCAAGGAGTACCAGGAGATGCTCGGCAAGAACGGACTGGGCCCGGCGAACTCCGACTACATGTCCTCGCTCGGCGACGACCAGTTCGCGAAGGCGCTCATCGAGTCGGCCTCCAACTCGAAGCTGACCCCGGCGGCTCCGGGCTGGGCTTCCGTCGAGGCGGCGAACGTGATGGAGGAGTTCTTCTCCAAGATCCGCGACTCGTCCGACCTGAAGGGCCTCGCCCAGCAGTACGACACCAAGATCAACGCGCTCCTCAACGTGAAGAACGGCTGATCGGCTCCACCTAGCATCGCCTGGCACACGCAATGGCGAGGGCGCGGAAGCAGAACCACCCTTCCGCGCCCTCGCTCCTGCCCCAGACTCTCCCCGATACCCGGCTTACCCACAACCTCGGAAGGAGGACCGCCGTGACCACGACAAGCGAAACCGTGACCGCCTCGCCCACCGCTGGCGCACCCGAGCCGACCGCTCCCCGCAAGCGCAAGGGCCGCCTCACGCCCTACGCACTGCTGCTGCCGGCCATCCTCATCCTGCTGCTCGCGCTCGGTTACCCGATCGTCTGGCAGCTCGTCACCTCGATGCAGCACTTCGGTCTCGCCCAGCAGTTCGGCCAGCCCGCGCCGTTCGTCTGGTTCGAGAACTACGTAACGCTGTTCTCCGACTCCTACATGTGGGTCGTCGTGGCGCGCTCCATCGTCTTCTGCCTGGTCACGGCCGGCGTGACGGTCGTGATCGGAGTCGGCCTCGCTTTGCTGATGAGCGGCATCTCGCGCTTCCCCCGCATCTTCCTGCAGATCACGCTGCTACTCGCCTGGGCCATGCCGGTCGTCGCCGCCATGACCGTCTGGAACTGGCTGTTCGACTGGCGCCGGGGCGTCATCAACAACGTCCTGACCTCCTGGGGCCTCGACTTCCAGAACCACAACTGGTTGCAGAACCCGATCTCGTTCTTCTTCGTCGCCGGCGTCATCGTGACCTGGATGAGCGTGCCGTTCGTGGCCTTCTCCGTCTACGCCGGGCTCACGCAGGTCTCGTCGGAGGTGCTGGAGGCCGCCCAGATGGACGGCGCGAAGGGCTTCCAGCGGCTGCGCTACATCATCCTGCCGATGATCCGGCCGGTGCTCGGCATCGTGCTGCTGCTCCAGATCATCTGGGACCTCCGGGTCTTCACCCAGATCAAGCTGCTGCAGGACAAGGGCTCCATCGCCAGCGAGACCAACCTGCTCGGCACCTATATCTACCAGCTGGGCGTCGGATCGAGCGACTTCGCGATGGCCAGCGCCGTCTCGGTGTTCGTGCTCGTCCTGACCATCGCCCTCAGCTGGTTCTACGTCCGCCACCTGCTCAAGGAGGACCAGTCGTGACCACCGTCGCCGCCGACCGCAAACTCAAGCAGAAGGTCCGTCCCGGCCGCATCCTCCTCGGCGTCCTCGCCGTGGTGCTCGGGCTGATCTGGGTCTTCCCGGTCTACTGGATGCTCAACTCCTCGCTGCTGCCGAATGTCGTGCTGCAGAGCTCGACCCCCACCTGGCTTCCGTTCGGCGGTTCCTTCGACAACTTCACCGCTGTGTTCCAGGGCGGGACGTTCTTCCCCGCGCTCGGGATGAGTCTGGTCGTCGCCTTGGTCACCGTCGTGTTCTGCCTGGCGTTCGCCTTCCTGGCCGCGCTCGCGATCAGCCGCTTCAAGTTCCGCGGCCGCACGTCGTTCGTTCTCGCGGTGCTGCTCATCCAGATGCTCCCCGCAGAGGGTCTCTTCATCGCCCAGTACAAGCTGATGGGATCCCTCGGCCTCCTCAACACGGTCGTCGGCGTCAGCATCATCTACATCGCCGCCGTCGTACCGTTCACCATCTGGATGCTCCGCGGCTTCGTCGCCGGCATCCCCGCCGACCTCGAAGAGGCCGCGATGGTCGACGGCCTCAGCCGCACCCAGGCCTTCCTGCGCATCACCTTCCCGCTGCTGGCGCCCGGCCTGGTCGCCTCGGGTGTCTACGCCTTCCTCCAGGCCTGGAACGAGTTCACAGTGGCTCTCGTCATCCTGCAGGAGAACAGCAGCCAGACCCTTCCGCTGTGGCTGCGCGGCTTCATCCAGCAGTCCGCGTCGCGGGCGACGGACTGGGGACAGGTGATGGCGGCCTCCACGCTCGTGGCCGTGCCCGTCATCATCTTCTTCCTCATCGTCCAGGGACGCATGACCAGCGGACTGGTCAGCGGGGCGGTCAAGGGGTGAGCGGGATGTCGGTCACCCGGTCTGACGCGATCGGAACGCCCAGCCCGACCGACACCGCCCGCCGCCGCATCGCAGCGACCCTTCTCCCCGGGTTCGTGGGCACCACACTGCCGGCGTGGCTCGAAGAGAGGCTGCGGAACGGGCTCGGCGGGGTGTGCCTCTTCGGTCAGAACGTCGAGTCGGTTGCCCAGCTGCGCGCGCTGACCGACGCCATCTACGCCGCCAACCCCGACGCGATCGTCGCGATCGACGAGGAGGGCGGGGATGTCACCCGGCTCTACTACGACCGCGGGTCGCCGTTCCCCGGCAACGCCGTGCTCGGTCGGCTCGGCGATGCCGCGTACACCGAGTCGGTCGCGCGCCGCGTCGGCGAGGAGCTCCACGCCGTCGGGGTGAACCTCGACCTGGCTCCGGACGTCGACATCAACTCCAACGCCGACAACCCGGTGATCGGGGTGCGCAGCTTCGGCTCGTCTGCCGAGGTGGTCGCGGAGCAGGGCGCCGCGTGGACGCGCGGCCTGCAGTCCGCCGGTGTCGCCGTCTGCGCCAAGCACTTCCCCGGCCACGGCGACACCGCCCAAGACTCCCACCTGGAGCTCCCGGAGGTCGCCCTCACCGCCGAGCAGCTGCGCGAGCGCGAGCTGAAGCCGTTCCGGGCGGTCGTGGAGGCCGGAGCGCGAACGGTCATGACCTCGCACATCCTGCTTCCGCGCATCGATCCCGACCTCCCGGCGACCTTCAGCAGCGTCGTCGTCGAAGGCATTCTGCGCGGCGAGCTCGGGTTCACGGGCGTGGTCGTCACCGACGCACTCGACATGCACGGAGCGAGCGGCGAGCGCGGCATTCCCGAGGCGGCCGTCCTCGCGCTCGCCGCGGGCTGCGACCTCCTGTGCATCGGTACCGAGAACACCGACGCCCAGCTCGCCGAGATCGAAGGGGCCGTCGACGCCGCGATCGTCGCGGGCCGGCTCACGGCGAGCCGCGTCGAGGAGGCCGCAGGCCGTGTCCTCGCGCTGGCCCGGGGCGCGCGCGCCGACGCCGCCGCCCACACGGCCGGTCCGTCCGCCGGTGCCCGCGGCCGGGCGGGGGACATCGAGGAGGCGGACGTGCGTCGTGCGCTCGAGGCGTTCGACATCTCCGAGCCCGCTGCCGCCTGGCTGCGCGACCACCACGGCCGCTACTCGGTCGTGCGCCTCGACACCGTCGCGAACATCGCCATCGGCCGGGCTCCGTGGGGGCCGTTCGCCGAGGTCGCTGCGGCGGGCTCCACGGAGGCGGGCCGCACGGGCGGCGCGAGCTCCCGCTTCGCCGCCAACCCGCTGGTGGTGTTCACCGAGCGAGACCATCCCGACCTGGTGCTCGCGGCCTCCTCGCCCGTGCTCGTCGTCGGCAAGGACAACCACCGGCACGGGTTCGCCCGCGCGGCGATCGACCGGCTGCGCGCGGAACGCGACAGCGTGCTCGTCGTCGACATGGGCTGGCCGAGCGACGACCGCGCCTACGCGGACATCGCGACGTTCGGCGCCTCCCGCCTGATCGGCCGCGCGCTCATCGAGCTCCTGGACGACGACTCGGCGTCGAACACGGGGGAGACCCTGTGAGACTCGGCATCGACATCGGCGGCACCAAGACCGACGCGGTCGCCGTCGACGACGGGGGAGCGCTCGCGCAGCGCGTCCGCCTCGCCACGGGATTCGGGCACGCGGCCGTCGTGGAGACGGCGGTGACCGCCGTCGCCCGCATCGGCGAGCTCACTGGGCTCGCCGCCGAGGGCTTCTCCTCCATCGGCATCGGCATCCCCGGGATGGTCGACAGCGACTCCGGGCAGGTGGCCCACGCCGTCAACCTCGGCGTGGAGAGTCTTGCGCTGGGCGGTGAGCTGGCCGGGAGGCTCGGCGTCGGGGTGCGGGTGGAGAACGACGTGAAGGCTGCGGCCCTCGGCGCGTTCCACCTGCTCGGACTGGGCGGGTCGATGGCGTACCTCAACCTGGGCACCGGGATGGCGGCGGGCATCGTCGTGGACGGCCGACTCTGGCGCGGCGCCACCGGCATCGCCGGCGAGATCGGGCACCTCCCCGTCGACCCCGCCGGCGCGCTCTGCCGGTGCGGTCAGCGTGGCTGCCTGGAGACGGTGGCCAGCGGCTCCGGCATCGCCCGGCAGTGGCGCACCGACGACCCACTGCCTGCGCGCGCGCTCTACGCCGCGGCCGCCGACGGCGACAGCGAGGCGCGCGCCATCGCCGCTAGGCTTGCGGAGGGTATCGCCGCAGCGGTGCGGGTCCTCATGCTGACCGTCGACGTCGACACGGTGGTGATCGGCGGCGGCCTCCGTCATCTCGGGGACCGGCTGCTGAGCGATGTCCACGAGGTGCTCGACGGGTGGGCGCGGTCATCCCCGTTCCTCGCGTCTCTCGCGCTGTCCCGGCGAGTGCGCCTCGTCCCGGAAGGAACGCCAGTCGCCGCGCTCGGAGCGGCGTTCGTAGGAGGAACAGATGGCTGAAGTCGTCGTCGTCGCAGACAAGGACGCGGCGGGCGAGCTCGCGGCGGAGTCGATCCAGCGGCTGATCGCCGCCAAACCCGACGCGGTGCTCGGGCTCGCGACCGGGTCCACCCCGCTCCCGGTGTACCGGGCGCTGGCCCGGCGGATCTCCGAGAATGGCCTGGACGTCTCGCACGTGCGCGGCTACGCGCTCGACGAGTACGTCGGCCTGCCTGCGGGTCACCCCGAGTCGTACCGTGCCGTCATCACGCGGGAGGTCGTCGAGCCGCTCGGGCTCACGCCGTCGCTCATCCACGTGCCCAACGGCGCCATCGCGACGATCGAGCACGCCGGCGCCGACTACGAACGGGCGATCGCCGAGTCCGGCGGCGTCGACGTGCAGATCCTCGGCATCGGCACCGACGGCCACATCGGCTTCAACGAGCCCGGCTCGTCGTTCGCGTCGGTGACGCGGGTGAAGACGCTGACCGAGCAGACCCGCAAGGACAACGCGCGCTTCTTCGACAGCGAGGACGACGTGCCCATGCACTGCATCACCCAGGGGCTCTCGACCATCCTCAAGGCGCGGCACCTGCTGCTGCTCGCGTTCGGAGCGGGCAAGGCGGAGGCGCTCGCCGGCGCCGTGGAGGGTCCCGTGTCCGCCTCCAACCCGGGCTCGGCCATTCAGCTGCACCCGCACGTGACCGTGCTGGTGGACGAGGAGGCGGCCTCCCGCCTGGCGAACATCGACTACTACCGGTACGCCTACGACCACAAGCCGGCCTGGCAGAAACTGTAGGGCGCGCCCGCGCCTACAGGAGGCGGCCGTCGGCGAGGACTCGGCGCACGTGCCACGCGTGGTCGAGCAGCACGGCGTCCGCGGCGTAGCCGGTGTGGAGGCGCCCGAAGCGGTGCGCCTCGCCGAGCGCCTTCGCCGGCGCCTGCGTCAGCGCGGTGACCGCGGTCACCGGGTCGAGGCCGACGAGCGTGATCGCGTTGCGGAGCGCCGCGTCCTGCGTGAGGGTCGAGCCGGCGATGGTCTTCGTGCCGGAGAGCACCGCGAGCCCGTCGCGCACGCTGACGTTGAGGCCGCCGAGCCGGTAGTCGCCGTCGGAGGCCCCCGCCGCGGCCATCGCGTCGGTGACCAGCGCGACGCGGCCCGGCGCCTCCCGGAACAGCAGGCCGGCGACCGACGGGTGCACGTGCAGGCCGTCGAGGATGAGCTCGAGCGTAACCTCCGGGTTCTCGATCGCGGCCATCGCCGGCCCCGGGGCGCGGTGGTGGATGCCGTTCATCGCGTTGAACGCGTGCACCAGGAGGCGCGCGCCGACCTCGAACGCCCGGCGGGCCTGCTCGTAGTCGGCCGCGGTGTGGCCGATGCCGACGACCACGCCTGCCTCGATGAGCACGCCGATGGCCTCCAGTGCGTTCGGCAGCTCCGGCGCGATCGTCGCCGTGCGCAGCGTGCCGCGCGCCGCCCCGATCAGCTCCTCCACCATCTCGGGCCCCGGCTCGCGCAGGAAGGCGTCATCGTGGGCGCCCCGGCGCTCGCGCGCCAGGAACGGACCCTCCAGGTGCGAGCCGAGCACCATCGGGTCCACCGCGGTCAGGTCGGCGACGACGCCGAGGCTCTCGCGCAGCGAGGCGAGTGGGTTCGCGACGTGCGAGACGAGCGCACGAGTGGTGCCGTGCGCGCGGTGGGTCGTCAGCGCGGCGAGCATCTCGTCGCGACCGTCGTCATAGGGATGCCCGCCGCCGCCGTGGCAGTGCAGGTCGATGAAGCCGGGCGTCAGCCAGTGACCGCCGGCATCCACGACCTCCGCACCCGGAACGCGCGCCGCTTCGTGCCAGCCCGTTCCGGAGCCGGTCGCGACGATGCGGTCGCCGTCGGCGACCATCCAGAACTCGTCGACCAGTCCGCTCGCATCCACTTTGCGGGCGTCATGGACGACGACGCCGGTCATGCGAACTCGCGCCGCCCGTTGATCACGCCGCTCACCGTGGCCACCACGGCGAACACGAGCGCGACGATCGGCTGACCCAGACTCCACCAGGCGAACGCGGCCGACCCCATCACGACGAGCTCGACGATCGCCTTCACGAACGGATCGGCGTGCAGCACGGCCTTCGGCGAGCGGAACAACGCCCACAGCAGGATGGCCAGAACGGGAGCGCCGATCCCGACGACGATGTTCCACGGCAGCGGCCAGCCGACGAACCCCCAGATGCCCAGCGAGACGATCGCGAAGATCTCGAGGAGAAAGCGCAGGATGTCGTTGGCCCGCAGGGCGACCGGGCGCTCTACGGCGGTGGTGTTCGGGTCGGGCGTGGACGTCACCGGACCAGTGTAGCCGCGCGCTCTCAGCGGAAGATGATGGTGCGCGCCCCGTCGAGCAGTACGCGGTCCTCCGCGAACCACTTGACCGCCTGGGTGAGGGTGCGGCTCTCCTCGTCCTGGCCGATCGCGACCAGCTCGGGCACGCTGCGGGTGTGGTCGACGCGCACCACGTTCTGCTCGATGATCGGCCCTTCGTCGAGGTCGCTCGTGACGAAGTGCGCGGTCGCGCCGATGAGTTTCACACCACGCGCGTGCGCCTGCCGGTACGGGTTGGCGCCCTTGAATCCGGGGAGGAACGAGTGATGGATGTTGATGGCGCGGCCCGCGAGCTTCTCGCAGAGCTCGGGGGAGAGGATCTGCATGTAGCGCGCGAGCACTACCAGCTCGATGTCGTGCTCCTCCACCGCCTCCAGGATGCGGGACTCGAACGCGGCCTTCGACTCCGGGTCGGTGACCGGTCGCGACTCGAACGGGACGCCGTAGAACCCGGCCAGGTCGCGCAGGGTGCCGTGGTTCGACAGCACGAGGGGAATCGTCACCGGCAGCTGTCCTGCGCGCTGCCGGAACAGGAGGTCGTTGAGACAGTGCGCAGCGGTGGAGGCCAGCACGAGCGTGCGCAGCGGGCGACCGACGTTGTCGACGTTGTGCGTCATCCCGAAGCGGTCGACCACCGGAGCGAGCGCCCGCTCGAACTCGGCGCGGTCGGCCTCCGACTCGACCTGGAGCCGCATGAAGAACCGGCCGGTGTCGGTGCTCGTGAACTGCTGGCTCTCGGTGATGTTGCCGCGCGCGGCGACGATCGCACCGGAGACCGCGTGCACGATGCCGGGCTGGTCTGCACAGCTGAAGGTCAGCACCCAGTGATTGGCGGAGGCGGCGGGGCTCGCGGTGCCGTCGGGGCGGGAAGGGCCGAGTGAGCCGGAAGAGCCGGTGGAGTCCATCCGTCCAGGGTAGCGGCCGTGCGCAGGCGATCGGTTGACGGCGGGCGACCGGTGCACTTGGATCGGTTCATGACGAGCGGTGACGATCGGCCCGGCCGCGGCGGGGGCGCGACGGCGACCTTCGGCGTGGAGCTCAACGGGCTCAACACCATCCACGAGAGCGAGCGCAGAGGACGGGCGCGCGACCTGTTCTGGCCGTGGTTCGGTGCCAACGTGTCGGTGTTCGGCCTCAGCTACGGCTCGTTCCTGCTCGGGTTCGGCATTTCGTTCTGGCAGGCGACGATCGTGGGCGTCGTCGGCATCGTCGCGTCGTTCCTGCTCTGCGGGGTGATCGCCCTCGCGGGAAAGCGCGGCTCCGCTCCGACGATGGTCCTGAGCCGCGCGGTGTTCGGGGTGGAGGGCAACAGGGTGCCCTCGGCGCTGTCGTGGCTCCTGACCGTGGGCTGGGAGACCGTCCTCACCGCACTCGCCGTGCTCGCGACGGCGACGGTCTTCACCCGGCTGGGCTGGGAGGGCGGCACGGCGACCAAGGTCGTCGCTCTGATCGTCGTAGTGGGCCTGGTCGTCGCCGGAGGCGTGATCGGCTTCCACCTCATCATGCGCATGCAGGTCGTGATCACGATCGTCACCGGCGTCCTCACGGTGCTCTACATCGCCCTGGTGCTCGGCCACATCGACCTCGGCGCGGTCTCCGCCCTGCCGGCCGGGGACCTTCCGCACGTGGTGGGCGGCTTCGTGTTCATGCTCACCGGCTTCGGGCTCGGCTGGGTGAACACGGCCGCCGACTACTCCCGTTACCTCCCGCGGACGACTCGGAGCAGCGGCGTCGTCGGCTGGACCACCTTCGGCTCGTCGCTCGCGCCGGTCCTGCTGCTGATCTTCGGGATCCTGCTCGCCGGTTCCTCGGAGTCGCTCTCGAAGGCGATCGCGGCCGATCCGATCGGTGCGCTGGCCTCCCTGCTGCCGACCTGGTTCCTGGTGCCGTTCGTGATCGTCGCGGTGCTCGGTCTGGTCGGGGGCGCCGTGCTCGACATCTACTCCTCCGGCCTCGCGCTGCTGAGTGTCGGCATCCGGGTCCCGCGGTACGTCGCCGCGGGGATCGACGGGCTGATCATGACGGCGGGCGCTGTCTACGTCGTGTTCTTCGCGAGCGACTTCCTCGGGCCGTTCCAGGGTTTCCTCATCACGCTGGGCGTGCCGATCGCCGCGTGGTGCGGGGTCTTCGTCGCGGACATCGCACTGCGCAGGCGCGATTACGCGGAGGCCGAGCTCTACGATCGTCGCGGCCGGTACGGAGCGGTGCGCTGGCTTCCGATCGCCCTGATCGTGGTGGGCACCGCAGCGGGCTGGGGACTGGTCACCAACGGCGCCGCCGACTGGCTGAGCTGGCAGGGCTACCTGCTCGGGCCGTTGGGCCTCGGCGGCACGACGGGCGACTGGGCCTCTGCCAACCTCGGCGTCCTGGTGTCGCTGGCGGTCGGCTTCCTCGGGATCGTGCTGTTCGGCCGAGGCGGCATCCGCCGACAGGAGCAGCGATGACGGAGCGCGTGCTCGTCGTCGTCGACATGCAGCAGGTCTTCGGCAACCCGGCGAGCCCCTGGTTCACGCCGCGGTTCACCGAGGCGGAGGCCGTGATCGCCGGCATGCTGCCGACGTTCGGCCGGCGAGCGGTCTTCACCCGGTTCATCGCCCCCGCCCGCCCGGAGGGTGCGTGGATCCGCTACTACGAGCAGTGGCCGTTCGCCCTGGTGCCGGCAGACGACCCGCTCTACGACCAGGTGCTGGCGTTCCGAGACACCGGCCATCCCGTCGTGACGCTGCCGACGTTCGGCAAGTGGGGGCCGCAGCTGCGGCAGGCGATCGGCGATGCCGACGAACTCGTGCTGACCGGCGTCGCCACGGATTGCTGCGTGTTGTCGACGGCGCTCGCCGCGGCCGACGCGGGCCTCCGCGTGCTCGTCGTCGCGGATGCGTGCGCCGGGATCACCGATGCCGACCACCAGCGCGCGCTCGACGCGATGGCGCTCTACGCCCCGCTCATCGAGATCGTCAGCAGCCGTGACGTGGTCGGCGTGGTCGGCGCCTGAGCTTCTCGGTGCCCGACCGGTCGTCTCAGCGGGGGACGGGCGCGCCCGCGGACCACACCTGCAGCACGCGGAAGCCGTCGTCGAGCAGCACGGCGTCGGCCGCGTGACCCGGGGCGAGCCGGCCGAGGTCGGCCGCGCGCCCGATGGCGGCGGCAGGTGTCTCGGTGAGGGCGCGCACGGCCTCCTCGACACTCACGCCGACCTCCTGGACCGCGCGCCGGAGCGCGTCGTCCTGGGTGAGGGTCGAGCCCGCGATCGAGCCGCCCCCGGTGAGCCGGGCGACACCATCTCGTACCTGTACGTGCAGAGCGCCGAGCAGGTAGTCGCCGTCGGCTTCTCCGGCCGCCGCCATCGCGTCGGTGATCAGCGCCACCCGGCCGGGCGCCGCGGCGAACGCCATCCGCACGACCTCCGGGTGCACGTGGATGCCGTCGTTGATGACCTCCACTGTGACGCCGGGCGTGCGGGTCGCGGCGGCGACGGGACCGGGAGCGCGGTGGTGGATGCCCTCCATGCCGTTGAAGGCATGTGTCAGGATGGTCGCGCCCGCGTCGAAGGCCGCGCGGGTCTGCTCGTAGTCAGCGCCGGTGTGACCGACCGCGACGGCGACCCCCGCACCGGCGAACGCGCGCACGGCGTCCATGCCGCCGGGCAGCTCCGGGGCGAGCGTGATCTGGCGCAGCGTGCCGCGTGCGGCCTCGAGGAGCACGTCGATGTCGGCCGGAGTCGCGGGCCGCAGCAGCGCCGGGTCGTGCGCGCCCTTGTGGCCGACGTCGAGGAACGGACCCTCCAGGTGCGAGCCGAGCACACGCGGGTCCTCCGCGGCGAGAGCCGCGACGGCGCCGACCCGGTCCGCGAGCTGCGGGACGGTCGCCGTGACCAGCGACACGACGAACCGCGTCGTGCCGTGACGCTGATGGAGGTCGAGGGCGGTGCGGATCGCGTCGGGGCCGTCGTCGAAGGCCGCGCCGCCTCCACCGTGGCCGTGGAGGTCGATGAAGCCGGGAGTCAGCCACCCGCCGTCGGCGTCGGTCACGACGGCGTCCGGTGCCCCGGCGACGGCGGCAACCCACTCGTCGCCAGTGCCCGTCGCGCCGACGCGGTCGCCGTCGAACAGCACCCAGGCGTTTCGGGCGACACGGCCCTCGCTGACGAGACGGGCGGAATGGATCACATGCGCGGTCATCCCCTCCAACCTACGCGACGATCACCTCGATGCCCTGCTCGAGGAAGGCGGCGCGCTGCTCGGCGGTGATGCCGTCGTCGGTGATCAGCGTGGTCAGGATCGTGGGGCCGCCCAGAGTGGCGAAGGCCTTGCGCCCGATCTTGCTCGAGTCGGCGACCACGACGGCTCTGGTGGCTCGGCGCGCCATCAGCGAGTTGACGCTCGCCTCGCCCTCGTCGTGCACCGTCGCTCCGACCACGGGGTCGATGCCGTTGACGCCGATGAAGGCGATGTCCATCGTGATCTTCTCCAGCACGACGTCGCTGTACGGCCCGACCAGCTCGTAGGAGCGCGCGTGCACGACGCCGCCCGTGACCACCGTCTTGATCTGCGGCCGCATCACGAGCTGGGCGGCGATGTTGATGGCGTTGGTGACGACGGTGAGGTTGGGGTGCGGCGACGGCTCCATGAGGTCGGGGCGCGAGCCGAGGACGTTCGCCACCGCCGTGCTGGTCGTGCCGCCGCACAGGCCGACGACGGATCCGCGCGGCACGAGCGCGCTCGCCGCCTGCGCGATCCGGAGCTTCTCCGGCGCGTGCTGCTCGCGCTTGTAGCGGATCGGGAGGTCGTACGCCACCGACTGCCCGACCGCGCCGCCCCTGGTCCGCGTCAGCAACTGCTGCGCCGCGAGCGCGTCCAGGTCGCGCCGCGCCGTCGCCGCGGAGACGTTGAGCTTCGCGACGATGTCCTCGACCTCGATCTGGCCAGTCTCCGCCAGGAGGTCGAGGACCGCGTTGAGGCGTTCCGCTCTGTTCATCTCCGGGTTGTCTCCGTTGCCTCCGGGGTGCGCGTCGCGACGTCGAACAGGGTCATCAGCCGGGCCGCCTCCGCCGCGACCGCGGTGCGACCTTCGCGCACGTAGCGGCGCGAGTCGACGACGTCCGGATTCGCGCCGAGGTAGGCGCGGATCGCGGCCGTGAAGAAGCGGTTGAGATGGGTGGAGACGTTGACCTTGGTGATGCCGGCGCGGATCGCCGCCTCGATCGTCTCATCCGCCACCCCGGAGGAGCCGTGCAGCACGAGCGGAACAGGCACGGCGTGTCGCAGCGAGCCGATCAGGCCGAGATCGAGCTGCGCGGTGCGCTCGGTCATCGCGTGCGAGCTGCCGACGGCGACCGCCAGCGCGTCGACGCCGGTCTCGGCGACGAACCGCCGCGCCTCGGCCGGGTCGGTGCGCACCCCGGGTGCGTGGGCGCCGTCCTTGCCGCCGATCTCGCCGAGCTCGGCTTCGACCGAGACGTCGTTGGCGTGCGCGTACTCGACGACGCGCATGGTCGCCTCCACGTTCGCGTCGTACGGGAGCTTCGAGCCGTCGAACATGACGGACCCGAACCCGAGGTCGATCGCACGTCGCGTCAGCGCGGCGTTCTCGGCGTGATCGAGGTGCACGGCGACGTGCGCGGACGACTCGGACGCGAGGGCGAGGGCGCCGCGCGCGATGGGCTCGAGAGCGCCGTGATACTGCGCGCAGTTCTGCGAGATCTGCAGGATGACCGGGCGGCGTGACTCCTCGGCGGCCGCGACGAGCGCCTCCGCCGTCTCGAGGTGGATCACGTTGAACGCGGCGACGCCGGTGTGCGCGGCGACCGCTCCGTGCAGGAGGTCGAGAGTGGGGACGAGGGGCATGGGGATCTCCGGTGGGTCAGCGTTTGCGAGGTCAGGAGAGCACGAGGCGGGCCTCGTACTCCGGGTAGGCGGGGTCGAGTTCGCCCGCGAGCGGGCCGACGACGGCTGCGGCAGACCACGCGGTGGCGCGCCGCACGAGGGTCACCGGGTCGGTGATGCCGGACGCGAGCGCGGTCGCGACGGCCGCGACGGCGGCGTCTCCCGCTCCGGTCGCGTTGCCGGTGAGCGGCTGCGGCAGGCGCGCGGCGGAGACATCCGTCTCGCTCACCGCCAGCATCCCGTCGGCGCCGAGCGAGACCAGGACCAGCCGGGCACCCGCAGCGAGCAGGGCGCGTGCGCCGTCGACGGGGTCGTCGACGCCGACCGTGTCGGCGAGCTCGCGGCGATTCGGCTTGAGCACGTCGGCGCCCGCCTCGGCGGCCGCGAGCAGGGGGAGGCCCGTCGCGTCGATGACGCACGGGACGCCGCGCCGGCGGGCGACCTCTACCAGGTCGGCGTAGAACGAGTCGGGAGCGCCGGGAGGGAGGCTGCCGGAGCCGACGATCGCCGTCGCCGGCACGGCGAGCCGCTCGACGGCCTCCCCGAGCGCCGTCCACTCGGCCGGCGACAGGGCGCCGCCCGTCTCGTTGAAGATCGTGGTCACCCCGGAGCCCTCGTCGACGATCGCGACACTGCTGCGGGTCGGAGCGGAGACGGGCACGAGTTCCGACGGCAGCCCGGCGGCCTCCAGGTCGTCGGCGAGCCGCAGCCCGGGGGCGCCTCCCGCCGTCGTCAGCGCGAACGCGGCACCGCCGGTCTGCGCGATGACGCGGGCCACGTTGAGACCCTTGCCTCCCGCGCGTGCCGACGGCGCCCCGACGCGGTGGGTCTCCCCAGGGTCCAGGGCGGCGACGCGGTACGTCAGGTCGATGGCGGGGTTGGGGGTGACGGTGAGGATCATGGGGCTCTCTCGGGAACGGGTGCGGCGAGGAGTTCCCGCGCACGCAAGGCGGCGCCGATCACGCCTGCGTTCTCGCCGATGCGGGCGGCGAGCAGCACCGGGCGCCGGTGGAAGGTCAGGATGCCGTCGAGTCGTTCGGCGAGTGGGACGAAGAGGGCCTCGCCGGCCTGGGCGAGCCCGCCGCCGATGACGATCGCCTCCGGGGCGAGCAGCGCGACAGTGTGCGACAAGTCGAGCGCGAGGGCGTCGAGCGCCGAGTCCCAGATGCGCTGGGCCGCGGGATCACCCGACCCGGCGCGTTCCAGCACCTCCCGCGACCCCGCGACCGGTACGCCGCTGAGCGCGGTGTAGCGGCGGGCGATGGCGGCGGCGGAGGCCACGGCCTCCAGGCAGCCGCGGCCGCCGCACGCGCACTCCGGGCCGTCCGCGACGCGCGAGTGCCCGATCTCGCCGGCCATGCCCCCGCCGGTGAACAGCGTGCCGTCGATGAAGATCGCGCCGGCTATCCCGGTGCCGATCGCCATCACCACTACGTCGTGGAAGTCCTTCGCGGCACCGAGCCGGTACTCGGCCTCGCCGGCGGCCCGCACGTCGTGGCTGAACGAGACCGGGAGGCCGAGGGCCTCCGACGCACGGTCCCGGAACGGGTACTCGCGCCAGCCCAGGTTCTCGGCGAGGACGCCGACGCCGCGCACCTCGTCCACGTGACCGGGCACGACCAGGCCGGCCGCCGCGGGCTCGATCTCGGGATACGTACGGCGGAACTCGTCGAGGAGCGTCGCGGCCGCCGCGACGACGGCGTCCCCTGTACGCTCGCCGTCGAGCGGAGTGGGGCGGCGGAGGAGTTCGACCATACGGCCGGAGGAGTCCACCAGGGCGGCTTTGAGATCCGTGCCTCCGACGTCGAAGGCGAGCACCGGGTGCCCGGCGCCCAGCCGGTCGTCGGGTCGGATGTCGGACGCCACTGCTCACTCCTCTGCGACGACGGTTCGGTCACGTCAATGATCGCTTATGAGCGTAACCGTTGTCTAGTGATCATTTTCGATCGCTGGTCGGAGGGTCGGCCGGGGAAAGTTGGGCGTGTTCCGATATGTAAAGCAGTCGAACAAACGTCCTTGACGTGGCTCGTGCGATGCGCAAGTATTCGACCAATCAATGAGTGCATCTGATTGTTTGTCCTCAAAACAAATCACGAAGCATCATCCATGGACGCATCGTCGCGTGCCGCACCTGTTCTGCGACGGTCGTGACCCAGAGCGAGAGTGAGGAAAGTCGATGAAGAAGTCTGTGCGGTGGGGAGCCACTGTCGCCACGGCGGCGGTCGCCACCCTGACGCTTGCGTCCTGCGGCTTCAGCGGGGGATCGGGCAACTCGGCCGGCGGAGCCAACGACCTCAACCTGATGGTCGCCAGCTACTCGGACAACACCAAGGCCGAATGGCAGCAGATCATCAAGGACTTCGAGGCCAAGAACAACGGCATCACGGTCAACCTCGACGTCGAGTCCTGGACCGACATCAACAACGTCATCAAGACGCGCATCCAGGCGGGCAAGCAGCCCGACATCCTGAACATCGACGCGTTCGCCGGCTTCGCGGCCGACGACCTGCTCTACCCGGCGAAGGACATCGTGTCGTCGCAAACCCTAAACGACTTCCAGACGGCGTTCAAGGACAATGCCAGCATCGACGGCACCCAGTGGGGTCTGCCGTTCATCGCCTCCGCCCGGGCGCTCTTCTACAACAAGGACGACTTCGCCAAGGCGGGCATCGCGGAGCCGCCGAAGACCTGGGCCGACTTCGAGGCCGACGCCGCCAAGCTCAAGGCCGCCGGCGTCACACCGTACGGGATGCCGCTCGGGTCCGAGGAGGCCCAGGCCGAGACTGCGGTGTGGTTCTACGGAGCGGGCGGAGGCTATGGCGACGCCAAGACGCTGACAATCGACAGCGCCGAGAACACCACGGGCGCCACCGAGATGCAGAAGATCATCAACCAGGGCTTCACGGAGGCGAACCCGGGTTCGACCAACCGCACCCCGCTGATGAACGTCTTCATCCAGGGCCAGCTCGGCATGCAGGTCGGCCTCCCGCCGACAGTCGGCCAGATCAAGGACAAGAACCCGTCGCTGAAGTACGGGATCGCGCCGATCCCGACGAAGGACGGCTCGGCCTTCACGCTGGGCGTCGCCGACCACCTGATGGCGTTCAAGAGCAAGACCGACCGCAAGCCGGCGATCAAGAAGTTCCTCGACTACTTCTACTCGCCTGCGGTCTACACGAAGTGGGTCGGCGAGGAGGGCTTCCTGCCCACCACGAAGACGGGAGCGGACACGATGGGATCGAACGCGGACATCAAGCCGTTCCTCGACTTGCTGCCCAACGCGAAGTTCTATCCGTCGACCAACAAGGACTGGTCGGCCGCGCAGGGCGCCATCCAGAGCCAGATCGGCCAGCTCGGGCAGGGAGCCGACCCGGCCACCCTGCTCAAGTCGATCCAGTCGAAGGCCACGGGCCAATAGAACCGGCATGAGCTCGACCATCGAAACGACCACGGCGGGGGCGGCCACCGGCCGTCCCCGCCGGGGGGTGCCGCCGGCCAAGCACGCCAACGCGACCACGCTGTGGAACGCCGTGCCCTGGACGCTCCCCGCGCTCATCCTCATCTTCGGCGTCGTGCTGTTCCCCGCCGGCTACATGATCTTCAACTCGACGCGGAAGATCTCGGTCGCCGGGGTCGACCACGGCTCGGTCGGCCTGCAGAACTACATCACCGTGCTTTCCCGCCCCGAGACCCCCGGGATCCTGCTCAACACGTTCGTCTGGGTCGTCTCGGTCGTGGCCATCACCGTGGTGATCTCGCTCGCGCTCGCGCAGTTCCTCGACAAGAACTTCCCCGGCAGGCGCTGGGTGCGGATGGCGATCATCGTCCCGTGGGCGGCGAGCGTGGTCATGACCACGACCGTGTTCGTCTACGGCCTCGACCCGTTCTACGGGATCATCAACAAGTTCCTCGTCGACATCCACGTCCTCGCACAGCCGTTCGGCTTCACCAAGGAGCCGGTGCCGGCGTTCCTGTCGTCGATCGCGATCGCGGTGTTCGTGTCGCTGCCGTTCACGACATACACGATCCTCGCCGGCCTCGCCGGCATCCCGGGCGACATGCTCGAGGCGGCGAAGGTCGACGGGGCGGGCGCTGTCCGGTCCTACTTCGGCGTGACGCTCCCCAACCTGCGCGCCGCGATCGCCCTGGCGAGCCTCATCAACATCATCAACGTCTTCAACTCCCTGCCGATCCTCAAGCTCATGACCGGGACGATCCCCGGCTACAAGGCCGACACCACGACGACCTATGTGTTCAAGCTGCTGCAGAACGAGCAGCGCATCGACCTGTCGAGCGCGCTCAGCGTGATCAACTTCCTGATCGTGCTCGTCGTCGTCGCGCTCTATCTGTGGATCGTCAAGCCGATGAAGGAGGTCTCGTGACCGCGCCGGCCCCTGTCGCGCTCGCCGGGGCCGCCACCGCGCCGGCCCAGCGCCGCCACCCCCGTTCGCGCTTCTCGTGGCGCGTCGTGGGCAAGATGATCGCCGGCATCGTGATCGCCCTGGTGTTCATCGCGCCGTACCTCATCATGCTGGTCGGGTCGTTCAAGAGCCGGGACAACATCCTCGCCGTCCCGCCGACCTACCTGCCGACGCAGTGGCACCCCGAGAACTACCTCACGATGTGGTCCACGCCGGAGACGCCGCTCCCGCTCAACCTCATCTCCACGATCGTGATCTCGGTGTTCGCGACGGTGCTGGTCCTCGTGGTCTGCGTTCCCGCGGCGTACTACACGGCGCGGTTCCGCTACCCCGGGCGCGGGGTGTTCCTGTTCCTCGTCATCGTGACGCAGATGCTGCAGCCCACGGTCCTCGCGACCGGCCTGTTCAAAGAGATGGTCGCGCTCGGGATCAACGACACCTGGCTCGCGATGATCCTGGTCAACGCCGCGTTCAACCTCGCCTTCGCCATCTGGATCATGCACACCTTCTTCGCCGGTGTGCCCAAGGAGGTCGACGAGGCCGCCCAGCTCGATGGGGCGGGCAAATGGACGGTCCTCCTTCGGGTGCAGCTGCCTCTGGTGTGGCCCGGGATCGTGACGGCGATCATCTACACGTTCGTAGCGTCCTGGAACGAGTTCGCGGCCAGCCTCGTGATCCTGTCCACGGACGCCAACCAGCCGCTGTCGGTGGCGCTCACCAAGTTCGTCGGCCAGTACGACGCCGCGTGGCAGTACGTGTTCGCGGTGTCCGTCGTCGCGGTGATCCCGGTCGTCATCCTGTTCGCGCTCATCGAGAAACGGCTCGTCGGCGGGCTCACCGCGGGCAGCGTCAAGTAACGGTCGCCTCCCACTGCCTCCTGCTGGGTCACCCGCGCGTGTGGCGCGATGCGGGTGCTCCCCACCGGCGTCTGGTCCCTGCCGGCTACGCGGGGGGCACTCACCAGGGTGGTCCCGGGGTAGCATCGATTCGATGATGGCCGGTACCTCCAGTTCGCTGCGCCCGGCGAATCCCGTCGGGCCCTCAGTCGATGTCGGCCACGTGCGGCTCTTCGGTCGCGAGCTGCCCTGGTGGGCCGGAATCCTCGGGGTCTACGCCGCATCGCGCGTCGTCACGACGCTGTTCATGCTCACGCTGTACCTTCTGGCGGGCACGTTCCACTGGGAGGGTGGGAGCCCGCAGTCCCACCCGACCTTCCTCGGTTTCGCCGGCAGCTGGGACGCCTCCTTCTACCGGCGCATCGTGGAGCATGGCTACCCGGCCACTCTGCCCACCGACGCGGACGGCGATATCGAGCAGAACGAGTGGGCCTTCCTCCCGTTGTATCCTCTGGTCGTCCGTGGGCTGATGGCGGCCACCGGACTCGGCTTCGCGCCCGCGGGCGTCCTGGTCGCGGTGCTGTGCGGTGCGGCAGCGAGTCTCGTGCTGTACCGTCTCGTCGCCTCGCGCGTCGGAGCGGTGAGCGGGGTGTGGGCCGCCGTGTTCTTCTGCTTCGGCCCGCTGTCGTTCGTGCTGCAGATCGCGTACGCGGAGAGCATGTTCTTCGTCCTCCTCTTCGCTGCGCTGTGGGCGATCATGGCACGGAGGTACTGGGCGGTGATCCCGCTCGGCGTGGCTGCGGCCTTCACCCGCCCCGGCGAGCTCGCCCTGCCGCTGACGCTCGGGATCATGTTCGTGATCCGCGCGGTTCGCGCCCGGCGGGCCCAGGAGGACTTCGGGATTCGCGAGCGCGTCGCGATGATCGTCGCGGGGGCCGTGACCGCGGTCGCGGGGCTGGCGTGGCCGCTGGTCGCCGCCACCGTGACGGGAACGCCGGGGGCCTACGTCGAGACCGAGCTGTCATGGTGGACCGGGTTCATCGGCAGGGTCGCGTTCGTTCCGCTCACACCGTGGTTCCTCTTCACCTGGCGTTACGCGAGCGTCGCGGGCGCCATCGCGGTCGTCGCGGTCATCGCCGGCTACGCGTGGCTGCTCAGCCGGCCCAGCATCCGCGCCCTCGGAACGGAGGTCGTCGCGTACGCCTCCAGCTACGCGCTGTACCTGTTCGCGGTGTTCCTGCCGCAGCAGAGCCTGTTGCGCCTCTTGATGCCGCTGGCCCCGCTGGCGGGCGCCCACGGGCTCACCCACAATGTGCGCGCCAGGCGGATCGTTCTCGTGGCCGGCATCGCGCTCCAGCCGATCGCGCTGGTTCTTCTCTGGTTCATCGGTTACCCGTGAGCGCAGTCACAGGGCTCCGGAGAGCGCGAGCTCCGCGAGCTCTCTACGGTCGCGGAGGTCCAGCTTGCGGATGATCCGCGCGGCGATGCCCTCGACCGTGCGTGCGCTGAGGTGGAGTCTCGCCGCGATCTCCCGATAGACGAGTCCGTCGGCGACGAACCGGATGATCTCGCGCTCCCTGTCGGTCAGCGCCACCGGTGTCGAGAAGAAGCTCGTGTCGCCGCCGCCGCCGATGGTCAGTCGCTCGAGGCCGACAGCGACGAGCCGCGGCGCGAGTGCGCGCTGAGCGTCATGATCGTGCTGTCCGCGCGCGACGAGGTGGGCGAAGTACGCGTCGAACAGCTCGGACTGCTGCCCGGCGATCAGCGTCCGCGCCTCCTCCAGCCCGTGTTCGCCCGCGGTGTGCTCCAGGGCCGTCAGGAGGGCGAAGGCGGCCGCGGACTCCTGACCGTTCGACCGGAGTCTGCCCGCGAGCCTGTGCAGCAGCGCCACCGCCTGATCGGAGCGTCCCCGACCGGCGGCCAGCTGAGCGTCGATCCAGTCCAGTGCCGCCCGGCTCGCGGGCGATTGTGCGCCGGAACCGCCGGCGAGCTCGTCGCGGATGCGCTCGGCGCACGGGAGGTCGCCGCGGCGAGCCGCGATGACCGCCGCGAGCCCGCGCAGGCCGACCTCGGCGGCCGAGCCGGGAACAGGTGCGGCACCGAGCGCGGTCGCCGTCGCGATGGCCGACGACGCGTCGTCCGAGCGGCCGGAGATCAGGTGGCACAGGCCCGCGACGAGGCTGTGCACTCGCAGCGCGTCGATGTCCAGGCGTTCCCGCGCGGTCTCCGCCCCTCGTGCGGCCCACGCCGCCGTCTCGGTGTGGCGCCCAGAGCCGAGCAGTGCGAGTCCATGCAGGGCATCTGCGATCGGGGAGGCCCTTGTATCGGGGAGGGAACGCAGCAGGTCGTGGAGGTCGAGCGCGTCGGCGAACCGCCCACGCTGGAGGGCGACGGCCTGAGCGGCGAGCAGCAGGCGGGCGCGGACGTCCGCTGGCAGCGCTGGATCGTCGTCCGACCGATCGACGCCCGTGCCGGGTGCCGTGCCGACCTCCACCGCGAGCAGCGCCACCGTGGCGTCGGCGGCACGCGAATACGGCTCGCCGAGCGCGCAGACAGCGGCGTGGAGGGCCGCCGACACCGTCTCGAGGTCCTGCCCGCCTCCGAGTTCCCGGCGTGCGCGCAGCTCGGCGAGCCCGATGAGGGAGACGGGATCTCCCGAGTAGCCGGTCGCTGCCGTCAGGACCGCGTCGAGCTCGGCGGCGGCTCCGGGCGCCATGCCCGTCGGCGCCATCAGTGCTCGGACGAGAGCGAGCGCCGTCCGCGGCGTCGGCGAGCGGTGCCATTCGGCGGTCGCCCCTGCGCGGCTCGCGTCCGCCTCCTCGTGAACGTGCCGGACGAACAGCGCGTCGGGCGCGGGGCTGGTCGCGTCGGAACGGCGGAAGTGCTCGGACAACAGAGGAGGATCGAGCACGATCCGGCGTCTGCCCCGTTGGTGGACCGTCTTCACCATTCTGGCCGCCTCGAGGGCATCCATCGCTGCTGCGTCGCCGCGGTCACGGAGGGACGCCGCGTCGCCGTCCGCTGCCATCGCGATCGCTTCGAGAGCGGAGCGCTCGGCGGGTGCGAGGTCGGCGAGGTGATCGAGTGCCAGCCCTCGCAGCGACGGGCTCCACAGGTCGCTCTCCGCAGTCCAGATGCCGGCGCGACGGGTGAGTGCGCCCTCCACCGCGGCGAGCTGGATCGTCGAGATGGCGACGCCGACATTGCCGCCGGCCACGGCGTACAGCCGGCTCATCGTCGTGACGTCCACCGGGCCTCCGAGACGCCGGGTGACGGCAGAGGTCAGCTCGTCGTATGACAGCGGCGTCAGCTCGATGACGTAACCGGACTCCGTCGCCTCGGCCAGCCGAGCGCGGGTGCGCAGCAGCGGGACGCCCGTCGCGCGCCGGACGGCGTCGACGGCGCCTGTCGACGCGTCATCAAGGAGATCAGCGTCGTCGACCAGGATGACGGCGTCGTTGCGCGCGACAGCCGCTGTCAGCGCGTCGATCGCCTGCTGCAGGGGAGAGGGGCTCCGGCGATCCTGGCCGGCGGTCGCGCCGAGTCCGGCGGCGTGGAGCGCGGCCAGCGGCGTCGTGCCGAGGGACCGCACGCCGTTCACCCGGATGGCAGTGCGTTGCGTGTCATCCGCGAAGGCGGAGATCGCTTCGACCATGCTCGAACGCCCGCTGCGCCGCGGGCCGATGACGTCCACGTCGGCGCTCGCGGAGAACAGGAGGTCGCGGGCGAGCGTCAACGCGCGGTCACGCCCCACGAGGCTCGCTGCGGTGGCGGCACGGGAATCGGTCAACGTCGAACTCCGGAAGAGACAAGGAACGGTAGAGATCAGACTCCCACGCAAGTAATACGCATAATGCTAATGACAGACACGCAATATCGGGGATCCATCCCGGATAGTCGACTCAGTAGCCCGGTGTTCTTCCGATTCGCGCGTCCGCATCGTGTGCCTGACGGCAGCATGGGTTCGAACGAAGGGGACCCGTGGCATGAGCGATCGAGCACGCCGTCGAGCGACGAAGGCAGGCTCGGCGAAGACGAGACGCATCGTCTTCGCCGGCATCGGTGCCCTCGTGCTCGTGGTCGTCGCGTGCGGTTCCTGGGTCGGCGTGCGGCTTATGATGTCGTACGGGCAGGTATCCGCCGTGCGCGCAGAGGCCAGAAGCGTCATCGCAACGATCTCGGCCGACCCTGCTGCGGGTGCGTCCTCCGCCGCCCGGCTTCGAGGCCTCGACGCCCGGCTGGACGACGCGCAGGGGCTGACCTCCGACGTCGTGTGGCGGTCCTGGGAGTTCGTCCCCTTTCTCGGCGACAATCTCCGTGCCTACCGGCTGACCGTCGAGGCACTGTCCGTCGCGGTCGGTGACGGCCTGACACCGGTGGCCGCAGACTTCTCGACGCTCGCGGCCTCCGTCTCGCTGTCGAGCCGCACGGTCGACGTCGCAGCACTCTCCGGGACCGCGGGCGACCTAGGCGAGGCCGAGGGCGCCCTCGCGCGGAGCGAGCAGACCCTGGCCGATGCCGACTCCGGTGCCCTCGTGCCGGTGCTAGCCTCCGGTGTCCGCGAGGCCCGGGATCTCGTCGGCGACCTCCACACGACCGTCTCGGCGCTCTCCATCGCGGTGGAGGTGCTGCCCGGTGCTCTGGGCGTCGACGGGGCCAAGCGGTACGCGCTCCTGTTCAACAACAACGCCGAGCTCCGGACCACCGGCGGGATCGCCGGTGCGATCTCCGAGCTCACGACCGACTCGGGCCGCATCGAACTCGGGCGCCAGCTCGTCCCCGACGACCTCAACCCGGCCGAGAACGACGGCATCGCGGTGACTCCGGAGGAGCGAGCGCTGTTCGGCGTGCAGTTGGGGGAGTACGTCCAGAACGTGAGCCTGACCCCGGACTTCGTCCGGAGCGGCGAGCTCACCGACTCCCTCTGGCAGAAGTCGCAGGGCACGGGGCTCGACGGCGTGGTGTCGATCGACACGGCCTCGATCTCTCACCTTCTCGCGGCAACGGGGCCGATCACCGTCGGAGGCCGTCAGATCACCGCGGAGAATGCGACGGCCGTGCTGCTGACCGATGTGTACCGCGAGATCGGCGATCGTTCGCAGCAGGACGTCTTCTTCGGCGAGCTGACCCGCGCGATGTTCGACAAGCTTTTCAGCAGCAGCACGCCTCTCGTCACACTGGCGAAGCAGTTCAGCGCCGCGGCGGACGAGGGCAGGATCTCGGTTTGGTTCGCCGACCCCGCGTTGCAGAAGGCGACCGCGGGCGGAGCACTCGGCGGCCCCCTGGCGCAACTGAGCGACGACGGTGCGCCTGTCGGTGTGTTCTTCGCCGACGGCACGGCCGGCAAGATGGACGGCTACCTCGAAGGGACCGTCACCGCGACGTGCTCCGCGCAGAAGGGCAGCCGGTCCATCGCGGCGACCGCAACTCTGGCGTCCACTGCCCCGGAGGACATCGCCACGGCGCCCTGGGTGGTGACCGGCCCGGGAGTGACCGGCCTGCCAGCCGGACACATCCGGACGATGGTGCAGTTCGCGGGCACGGACAGCCTGCGTCCCGTCCGTATCACCGTCGATGGTGAAGCGGCCCGAATGGTAACCCGCATGATCGATGGTCAGCCCATCGTCGTCGCCATGGTTGATCTCGCTCCGGGCCAAGTGGCTGTCGTCGAGACCGAATTCACCGTCCTGCCCACGCGCTCGCCGACCGTCGACCGGGTCGTCGCGACCCCCACCGCCACCTCGTTCGAGCGCTATGCCGAGCGCGGAACCTGCGGCTGATCGGACCCGTTCCGATCGGTCGTGCCTACCCACACAAAGGAGAACCCATGCGAAAAAAGATCTTCGGCGGCCTCGTCGCCCTGGCCCTGGCCCTGGCGCCGGCCGCGGGCGCGAACGCCGTTCCCTACCCCCCGGGGCCCGATGACTCAACGAAGCACGGTGTGCTGGACACGTACGTCGGCGCCCCCGGCGACACGATCACGTACACCGCGGATACCGACACCTACCTGTCGGAGGAGGCGCTCACGCACAAGATACGTGGTACCGAGGCTCACACCGTGAACCTGGCGTCCACGACCGTCAAGGCCGCGCCCGCTACCGAGGGCACGTTCAGCAAGACGGCGGCGACGGACGGATCGCACACGTTCAGCTTCACGATTCCGATGAGCGCGCAGCACGGCGACCAGTACGAGATCGACGTGATCAACGCGGCCGGCGAGGTGTGGGACAACTTCGTCGTCACGACCGTCGTGACGCCCGTGGGACCGACCGACCCGGACTCCGGACCGAGCCGCGACCTCGCGATGACCGGTTCGGACATCGCGATCACCGGCATCGCGACTGGCGCGGTCCTGCTGTTCGTGGGCGGACTCGTGCTGCTCATCGTCCGTCGTCGTCGCTCGCGCGCTGACGTCGCGGCCCAGTAACACCGACGACCTCCTCCTCGTAGAACAGAGAGCCGGCGATCCTCAGGGGTCGCCGGCTTTCGTCGTCGCAGTTCGAAGGTAGCCCGCTCTGCCAGGGTCAGCCGGCGATGACCTCCGGCCACGGCACGCCGCTCACGCGGCGGTAGGACGTGCCCAACGCATCCCAGTGCTCGGCGAGCCGCCCGACGCGCGATGCGAAGTCGTCGAAGTCGCGGACGGTCTCGATGGCGGCGGTGTCGGCGGGTGCAGCCGACCAGCCGATCTCCGCAACGGCGGCGAGGCGCGGGAAGACCATGTCCTCCACCTCTTCGATCGTCGCGATCGTCTCCGTCCAGACAGGCGCCTCGACGCCGAGGATGTGCGGGTCCCCGAGCCCGGGAACGATCCGCGCCGGGTCCCATTCGTAGGAGCTGCGGAGGTCTGTGGCGCCGTCGGCCCAGTCCTGGCCGATCGTGTCGCCCTCTTCGTACACGATGTCGAGGTAGGCGACGTCCGCGGGGGACATGATCACAGACCCTCCGGCGCGGACGAACGACAGCGTCTCGTCCGCCGCGCCCTGCTGCGGCGTCCGGAAGGACCAGTACTGGCCCACTGTGCCCGCCGGGAGCTCGGAGCTGCGTCCCATCTCGTGCCAGCCGACCGGGATCTTGCCAGCATCGGCGACTGCGTGCGTCGCGTGGTCGATGAAGGCCAGGAAGTCCTGCGCCGGGGTGCTCAAGCACTCGTCTCCGCCGATGTGCAGGTAGGGGCCGGGGGTGAGGGCGGCGACCTCGCCGATCACGTCGAGGACGAAGCGGTCGGTCACCGCGTCGCCGGTCTGCAGGGTGCTGAACCCGACCTCCGAGCCGGTGTACAGCGCCGGCGCGATGCCGTCGGGATTCAGTTCCGGATAGGAGGCCAGCGCCGCGTTCGTGTGGCCCGGCATGTCGATCTCGGGGACGATCGTGACGCAGCGTTCCGCCGCGTAGGCGACGAGGTCGCGATACTCGTCTGCGGTGTAATAGCCGCCGCGGCTACCGTCGCTCCCGGTCGACCCGCCGTGACGGGTCAGCTCCGGCCAGGATTCGATCTCGATCCGCCAGCCCTGGTCGTCCGTCAGATGAAGGTGGAGCCGATTGACCTTGAGCAGCACGATGGCGTCGATGAAGCGCTTGACGTCCGCCGGCGGGAAGAAGTGACGGGCGACGTCGAGCATCGCGCCGCGGTACGCGAAGCGCGGGTGGTCGCTGATCCGCACGGCCTCCACGGTGAGCGGGTCGCCATCGCAGACGGCCGGGACCAGCTGACGGAGCGTCTGGACGCCCCAGAACGCGCCGGTGGCCGTCGCCGAGCCGATGCGCACGCCCTCGGCCGAGACCTCCAGCGTGTATCCCTCTGCCGCATGGCCGGCCGGACCTTCATCGGCGGCGATCACGATGGCGATGTCGCCGAACGCGGGAGGTTCGTGCACGACGACGAGGTCGCGTCGGCAGTCCGTCGCCAGTTCGTCGCGCAGCAGCCGCCCGACCGCGTCGGCTCCCGGTCCGGCGACGATGATCCGTGCTCCGGGCAACAGGGTGAAGGGCGCATCGCCCGTGTTCTCGAACTGGGCGGGGCGAGGCACGACCACGGATGTTCCTAACGCAGTAGGGGAGACTCGGTTTCGGCCGGCACTGCCCGCCCGCGGGACGGCCATCAGCGAGTATTGCAGGGCACTCAACCGATCAGCAAGCCGCGCACTGATGAGCACGGCTCCGGTGGCCCCGGCTTTGCTATGCTTGCTCACGTCGCGACTGGCGCTCAGATGGTCACCATCGGGGAGCGACGACGGTACCTCGAACGAACGGATGGATTCGGCCGCGCGCCTGGGTCGATGCAGTGTTCATCCGTGTTTTGAAGGAGCCGATTGTGACCGACACTCTTCCGTCCACTTTCACCGCGCCGCTGGCGGAGGTCGATCCGGAGATCGCAGAGGTGCTGGCTCTCGAGCTCGGCCGCCAGCGCGACTATCTCGAGATGATCGCGTCCGAGAATTTCGTGCCGCGCGCCGTTCTGGAGTCGGTCGGCTCCGTGCTGACCAACAAATACGCGGAGGGCTACCCCGGCCGTCGCTACTACGGCGGCTGCGAGTACGTCGACATCGCCGAGCGGCTGGCGATCGACCGGGCGAAGAGCCTCTTCGGCGCCGAGTACGCCAACGTCCAGCCGCACTCCGGTGCGTCCGCCAACGCCGCCGTGCTCTCGGCGATCGCCACCCCGGGCGACACCATCCTCGGTCTCGAGCTGGCCCACGGCGGCCACCTGACCCACGGCATGAAGCTCAACTTCTCGGGCAAGCTCTACAACGCGGTCGCCTACGGCGTCGACCCCGAGTCGTTCCTGGTCGACATGAACGTGGTGCGCGACAAGGCGCTCGAGCATAAGCCGAAGGTCATCATCGCCGGCTGGTCCGCGTACCCGCGCCAGCTCGACTTCGCCGCCTTCCGCGAGATCGCCGACGAGGTCGGCGCCAAGCTCTGGGTCGACATGGCGCACTTCGCCGGGCTCGTGGCCGCTGGGCTGCACCCGTCGCCCGTGCCGTACGCCGACGTCGTCAGCTCTACCGTGCACAAGACCATCGGCGGCCCGCGCTCCGGTTTCATCCTCAGCCGCGACATGGAGCTTGCCAAGAAGCTCAACTCGAACGTGTTCCCCGGTCAGCAGGGCGGCCCGCTCATGCACGTCATCGCGGCCAAGGCGACCGCGTTCAAGCTCGCCGCGACCGACGAGTTCAAAGACCGTCAGGAGCGCACCATCCGCGGCGCCAAGCTGCTCGCCGAGCGCCTGACCGCGGACGACTCGCGCACTGCGGGCGTCGATGTGCTCACCGGTGGCACCGACGTGCATCTCGTGCTCGCCGACCTCCGCACCTCGGAGCTCGACGGTCAGCAGGCAGAGAACGTCCTCCACGAGGTCGGCATCACGGTCAACCGCAACGCGGTGCCCTTCGACCCGCGCCCGCCGATGGTGACCTCCGGCCTGCGCATCGGCACGCCGGCCCTCGCGACCCGCGGTTTCGGCGACGTCGAGTTCACCGAGGTCGCCGACATCATCGCCCTCGCGCTGCGTCCCGGAGCCGACCTCAAGGCCCTCCGCGCCCGGGTCGACACGCTGACCGCGGCGTTCCCGCTCTATCCCGGACTGACCCCGTCGGGCCAGGACGGCGTCCAGGTCGAACTCCCCTCCTCGATCTGACCCGACACCTGCCGAGACGGCGAAAAAACAGCCAAGAACCGTCGAGTGGGCGGATTGTCCGCGCACTCGACGGTTCGTAGTGAGTGTGGAGGCCGACGTGACGGCGAAGATTCTGGATGGCAAGGCGACAGCGGCCGAGATCAAGGCGGAGCTGAAGGAGCGCGTGAGCGCGCTACGCGAGCAGGGCGTCGTGCCCGGGCTCGGCACGATCCTGGTCGGAGACGACCCGGGTTCGCAGTGGTACGTCGCGGGCAAGCACCGCGACTGCGCGGAGGTGGGCATCGCCTCCATCCGCCGCGACCTTCCGGCGGACATTTCGCAGGCCGAGTTGGAGGCCGTTGTCGAGGAGCTCAACGCCGACCCCGACTGCACGGGCTTCATCGTGCAGCTGCCGCTCCCGTCGCACATCGACACGGACGCCATCCTGGAGCTCGTCGATCCCGCCAAGGACGCTGACGGGCTCCACCCCACGAACCTCGGCCGCCTCGTGCTCAACGTCAACCGCCCGATCACGACGCCGCTGCCCTGCACGCCGCGCGGCGTGATCGACCTGATGCAGCGCCACGGGATCGAGCTGAACGGCAAGGACATCGTCGTCGTCGGTCGCGGAGTGACTGTTGGCCGCGCGATCGGCCCGCTGCTCACCCGCCGCGAGTACAACGCCACGGTCACGCTGACCCACACCGGCACGGTCGACCTGGATGCGCACCTGCTCCGCGCCGACATCATCGTCGCCGCGGCCGGGGTGGCCGGACTGGTCACCGCCGAAAACGTCAAGCCGGGCGCCATCGTGCTCGACGTGGGTGTCAGCCGGGTGGAGGACCCGGTGACCGGCAAGAGCGTCGTGGCCGGCGACGTGGCGGCGAATGTCGCCGAGGTGGCCTCCTGGGTCTCGCCTAACCCCGGCGGCGTCGGACCGATGACCCGCGCGCTGCTGTTGCAGAACGTCGTCGAGTCGGCCGAGCGGGCGCTGGCATGACGGACGCGGGCGCCGAGCGCACCCATGCCGCCGTCGAGCGGGTGGAGGCCGCCCTCCTGGAGGCCGGGATCGAGCCGCGCGTGCGTTGGTTCGAGTCCGCGACGCCGACGGCCGTCTCCGCCGCGGCCGAGTTGGGCGTAGAGGTCGGCGCGATCGCCAACTCCCTGGTCTTCACGATCGACGGCGAACCGCTCCTCGTCATGACCTCCGGCGCGCACCGAGTCGACACCGCCTTCCTGGGGGAGCGGCTCGGCGGTCGCATCCGCCGTGCGGACCCGGAGACCGTGAAGGTCGCGACCGGTCAGACGATCGGCGGCGTCGCGCCCCTCGGTCATCCGGAGCGGCTGCGCACGGTCGTCGATGTCGCCCTGGCCGGCTACCCGGAAGTCTGGGCCGCCGCGGGCCACGCGCACACCGTCTTCCCCACGACCTTTGACGAGCTCGTCCGCATCACGGGCGGCGAGCCCGCCCCCGTAGAACCCTCCTGAAGGCTGCTCGAGGGGCACGTAGACGCCCCTAAAACTCAGTTTTAGGGACGCCTACGTGCCCCTCGACTCAGGTCGCTTGCTCGCTGGAGGTCGCGGGATGCTCGGTGACGTGCACCAGGTAGGCCTGGGCATTGCGGAGAATGCCGGCGCGCTCGTCGTCGGTGAGCTCGCGGCGCACTGTGCCGGGGACTCCGGCGACGAGGGAGCCAGGTGGAATGACCGCGCCTTCGAGCACGACCGTACCGGCCGCCAGCAGCGACCCCGCGCCGACCACGGCGCCGTTGAGGACGGTCGCGTGCATCCCCACCAGCACGCCGTCTTCGATCGTGCAGCCGTGCAGCACCGCATTGTGGCCGACCGAGACGTCGGCGCCGATGGTCAGTGGGAAGCCGCGGTCGACGTGGCACGACACGTTGTCCTGGAGGTTGCTGCGCTCACCGAGCACAATGTCCTCGGCCTCCGCCCGCACCACGGTGTTGTACCAGACGCTGGAGCCGGGCAGGAGGCGCACACGCCCTGCGAGCACGGCGCCGGCGGCGACGAACGCGTCGTCGGCGACCTGCGGGGTGGAGCCGTCGGTGAGGGTCACGATGGTCATGTCCTTCACCTTAGAGCGAGGCGTACGAAACTCCGAAAGCCCGTCGCTCAGTCTGCGGCGAGAATGAAGCGCTTGCGTACGACCCGCGCCCCTGGCTCGTCGCCGAACTCGTCCAGAGCCGACCGCACCCGGTCGAGGATGCGCGGAGCAAGCGCGAGGGGAAGCTCGTCCGGCTGGTCGATCGTCCCCGGCGGATAGACCACGCCCGGCGTCGCCGACATCTCGACGTGCGCGCCGCGCAGCTCCCGCACGGGCGCGGTCGACGCGTCGCGGAAGCGCTGCAACCGCTCGATCGTCGCCACGTACTGGGAACGGTCGCGCACGTAGAGGTGACCGGGGAGGACGGTGTCGCCTGTGAAGAGGATGCCGGTCTCCCGATCGAAGAAGGCGACAGCGGACGGCTCGTGACCCGGGCCCCCGATCACGTCGACGATCCGCTGCCCCAGGTCGAACTCCACCGTCTCGTCGGGCCAGGACCGGAAGCCGAAGAACGCGATCACCTGCGCCGGGGTCGTGCCGACGACGGTCGTGCCCGGCCGGGCGGCGAGCAGGGCGTCGCCCGCGATGTGGTCGCGGTGCGCGTGGCTGTGCGCTACGACGAGCGGGTAGGGGCGCGTGAAGACGACGGGGTTGCGCCGCAGCCACGTGTCGGTGAGGGTTTCGACGGTGTCGCGCAGCGGGAACACCCGCTCGTCGCCGGTGGCGCCGGTGTCGATCAGGAGCACCCGCGCCCGCCCGAACAGCAGGAACAGGAACGGCGCTTCCCAGTGCGACGACTTGGGCTGACGGATCTGAACCGTGTCAGGACTCAGCCAGGTGATCTCCGGGTCGTTCATCGTCTCATTCTGGCGAACATACGTGACGCGCGGCTGAACGCCGCTCAGCTCTCGTGGCGCGCGCCTTCGGATGCGGTCACCGTGAACAGCTCCGGTTGGCCGAACCCGTGCTCGGCGAACGCCCCGTCGAGGGCGACCTGCACGCGGCTGAGCGCGTCCACCGGCACGAGCGCGATCGCCGAGCCGCCGAACCCGCCGCCGGTCATCCTGGCGCCGACGGCGCCGTTCGCCTGAGCCGTCTCGACGGCGAGGTCGAGCTCCGGCACCGAGATCTCGAAGTCGTCGCGCATGGAGGCGTGGGAGGCGTCGAGCAGCTCGCCGATGGCGGCGGGTCCGCTCTCGTGCAGGGTGCGCACGGTGTCGAGCACGCGCTGGTCCTCGGTGACCACGTGCCGCACCCGGCGGAAGGTCACGTCGTCGAGGACCTCCCTGGCGCGGGGCAGGTCGTGCACGTCGAGGTCGCGCAGCGACTCGACGCCGAGTGCCCGCGCGCCGGCCTCGCACGACGCGCGCCGCTCGGCGTAGCCGCCGGTGGCGTGGGCGTGCGTGACGCCGGTGTCGACGATGAGGATCGCCAGTCCGGCCTCCTCAAGCCCGAGGGGCACGATCTGCGCGTCGAGGGAACGGCAGTCGACGAACACGGCGGCGTCCTGCTCGCCGAGTAGGGAGGCCGTCTGGTCCATGATCCCGGTCGGGGCGCCGACGACGATGTTCTCGCTGCGCTGGCCGACGCTCGCGAGGGTGCGGCGGTCGAGCCCGAGCCTCCACACGTCATTGAGGGCGAGCGCAGTCGCGCCCTCGATCGCGGCCGACGACGAGAGTCCGGCGCCGACGGGGACGTTGGAGTCGAGCAGCAGGTCGAAGCCGGTCACGGCCCCCAGATCGGCGCCGAACTCGCCGAGCGCCCAGGCGACCCCCAACGGATAGGCCGACCAGCCGTCCAGGGCCTGGGGGGAGAGCCGGTCGAGGTCGATCTCGACGAGCTCGTCGGCGAAGGTGCTGCCGACCCGCACGGTGCGGTCGTCGCGGAGGCCGAGCGCGGCGACCGTGCGCCGGTTGATCGCGAAGGGCAGCACGAAGCCGAGGTTGTAGTCGGTGTGCTCCCCGATGAGGTTGACGCGGCCGGGGCTCGACCAGACGCCGTCGGGCTCGCGGCCGCAGATCGAGACGAAGTCGTCGCGGACGCCGGTACGCAGGTCGGTCATGCGGAGATCTTTCCTCTGGAGATGTCGGAGGCGGTGCCATCAGCGGCGGAGGGCGTCGTGCCGGCGGCCGTGACCAGCCCGGCGATGCCGACGGGCAGCTCGCCCACCGGATTCTCGCGGTCGGCCCGGGCGACGGCCTCCCGGAGCGCGGCGGCCGCCTGCTCGGGCGGGATGTCGCCGATCCAGGCGCCCATGGCCGACTCCGAGCCGGCCAGGAACTTCAGCTTATCCGCGCCGCGGCGGGGGGAGGTGAGCTGCAGCATGAGGCGGATCTCGTCGCGGTGGGAGTCGACCGGCGCCTGGTGCCAGGCCGCGATGTACGGCGTGGGGGAGTCGTAGAGCGCGTCGACACCGCGCAGCACGCGCAGGTACAGGGTGGCGAGCTCGTCGCGCTCGGCGTCGGAGGTCGCGGCCAGGTCGGGGATGTGGCGGTGCGGCAGCACGTGGATCTCGATCGGCCAGCGCGCGGCGAACGGCACGAACGCCGTCCAGTGCTCGCCCGCGAGGACGACCCGCTCGGAGGCGCGCTCGCGGTCCAGGATGTCGGCGAACAGCGTCGGGCCGTAGGTCTCGAGCGACCGGATCAGCGCGCTCGTGCGCGGGGTGATGTACGGGTAGGCGTAGATCTGACCGTGCGGGTGGTGCAGGGTGACACCGATGGCCTCCCCGCGGTTCTCGAACGGGAACACCTGGCGCACATTCGGGAGGGCGGAGAGCACCGCGGTGCGGTCGGCCCAGGCCTCGATGACCGTGCGCGCCCTGGTCGGCGTGAGGCTGCCGAACGAGCCGCTGGTGGCGGGGCTGAAGCACACCACCTCGCAGCGGCCGACGGAGGTGCGGGTGCGGCCGAGGCCGATGGTCGCGAGGTCGTCGAGGCCCTCCGGCTGGTTCGCGTCGCCGAGCAGCGGGCCGAACGACGGCGACTTGTTCTCGAAGACCGCGACGTCGTAGAGGCTCGGGATCTCGGAGGGGTTGCCCGGGGTCGCCGGCGCGAGCGGGTCGAGCTCGGCAGGGGGGAGCATGACGCGGTTCTGCCGCGCGGCGGCGATGGAGATCCATTCGCCGGTCAGAGGGTCCTGTCGCATGGTCGCGGTCGCCGGTCGCTGCGTGGGCTCCCGGAGGTCGGGGACGCGTTCGGAGCCGAGCGCGGAGTCCGCGTCGTCGTAGTAGATCAGGTCGCGACCGTCGGAGAGGCGGTGCGGGCGCTTCGTGATGGCGGCCATGCTTACCTTTCGTTTGCGAAAGCAAATGTACTCAACTCCTTGTGGATTGACAAGCAAACGCAAGCGCAGGAGCATTGCCGGTATGAACGAACCGCTGCCTGCCGCGCTTCGCCGCGAGAGGATGCTCGAACTGATCGGGCGGGCCGGATTCGTGCGTGTCGCCGAGCTGAGCGACGAGTTCCACGTCTCCGACGTGACGGTGCGCACCGACCTCGACGCCCTCGACGCGCAGCAGAGCATCCGGCGCGTCCATGGCGGGGCGGTCCTCCGCACCGCAGCGACGCGGGAGGCGAGCTTCGAGGAGGCTCTTGAGTCCTCCGCGGACGAGAAGCGCCGCATCGGCGCAGCGGCGGCCGCGCTGGTGCGATCGGGCAGCAGCGTGCTGCTCGACGTCGGCACCACCACCGCGGCCATCGCCCGCGCGCTCGCCGACCGCGACGACCTGGAGGACGTGACGGTCATCACCAACGGTCTCACGATCGCGCTCGAGCTGGAGCGCGCGATCCCGCGGTTCCAGGTGGTGGTCACGGGAGGGACGCTGCGGCCGCTGCAGCACTCCCTGGTCGAGCCGCTTGCGTCTGCGCTGCTGGAGCGGCTGCACGCCGACGTGGCGTTCATCGGCTGCACGGGCGTGCATCCCACCGGCGGCGTCACCAACGTGAACCTGCCGGAGGCGGACCTGAAACGCGTGATGGTCGCGACGTCGGCACGGGCGCTCGTGGTCGCCGACGGCTCCAAGCTCGGCCGCACGCACGTCGGCCGCATCGCCGCGATCGACGAGGTGGCCGGGCTGCTGACGGGGGAGTCTGCCGACGCGGACGAGGTGCGGGCGCTGCGCGCCGCAGGCCTGCCCGTGACCATCGCCTGAGGCTTACGCTGTCTCCATGCGCGCACCGACAGGAGAACAGTACGAGCTCGAGTTCGGCGATCTGACCGCCACGATCACCCAGGTCGCGGCCGGCATCCGCATCCTCCGCTACGGGGGCGCGGATCTCGTCGAGCCGTTCCCGGAGGACACCACGCCTCCCGCTGCCGACGGCATCGTGCTGATGCCGTGGCCGAACCGCGTGAAGGACGGGGTATGGGAGCTGGATGGCGTACCCCAGCGGTTGGCGATCACGGAGCCGGCGCTCGGCAACGCTTCGCACGGCCTGCTTCGCTTCCGTCCGTACGCGCTGGTCGAGCGCTCCGATTCCGCGGTCACGCAGGCCGCGACGATCCACCCCGAGTCCGGCTATCCGTTCGTGCTCGACACCACGGTCACGCACGAGCTCGATACCGAAGGGCTGACCGTGACCCACACCGTCACCAATCGCAGTGCCCGCACCGCGCCTGTCGCGATCGGAGCGCACCCCTACCTGCGCATCGGCGACGTGCCGCCCTCGCAGCTGACGCTGACCGTGCACGCGGGCACGCGGTTCGAGACCGACGACCGGCTGAACGTCGTCGGCGAGACGCCGGTCGCCGGCACCCCCTACGACCTCTCGGGCGGACGGACCGTCGCCGAGCTCGACGTGAACGACGGCTTCGGCGACCTCGCCGCCCCCGTCGAGCACACGCTGGCCTCGGCGGACGGCCGAACCGTCACCTTGTGGGGCGACGCGTCGTTCGCGTACGTCCAGCTGTTCACCCATCGGGCCTTCGCCACCAAGGAGGTCGGTGAGGTCGCGCTCGCCGTGGAGCCGATGACGGCCCCGGCGAACGCGCTCAACACCGGGCGGGGCCTGCGCTGGCTGGAGCCCGACGAGACCTGGACGGCGCAGTGGGGCATCCGTCCGCGGGGCTTCGCGGGCGACTCCTACCTCGCGAGCTGGGGGTAACGCGCCGCGCGACCTACCCGACTGGACGCCGACGGCCTGGATGCGCTGCGGTGCCGGCCCCCCGCGCGCCTCGCAGCCGAGCAGCTCTGGATGCCGCCGTCAGCGTCGCCCGGTGAGCTTCCTCCAGCCGCCCGCGCGGTTGTCCGCGATGAGCCGACGAAGGAAGACCAGGAGCGCTTCGCGGTCGATCGGGTCGCCCTCCCGGAAGCCGATCGTCCGCGCCGTCGCGTTGTCGTGGCCCGCGGTGATGAGCCCGCTCGGGTCGGGTACGATCCCGCCGTCGTAGACGAACAGGTTCACATGGTCCTTCGCCGCCAGGAAGGCGGCCACGTTGCCGTCGAGCACGAAGTACGGCTGCGCGGAGCGCTTGATCGTCTCCTCGATCTCCGGGTCCGCCGCGTGGAGGATCTCGCGCAGCACGCCGAAGACCTCCTGCTGCCAGGCGGGCAGCCCGGCCAGGTACGCGTCCACTCGCGGGTCGCGCTCGCTCATGGCCTCACCCTAAGCCGTCAGGAGGGCGACGGCATGGTCAGGGCGCGATCGACAGGAAGATGAACGCCGCGAAGATGATGAGGTGGATGCCGCCCTTGATGCGCGCCGCCTGCCCCGGCATGATCGTCAGGATGCTGATCACGACGGTCAGCATCAGCAGCACGATCTGGCTGGAGCCGAGGCCCAGGTGCAGGGGGCCGGGCAGCCAGATCGACGCGATCGCGATCGCGGGGATCGTCAGACCGATGCTCGCGATCGCCGACCCCAGGGCGAGGTTCAGGCTCGTCTGCATCCGGTTGCGCCGCGCCGCCTTCGCTGCGGCGATGCCCTCCGGCAGCAGCACCAGGAGCGCGATGATCACGCCGACGAACGACTGGGGGAGGCCGATCCCGGTCACCGCGCTCTCGATCGGCGTCGACTCCAGTTTGGCGAGCCCGACGACCGCGACCAGCGCGACGAGGAGCAGGCCGACGCTGATGAGCGCGGTGCGGGTCGACGGGGCATCGGCGTGGACGTCTTCGGTGAGCCGGGCGCCCTTGGGCGACACCGGCAGGAAGAAGTCCCGGTGGGCGAAGGTCTGCGTGAACACGAACATCGCGTAGAGCGCCACCGACGCGATGGCCGCGAACGTGAGCTGGCTGGACGAGAACTCGGGGCCGGGCGTCGCCTGGGTGAACGTCGGGAGCACCATGGTGAGTGTCGCCATCGCCGTCACGGTGCCGAGGGCCGCCCCGCTGCCCTGGGCGTTGAACGTCGTCGTCTCGCGGCGGGAGGCGCTCAGCAGGAGGCTGAGGCCCACGATGCCGTTCATCGTGATCATCACAGCGGAGAAGACCGTGTCGCGCGCGAGCGTCGCGCTGTCTTTGCCCGTCGTCATGAGCGTGACGATCAGGGCGACCTCGATGACCGTGACGGCCACGGCGAGCACGAGCGATCCGAAGGGCTCGCCGACCCGGTGGGCCACGACCTCCGCGTGCTGCACCGCCGCCAATACCGTGCCCGCGAGCACGACGGCGATCAGCCCGACCGCGAACGGCTGAAGTTCGACCGTCCAGAACGCGACGAGCACGATGATGCCGGCGACCGGGACGACGACTGTCCAGTAACGGGCGAGCCAGTGTCCGAGCGCTTTCATAGGTCCATCCTGCCAGGGCATCTGCCGGGCGGGCGGCGCGTCGTCGCGCAAGCCCTGGGTGCGGCGTGCTGACAATAGGGCATGTCCGCGTCCTCCAGCCCTGCGCTCGCTCGCACCATCGTCACGCTCGCGCTGGCCGCAGCGCTCGCCGTGGGCGTCGCCGGCTGCGCATCAGGGAAGACTCCGTCCGCGTCTCCCTCGTCGTCGAATTCGCCGACGGACACGGGCTCCGCCTCGCCGCGACCGACCGGCACGAGCACTTCGCAGCCCATCGAAGGACAGTGCGCGACCTCCGACCTGACCGGCAGCATAGGTCCGGGCGGAGGCGGTGCCGCCGGCCATGTGGAGGTCACCCTCGTTCTCACCAACAACGGATTGGGCCAGTGCTCCCTTCAGGGTTGGCCTGGCGTGTCGTTCGTCGGTGACGGCAACGGCACGCAGCTCGGAAACCCGGCTGACTTCGACCGGAGCGCCCCGCACGCGACGGTCGTCCTCCAACCGGGTGGCACCGCGCAGGCGCCGCTGAAGATCACCCAGGCGTTGAACTACCCGGAGGCGGATTGCAAGCCGAAGAAGGCCGACGGATTCCGTGTCTACCCGCCGGGGTCGACCGAGTCGCTGTTCGTGAAGGACGCCTCCTTCACGGCCTGCACGACCACGACCGTCACTCTGCTCACGGTCGGCGCGCTGGCCGCGCTGTGACGCGCTGGCCGCGCGTGTGACGCGTTTCCTGGGCGGACGATAGCCTGACCCCGTGCCCATCGCCCGCCACGTGCCAGGACCCACCGCTCCGGGCTGGCTGGTCCGGCTGGTCGTGGTGACGGCGCTCGTCGGTGTCGGTGCGGGAGTCGGCGGCGGGCTCGTCTACCTGGGCCTCCACACCATCCAGCATGTGGCCTTCGGCTACTCGGAGGGCACGTTCCTCGAGGGACTGCTCGACGCCCCGCCGGTGAGCCGCGTCGTCGCCCTCGGGGTGGCCGGCATCGTCGGCGCAGTCGGCTGGTATTTCCTACGCGCCTGGGGGCGACGGCGCGCCGACCGCGCGGTGGTGTCGGTGGAGGCCGCGGTCGGGGGCAGGCGGATGCCCGGTGTCGTGACACTGCTGAATGCCAGCCTCCAGGTGGTCATCGTCGGCCTCGGTGCCTCCATCGGTCGCGAGGTCGCGCCACGCGAGATCGCGGCGTGGTGGGCGTCGTGGCTGGCCGAGCGCGCCGGCGTGAGCGCCCGCGAGCGTCGCATCCTGGTCGCGTGCGGTGCGGGCGCCGGTCTTGCCGCCGTCTACAACGTGCCCTTCGGCGGCGCGGTCTTCGCGATCGAGATCCTGCTCGCCGAGATCAGCTTCGCCACCGTCGTCCCGGCATTCGCCACTTCGGCGATCGCGGCGCTGGTGGCCCGGCTGGTGGTGCCGGCCAATCCGCTCTACGTCGTCGAGCAGGTGCCGATCCATCCGCAGATCGTCGTCTGGGCGATCGTGGCCGGACCGACAGTCGGCTTCGCCGCCGTCGGCTTCGTGCGGCTGACCCGCCTGGCTCAGAACCACCGGCCGGCATCGTGGGGCATCCTGATCGTGATGCCGCTGGTCTTCATCGCCGTGGGGATCGCCTCCCTGTGGCTGCCGGCGATCCTGGGGAACGGGCGGTCGCTCGGCCAGCTCGCGCTGTCGGCGTCGCTGCCCGTCGTGGTCATCCTCGTGATCACGCTGGTGAAGACAGCGGCGACCGTCGGGACCATCGGAGCGGGCGCCGCCGGTGGGACGCTCACCCCGTCGCTCGCGATCGGCGCCGGCCTGGGCCTGACGCTGGGCGGCGCGTGGCAGCTGCTCTGGCCCGGCGAGCCGCTCGCCGCGTTCGCGCTCCTCGGGTCGGCGGCGTTCCTGGCCGTGACCATGCGGGCGCCGCTCACGGCCCTGCTGCTGGTGATGGAGTTCACGAACCAGGGACCGGATATGCTCGCCCCGCTCATGCTGTGCATCGCCGGCGCCGTGGCGGTGGGGTACGTGCTGGAGGGGGGACGCGTCACAGGGGTCGCGTGAGGGGTGACGGCGGAGCCTGAGCGTCCCGTATATGATCGCGCTCTCATGCCTCCCACGAACCTTCTGTCGTCGCGCCTGTTCGCGCTCGACGGGCTGCGGGTGCTCGCCGTGATCGCCGTGTTCGCGTTCCATGCCTACCGCGACCGGATGTTCGGCGGTGAGGTGGGCATCGACGTCTTCTTCGTGCTCAGCGGCTTCGTCATCACGCTGCTGCTCCTGCGGGAATGGCAGGCGACGGCTCGCATCCGTTTCGGGAGGTTCTACGCCCTGAGGCTGGCCCGGCTCTGGCCGGCGTTGTTGACGGTCTGCGCCGCGGTCGCGGTCATCGCGATCTTCCGGCACGACCTCCTCTACCGCAACGGCGCGTGGGACGCGCTCTGGGGTGCGCTGTACGTCGAGAACATCGTGCGCGCCTCCACCCCGGTCGGTGTCCTGACCGCCAGCCCGATCGGGCACACCTGGACCTTGGGGATCGAGGAACAGTTCTACCTGGTCTGGCCGCTGCTGTTCGTGCTGCTCCTGCGGTACGCCGGCATCCGGATCGCGGCCGTCGCGACCGCGCTCCTGGCGATGGTCCCGACGGTGCTGCGCGTGCACTACTGGCACGCGGGCGCCGGGGCGAACCGGATCACGGACGGCCTGGACACCCGCGCGGACCAGCTGCTCTTCGGATGCGTGCTCGCGCTCGTGCTGGTGGGCTGGCCCGCGGTCGCGAGCGTGCTCGCACGGCTCTGCCGGTTCGCGATGTGGCCGGCGCTGGCCGGACTCGTCTGGATCGCCCTGTTCTTCCCGTACCGCACGCTGGACGCGGGGGCGCTGGCGTTCCACCATCGTTTCGGGTTCGTCGTCACGGGCCTGTTGGCGGCAATCGTCATCTGCGGTCTCGCTACGAGCCCGCGCTCCCCGCTGACACGTGCGCTGTCACTGCGCTGGCTGAGCTGGCCCGGCCGCAACCTGTCGTACGGCTTCTACCTGTGGCACTACGTCGTGCTCGCGCAGGTTCCCGCTCTGCCCGGTCCCCAGTCGGTGCGTGTCGTCGTGGCGTTCGTCATCACGGCTGCGCTGGCGGTGGCATCGTGGCGGTTCATCGAGACGCCGATCCGCACCTGGGCGAAGGCCCGGCTCGATCGTCGGGGCACCACCCGGCCGGCGCACGACCCGCTGCCGGACCAGGCTGTGACATAGATAAGTCCCAGCAAACCCTGGGTTTCTCCCGGCAAGGCCATAGGTCGTCCATGAGGGGCTCTCACTCGGCTGCGGTGTGCTGTGGCCATCAAGCGAGAAGCCGAGAGGACACGAGCCATGGACACCGTTGACGAGGCTCCCACGGGTACGACCAACCGCCAGGGCGCTGTGCCGCCTGTCGACGTGCCGTCGCACGCACGGCGCGGGCGGCGTCGACGCGCGATCGTGGTGTCGACGGCGGTCGCCGCGACAGCCGCGATCGGCGCGGCGTTCGGGCTCGCGGCGAGCGGCTCTGCCTCCGCCACTGCGGCATCGACATCCGCCTCCTCCTCGGCGAGCATCCACGCCGTCCTGGGGCGGAACGGCTACGGGTACGGGTACGGCTCAGGAGGCTCCGGCTCCTCCGGCTCCTCCGGAACGTCCACCCTGGCCAGCGCGACTGCCGCGCAGGAGGTCGGCGTCGTCGACATCACCTCCCAGTTGACGTACGACCAGGCCGAGAGCGCGGGCACGGGGCTCGTCCTGACCTCGAGCGGCGAGATCCTCACCAACAACCACGTGGTCGAGGGAGCGACCAGCATCAGCGTCACGGTCGTCGCGACCGGCGCCCAGTACACCGCCAGTGTCGTGGGAACCGACGCCACGGACGACATCGCCGTGCTGCAGTTGAGCGGCGCCTCCGGCCTCAGCACCGCCAACCTCGACACCGCGTCGGACGCGACCGTCGGCGAGACGGTCACGGGCGTCGGCAACGCCGGTGGCACCGGAGGGACGCCCTCCGCATCGCCCGGGACGATCACCGCGCTCGACCAGACCATCACGACCCAGGCCGAGCAGACGGCTGCCTCAGAGACGCTGAACGGCCTCATCGAGACGGACGCCGACATCCAGGCCGGCGACTCCGGCGGACCGCTCTTCAACTCCGCCGACCAAGTGATCGGCATCGACACCGCGGCCGAGCAGGGCGGAACGGCGACGGCGGGCTACGCCATCCCGATCGAGACCGCCCTGACCATCGCCGGCCAGATCGAGTCGGGCCAGTCCTCCTCGACCGTGACGATCGGCTACCCGGCCTTCCTGGGGGTGGAGGTCGACTCCGCGAGCGACGCGAGCACGGGCTCCAGTTCCGGTTACGGGTCGGGCTACGGCGGCAACGGCTTCGACTTCGGCTCCTCGAACGGCGACGCCACGGGTGCGGTGACCCCCGGTGCGACCATCGCCGGCGTCATCGACGGCAGCCCTGCCGCGGCAGCCGGACTGACCGCCGGCGACACGATCACCGCGGTGAACGGCACAGCGATCGACTCGGCCTCGGCCCTGACGACCGCGCTCGGCGGCTACGCCCCGGGCCAGAGCGTCAGCGTCACCTGGACCGACGCGTCCGGTGCCTCCCACACCGCGAGCGTCACGCTCGCCAAGGGTCCGGTGGCCTGAGCCGCCCGCCACGAACCGCCTGCCGTCACGGCCGTCGAACCCCCCGCTCGACACGACCGTGGCGGCAGGTCCCTGTGTTGCGTTCGGTTTCTCGATCTCGCTCGACAGTGGGGCCCGACCACCCCGGTTTCAGGCCGGAGCGAAGACTCTGATGCCGGCAGAAGCGGCGGCGCGAGCGAGTTCGGTGTCATAGGTGACCATCTCTTCGGCGCCAATCCTCAGTGCGGTCGCCAGATGGATGGCATCATTCGAACGCAGCGGAGCGTGCGTGCCCGCCGCGAGCAGGTCGCCGCGTGTGACATCGACGAGGGCGACGGCGTCGATAACCGTCGTGATCGCCACGGTGGAGATGATCGCCGGGTTCCGGCCTGCCGCGCAGTGCAACTCCGTGTGCAGCAGCCAGGACGCCGCAAGCCTTCGGGACGGATCGCTGAGTGCGGTAGCCAGCGCCGCGGATTCGGATTCCTCGACGACGAGTTTCATCGCGGCTGACGTGTCGACGTACGCGACCGTCACCAGCGGCCCCTGCTTTCCTCGATCAACTCGCGCGAACTCACCGGCGACACAACGCGTTTGATGGTTGCCAACGTGTCCGCTCCGTTGCGAGCGGGTCGCGCCTCGCCTCGAGCGATGAGCCCGTCGAGCAGGTCGCCACCCACCGGGATGATGAGCGCCGCCGGATGGCCATTGTTGGTAACCTGCACCGACTCTCCCGCTTCTACTCGGCGGAGGATGTCGCCGCTACGGTTGCGCATCTCCCGGTGCGTCACAGTATCCATCCAGCAAGCGTAGCACGCCGTAGCATATCCACGATCGGATGTCGAAAGGGACTGCTGCCCATCTCGCCGCGGACGCTTCGCGTGCGCCTGGAGCGGGAACTCGAACCCACGACTAAAACGGCTTGCAGTCGTTCGAGGGCGTCGACGTGTGTGCCTCATCCAGCCTGCAACTCCAATATCGCGTCGGCGGCGTGCCGCTGCGCGGCCTCCCGCTCGCGGTCCTTAGCAGTGCCGTACTGCGGCAGCGTCGTGTGCTTGGCGCTACCGCGCGTATGACGCCTCGAGGCTCGACTCGTCAGTCGAGTGATCGCTGCGGTGGGATTCGCACTCGCTCTCGGGCTCGCAGCGTCGGCCCTCATCATGGAACTCACGTTCCTGGTGACCAAGTCGACAGTGGTGACACAGTCGAGTCGACGGCGACGTACCTCTCCGCCGCGCTCTTGGCGATCTGCGCATTCGCATCTCGCGGGTAGACCCACTGTCACGCAAGCAGCAGGTACGTCCCGAACACCGCTAGTCCGGACACTGACCCGGCGAGCACCTGGGCGAGCGTGTGTGCGCGGGCCGCGATCCGCGCCCACCCCAAGGCGGCCACGGCGAGAAGAAGTACGATAACGAGCCACAGTGGAAGGACTGTCAGTTGGTAGGCCCACACGAACGCCGCAATGGCCATGTGGACCGATAGCTTCCAGGCGACGTTCACGACCATGACCACGATCAGGCCGACCGCTGACGCGACCGCGAGCGAGGACACCTCCCACGGTGCTCCAACAGCCAGCAGGATCACAATTACCGCCACGACGGCGACGAGCACGCCGAGCAGAATCGGGAGTCGTTGAGACCGTTGGCCGACGAAGCGATCCGAGACCCGCCCGCGGCGCGCTAACCAGATCATCGCAGCATAGGGAAGCACGGCTATCCCGAGGATCGGAAGTAGCGCCCACCAGCCGGCGGTCGATCCGACCCGGAGACCAGCCTCCACGAACGCGAGCGTGAGCAAAGGAGCCGGGCCAAGTATCTCCGAGAGGACGTGGCCCGCGCGCTCGCCGCGAGTAGATTCTGGTGTTGTTGTAGCGGTCAAAACACTTCGCTCATTTGTCCTTCTGCTTCTTCTGCTCGTTCGATGGTCGTCCGCCGGATGCGCTCTGCACGCGTTGTTGCCGAGCGCAGAAGCTCGTAGGGGTCAACCGGAATGGCCGCGCAAATCTTCATCAACTCGACGACAGTGCAGGAGCGGCGTGCGCTGAGGATTCGGTACAGCTTGTCCTTCTGCAGGCCGCTTGGTTTTGCCAGGTCGATTACGTTGAGTCCGGCGTCCGTTAGCTCGCCGCTCAACTCGGCTGCGATGGCGCGATCCAGATACGGGGCCAGGTCGCGGTCGAAAACGAACATTTCACGACCGTACCAACGATGGCGTAACGAGAAGATAAAATGCGTCCTGTTCTCTGATTTGCGAACGTGGTGGGCAGTAATGCATCGTGCTGCCTCCGCGGAGGTGCCGATGAGCGGGAGTGCACTGAAGCCAGAGGATGCGACCCCAATGGCGAAGAGAGTGCCCGGCCACTCTCCAACTGGACCCCGCGGATCACTGGCGAGGTCACTTTGACGAGGACGCCTTGCCATCGCCTACAAATCGGGCCATGAACTCGGAATCCTGACGGATTGCTCAATACGCCATCGACGAGGCGAATGCCAGCGGTGCACGCCGCGTTCGGATGGAACATGCAATCCAGGCTGCCCCCTGTTTGCCTCACGCGCGCCCCTCGATCGGAGCGCGAGCAAACATAAATGTACCCTGACCAGGGTTTTTACAGTGGGCCCCGTGGGGCTCGAACCCACGACCCGCGGATTAAAAGTCCGATGCTCTACCGACTGAGCTAGAGGCCCTCGCCCTCTAATCTAGCGTGGATTCCGCTCCTCCCCGTGCCGGGGCAGAATGGGGGGATGTCTGATCGCTATCACAAGCCGACCCTGTTCCCCGGGGGGATGTTCGAGGCGTTCCTCGGCGGGGACGACCCGGCGCAGATCAGCAAGGTCGCCCACGAGACCGCGCAGGCGCTTCTCGCCCGGGTTCACGACGATCCCGAGCCGGACATCGTGGATCGGCTGGTCGCGTACACCGACGAGCACGGGATCGACGCGATCGCCGAGCTGTGGTCGCGGTCGAATGCCAAGACCCTGCCCGGCGCGCTCTGGCGCATCTACCTGCTGCGGCTGCTGATCCGCCAGGACGCAGACGGCACCGCCCTGCTCTACCAGCGCGGCAGCGAGGTGATCGCGTCGATCGACCCGGTGGTCGCCGGTGCGCCCACGCCGGCGGGGCCGGGGGAGGTCACCGAGCTCGCCGACCGCATCCTCCGCGGGGTGTTCGAGGGCGATTTCGCGGTCGCGCTCGACCGCGCCGCCGCGTTCTGCCGCGTGACGGCAGCCGGGTGCCTCTCGATCGCCGATGATCGCGACCCGCTCGACCCGGAGCGCGCGAGCGAGCTCACCACGCGCGCGCTGCGTTTCACCCGCACCGCGGAGGAGCTGACGGCGTGCGCCCGGCTCTGGCGTTCCGACTCGCTCGACTGAGACCCATCAGCGCGCATTTCCGAATGCGCGTTCACGGGCGGCGAACGCCACGCCGTGAAGGCACCCCCGCACCTCCTGTACTATGGACGAAGCCGGACCGCAGTAACCCCGGGCTCCAATACTTGCCGCTTCGAGCGGCCTCGCGCCGAGAGGCGTTCTGCGGTCCGGCTCTTTCGTGTCCGGAGTGCCCACGGGACATCCCGTGGGCCTCTGGCCATGCGGGGCGGAGAGTCAGCCGAAACGGCCGGAGACGTAGTCCTCGGTGGCCTGAACGGTCGGGTTCGAGAAGATCATGTTGGTGTCGTTGTACTCGATGAGCTTGCCCGGCTTGCCCGTGCCCGCGATGTTGAAGAACGCGGTGCGGTCGGAGACGCGGGAGGCCTGCTGCATGTTGTGGGTGACGATTACGATTGTGTAGTCGTTCTTGAGCTCTTCGATGAGGTCTTCGATCGCCAGCGTGGAGATCGGGTCGAGGGCCGAGCAGGGCTCGTCCATCAGGAGCACATCGGGGGAGACCGCGATCGCGCGGGCGATGCACAGACGCTGCTGCTGCCCTCCCGACAGCCCCGAGCCCGGGAGGTTCAGGCGGTCCTTCACCTCGTTCCAGAGGTTGGCGCCCAGCAGCGACTTCTCTACTAGGTCGTCGCTCTCGCTCTTCGACATGCGCCGGTTGTTGAGCTTGACCCCGGCCAGCACGTTGTCGCGAATGCTCATGGTGGGGAACGGGTTGGGCCGCTGGAAGACCATGCCGACCTGGCGGCGCACGAGCACCGGGTCGACGCCGACGCCGTACAGGTTGTTGCCGTCGATCAGCACCTCGCCCTCGACGTAAGCGCCGGGGATCACCTCATGCATGCGGTTGAGCGTACGGAGGAAGGTGGACTTGCCGCAGCCCGACGGGCCGATGAACGCGGTCACGGTGCGGGGCTCGATGGTGAGCGACACGCCCTCCACGGCGAGGAACTTGCCGTAGTAGACGTTCAGATCATTGACTTCGATGCGCTTGGACACGTTTTTCCTTGTCTGCGTTCTTCGGGTGAGTCGGTGTGGGCCGCGATCAGCGGCTGTACTTGGGCGCGAACGCCTTGGCGATGATGCGGCCGACCAGGTTCAGGAGCATGACGATGATGATCAGGGTGAGCGCCCCGGTCCAGGCCCGGTCGATCGAGGCCTGCGCGTGCAGTCCCGCCGCCTGCGTGTACGACGTGTACACGAACACCGGGAGGGTCATCATGCGGTCGTTGAAGAGGTCGTAGTTCATGCTCGTCGTGAAGCCGGCGACGATCAGCAGGGGCGCGGTCTCGCCGATCACACGGGCGATCGCGAGCATGACACCAGTGATGAGGCCGGCGAGCGACGTCGGGAGGACGATCTTGAGCACGGTCAGCCACTTCGGCACGCCCAGGGCGAGGGAGGCCTCCCGCAGCTCGTTGGGGACGATCCGCAGGATCTCCTCGCTCGAGCGGACGACCACCGGGATCATCAGCACGGACAGCGCGACCGACCCCATGAAGCCGTTGCGGATCGCTGGGCCGAAGAACAGCGCGAACAGAGCGTAGGCGAACAGACCGGCGACGATCGAGGGAATGCCCGTCATGACGTCGACGAAGAAGGTGATGCCGCGGGCGAGCATCCCGCGACCGTATTCGACCAGGTAGATCGAGGTGAGGAGACCGATCGGCACTGAGATGACCGCGGCCATCAGGGTGATCTCCAGCGTGCCGACGATGGCGTGCAGCGCGCCGCCGCCCTCGCCGATGACGTTGCGCATCGACTGCGAGAAGAAGGCGACGTCGAAGCGGGCGAGACCCTGGTCGACGACGGTCCAGCCGAGCGAGATCAGCGGCAGCAGAGCGATGATGAACGCCGTCGCCACGAGCGAGGTGACGAGGCGGTCCTTGGCTTTGCGGCTGCCCTCCACCAGCAGGGAGGTCGAGTAGATGGCCACGTCGAACAGCACGGTGCCGAAGAAGATCGCGCCGACGATGTTGAAGCCCTTGGTGGCGCCGCTGGCGGCGAGCATCGCGAAGACGGCGCTGAGAACGACCCAGGAGGCCACGAGCATCACCCAGGGCGTCCAGCGGGGGAGCTTTCCTGCGGTGTAGGAGTTGGCGAGCGGGCGAGGTGCCGCGGTCGCGGTGGTCGTGGTGGCGGCCATCAGTTCGCTCCCGAGAAGGCCGCACGGCGGCTGACGATGTAACGGGCGAGCATGTTGATCAGGAGGGTTACGACGAACAGGACCAAGCCGGAGGCGACGAGGGCGTTGACGCCGAGGCCGGTGGCCTCCGGGAACTGGAGCGCGATGTTCGCGGCGATCGTGTTAGGGCTCTGCGCCTGGAGGACGGTGAACTTGACGATGAGCGCGGGCGACAACACCATCGCGATCGCCAGGGTCTCGCCGAGGGCGCGGCCGAGGCCGAGCATGATCGCCGAGATGATGCCGCTGCGGGCGAAGGGGAGGACCGCCATGCGCACCATCTCCCACTTGGTCGCGCCGAGCGCGAGCGCGGCCTCCTCGTGGAGACGCGGGGTCTGTAGGAAGATCTCGCGGCAGATGGCTGTCATGATCGGGATGACCATCACCGCGAGCACGATGGCCGCGGTCAGGATGGTGCGGCCGGTGCCGGAGACAGGCGGCGCGAAGAACGGGATCCAGCCGAGGTACTCGCCCAGCCACACGTAGAAGGGCTGGACGAACGAGGCGAGGGTCGCGATGCCCCAGAGGCCGAAGACGACCGAGGGGACCGCGGCGAGCAGGTCGATGATGTAGCCGAGGGTCTGCGCCACGCGACGGGGGGCGTAGTGGGAGATGAAGAGCGCGATCCCGATCGACAGCGGTGTCGCGATGAGGAGTGCGATGAGCGCCGCCCAGATGGTTCCGAAGACGAGGGGCCAGACCCATGACCAGAAGTTCGTGGCGTTGTTGGGCAGCTCGCCCGCGCCTGCGAACAGGGCAGGGATGCTCTGGATGATGAGGAAGAGCGCCACGGCGGCGAGCGTGGCGAGGATCAGCGAGCCGGCGATGACGGTGCTGGTGGAGAAGACGCGGTCGCCGAGGCGGATCTTCGCCTTCGGCCTGATGGCTCCTGCGGTTCCGGCGGTCATTCCTTGCTTTCTCTCATCGGGTCCCCGAAGGGTGAGGGTGATGCGCGGCTCGGCCTGGACCGTGGTGCGGTCCAGGCCGAGCGGCCGGTGGAGTTACTTGATGCTGGCGACGGCCTTGCTGACCTTGGAGGCGAGGTCGCTCGACAGCGGGGCTGAGCCGGCCTGCTCCGCGGCGGCCTTCTGGGCGTCGCTGCTGATGACGTAGTCGACGTAGCCCTTGACCAGGTCCGCCTTGGCGGCGTCCTTGTACTCCTGGCAGGCGACGACGTAGGAGACCAGAACCAGCGGCCACGCACCCTTGGTGGTGTCCTTGCGGTTGATCTGGATGGCGAGGTCGTTGGTCTCGCGGCCCGAGGCGATGGGCGAGGCGGCGACCACCGCGGCGGCACCGTCTGCGCTGATCTTCTCGAAGTTGTCGCCCACCTTGAGCTGAGCGATGGAGAGGCCGGCCGAACCGGACTCGTCGATGTAGGTGATCGAGTTCTTGGCGTTCTTCGTGGCATCCGCGACACCCGAGGTGCCCTTGGCGGCGTCACCGACCTGGAACGGGAACGTCTGGGAGGCCGGGGCCGTCCAGACAGACGGGGCGTTCGCCGCAAGGTAGTCGGTGAAGTTCTGGGTGGTGCCCGAGTCGTCGGAGCGGTGCACGACGGTGATCGGGGCAGACGGGAGCGTGGCGCTCGAGTTCAGCGCCTTGATCTTCGCGTCGTCCCAGGTGGTGATCTTGCCCGAGAAGATGCCGGCGATCGTGTCGGCGTCCAGCTTGAGGTCCTTCACGCCGTCGACGTTGTACGCGATGGCGATCGGTGAGATGTAGACGGGGAGGTCGATGCCCTTGCTGTTCGCGGCGCAGCCGGCGAACGTGCCGCCGAGCTCGGCGTCGCTGAGGGCCGCGTCGGAGCCGGCGAAGTCTGCGGCACCCGAGATGAAGCTCTTGCGGCCGGCGCCGGAGCCCTGGGGGTCGTAATTGACGGTGGCCTTGGGGTTGGCCTGCTGGAAGCCTGCGATCCACACGGTCTGGGCGGCGCCCTGAGCGGACGAGCCGATGCCGTTCAGCGTGCCGGACAGGTTCGACGGCTTGGCCGTGGTGGTCGCCGGGGTGCTGCCCTCGTTCGACGCACACGCGGTGAGGGAGATGGCGGCGGCGGCGAGGAGTGCCACGGGGACGCCAAGACGCTTCAGTTTCACAGTTGTCCCTTCCGGGGATCAGTAACAACAGGACAGGGTCGGTGCGACCCGCGTGAGACGCTATTCCCGGTGTCTGTCCAGAGTCCCCCGCAGCGGTAAACGGAAGGTAAACGACGAGTGTTGTCTTGATGCGTCCGCATGGGTTCGGCAGGGCCGTCGTGTCACTCCACGACCTGGATCGGCGTACCGAGCGCGAGCCGGTCGACGGCCTCGATTGCGTCGCTGGCAAGGCGGAGACAGCCGTGCGAGACCCTGCCGGTGGCATCGGATTGGTGGTGGACTCCGATGAGGCCTCCGTCGGAACCGCCGTAGGGTTCGTCGGCCGCGGTCGCGTGCAGCGAGGTGAGCTGAATCCGATGTACGAGCTGATCCTGCGCCGGGTCGAGGTAGCGGGCTTGGAGGTATCCGGTCACGCCGGAGGGGGTCGGGGCCTGCGCTGTGCCGATGCCCACAGGGAAGGATGACCGCGCCGTTCCCTCAGTATCGGTGATGGTGAGCGTCTGGGCGGCGAGCGATATCACGATGCGGTCGGGGAGCTCACCGAGCTGCACCAGGTCGGTCGTGGGGACCCACGCCGCGGTCTGCGCGGGCGCGTCGGCTGCCTGCGAGGGGAGTTGCTGGCGGCTTGCCGTGAGAACCAGCGACCAGTCGCCCTGGGTCGCAACTGGGACGACCACGGTCGGCTCGCCCGGGAAGTTCGTGGCGGGGATGCGTGCGACAGGCACGGTGAAGTCGGCGCCGTACACCGCGGTGTCCACACGGACGGTCATCGCCCTGTTGAATCTCGGCTCGGCGGGCGCGGGGAGAAGTCCCGGGATGACAGCGTCGTACACGAGCGGCGTGAACCGACGTAAGCGCTGGCGCGGCCGGACGTGAGCCGTTAATCCACCGCAGGCGCGTACGTCTCGATCGAGACGATGCCCGAGGCGGGGTTGGTCGCCGAGAGATGTACGACCGAGAATCCGCCGGTGTCGAGGTCGGCTGCGTCGTTGAGGTAGCCGCCGGGCATGGTGCCAGTTGCGAGGGCGATCTCGCGGAGGATGTCGGGCAGCACCGGCCCGTGGCTGCAGAGCACGGCGGTCTTGCGGGCGCGAACTCGCTTTCCGACGACTCTGCGGACATCGCCGTTGCCCTCCTCGTACGCGTCCTGGCTGATGCCGGGCTCCCGGCGCGGCTTGACGCCGGTGGCGGCGGCAAGGGGAGCGACCGTGGCGACGCAGCGCACCGCGTCGCTGGTGATGATGCGTCTCGGCCGCCAGGCGCGCAGGGGGGGCACGTCGCTTGCCGCCTGCTTGACGCCGCGATCGGTGAGCGGACGCGTCGCGTCGGGGCCTTCCCACCCTCCGCGGGGCTCGGCCTTGCCGTGCCGGAGCACGATGAGGGCGAACGTGGAGGTGATGCCCTGCTTCACGAGCGCCTCGAAGGCGTCGAGGATCTCGACGTCGCGCTCGTAGGTGAGGTACCCCCGCGCCTTCTTGAGTGTGACCCACTCGATCGCCGCGATCTCGGAGTTCGGCACGAACGTCGACTGCTCGATGGCCTGATCGGTGACCTCGGCGGCCCAGAAGTGGACGATCTTCTCGCGGCCGGAGGTCAGCGGGTAAGCCGACACGCCCAGCGGGACGCCGAGGGCGACGGCTAGCCCGGTCTCTTCCAGTATCTCGCGCACAGCGGTCTGCGGGAGGACCTCGCCCGGGTCGACCTTGCCCTTGGGAATCGTGACATCGCCGTACTTGGTGCGGTGTACGACGAGCATGACGATCTTGTCGTCCACGATGCGCCAGCAGAGGGCGCCCGCGGCGTAGATGGCGAGGCTCACCGCCTCGTTCCCGTACGGGTGGTGCGGGGACGGTGGCTGGCCTGCTGCTGCAGTTTGGTCTGGAGGTCGGTGAGCGGGGCGCCGGTGTCGTCGACGTCATGTCTGGTCCAGACGCCGTCCTCGGCGAGGGTCCAGGCGGCGGTGTGTGCGTCGAACGCCAGATCGAACAGACGGCCGAGCTCGGCGAGGTGCTCGGGGTCTGTCAGCCGCACCAGCGCCTCCACGCGGCGGTCGAGGTTGCGGTGCATCATGTCCGCGCTGCCGATGTAGACGTGCGGGTCGCCGTCGTTCACGAACGAGAAGACGCGCGAGTGCTCCAGGTAGCGGCCCAGCACCGAGCGCACCCGGATGTTCTCGGACAGTCCCTCGCGCCCGGGGACGAGACCGCAGATGCCGCGCACCCACAACTCGACGGGCACGCCCGACCGGCTCGCACGGTACAGCGCGTCGATGATGGCCTCGTCGACGATCGAGTTGAGCTTGATCCGGATGCCGGACGGGCGGCCGGCGGCCGCATTGGCGGCTTCGGTGTCGATGCGCTTGAGGAGTCCCTTGCGCAGGTGCAGCGGAGCGACCAGGAGGCGCTTGAACTTCTTCTCGATCGCGTACCCGGAGAGCTCGTTGAAGAGCCGGGTGAGGTCTTTGCCGACCTGGTCGTCGGCCGTGAGCAGGCCGAGGTCTTCGTAGATGCGCGAGGTCTTCGGGTTGTAGTTGCCCGTGCCGATGTGACTGTAGTGCTTGAGGACGCCCTTCTCCTCGCGGATGACCAGCGCGAGCTTGCAGTGCGTCTTCAGGCCGACCAACCCGTACACGACGTGGACGCCGGCCTTCTCGAGCTTGCGCGCCCAGGAGATGTTGTTCTGCTCGTCGAACCGGGCCTTGATCTCGACCAGGGCCAGAACCTGCTTGCCGGCTTCGGCCGCGTCGATCAGCGCCTCCACGATCGGGCTGTCGCCTGACGTGCGGTACAGGGTCTGCTTGATGGCGAGCACGTGCGGATCGGCCGCCGCCTGCTCCAGGAACGCCTGCACGCTGGTCGCGAACGATTCGTAGGGGTGGTGCAGCAGGATGTCCTGGCGTGAGACCGCAGCGAAGACGTCGGGCTTGGCGTTCGGCTCGCTCGGCATGAGCTGCGGCGCGGTGGTGGGAACGTGGTTGGGGTAGTGGAGGTCGGGTCGATCGATCCGTGCGATGTCGAACAGGCCGCCGAGGTCGAGCGGGGCCGGGAGGCGGTAGACCTCCTGTTCGGTCACGTCGAGCTCGCGCACCAGCAGACCGAGGGTCACGTCGTCCATGTCGTCGGTGACCTCGAGCCGGATCGGCGGGCCGAAGCGGCGCCGCAGCAGCTCGCGCTCCAGCGCCTGGATGAGGTTCTCGGTCTCGTCCTCGTCGATCTCGACGTCTTCGTTGCGCGTGACGCGGAAGACGTGGTGGTCGAGGATGTCCATGCCGGGGAAGAGATCGCCCAGGTGGTTGGCGATGAGGTCCTCCAGGCGCAGGAACCGCACCTGGCCTAGGCCTTCGCGCTGGTCGATGCGCACGAACCGAGGCAGCATCTGGGGCACCTTGAGGCGCGCGAACTGCTCCTTGCCGGTGCGTGAGTTGCGCACTCGGATCGAGAGGTTCAGCGAGAGACCGGAGATGTACGGGAAGGGGTGTGCGGGGTCGACGGCGAGCGGCATCAGCACGGGGAAGATCTGCTGCGAGAAGACCTCCCGCATCTGCGCCCTGTCGGCCTCGTCGAGCTCGTCCCACGACGAGACCGTGATGCCGGCCGCCTCGAGAGCGGGCAGCGCCAGCTCACGGTAGGCCTTGGCATGGCGCACCTGGAGCTCGTGCGCCTTCTCGGAGATGTCGGCCAGCACGTCCTGCGGCGCGCGGCCGACGTTCGTCGGCACCGCGAGACCGGTGGCGATGCGGCGCTTGAGGCCGGCGACGCGGACCATGAAGAACTCGTCGAGGTTGCTGGCGAAGATGGCCAGGAAGTTCGCGCGTTCCAGCACGGGCAGCAGCGGATCCTCTGCCAGCTCGAGCACACGCTGGTTGAACGCCAGCCAGCTCAGCTCGCGGTCGAGGTAGCGATCGTCGGGCAGCGTCGGGTCGGGCTCGTAGATGAAGGGGGCGAAGTCGTCGTCGAAGTCGCTGCCCAGGCTGCCGCTCAGCCCGTTGTCGAGTAGCCCGTTCTCCAGTGTGGTGCGCTCGCCGTCCATGCCCCCCATCATGGCACCGGACGAGCGGCCAGCGGCACGAGTCACGGCTAACTGTGGACAAACGACCATGTCAGCGGGTTGTGCAGAACGCTCCGCGGTGGCGGTAGCCGATCAGGGACGCGCGCGATCAGGGATGCACGGAGGACGGCAGGCGATCGTTCTCGTCCTCGTAGACGTTGAAGCGGTAGCCGACGTTGCGCACGGTCCCGATCAGGGACTCGAGGTCGCCGAGCTTCGCGCGCAGCCGCCGCACGTGCACGTCGACCGTGCGCGTGCCGCCGAAGTAGTCGTACCCCCACACCTCGCTCAGCAGTTGCTCGCGCGTGAACACCCGCGACGGGTGGGTCGCGAAGAAGCGCAGCAGCTCGAACTCCTTGAAAGTCAGGTCGAGTTGCCGGCCGTGCGCCTTCGCCGAGTAGCTGGCCTCGTCGATCGTGACGCCGGACGCCTGGATCTTCGACTGCGAGTGCTCCTGGCCCTGCCGGCCGATCGCCAGCCGAATGCGGGCGTCGACCTCCGCGGGCCCCGCGCTGTCGAGGACCACGTCGTTGACGCCCCAGTCGGCGCTCACCGCGGTGAGGCCGCCCTCGGTGAGGACGAGCAGCAACGGCACCGTGATGCCGGTGGTCGTGAGGATCTTGCACAGCGACTTGGCGCTCGCCAAGTCGCGACGGGCGTCGACGAAGATCAGGTCGCACGCCGGAGCGTTGACCAGCGATGCCGGTTCGGCGGGGATCTGACGGGTGCGGTGGCTGAGGAGACCGAGTGAGGGGAGCACCTCTGCATCGGGCGCAGACGTGAGGATCAACAGCTGCGCCACCCAGTTCCTCCTCGCCCTCTTCGTGCCGCAATGCTACCGGAAACGCTTGCGCCACCGGACTGGCGCGGATCCGGCGAAGCCCGGGAGCTGAGGGTAAGGAGGGGCAGCGCGCATGACGACCGCAGGGCACAATGGAGGAATGAGCGAGACGCCGCAGGATCCGGGGCCGCTCGGCCCGGCCGCAGCCGCAGGGCCGACACCGCAGCCGCTGCCGCGGGCCGCCGTCGCCTGGAGCGTCGGCTCGGTGTGGGCGCTCGCCCTCGTGCTCGGGATTCTGATCGCGCTGCTGTCGCATCCCGTTCATTACGCGTCGTGGCTCTCGCTCGCCCTCGGCGTGTGCGTGATCGCCTCGTTCGGAAGCCAGCTCGCGACGCAGCAGAAAGACGGCTTCGTCAACCGGCTCGCCACGACGCTCACCGGCACCTTCGTGATCCTCGGCGCCATCGGCGCGATCCTCGGCGTCATCACGCTCGGGCACTGATTAGACTGGCCGTATGCTCGTCGCTCTCGAACTCTTCTTCATCGGCCTGCTGGGTCTGGCCACCCTCGCCATCCTCGGTGTCTCGGGAGTGGTTGTCTACAACCTCTTCCGCGGCCAGCGCTAGGCATGATCGAGCTCCCCACCGACCTTCCGGCCGAACTCGTCCCGCTCTCCTGGCTGATCGGCATCTGGGAGGGGAGCGGCGTCGTCGACTACGCGGTCGGCGAGGAGCACGCCCAGCTGGAGTTCGGCCAGCGCATCAGCTTCAGCCACGACGGCGAGGCGTACCTCAACTACTCGGCCACGTCGTGGGTGCTCGACGAGAACGGCACTCCGCTCGCGGCCGAGACCGGCTACTGGCGGCTCAGCCGCGCGCTGGTGGAGGGCGACCCCGGCCCGGCGATGCTGCCCGGCCAGGGCCCGCGGCCGTTCGGCACCCCGCAGGCCGTCGAGACGCTTCGCGCCTCCAGCGGCGGTTTCGACATCGATGTGGCGATCATCCACCCCGACGGCGTCAGCGAGCTCTACATCGGCCAAGTGAACGGTCCCCGCATCGACCTGGCGACCGACGCCGTCGTGCGCACCGCCGGCGCCAAGGAGTACAGCGCGGCCACCCGCCTCTACGGTCTGGTGGAGGGTCACCTGCTCTGGGCCTGGGACATCGCGGCCCTGGGTCAGAACCTCCGCACCCACGCGTCGGCGCGTCTCGCCAAGGTCGACTGACGTGTCCGCTTCGCCCTTCCTCGCCCTTCCCGGCGCCGTCGACACCGTGCAGAGCGGGGTGCCGTCGCATTACGGCAACCCGCTGGCCGAGCAGCGCGCGCTCGTCCACAGCGGAGCGATCGTCGACCTGTCCGATCGTGCGGTCCTCTCGGTCACCGGGCCCGACCGGTTGAACTGGCTAAACTCCCTGACCAGCCAGTCGCTCCTCGGCCTCCAGCCCGGCGAGTCGTCCGAGACGCTTCTGCTCGACGTCACCGGTCGGGTCGAGCACGCCGTCCGGCTGGCCGAAGACGGCACGGCCCTGTGGCTCCTCGTCGACCGCCCGGAGGCCGCCGGCCTCCTCTCCTGGCTCGACTCGATGCGCTTCATGCTGCGCGTCGAGCTCGCCGACGACACCGAGACTCTCGCGACGATCGGCACGCTCGGCGAGCCTCCCCTGCCGCTCGCTGCACCCCACGGCGTGCCGTTGGTGTGGCACGACCCCTGGCACGCGGTGACGCCGGGAGGCCACCAGTACGCCACGGGGGATCATCCCGGCGCCGGCTGGACCTGGAGCGAGCGGGTGGTGCCGCGGGAGGCTCTGGCATCGATCGCGTCGCGCGTCGAGTCGGGAGAGCTGGTCGCGGCGGGCACCCTCGCGGCCGACGCGCTGCGGATCGCCGCCTGGCGGCCGCGCTTCGCCACCGAGGTCGACGAGCGCACGATCCCGCACGAGCTCGACTGGCTCCGCACCGCGGTGCACCTGAGCAAGGGCTGCTACCGCGGCCAGGAGACGGTCGCGAAGGTCCATAATCTCGGTCACCCGCCGCGGCGTCTCGTGATGCTCCACCTCGACGGCTCGGAGGGCGTGCATCCCCTCGCCGGCGCGGAGGTGACTCTTGACGGCCGGGTCGTCGGCACGGTCACCTCGTCCGCGCTGCACTACGAACTCGGGCCGATCGCGCTCGCCGTCGTCAAGCGGGGGACCGACGCGGCGGCCACGCTGACGGTCGACGCCGACGGCACCCTCGTCGCCGCGGCGCAGGAGGTCGTGGTGCCGCCGGAGGCGGGCGCGGAGGCCCACGTGCCGCACCTGCCGCGGCTCGGCTCCGTCACCCGTACCCCGCGCGCCCCGCGCGACTGACGCCGGCGACGGACGGCTTCCAGGATTCTCCTCCGATCGCTACGCCGGTGCGTTCGCTACGCCGGTGCGTTCGCTACACCGGCGCCACCGCGTGCCACGCGACCGTGAGTTCGCCGAGCCGCCAACGGGAGCGCTCGCCGACGATGGGCCAGCCGGCGTCCCGCATCCCCTGCGCAGCCGCGATCCACCGCTGCTTCGGGCCGAATGCGGCGAGGGGCGAGTGGACGCGCCAGAGCCGGTCGAGGTCCTGAAGGAACACGTGCACGCGTTCGCCGGAGACATTCCGGTGGATGAGTGCCTTGGGCAGCCGCTCAGCCACGACACTCGGCGCCTCCAGCCCACGGAGCCGCAGCGAGACCGACAGCGTCTGCGGTCCGGTGGCGTCGAGGGTGATCCAGCTGGCGATCCGGCCGATCTCGTCGCACGTCCCTTCGACGAGCGCGCCGCCCAGCTGCAGCCGACCGAGCATCCGCTCCCAGGCCGCAGCGACCTCCGACTCGTGGTACTGCCGCAGCACGTTGAAGGCCCGGATCACGGCGGCGTGCCGGCCCTCGGGCAACGGCACCTCGAAGCCGCCGACGCGGAAGTCCACACGCGCCCGCGGGTCGAAGCCGGTGCTGCCGACGCGCACCTCCTCGCGCTGGGCGAGCGCCGTCCGCACGCGCGCTGGGTCGATCTCGAGCCCGAGCACCTCGACGTCCGGGCGGACGCGCGCCAGCCGGTGTTGGAGCTCGAAAGCCGTCACGCCGCTCGCACCGTAGCCGAGGTCGACGACCAGCGGGTCCCCCGTCCGGCGCAGCACGGGAAGAGAGGCGATCCAGCGGTCCACCCGGCGCAGCCGATTCGTGTTGGTCGTGCCGCGAGTGACCGTGCCGACGGCACGGGAGGACAACGGCGGCATATGACAAGATTAATCGCATGCCCGCTCCCTACACTCTGATCCTCCTCCGCCACGGCAACAGCGAGTGGAACCAGCAGAACCTGTTCACCGGCTGGGTCGACGTCCGGCTCAGCGAGCAGGGCGTCGCCGAGGCCAACCGCGCCGGCGAGCTGCTGGCCGAGTCCGGCCTCGAGCCCGACATCCTCTACACGTCGGTCCTCACGCGTGCCATCCAGACTGCGAACTACGCTCTCGACGTTTCCGACCGGCTCTGGATCCCGGTCGAGCGGTCGTGGCGACTCAACGAGCGTCACTACGGCGCCCTGCAGGGCCTCGACAAGGCGGAGACCCTCGAGAAGTACGGTCCGGAGCAGTTCCAGCTCTGGCGCCGGTCGTTCGACGTGCCGCCGCCGCCGCTCCCCGACGACAGCCAGTGGTCGCAGGCGTACGACCCGCGTTACGCCGATCTGGGCGGCGACCTCCCGCGCACCGAGTGCCTCAAGGACGTCATCGCGCGCATGCTGCCGTACTGGGAGTCCGACATCACGACGAGCCTCGCCGAGGGCAAGACCGTGCTCGTCACCGCGCACGGCAACTCGCTGCGCGCCCTGGTGAAGCACCTCGACGGCATCTCGGACGACGAGATCGCCGAACTCAACATCCCGACCGGCATCCCGCTGGTCTACAAGCTCGACGAGACGTTCGCCCCGATCGAGCCCGCCGTCTACCTCGACCCCGAGGCGGCAGCGGCGGGAGCCGCGGCCGTCGCCGCCCAGGGCAAGAAGTAGCTTGCCGGCCGAAGTCGCCACGGCCTTGCATTCCTTCGTCGTCGTCGCGTTCCTGCCGGAACGCGGCGGCGATGTCGTCGTTCCGGAGGAGTTCGGCGCCGGAGACTGGCCGCTGCACGTCACGATCGTGCCGCCGTTCGAGACGGCCCTCGACGCGGAGGCTGTGGCAGCGCGCCTGCCGCACGGCCAGCGCCTCCCGATCGTCGCGGGTGCGCGGGCGTCGTTCGGGCACCGTCGGACCGTCCCGGTCACTCTGATCCGACCGTCGCCCGCGCTGCTCGCGCTGCACGAGGCGTGCGTGGAGGCTCTGGAGGCCGACGGCGCGGTCATCGCCGACCAGCGGCACATCCGAGCCGGTTACCGGCCGCACGCCTCCGACCAGCGTACGTGCGCGCTCGCCCCGGGCGACCACGTCTCCCTCTCCGAACTCGCCATCGTCGAGGGCGCGCCTGGCTCGCGCCGCCGGGTCGCCGCCCGCATCCCCCTCACCTAGCACCTGCCGAGTACGCCCGAATTCAGGCAAAAAACGCCGAGTACGCAGAGAATCTGCGTACTCGGCGGTTAGCGACTGTTGGAGGCGCGGGTCAGACCGCGACTTCGGGGGCCCAGTCGCCGGTCGCGAGGTACTGGACCTTCTTGGCGATCGAGACCGCGTGGTCGGCGAAGCGCTCGTGGTACCGGCTCGCGAGGGTCGCGTCGACGGTGTCGACGGCCTGACCCTTCCAGGTCTCGCCGAGGACCTTGTCGAACACGCTGGCGTGCAGCTCGTCGATGTCGTCGTCGTCGTTGCGGATCTCGTCGGCGAGCCGGATGTCCTGTGTGCGCAGCAGCTCCGAGAGCTTCTCGGCGATCTGGACGTCGAGACGCCCCATCTCGGCGAACGTCGAACGGAGGCTCTTGGGCACGACCTTGTCGGGGAAACGGTAGCGCGCGAGCTGGGCGATGTGCTCGGCCATGTCGCCCATCCGCTCGAGCGACGCGCTGATGCGCAGTGCGCTGACGACGATGCGGAGGTCGCGGGCGACGGGCTGCTGCCGGGCGAGGATCTGGATCGACAGCTCGTCCAGCAACACCGTGAGCTCGTCGATGCGGTGGTCGTTGGCGATCACCTCTTCGGCGAGGGTCACATCGGACTCGTTGAACGCCTCGGTGGCGCTGCGGATCGAACGTACGACCAACTCGGCGATCTCGACCAGCCGATCCTGGACTTCGGCCAGCTCCTGCTGAAAAACGTCGCGCATGGGATGGGTCCTTCCTGGGCGTGCGCGCGCACGCGGAATACGGGGGTCGATTGACCCCGTGAGCATGCTCGCGTCGGGAGGTTAACGGATGGTGCCGTCCACCTGAACACTGTCTAACGTACCCGCGAAAGCACGCGGCGTAGTGGCGGATCGGTCGCAGCCTGCCTGGCCCCATCACCTACGCTTTGGGTATGGACTCAGCCTGGTTGGTGCTGCTCTCGCTCGGGCTGGGGCTGGCCGTCGGCGCAGGGTTCGTCTGGATCCTCCACATCGCCGCTCGACGGGGCGACCACGCGGCCGCGGTGTCGAACCCCACGGTGCCCGACGGCGTCGACCAGGTGCTCGACGCGATGGAGTCCGCTGGCGTCGTCCTCGACCCGTCCAACAACGTGATCAAGGCCTCCCCGGGCGCGCACGCCATCGGCCTGGTCTGGAACGGGCTCCTCGTGCACCCGCACCTGGTAGAGCTGGTCGACCGCGTGCGACGCACGGGTGAGCCGGTGACTGAAGAGTGCGAGATCGCGCGTGGACCGTTCGGCGACGCCAACATCCACCTGAGCGTGCGGGTGGCACGACTGGGCTCGCGCTACATCCTGCTGCTGGCCGAGGACCGCACCGAGTCGTTCCGGCTCGAGTCGGTGCGACGCGACTTCGTCGCCAACATCAGCCACGAGTTGAAGACGCCGATCGGCGCGGTGACCCTGCTCGCCGAGGCTCTCGACGACGCGTCCGACGACCCGGAGCAGGTGCGCCGGTTCGCGCTGCGCCTGAGCGAGGAGGCCTCCCGGCTGGCCCGCATCACGCAGGACATCATCGAGCTGAGCCGCCTCCAGGCTGCAGACGCGCTCGGCGACGCGGAGCAGCTCTCCGCCAAGAAGGTCGTCAGGGCCGCGATCGACCAGAACCGCGTCGCCGCGGAGGCCCGCCGGATCGAGATCGCGATGCGCGGCGAGAAAGACGCCAGCGTGATCGGCAATGAGCCGCTCCTTGTCACCGCGGTGCACAACCTCATCTCGAACGCCATCCAGTATTCGCCCGAAGACTCCCGCATCGGGATCGGCGTGCGCAGCGTCGACGGCGTCGTCGAGATCGCGGTCACCGACCAGGGCGAGGGCATCCCGGAGGACGACCTCGACCGTGTCTTCGAACGATTCTTCCGCGTGGACCAGGCCCGCTCGCGCAACACCGGCGGTACCGGGCTCGGCCTCGCGATCGTCAAGCACGCCGTGCAGAACCACGGCGGCGAGGTCCGGGTCTGGTCTCAACCCGGACGCGGCTCCACCTTCACCATCCGGTTGCCGGAGGCGGCCACCGTGCGTCCCCCGATTGGAGAGAACCTGTGACAGCCATCCTGCTCGTCGAGGACGAGGCCGCCCTCAGCGAGCCTCTCGCGTATCTGCTCAAGCGCGAGGGATACGAGGTGACGGTCGCCGAAGACGGACCGACGGCGCTCGCCGAGTTCGACCGCGTCGGACCCGACCTGATCCTGCTCGACCTCATGCTCCCTGGCATCCCCGGAACCGAGGTCTGCCGCGAGATCCGCTCCCGCTCCACCGTGCCGATCATCATGCTGACGGCCAAGGACTCCGAGGTCGACATCGTCGTGGGGCTCGAACTCGGTGCGGACGACTACGTCACCAAGCCGTACTCGTCTCGCGAGCTGCTGGCGCGCATCCGCGCCGTGCTGCGCCGCCGCGTGGATGAGGCCGAGCTGGAGGACGACAGCATCCTGGAGGCCGGCACAGTGCGCATGGACGTCGACCGGCACACGGTCACCGTGAACGGCGGCGAGATCTCCATGCCGCTGAAGGAATTCGAGCTGCTGGAGCTGTTGCTGCGCAACGCCGGCCGTGTGCTCACGCGCGGTCAGCTCATCGACCGGGTGTGGGGCAGCGACTACTTCGGCGACACCAAGACGCTCGACGTGCACATCAAGCGCATCAGGTCGCGCATCGAAGAGAGCCCGTCCGACCCGCAGATGCTGGTCACAGTTCGCGGGCTCGGCTACCGCTTCAACGCCTGACCGTCCGCTGGAACGACGAAGCCGCCCTCGCGATTGGCGCGGGCGGCTCGTCGTGTGAGGGGCTCTGGCCGGCGGTTCAGTCCTGGGCCGGCAGGATGGTCGGCGGCACCAGCTTCTCGTAGTCGGGGAGGCCGCCGTCGAGAACGGGGACCTGCAGCTTCACGCCCGTCTCGTCGCCGTAGTGGAAGTACACCGGGTAGAGGCTGCCGGGCAGCGCGTCGAACGGGGTGAGGAACACGTTGTTCTGGGTCGGCTTGTCGGGCGCTTGGCCGATGGTCTTCACCTGGCCGGGCTCGACGGTGACCTCGGCGCCGACGCCGGAGGAGCCGGAGGTGATGGAGACGCGGTGGCTCTTGGTGTCGGTGTTCACCAGCGACACGACCAGGTTGCCGACTTTGCCGTCGACGCCGTCGGTGACGATGAAGGCGTTGCGCACGTCGATCGAACCGACGCTGCCGCTGACGCCGTCGCTTGCGTCGTAGTGCTTCGTGGTTGCCTGCGGTGCGATGAGACCGCATCCGGCCGTGCCGGCTGCGACCGCCAGGGCGAGGACGATGGACGCCGCGACGCGAGCTTTCACTGGAATGACCCTCCGAATCGTTCCGCTCGACGGCGCGCTGATGCCCTGTTTACGAAGCGGATTCAGCACGAGTTTACCGTATGCCGACAGGCGCTCCCCGCCTCCCGGTTGTGCGAGGGCGAACCTTAGCATGTGCCTCGTGTGGTATCCTATTCGTTGCTGAAGGGACAACATATCTATGCTTTTCGAGGTTGGCGAAACCGTCGTTTACCCCCATCACGGTGCTGCAACGATCACCGAGGTCAAGAAAAGAATCATCAAGGGTGAAGAGAAGCTGTACCTCAAGCTCAACGTCACGCAGGGCGATCTGACCATCGAGGTCCCCGCCGAGAACGTCGACCTCGTCGGCGTGCGCGACGTGATCGGCAAAGAGGGCCTCGACCGCGTGTTCGAGGTGCTGCGCGCTCCGTTCACCGAGGAGCCGACCAACTGGTCCCGCCGCTACAAGGCGAACCTCGAGAAGCTGGCGTCCGGCGACGTCATCAAGGTCTCCGAGGTCGTTCGTGACCTGTGGCGTCGCGATCAAGACCGCGGTCTCTCCGCCGGCGAGAAGCGCATGCTGGCCAAGGCGCGGCAGATTCTCATCTCCGAGCTCGCCCTAGCTGAGAAGACAGACGATGAGAAGGCATCCAGCCTCCTCGACGAGGTGCTCGCCTCCTAACCCGCGATTCACCCGCTCCGCGATTCGTTCGCGTTCGACGGCCCCGCTGCAGCAGCAGCGGGGCCGTCGGCGTTCCGGGCTCCGGAACCCCGACCCGTCGTGGCTTGGCGGTAGTCTCGGGGAATGAACACCGACACGGAGCCGCGCGTCGCGGTCGTCGTCGTCGCCGCCGGGTCGGGCACGCGGCTCGGAGCCGAGTTGCCGAAGGCGTTCGTGCGGCTCGATGGCCCGACCCTGCTAGAACGTTCCCTCTATGCCGTGCGCGGCATGCGTCACCCGGCGGACCCCGTCCTCGTGGTTCCGGCCGATCGTGTCGGCGAGGCGTCCGCCATCGCGGTCGCTGTCTTCGGTGGCCCTGCGCGGGTCGTGACGGGCGGTGGGACCCGGCAGCAATCGGTCGCCGCGGGGCTGGCCGTGCTCGCGGACGACGTGGAGGTCGTGCTCGTGCACGACGCCGCGCGCGCTCTCACCAGCTCCGGCCTGTTCGATGCGGTGGTGGAGGCGGTGGTCGAGACGGGCCACGGTGTGATCCCCGGCCTCCCGGTCAGCGACACGATCAAGCGCGTCGCCTCCGACGGGACGGTGCACGAGACGGTGGACCGCTCGACGCTGGCGGCGGTCCAGACCCCGCAGGGCTTCCCGCGCGCCCAGTTGATGGAGGCCTACGCGGCGGCGACGACGACCGACGAGACCGACGACGCCGGCCTGGTCGCCGCAGCCGGTTTCGCCGTCACCGTGCTGCCGGGGGAGGCGCGGGCATTCAAGATCACGACGCCGGGCGACCTCCAGCGCGCGCATGACCTCGTCGCGCCCGGGTCGAAGCCGCTACCGCTACCGCGCATCGGCCTCGGCACCGACACCCACGCGTTCGACCCGTCGGCCGAACTCTGGCTCGCGGGGCTGCACTGGCCAGACGAGCAGGGGCTCTCCGGCCACAGCGACGGAGACGCAGCGTGCCATGCCATCGTCGACGCCCTGCTCGGCGCCGCGGGTCTCGGCGACATCGGGGGTGTCTTCGGAACGGGTGACCCGCGGTTCGCGGGCGCGCACGGGGAGGTGTTCCTCACCGAGACGCGCCGCCTGGTCGAGGAGGCCGGCTTGCGCATCGGCAACGTGTCCGTGCAGATCATCGGTCAACGTCCCAAGTTCGCGCCGCGGCGGCGGGAGGCAGAGGAGCTGCTCTCTGGCATCCTCGGGGCGCCCGTCTCGATCGCCGCGACGACAACCGACGGCCTGGGCTTCACCGGAAGGGCCGAGGGGATCACGGCCTTCGCGACCGCACTGCTGCGCTGAGGCCCACGACTCACTAGCCTGGCGCGTGGAGAGGACAGCCATGCCCCAGACGAAAAGCGCGGACATCGCGCGACGCTACATCGAAGCGGTCGGCGACCACGATCTCGACACGGTCGGCGGCCTCCTCGCCGACGAGCTGTCCGCGAGCTTCGCGGGCGGGACGCTCGGCAGAGACGAGTGGCTCGGAGCGTTGAAGCGGCTGCTTCCGGCGCTGGTCCGCAACGACATCCGAGAGGTCTTCGCGGAGGGCGACCGCGCGTGCGTGGTCTACGACTTCGTCACGGATACGGCCGCCGGTGCGGTGCCCTGCGTCGAGCTCGTGACGGTGGAGGGCGAGTCCATCACGCGGATCGAGCTGATCTTCGACCGGGTGACGTTCGCGCCGGTCAACGAAGCGCTCGCCGCGCGCGCGGCCCCGTAGGCTTAGGCCGTGACTCTGCGACTCTTCGACACCAAGGCCGGCGCCCTGCGCGACTTCGTGCCCCTGCGTCCCGGTGCAGTGGGCATGTACGTCTGCGGCCCGACGGTGCAGTCGTCGCCGCACATCGGCCACCTGCGCTCGGCCCTCGTGTACGACCAGCTGCGGCGCTGGCTGGCCTACCGCGGCCTCGACGTGACCCTCGTGCGCAACGTCACCGACATCGACGACAAGATCCTCGACAATGCGGCGACGGCGCAGGCGCAGGGCGGCTCCGAGGAATGGTGGGCGCTTGCGTACCGGTTCGAGCTGGAGTTCACAGCCGGTTACACCGCTCTCGGCGTGCAGCCTCCCACGTACGAGCCGCGGGCGACCGCGAGCATCCCGCAGATGCAGGAGTTCATCGGCCGGCTGATCGAGCGCGGCCACGCCTACGTGGCGGGCGATGGCTCCGGCGACGTCTACTTCGACGTGAAGAGCTGGCCGGCCTACGGCGAGCTGACCCGGCAGAGCATCGACAACATGGAGGCCGCGGCCGACGCCGATCCGCGCGCCAAGCGCGACCCGCGCGACTTCGCACTCTGGAAGGGCCGCAAGAGCGACGAGCCGGAATCCGCGGCGTTCCCCTCGCCGTGGGGCGACGGGCGTCCGGGCTGGCACATCGAATGCTCCGCCATGTCGCGACGCTATCTGGGGCCGGTGTTCGACATCCACGGTGGCGGCCTCGATCTGCGGTTCCCGCACCACGAGAACGAGGTCGCCCAGTCCACGGCGGTCGGCGACGGTTTCGCGTCGTACTGGGTGCACAACGGGCTGGTGCACGTCAACGGGCAGAAGATGAGCAAGTCGCTCGGCAACTCCGTCTACGCGGCCGACCTCCTCGGCGCGGCCAGGCCGCTGGTAGTGCGGTACTACCTCGGCTCGGCCCACTACCGGTCGACGATCGACTACCACGACGGGTCTCTCAGCGAAGCGGAGGCCGCCCTCGACCGCATCTCCGGCTTCTTCGAGCGCGTCGACCGCCGGCTCAGCGGCACCCGGTTCGCCGGCAGCGGCGCGGAGCTCGTGCCGGGCTCGTTCGCCGAGGCGATGGACGACGACCTCGCGGTGCCGCAGGCCCTGGCCGTCCTCCACGACACCGTGCGCTCAGGAAACGCGGCGTTGGATGCGGAAGACTTGGAGGCCGCCGCGATCGCGCGCGGTCACGTCCTGGCGATGACCGAGGTGCTCGGCTTCAACCCGCTCTCGCCTCAGTGGCACTCGGCGGGCTCGAGCGCGGCGGAGCACGCGCTCGGAGCCCTCGTCGGGCGGCTGCTCGACGACCGGCAGGAGGCGCGGCAATCGCGCGACTTCGCCGCCGCAGACCGCATCCGCGACGAGTTGACCGCCGCGGGTATCAGTATCGAAGACACCCCGACGGGGTCGCATTGGAGTATCGAAGCATGAAGAACTCAGGTGGCAAGCCCCGCGCGGGCGCCGTGAGGAAGAGCAAGAAGGGCGCCCAGGTGGGCACAGGCGGCCACGGTCGCAAGGCCCTCGAAGGCCGCGGGCCGACGCCGAAGGCGGAGGAGCGCGAGTACCACGTCGCCTACAAGAACAAGCAGCTGCGCGAACGCGCGGCGGCCAAGGCGGATCAGCGGGGCGGCCGCGACGGCGCACCGCGCGGAGCATCCGGTGCCGCCCGCCGCGCCAAGAGCGGCGACGAGAGCGAGATCGTCACCGGCCGCAACTCGGTGCTGGAGGCGCTGCGCGCGGCGATCCCGGCCTCCACGCTCTACATCGCAGCCAGGGTCGAGATGGACGACCGCATGAAGGAGATCCTGTCGATCGCCACCGGCCGCCCCATCCCGGTGCTCGAGGTCATGCGTCCGGAGCTCGACCGCCTCGCCGGCCGGGATGCGGTGCACCAGGGCGTCGCGCTCAAGGTGCCGCCCTACGAGTACGCCCACCCGGGCGAGCTGCTCGACGTGACGCTGCGCACGGGCCAGACGCCGCTGTTCGTGGCACTCGACGGGATCACCGACCCGCGCAACCTCGGCGCGATCCTCCGCTCGACCGCCGCGTTCGGAGGGCAGGGCGTGATCGTCCCGCAGCGCCGTTCGGTCGGGATGACCGCTGCCGCTTGGAAGACGTCTGCTGGCGCCGCGGCCCGCACGCCTGTCGCGATGGCCTCGAACCTCACCTCGACGCTCAAGGAGTTCAAGCGGGCGGGAGTCTTCGTGCTGGGGCTCGACGGCGGCGGCGACACCTCGCTGCCGGGGCTCTCGTTCGCCGACCGTCCGGTCGTGATCGTCGTGGGCAGCGAGGGCAAGGGCCTGTCACGACTGGTGACCGAGACGTGCGACGCCGTCGTGTCCATCCCGATCTCGGCCTCCACCGAGTCGCTGAACGCGGGGATCGCGGCGAGCGTCACGCTGTACGAGATCGCGAAGCTGCGCGCGGAGGGCAAGGCCGCCAAGCGCTGAGGCAGGGGCCGAGACCGAACGGCTAGCTCGAGATGCCCGAGGTCGACATGCTGTGGCTCATGATCGAGAAGAACAACGTGAGCCACACGATGAAGAACAGCGCCCCGGCGGCCACGCCGACGTAGCCGATGATGAGACCGGCCAACGCCATGCCGCGGCCGTTCTCGCCGGTGCGCTTGATCTGCGCAAGCGCGATGTGCCCGGTGATGACGGCGGCGATGCTCACGATGAAAGCCGACACCAGCGAGATGATCGCCAGCACGTTGGTGCGCGGTTCAGGAGCGTAGGCGTACGGGTACGGAGAACCCGGTTGGCCCGGATACGGTTGGGCGCCGTAGTGCTGCTGTCCGCCGTATTGCTCCTGGCCGGGATACTGCTGCTGGCCGGGGTACGGCGGCACGTCACCAGGCTGTTCGGTGTTCGACATCGGGCTCCTCGCTCTGCTTACTCAGAGCGTAGCGGAACGGGCGCTGGGCCAGCGGCTAGAGCGGCGCAGCGACACGGGGCGCACTCAGACCTTGGAGCGCCAGTCGTCCTCGTCATCGTCCTGCTCGAGTCCGGCGGCGCGCCGGATCGCCGGAATGCTCATCGTCTCGGTGGGCGGCCCGACGACGGTGGCCTCGTCGCGGCGGTGCCGGAGGATGTCGTTGATGTAGGAGGTCAGGGCCTCCGCCAACGGCACGTCGCGTCCTTCGCTCTGCGACATGAACCAGCGGTGCTCGAGCAGCTGATGGAACACCTCGGCGGGCTCCAGCTTGCCCTTCAGGTCGCTGGGGATGGCGCGGACGACCGGTTCGAAGACGCGCATCAGCCACTCGTGGGCCATCGCCTCGTCGTCCAGACCGCGCTTGCCGAGGGTCGCCGAGTACGAGTCGAGGTCGTTCAGCAGCCGTCGCGCCTGGTTCTCGCCGGTGTCGAGCCCGGTCAGGCGCAGCAGACGCCGCGAGTGGTGCCCCGCATCCACGACCTTCGGTTGAATGCGGACGGTCGTGCCCTGGTCGGAGGTCTTGATCGCGAGCTCCTCGATGTCGAAGCCGAGCTCGTTGAGACGCTCCACGCGCTGGCTGATCCGCCAGCGCTCCGACGACGAGAACGACTCGCTGCCGGTGAGCTCCTTCCAGAGCGACCGGTACGCGGCGACGATCCCGTTCGACACCTTGATCGGGTCGAGCTCCTCGTCGACGCGTCCGCCCGCCTCCAGATCCATCAGCTCGCCCGCGATGTTGACGCGGGCGATCTCGAGGTCGTTCTCTCGCTGTCCGTTCGAGAGGCCGTCGTAGATCTGCCCGGTCTCCGCGTCTACCAGGTAGGCGGCGAACGCGCCCGCGTCGCGCCGGAACAACGTGTTGGAGAGCGAGACGTCGCCCCAGAAGAACCCGACGATGTGGAGGCGCACCAGCAGCACGGCGAGGGCGTCGACGAGACGCGTCGCCGTGTCGGGCCTCAGCGTCTGGGAGAACAGGGCGCGGTAGGGGAGCGAGAACTTGAGGTGCTGCGTGACCAGTGCGGCGTTGAGCGGGTCGCCGCCATCGTCGGTGCGGTTCTTGATGACCGCTACCGGGTCGACGCACGGCACGTCGAGGCGCTGGAGGGTGCGCAGCATCTCGTACTCGCGCTGCGCCATCTCCGCGGTCGTCTCCTTGATGGCGATGACGTAACCGGAGAGGTTCGCGAAGCGCACGAGGTGCCGGCTGATGCCTTTCGGCAGCAGGGCGATGTGCTCGTTCGACCACTGGTCCAACGGGAGGTTCCACGGGAGATCGAGCAGCGCGGGATCGACAGTCGCCGCGGTGATGTTGACAGAGCCGGCCATGACAGAGCCTCCAGGAACGAGTGGTGCGGAAAGCGCTCTGCCGCAGCCCGAGAACGGACTGCGGCAGAGTGAGGATGTTCTTCGGCGACCTTAGTCGACGACCGCGCCGCCGAGGCGCTCGCCCGACTCCGCGTGGAACAGGTGGACGTGCCCCGGCTTCGGGGTGATGTAGACGGTGTCGCCCGCGTTCGGGTGCACACGTCCGTCGACGCGCGCGACGATGTCGGTGCGCTTGCCGTTGACCTCCGCGTGGCCGTAGAGGTAGCCGTCGGCGCCGAGCTCCTCGACGAGGTCGACCGCGACCTTCAGTCCGCCGCTCTCCGCGGTGGAGACGACGACGTCCTCCGGACGCACACCGATGGTGACCGAGTTGCCGGCGCTGCCGAGCACGTCGCGCTCGACCGGGACGACCGTGGTGCCGAACTTGATGCCGCCGTCGGTGACGTCGGCCGTGAACAGGTTCATGGCCGGGCTGCCGATGAAGCCGGCGACGAAGACATTCCTCGGCTGGGCGTACAGGTCGCGCGGGGTGCCCACCTGCTGCAGCACGCCGTCTTTGAGGACCGCGATGCGGTCGCCCATGGTGAGCGCCTCGGTCTGGTCGTGGGTGACGTACACCGTGGTGACGCCGAGGCGGCGGGTGAGCGAGGCGATCTGCGTGCGGGTCTGCACGCGGAGCTTGGCGTCGAGGTTCGACAGCGGCTCGTCCATGAGGAACACCTGGGGCGAACGGACGATCGCACGGCCCATGGCGACACGCTGACGCTGACCACCCGAGAGGGCCTTCGGCTTGCGGCCGAGGTACGGCTCCAGGTCGAGCAGCTTGGCGGCCTCGAGCACGCGGGAGGCGCGCTCGTCTTTGCCGATGCCGGCGATCTTGAGCGCGAAGCCCATGTTCTCGGCGACCGTCATGTGCGGGTACAGAGCGTAGTTTTGGAACACCATCGCGATGTCGCGGTCCTTCGGCGGCACGTCGGTGACGTTGCGCTCGCCGATGAAGATGTTGCCGTCGTTGACCTCTTCGAGGCCCGCGAGCATGCGGAGCGAGGTGGACTTGCCGCAACCGGAGGGGCCGACCAGGACGAGGAACTCGCCGTCTGCGATGTCGAGGTCGAGAGCGTCGACCGCGGGGCGGTTGGAACCCGGGTACAGCCGGGTCGCCTTGTCATAGGTGACAGTCGCCATTTTTCTTTTGTCTCCTTCACCGGCAGGTACGTGCCGGACGATCCGTTGTGAATGGAATAGACGTGGCGTCGACGTCTGGGGGCGTCGATGCCACGACCCCCATAGTAAGGCATCCGAGGGGTCCCTTCGACCACACGTCCGCGGAGGCCGCTGGCCCGCGTTCGGGGGGCGACGTGGAGGTGGTGCTCGGAACTCGAACGGCGTATGTCTGGTCTATTCCCAGACTGCCGGAATACGATCGTCCGGTTGCGTCTAGCTCACGCACGTCCCCGCCGATGCGTCCCTCCGCGCACGGCGCCGCCTACCCCGAGAGCCGATACGCCTGAAGATATGAGTTCCATGACCGACCTCGACGAGAGCCGCAGCGGCGATGTCCGCGCGGCAGCCCGGGAGAAAGCCCGACAGCTCCGCACGAACCAGCAGCGCAAGGACCGCAGGAACAAGACGCTCCTGTCCGGCGGCATCGTGCTCGGAGTCCTTGTCATCGTGGCCATCGTCGCCGTGGTCATCATGGGCGCGATCCGACCGACTGTCCCCGGCCCGAAGAACATGGCCAGCGACGGCGTCGTCGTCGGCTCGGGCCTGAAGGTCAAGGCGACCCCGGCGCTCGCCGCCGACGCCAAGCCCATCGCGAGCGCGCCCGATCCGTCCGGGAGCGCCGTCGACATCCGCATCTACGCGGACTACCTGTGCAAGCTGTGCGGTCAGTTCCAGCGCACAAACCTCAAGCAGCTGCAGCCGCTGGTGAAGAACGGCGCCGTCACGGTGGAGATGCACCCCGTCGCCATTTACACCAGCCACTCGGCCGGCACCCGCTACTCGCTGCGGGCGGCGAACGCCGCCGCCTGCGTCGCCAACTACTCGCCGAAGGCGTTCTGGGCGTTCAACCAATCGCTGTTCACCGCCCAGCCGGCCGAGGGCGGCCCCGGGCTGAGCGACCAGGAGCTCAAGAAGCGCGCTGCGGCCTCCGGAGCCTCCGTATCGGACGTGAACTCGTGCATCGACGACGGCCGCTTCAAGACCTGGGTCGGCACGGCGAGCGACCGCGCCCTCAGCGGCCCCATCCCGGACTCCGACGTCAAGAAGATGACGAACGCCCTGCTCGTGCTCGTGAACGGCAAGCCGTACACCGGCTCGCTCACGAACGCGGACGACTTCAAGGCGTTCGTGCTGCAGGCGCAGGGTGACGAGTACTCGTCGACGGCCACCCCGACCCCCTCGCCGAGCGCGGGCAGCTGAGCCCCGTCGCCGCCCCTCCCGGCCGCGGAGCGCCCGTCGCGCATCCTCTAGAATGGTTCGCGACGGGCTCCCGTCGTCGCCGACTTAGCTCAGCTGGTAGAGCACTCGCCTTGTAAGCGAGCGGTCGCGGGTTCGAACCCCGCAGTCGGCTCTGTGTTGTTCCGTCGCGCCTTGTGCGCTTGTGGATTTCCTCTGGCGCTCAGCGCGTTCGGGGCTTTCTCTGGCGCTGTCATCTGTGACGAAAGTCATCCGCCGCCGCGACGAACGCGCGCGAATACGTCCTGCGTGGTAGCTCGGTTCCCGAGCACATGTAGCGGGGATGCCCTGCGTCCACCGCTGGTCGCGCGGCCGCTCCCGCCAGGGGAGGGCCGCGAGCCCGTTCGCCGCTGCGTAGCAGCCGACGGTGGTGGTGGCGTCGGTCACGGTGAAGACCTCGCCGGTGTCGTTCGGACCCGGTATCGGGGTCACCGCGATCAGTGCCGGCTGCTGTGCGTCCGTCACTATCGGCCGGAGAGGCGTATCGGTCGGGAAGAAATGCCGAGAGCTGTTATGAGTTCACTGCAAGTGGTTTTCTAACCTCTGGCCCCTTGAAGCGCAGACGCTACAAGTAACGAGGCGACCAGAAATGCCGCAAACGTCGCGACGTTTCCGAGGAAAGGCACCCACCACGTACGTCGGGGTGCTCCCATCCGCGCGACGAGCGCGACGATCGTCAGGAGAAAAGCGACTGCCGCTGTTATCGGCGTGATCCAAATAGTCATCGCGAGAAGCCCCAGATCGCACGCTTCGGGATTCCCGCTGCACGCTGCCACGCCCGTCAGTTCGAGGATCACGATGAACGAGAGCACTGCACCCGAAAGGATGAGAAGAACGAGCCACACAATCGATGCAACGAGATCTCCCGTTCCAGGCGGACGTCGAAGTGCCGAAGCGTCGTCTGAGGTGAAGAAGTCATCGTCAGAGTCGAGTCGCATTGTGGTCTCGTTCCTGTTGGCTTATCGGCCGCTGAGACTCTCACGGGCCGAGTTCGGAGCTTTCGTCTGTCAGTTGTCGAAAAGTGATGCCTGAAGCATCACCGAACTCGTCGCGTAACTCGCGTGTACCGACATCCCCCGCTCGGTGAGTTTGGTTTGACAGAAGAAGTCTCCCGACAAGCAATATGACCGGACGGCCGGAAGGTATCCGTGAGTCAACGGTTCACACGGATGATCTCCTCCTGGTACGGGGCGATCACCGCGCCGGAGATCCGCAGGTCGAGCACCAGGAACGGCCGTTCGTCCGCCGGGCGTGCGGCCCACTCCGCGAGGGCCTCCAGGTCAGCGAGCGTGCGCACCACGACGCCCTTCGCGCCGACGGCGGCTCCGAGGGCGGCGAAGTCGACCTCCGGGATGCGCATCGGACCCTGCGCCAGGCCCTTCAAGCCGTACAGGTTCACCTCCGCGCCGTAGGCGGCGTCGTTCCAGACCACGGCCAGCCCGCGGCCACCGGCTACGCGCACAGCGGATTCCAGGTCGGCCAGCGCCATCAGGCCGCCGCCGTCGCCGGTCGTGAGCACGACGGTGGACTCGGGATGGGCCAGCGCGGCGCCGGCCACGCTCGGGAAGCCGAGACCGATCGACTGGTACGCCGTGCCCACCATGATCATGCGGTCGGGGGAGGCGACCGGCCAGTACATGTTGGCCCAGCCGATGAAGTGCCCGCCGTCGGAGACGACGACCCGGTCGGCGGGCAGCAGCTCGCCGATGCGGGCTGCGGCCGAGCGCGGGTCGAGGCGGCCGTCGGCGGCGAGGCCGTCACCGGCCGGGCGGGCGACGAGGTCGGCGATGTCGACCGATTCGCGCCAGCCCGAGGGCGCCCCGCCGAGAGCGCGCAGCTCCTCCACGAGGGCCTCGGCGACGAGGCGGGCATCGCCGCGCACGTACGCTCCCACGTGCGGGTGAGTGGCCGCCGGGGCGACGTCCACCTGGATGACCCGGGTGCCAGGCGCGAACAGGTCGCCGAACCGCATCGTGAACGGGTTGAGGGAGGCGCCGAACAGTACGGCGACGTCGGACGTGCGCACGGTCTCCATCGCCCGCTCCGCGCCGAAGCCGCCGGTGACACCGAGGTCGTAGCGGGCGTCCGGGAACACGCCGCGGCCCAGCGCGGTGCCCGCGGTGAGCGCGCCGGTCGCGTCGGCGAGGGCGCCGAGGGCGGTGCCGGCGCCCGAGATCCAGGCTCCGCGCCCAGCGAGGAGGAAGGGGCGCTCGGCGGCTGCGAGCGCTGCAGCGGCCTCGGCGATCGCGCGGGCGGCGAACGGGCCGGTGGGCGCGAGCGGTGCGGGTGCGGCAGGTGAGGGCGCGTCCGGCACGGGGCCGGCCTCGCGCGTGGCCACGTCATACGGAATGGCGAGAACGGTCGGCACTCGGTAGGTGAGCGCGTGCTCGACGGCGATGACCGCGGTGGCCGCGGCGTCGGTGCGGCCGACCGTGTACGTGCGCGCGCCGACCGCGCTGGCGAGCGCGATCTGGTCGACGCCCCAGGGCCGCGGGCCGGACGTGGGCTCGTCGCCGACGACCAGCACGAGCGGGATGTGCGCCTGCCTTGCCTCCGCGAGCGCGGTGAGGGTGTTCGTGAAACCGGCGCCGTAGGTCGCAGTCGCCGCGGCCAGCCTCCCCGACGCCCGATGGTAGCCGTCGGCGGCCACGACGGCGCCGGCCTCGTGGCGCATCGGGGTGTACGGAACGGCCCCGTCGCGCTCGAGGGCGTCGAGGAAGTGCGCGTTGCCGTTGCCCATGACGCCGAAGACCTGGTCGACGTGGTGGGCGAGAGCGGCGGCGACGTGAGCGGAGACAGAGGGCATGAGGGTGCCTTTCGAGACGGGAACGGAGGTGCGATGATCCGTGTGTGTCTCGCGCGCTGCCGCCTGCGGAGCGCGGTTTCGTGCCCATTTTTCGAGCACCGGGCCGGGTGGACGGCCGGACGTCAGCAGTATAGCCGGGAGGCCGGTGTCGAAAACCGCCTCCCCGGTTCGACGTGAGGGTGTTCACGACATTCGACGAAGGGGAAGACATGACCGAGTACCTGATCCTCATCCACGGCGACGAGAGCCGCTGGGACGCGCTGAGCGACGACGAGCGCGGCGCGGTCGACGCGGCTCACCGGGCGTTCAACGAGAAGGCGGCGGGCAGGGTGCGCGCTGCGGGGGAGCTGCAGGCGACGTCCACCGGGACAGCGGTGCGCACGGGAGCGGACGGGGAGCCGCAGTCCACCGACGGGCCGTTCTCCGAGTCGAAGGAGGTCGTCGGCGGGTTCTACCTGGTCGAGGGCGACGACCGGGACGAGGTGGTCGCCCTCGCGGCCTCCCTCGCCGAGGCGCGGCAGGGCCATGGCGGCATCGAGGTGCGGCCGCTGGTAGGCCGCGGCTGAGCATCGCGAAGGGCACGGCGTCGTTGTCGCTCTTCGGCGCGCGTGTTCTAGCGGAGAGCGACAACGAGGTGCCGTTTGGCGAAGACAGGAGGAGGATGCGCGCATGACGGATACAGGGATCATCGGGGTGAACACGATCGGCATCCCGGTCGGCGACCAGGACGTCGCACTGGCGTTCTATCGAGACACGCTCGGATTCGACGTGCTCGTGGACGCGCCGCTGCCCACGGGCGGACGCTGGATCATGCTGGCGCCACCGGGATCGGCGGTGTCGGTCTCGCTCGTGGAGGCCGGGGGCGACGTCCCGGCAGGAGTCGAGACCGGCATCCGGTTCGAGAGCCTGGACGCAGGGAACACCTACGCGGAACTCGCCCGACGCGGGGTCGCGGTGGGAGAGCTTCTGCGCTGGCCCGGCGTCCCGGCGATGTTCCAGGCGACCGACCCCGACGGGAATCGGTTCGAGGTCGTCGAGCGCGGGTAGAGTTCGCCGTGAGACCTTCATTCATCGTCGAGGGGCACGCAAACGCCCCTAAAACTTGGATTTAGGGGCGTTAACGTGCCCTTCGGGCGTTGAATCAGCCGAACGGCACCGCGCCCAGCAGTACGCCGACGACGAGCATGACCAGCGACACGACAAGCGCTCGCCACAGCACCTTCTTGTGATGATCGCCGAGGTTCACGTTCGCGAGGGAGACCAGCAGCAGGATGGCCGGCACGAGCGGGCTCTGCAGGTGCACCGGCTGGCCGACGATCGAGGCCCGGGCCATCTCCACAGGGCTGATCCCGTAGTTCGCGGCGGTCTCGGAGAGGACCGGCAGGATGCCGTAGTAGAACGCGTCGTTCGACATAAAGAACGTCATCGGAATGCTGAGCAGTCCCGTGATCACGGCCAGGGACGGCCCCATCGACGCGGGGATGACCTCCTCCACCCACTCTGCCATCGCCGTCACCATGCCGGTGCCGTTGAGAACACCGACGAGCACGCCGGCGGCGAGCACCATGGAGACCACGCCGACGATGCTCGGGGCGTGGGCGACGATCTCGTCGGCCTGGCTGCGCAGCTTCGGGAAGTTGATCACGAGGGCGATCGCCGAACCGACCATGAAGATGTACGCGAGCGGGAACAGGTCGACGACCAGGAGGACCATCACCGCGGCGGTGAGGATCAGGTGAACCAGATGAGCTTCGGTCGGAGGGTCGGGCGATTCGGGTCCAGCACCGTGCCGGACATCCGATCGTCAGTGCCTGCCTCGACCGTCGCCGTCCCTGTCGCCGGGGTCGGACGCACGGTCACGATCCCCGTGGTGTCGACCGAACCGTGCGCGCCGGGTGCCGGCTGGGCTCCGCGGAGGAGGGGACCGGCGCCCAGCAGCGTGAAGCGTCGACGTCCCGATGCCGCCGCCCCTGCGCTGCGCGGCTCCGTATCCGCCCGCTCCGTGAGGAACGGCTCGCTGAGCGTCAGCGTCCGCAGCCGGTTCCGTTCGCGCACGCCGAGGAACCACACGAGAGCGAAAGCGACCGCGAGTCCGACGACGAGCGAGGGGAGCATCGGGACGTAGATGTCGCTCGGCGAGACTTTGAGCGCGGAGGCCGCCCGCGCGGTCGGACCGCCCCACGGCACGATGTTCAGCGTGCCGTTGACCAGGCCGGCGACGCACGTCAGCACGACCGGGCTCATCCCGAGCCGCAGATAGATGGGCAGGAGCGCAGCGGTGGTGATGATGAAGGTGGTCGAGCCGTCCCCGTCGAGGGAGACCGCGCCGGCCAGGATGGCAGTGCCGAGCACGACCTTTGACAGGTCGTCTCCCAGGAACCGCACAATGAACCGGATGAGCGGATCGAACAACCCGACATCGATCATGATCCCGAAGTACATGATCGCGAGCATCAGCAGGGCCGCCGTGGGCGCGAGTCCCTTCAGTGCGTCGATCACCATGTCGCCCATGCCGAGACCGGCCCCGGCGAACAGCCCGAAGATCGTCGGCACGAGGATGAGCGCGACCATCGGCGTCAACCGCGTGGTCATGATGAGGGCCATGAAGACGAGGATCATGGCGAATCCGAGGATGACGAGCACGTCGACTCCTTCGTCGAGGCGGGTGGAAAGTCCCGCGGGACCATCCACACCGTAAGGAAGCAGTCGGCATCGCACCGGATATTGCTGGTTTCGCGGAGATCAGCTCGATCATCCCGTTTTGCTCGTTCTGCTCAGCAGAGGTTGGGCGCGAGGCCCGCATACGATGTTCGGACCATGCGGTTCGCCTCCCACGTCCTCCTCCTGCAGCTCGCAACGGTCTCGGCGGTCGTGGTGGTGAGCGCGGGAGTCTTCGCGTGGCACGGCGTGCAGCAGCTCCAGCGCGACGCGCAGGACAGCGCGCTCGCCATCGCCCGCACGGTCGCTGAGGACTCGGACGTGCGAACCGCTGTCGCCGCGTATAGCGCCGAGCCCGGAGTTCCAACGGCCGAGGAGCTCCGGAAGGGTCCGCTCCAGCCCCTCGCCGAGACCATCAGGGCACGAACCGGAGCGCTCTTCGTGGTGGTCGCCGACGACCACGGCATCCGGCTCGCCCATCCGGATCCACGCCGGCTGGGCGAGCAGGTGAGCACGAGCTTCGCCGACGCGCTGGCCGGACGCGAGTCCGTCGCCTGGGAGTCCGGGACCCTCGGCGAGTCCGCGCGAGCGAAGGTCCCGGTGCTCGCGCCCGGGACGGCGACACCCGTCGGCGAGGTGAGCGTCGGCTTCGCCAGCGCCAGCGTCTTCGAGGAGGCGCCGGCGCTGCTCATTGCGATCGGGACGACGGCGTTCGTCGCGCTGGCCATCGGTTCCGCGGCGTCGATGCTGATTCGGCGCAGGCTGGCGAGGCTGACCCTCGGGCTCCAGCCGGAGGAGTTCGGGGCGCTCCTCCACGAGCGGGCGGCTGTGCTCGACGGGGTGGGAGAAGGCGTGATCGCCGTCGATCGTCACGGCGTCGTGAGTGTGTGCAACGGCCGAGCGGCGGAGCTGCTGGGGCTGGTCGACCCGCTCGGAGCCGCGGTCGAGGCGCTGGGGCTGCCGCCCGCCCTGGCCTCCACGCTCACCCCCGGCGCTGCCGCGGAGCCGACGACGCAGACGGTCGTGGTCGCCGGGCGCGTCCTCTACGTCGATGCCCGGCGCGTCACCCGCGACGGGCTCGATGTCGGTGCGGCCGCCGTGGTGCGCGACCGCACGGATGTCGTCTCGCTCACCGAACGGCTCGACGCCGTCGCCGCGATGACCAACGCGCTGCGTGCGCAACGCCACGAGTTCGCCAACCGCCTCCACGTGGTGGCGGGTCTGTTCGACGCCGGCCGGCCGGACGACGCTCGCGGCTATGTGGGCGAGCTCGTTGCGCGGGGGCCGCTCAAGTTCCCGCTCGAGCACGCCGATCGGCTCCAGGAGCCGTATCTGCAGGCGCTCCTCGGCGCGAAGGGAGTGGAGGCGGCCGAGCGTGGCGTGCTGCTGTCTCTGGGGCCGGAGACGCTCGTCACCGGAACCATCTGCGAGCCGGAGGACGTCGCGACCGTGGTCGGCAATCTCGTCGACAACGCCGTGCGTGCGGCCGTCGCCGGCGACGAACCGCGATGGGTGGAGGTGGAGCTCATGAACGATCGAGGCGACCTGTTCGCGACGGTCGGTGACTCCGGCGCCGGGATGCGCGATCCCGCGGCGGCGTTCGATCCTGCGCTGGCTGCGACCGATGCGCGCGCCGCGAACGTCCACGGCACCGGGTTCGGGCTCCCGCTGAGCCGCGACCTGGCGCGTCGCCGCGGGGGAGATGTCTGGGTCATCGACCCGGGAGGAACGTCCGGCGGCGCCGTGCTCTGCGCCCGGCTCCCCGGCGTCGTCGACGTGGCGGTGACGGCGTGAGCGGCGAGTTCCGGGTGCTGGTGGTCGACGACGACTTCCGGGTCGCGGGGCTGCACCGCGACATCGTGGACGCGCGGACTGGCTTCGTCGCGCTGGAGCCCGTCATGACCGCCCGGGCGGCGCGGGCTGCCGTACGCGATCTGGCGCCCGATCTCGTGCTTCTCGATGTGTTCCTGCCCGACGGCGACGGCCTGGAACTGCTCGCGGAGCTCGACAGCGACGCGTTCGTGATCAGCGCCGCTCTGGAGGGGGCCACGATCCGTCGGGCGCTCCGGGCGGGGGCGTTGGCCTACATCATCAAGCCGTTCGACGCGCGCGTGCTCTCCGAGCGCCTGGGCGCATACCAGCGCTATAGGCATGTGCTCCGCGATGACCGGTCCGCCGACCAGGAGGCGGTCGAGCGCGCGCTGCGCATCCTGCACTCCGGTGATGTCGCGTCGTCCGCTCCGCGGTCGACGACGGAGCAGTTGGTGCTCGAGCAGCTGCAGGGCGGCGAGCTCACGACAGCGGAGGTCTCCGCCGCCATCGGCGTCTCACGAGCGACCGCGCAGCGCTATCTCGCGGCGCTGGCCGCCCGTGGGCTCGCGGAGGTGGCGCTCCGTTACGGAGCGACCGGGCGACCGGAGCACCGCTATCGCATCACTCCCACACCATGAACGGGCGCAGCTCGAGCTGACCGTTGCGCGCCATCGGGTGACGGGAGGCGATATCGATCGCCTCGTCGAGGTCGTCGACGTCGAGGATGTCGAAGCCGCAGATGACCTCCGTGGTCTCGGTGAACGGTCCGTCGGTCACGTAGCGCTTGCCGTCGCGCACCCGCACGACGCGTGACTCGGTCTGCGGCTGCAACACTTCGCCGATGATGCGCTTGCCCGACGCGTCGAGCTCGTCGACCCAGAGGTCGACGTCGGACTCGTCCGTCTGGGTGTCGGGCTGGGAGTCGGTGATCACGAACATCATGTACTTCATCGGTCTGTCGGTCCTTTCGAATCGGTCGGTTCACTGGGACGTCGAATGGAGCTTCGCGCTCTCGACATTGCGTGCCGACCGGATGAGTCGGACGACCACGACCTCCACGGTCGCGGCGACGATCGCCGCACCGAGCGGCTCGCTGAGCCCGCCGAGGTAGGTCGGGGGAGTGGTGAACCAGAGCAGGCTGTAGCCGGCGAGCGCGGCGACGAACGCGCTCGCCGTGCCGCAGACGTGCCGCCACCAGTCCACGTAGCCGAGCCGTGCGCGTGCGAACCACGCGTAGAGCGCGGCAGCGGCGACGAACCCGACGCCTGCAGCGGCCGGACCGTACAGGAAGAGCTGCGGACTCAGCAGCTCGCGCTCGGTGTCGTTCCCCAGTTCGTAGTCGATGATGTGCAGGAAGCCGACGGCGGCGCCGACGAGGACCCCGGTGATCAGGAGGACGAGGCGCGCGTCCTTGCCCAGGACGGGATGGATCCGCACGATCGTCACGCGGCCGACGATACTGCCTGAACCGCGAGGAGTGAGTTGTTGTGGGTATTCCAGGGAAGATACCCGCAGCAACTCACCTTTCGAGGTGAGCTACTCGTTCTTGCGCTCGGTGCCCGCGAAGGTCGTCGGGTAGTTGTCCAGCCATGACCAGTGGCTCACGGGCCAGCTGATCACGAAGGCGCGCCCGACGACGTCGCTGAGCGGGACGAAGCCCTTGTTCGGATCTTCCATGTGGTAGCGGGAGTCTGCCGAGTTGTAGCGGTTATCGCCCATCACCCAGACCTTGCCCTCCGGCACGGTGACCTCGAACGGTTTGCCGGAGACCGCCTGCTGGCCGACGGGAAGCAGCACGTACGGCTCCTTGAGCGGGACCCCGTTGACGCTCATCTGGCCGAGCGTGTTGCAGCACGTCACGTGATCGCCCGGCAGCCCGATCAGGCGCTTGACCAGGTGCTGGTCGCTGTCCGACGCTCCGAGTCCGACGAAGTCGAGCACGGCGCCGATGCCCAGCTGAATCGGGTTGCCGGTGCGCGGAGCGGCAGGCGGAAGCCAGCCGCCCGGGTCTTTGAAGACGACGACGTCGCCGCGCTGCAGCGGGAAGACTCTGGGCTGCAGCTCGTTGACGATGATCCGGTCGTTGACCTGCAGCGTGTTCTCCATCGACCCGGAGGGGATGTAGAACGACCGCGCCACGAACGTCTTGATCAGGAACGAGACCAGAACCGCGACGACGAAGATGATCACGACATCCCGGAGGAGCGCCTTCCACCCGGTCGAGCGGGCGGAGCGGCGCGGTCGGACGGTCTCGGTACTCTCGGTCACAAACGTTCACGCTAGCGTGCCGATGCTGTGAGACGCATCCGATCCCCCGCATGAGGGATTGTCCGCCGGCCGCGCGGATGACAGGATGCAAGGACGGGCCGTTCCGGCGCCCGTCCGGGGGCTCGCGTGATCATGCGGGACGCTTTGGCACGCTTCAGACTGCAGACACGACGCGAACGCCCGCGCCGCGGCGATGGAGGTCGTGCGCGTCGCCCCGAAAGCCTCCTGCGCAATGGGCCATTGCTCGTGCCGGACCCTCCCATCAGACAGCGCTCCGCCGCCTCGCCCGTCGAGGGCACGCCCCTGCGCCGTGGCCTGGCGTACGCGGCGGCGGTCGCGCTGGCGGTGGGGCTCGTGCTCGCGCCGCTGCCCGCGACGGCCGACGATTGCTCCGGCGGCGACTGCTCCACCTCGACTCCGACGCCCGCCCCCGTTCCGACGCCCGGACCGACCGATTCACCCGCGCCGACACCCACGTCGAATCCGACGCCGACTCCGACGCCAACGCCCACCCCGACACCAACCCCCACGCCCACCCCGACACCAACCCCGACACCGACGCCTACTGCCACCCCGACGCCGACGCCGACCCCGACGCAGACGCTTGCACCCATCGACGACGTGCCCCTCCTGGTGCCCGACCTGGTCAACACGAGCCAGCAGGTCGACACCGCGGACGTGGAGCAGGCCGCGCAGCTCGCCAGCCAGCTGGCCGAAGCGCAACAGGCCCTGGTGGATGCGACCAACGCCAACCTCGCCGTCCAGCGCGAGCAGCAACAGGCCAAGACCTCGGCGGATGCCCTGGCCACCCAGGCCACAGCCGCGAAGAAGCGCGCGGCGGCATCCGCGGCCTTCGCGACCGCGCTCATCCGCGCCGCCGGCTGGAAGGGCGTCACCGACGACCCGCTGGCGGCGGCGCTCGGAACGCACGGCGACCTCCTCAGCAAGCTCGGCGCGGTTCAGCGCTTGCGCACGCTGAGCGACGACCGCACAGCGGCGCTGCGCGACGCGGCGGCCGATGCGGCTAGCGCCAAGTCGCTGAGCAGCCAGGCGAAGCACGCCGCCGACGCGCTCGCAGGCATTGACGTCGATGCGAGCCAGCAGGCGGTCTCCGACGCCCAACTCCAGGTGGACACCACCTCGGCGGCCCTGGATCAGCTGCCGACGCTGCTCACTGCGGGCACCGGCTGGCTGGCGCTCACGGTCGACCCGTCGGCCATCCCCACGGGGTGGACGCTCCCTGTCCACGGCCCGATGACCGACAAGTTCGGCCCGCGGCCGTCGCGCCCGGCCGGCACAGCTCCCTTCCACCCTGGCGACGACATCGGCGCCGCCTGCGGCACCACGATCGTGGCCGCGTCCGCCGGAGTCGTGGTGGAGGCCGGCCCCAACGGGTCGTACGGCAACTTCGTCCTCATCGACCACGGAGGCGGTGTCGAGACCGCCTACGGGCACATCCGCGACGGCGGCATCGGAGTGACGGTCGGCGAGCAAGTCACCGCGGGCCAGCCGATCGCCCAGATCGGCACGACCGGCGCCTCCACCGGCTGCCACCTCCACCTCGAAGTACGGGTGAACGGCGTGCAGATAGACCCGTACCCCTTCCTCGCCGCCCGGGGAGTCATCGTCGGAACGCGCTGACGGGCGTACGGTTCAGGCATGACGGAACTGACGGAACTGGTGGGCTCGTGGATGCGCCGCCAGCGCTGGTACTCGACCAAGGCCGTCGAACCGCGCTTGCGGCTGCTGGGCTCGTTCGAACTCGAACGGGCGCCGCAGACAGCCGACGACGGTTCGCGCATCGTCACCTATTTCTTCTGCGACGACGCCCCGCGCACGCTACGGGTGTACCAGGTGCCGCTCGTCGTGCGGGTGCGGCGTGACGGCGAACCGGCGGGGTTCGTCGGCGAGGCGGGCGGGCGCTACCTGTACGACGGGCCGGTCGAGGAGGCGTACGTCGCGGCGCTCGTCGCGCTGATGACGGGCGCGGGCAGCGCGGACGGCGTGCATGCCAGCGCGTCCGGCCACTCGTTGGGCGGACCCATCACGGTGTTCTCGTCGCGGAGGCTCTCAGCGGAGCAGTCGAACACCTCCATCGTCGCCGAGATCGGCGACGGCGCGCTCGCTCTGGTGAAGGTCTTCCGGGTCGTCCAGGACGGCGAGAACCCGGACATCTCCACGCTCGCCGCCCTGACCGCCGGCGGGTCGGAGCGCACGCCCGCCCTGCTCGGCTGGCTGTCCGGCTCGTGGCCCGACGTCGACGATGACAGGGCGACGGGCGAGCTGGCGCTCATGCAGGACTTCGTCCTCGGGGCCGAGGACGGCTGGGAACTCGCGGTCAGCGCCGCCGAGCGCGGGTGGGACTTCACCGACCGGGCCTTCGCTCTCGGAGCCGGCACGGCCGAGCTGCATCGGGTGATGGCCGGCGTCCTCCCGACCCGGCCCGCGTCGGTCGAGGACGTCAGGGCCGCCCTCGACGGCATGTTCCGCAGGCTCACCATCACGATCACCGAGGTGCCGGAGGTCGGGGAGCTGCGGCCCGCGATCGCGGCGGTGTACGAGTCGGCGGCCGCCGCGCCTCTTCCGGTTCTGCAGCGCATTCACGGCGACCTCCACCTCGGCCAGGTGCTCTTCTCGCCCGACCGCGGCTGGCAGTTCATCGACTTCGAGGGCGAGCCGTTGCGGCCGCTCGCCGAGCGCGCACTGCCGGACGCGACGATGCGCGACATCGCGGGGATGCTGCGCTCGTTCGACTACGTCTCAGGGTCGCTCGCCCAGCGCGAGCCTCCCGTCGATGCCCGTGCCTGGGCGGCCGACGCGCGGGAGGCGTACCTCGACGGTTACGCGTCGGTCGCGGGAGACGTGCTGCACGAGTTCGCGGAGTTGCTGACCGCCTTCGAGCTCGACAAGGCGGTGTACGAGATCACGTACGAGGCCCGCCACCGCCCGAGCTGGATCCCGATCCCGCGGGCGGCGGTCGACCGGTTGCTCGACGATGCGCACGGGATCACGCCGCGCCAGGCAGGCGCTTCGTCGAGGTGAGCAGTCGCCCGACATGTGCGTCGAATGTCGTCCATCAGCGCAGCTGAGGCGACATTCGCGCCGAATGCGGAGACGGTCGGACGGTGAGCGGCACTCGGCCGCGACGTCCGGCGTGTTACCCGCACGCCGGGCGTCGCGTAGAACGGACATCTTCGAAGCCCATGCCCGCCCTGCGCGCATTGTGCGGCGCGCGGGAGGCCACGGGCAGACAGAACACCGGGTCTACTCTGTGGGGAGCGCTGCGCGCCTCTCGCGCAACCGCCGAGTACGCGCGAATTCAGCCGAAAACCGCCGACTACGCGGACTGTCTTCGTACTCGCGAGTCGGTCAGCGGGCTCCGAAGTGCGGCGGGCGCTTCTGCTGGAAGGCGGCGAAGCCCTCGCGGTAGTCGGCGGTGTCGCGGAGGGCGGCCTGCGCGGCGTTCTCGGCGGCGAGTGACGACCACAGGTCGAGGCTGCCGTCGTCCAGGCCGGCGACGATGCGCTTGCTCGCCAGGAAGGCCTGCGTCGCCCCGCGGGCGGCACTCGCCGCGGCCTCCTCGACCGTGGACTCCACCTGGTCGGCGGGCAGCGCCCGGCTGAAGAGGCCGCCGGCCACGGCCTCCGCCCCCGAGATCAGCCGCCCGGAGTAGATCAGGTCGAGCGCACGGTGCGGGCCGAGGCGCGAGACCAGCAGCCAGTGGCCTCCCGAGTCGAGGGCGGCGCCGAGCGCGGCGAACGGCGAGCCGACCTTGGCGTCTTCGGCGACGAACACCACGTCGGTGGCGACGAGGAGGCCGAGCCCGACGCCGAGGGCCGCGCCGCGCGTCGCCGCGAACGTCGGGGCGGGGAACGCGCTCATCCGCCGCAGCAGCGGCGTCACCAGGCCGTCGAGGTAGCCGGACACGTCGTCGGTGGCCGGGTCGACACCGGCGATGTCGCGGCCCGCGCAGAACGACCGGCCCTCGCCGCGAAGCACGAGCGCGCGCACCCCGGCCGCCTCGGCCTCGGCGTACGCGGCGTCGAGCGCGCGGAGGTCGTCAGGGCCGAGCGCGTTGAGGCGCTCGGGGGCGTTGAGCGTGACACGCGCGATGTCGTCGTGGATGCTCAGGTCGATCACGGCGCCTCCTCGGCGGACAGGGCAGTCAGGGCGGTCAAGGCGGTCAGGACCGTCAGAACGGGCATCACACGTCGTAGTCGACCGCCACGCGGTCGGTCAGCGGATGCGACTGGCAGGTGAGCACGTAACCGGCCTCCAGCTCTTCCGGCTCCAGCGCGTAGTTCTCGGTCATCCGCACGTCGCCCGAGAGCAGTCGCGCGCGGCAGGTGCCGCAGACGCCGCCGGTGCAGGCGAACGGAACGTCCGGCCGCACCCGCAGGGCGGCGTTCAGCACGGACTCGTTGGCGTCCACGGGAGTGGTCACAATGGAGGTCTGCCCGTCGAGCGTGAACTCGATCTCGGCCGTCTTCTCGCCGTCGTGCACGACCACCGGATGGCCGACGTCGCCGCGAACCTCGCCCGGCTCACCGGTCGTGAACAGCTCGAAGTGGATGCTCGAGCGCGGAACATCGTAGGTCTCCAGGACGTCGCGGCAGAGCTGCACGAGCTCGAACGGCCCGCACAGGAACCACTCGTCGACCGTGCTCGGCGGCAGCAGCGCCTCCAGGATGGTGCGCAGCCGCTCCTCGTCGATCCGTCCTGACAGGAGGGGCGCGGTGCGCTGTTCCCGCGACAGCACGTGGTGCAGCGCGAGGCGCGACGGGTAACGGTCCTTCAGATCGGCGAGCTCCTCCAGGAACATCACGTCGATCGCCGTGCGGTTCGTGTACACCAGCGTGAACGAGCTGGTCGGGGAGGCCGCGAGCACGCTGGAGGCGAGCGCCATCAACGGGGTGATGCCCGAGCCGGCGGCGATGCCGGCGACGTGCACCCCGTCCAGCGCGCCGAGGTCGATCGTGAACGTGCCCTGCGGGCTCATCACGTCGATCCGGTCGCCGGCCCGCAGCTCGCTAGTGGCCCAGGTGGAGAACGCGCCGCCCAGGTCGCGCTTGATCGCCACGCTGATCCGGCCGCGCGACGGCGGCCGGCAGATGGAGTAGCTGCGCCGCAGCTCCCGCCCGTCGACGGTCGCGCGCAGGGCGACGTGCTGGCCGGGCAGGTAGTCGTACTCGCCGTGGAGGCTCTCGGGCACCGCGAAGGTCACCTCGACGCTCGCCGCGGTGAGCGGTCGCACCTCGGCGACCGCGAGCGTGTGGAATCGCGCACGCGCCATCAGCGGGACCTCACAGTGCCTTGAAGTGGTCGAACGGCTCGCCGCACGCGTCGCAGACGAAGAGCGCCTTGCACGCAGTCGACCCGAAGTGCGAGACCTCGTGCGTGTTGAGCGAGTCGCAGTGCGGGCACTTGACGCCCAGGGTCAGCCGCACCGGGCCGGTGCCGGGAGGCGGCGCGATCCCGTAGTCGCGGAGCGCCGCACGCCCGTGGTCGCTGATCCAGTCGGTCGTCCAGGCCGGGGCGAGCGCGAGGCTGACCCGCACGTCGCCGAATCCTTCGGCCGCGAGCGCGCGCACGACGTCCTCGCGGATGGCGTCCATCGCCGGGCAGCCGGAGTAGGTGGGCGTGAGCACGACCTCCACCCCGGCGTCGGTCACCGTGACGGCCCGGAGCACGCCGAGATCCTCGATCGTGAGCACGGGGACCTCCGGGTCGAGCACCGCCGCAGCGGCCGCCCAGGCCCGTCCCGCCTCCGCGGCATGGCCGGTCACCAGGTCGCTCCCGGGTGTGCGCGGGTCAGCACCTGCATCTCCGCCAGCAGCGGGGCGAGGTATTCGGAGTGCCGGCCGCCCCGGCCTCCACCCGCCGCGGTGAACGTGCTGGGGAGCTCGAGCCCGGCCTCGGCCACGATCGGGGCTACGCCCGCGTCGAACGACTCCCGCAGGGTCGACGGTCGGGGCGCGATGTCCTCCAGCCGGTCGATCAAGGGCTCGTCGCGGAAGAGCTCGCCCGCGTAGGGCCAGAGGTCGTCGAACGCGGTGAGCGTCCGTCGGCGCGACTCGTCGGTGCCGAGAGCCAGCCGGAGCACCCACTGGTCGGCGTGGTCGCAGTGGTAGGCGACCTCCTTGACCGCCTTCGCGGCCACCGCGGCGAGCACCGGTTCGGCCGAGGCGCGCAGCCGCTCGTACAGCTCGAAGAGGTAGTGGGAGGCCGCGAACTGCCGCACGATGGTGTGCGCGAAGTCGCCGTTCGGCTGCTCGAAGAGGTGTGCTGAGCGGAAGTCCTGCTCGTCGCGCCAGTAGGCGAGGTCGTCCTCCGAGCGGTCGGAGGCCGTGCCCGCGTAACGCAGGAGCGACCGCGCGTGGCCGAGCAGGTCGAGCGCGATGTTGGCCAGCGCGACGTCCTCCTCCAACTCGGGCGCCCGCGAGATCCACCAGCCGAGCCGCTGGGCGAGAACGAGCGAGTCGTCGCCCAGCCAGAGTGCGTACTCGGCGACGTCGGCGGAGGCCGCGGCCTCGGTGGCGACGAACTCGGCGGAGAGGGTCACGGCGCTGAGCTCGACATGGCCGTGCTGGTCGAATTCGTGGTCGGCGGACGTCGGCGTGGTGTCGGTCACAGGTGCTTCACCCCCTCGCTCTCGGTGTAGTAGGTGGCGTGCCGGTAGTTCTTGCCCTCGGGCGAGGTGAAGAAGGCGTCCTTGGCGTCGGGGTCGCTCGCGGTGATCGCGTCGGAGCGGACCACCCAGATCGAGACGCCCTCCCCGCGCCGGGTGTAGAGGTCGCGGGCGTTGCGGACGGCGAGCTCCTCGTCGGGGGCGTGCAGCGAGCCGACGTGCACGTGGCTGAGACCCCGGGAGGCTCGCACGAAGACCTCCCAGAGCGGCCAGACCTCGTGGGCCGGCTGGCCGGGCGCGCTCATGCCGCGGCCTCCTGCCGTGCCTGGGCCTTCTTGGCAGCGTAGGCCGCCGCAGCCTCGCGAACCCAGGCGCCGTCCTCGTGGGCCTCGCGCCGGCGCTGCAGCCGCTGCGCGTTGCACGGACCCTCACCGGCGATCACGCGCTGCAGCTCGCTCCAGTCGATCGGGCCGAGGTCGTAGGCCTGGCGCTCGTCGTTCCAGCGGAGGTCGGGGTCGGGGAAGGTCACGCCGAGCACCTCCGCCTGCGGCACCAGCATGCCGACGAACCGCTGCCGCAGGTCGTCGTTCGAGAAACGCTTGATCTTCCACGCCATCGAGCGGGCGGAGTTGGGGGAGTCGGCGTCGGGAGGCCCGAACATCATCAGCGATGGCCAGTACCAGCGGTTCACGGCGTCCTGGGCCATCCGCTGCTGCTCGGGCGTTCCCCGCATCAGCGTGAGCAGGATCTCGAAGCCCTGGCGCTGGTGGAACGACTCCTCTTTGCAGATGCGCACCATCGCGCGGCCGTAGGGAGCGTACGAGCAGCGGCACAGCGGCACCTGGTTGCAGATCGCCGCGCCGTCGACGAGCCAGCCGATCGCGCCGATGTCGGCCCAGCTGAGGGTCGGGTAGTTGAAGATCGACGAGTACTTGGCCGCGCCGCTGATGAGCTGTTCGGTCATCTCGTCGCGGGTGATGCCGAGGGTCTGCGTCGCCGAGTAGAGGTAGAGCCCGTGACCGGCTTCGTCCTGCACCTTGGCCATCAGGATGGCCTTGCGCTTGAGACTCGGAGCGCGGCTGATCCAGTTGGCCTCCGGCTGCATGCCGATGATCTCGGAGTGCGCGTGTTGCGCCATCTGCCGGATGAGGGTGCGCCGGTAGGCGTCGGGCATCCAGTCGCGCGGCTCGATGCGCGAGTCGGAGGCGATGAGCTGCTCGAAGAGAGCCTCGGCCGCCTCGGGTGTCGTGGTGCGTTCCGCTGTGTTCGTCATGCTGTGTTCTCCATCGAACCGGGACACTGAAAATCAATACTGACTGATCGTTCGTTCAGTATATGCGTGCCTGCCCGGTTCGTGCCACACTGTCCAGGTGACCGACACCCGGACGGCCGAGCCCCTGCGCCGGGGCCGGCCCGGCTACGACCAGCGCGGCATCCTCGAAGTCGCCGTGGCCGCATTCAACGAGCACGGCTACGACGCGACCTCCATCGGGATGCTCGCCGAGCGCCTCGGCCTGTCGAAGTCGGCGATCTACCACCACGTCGCCTCCAAGGACGAACTGCTCGCGCTCGCGCTCGACGAAGCCCTCGACGGCCTGGAGGGCGCCATGCGAGCCGCCGAGGAGGCGTCGGGCACGGCGGCCGAGCGTCTCGCGCTCGTACTCCGCCAGGCTGTGCTGGTGCTCGCCGACCGCCTCCCGTACGTCACCCTGCTGTTGCGCGTGCGCGGCAACACCGACGTCGAGCGGGCCGCGCTGCAGCGTCGGCGCGCGTTCGACCACGCTGTCGCGGCGCTCGTGGTCGAGGCCCGCGACGAGGGGGCGCTGCGCGCGGACGCCGACCCCGCGGTCGTCGCCCGCCTGCTGTTCGGGATGATCAACTCGCTCACCGAGTGGTACGACCCCTCCGGCGCGCTCACCCCCGACGACCTCGCCGACACCATCCTCGCGCTCGCCCTCCGTAGATCGTCGTGACGGATCTGACGCAGCACGCAGGCCGGTTGTTAGGCTGAATTTGAAATTTTAGTCTAATATCTCTATGTTGCACAGAGATTAAGGACTTTCATGCGAACGCACTCTTATTGGTGGACGGCGGCGCTCGCGACCGTCACGTTGGTCGCCGGCTCGCTCCTCGCGACCGCGCCGGCTGTCGCCGCCGACTCCGAAGTCGAGGTCCGCGTCGACGTCACCGTCGCCGTCGAAGGTGAACCCACTCGACCCGCTGCCGGCGTCAAGGTCGTCGTTCTGGGAGGCTATGGCCCCATCTGGCCTCCCTACGACAAGGACGGCGACGGTATCCCGGAGGATATCTTCTGGAACCCAGTGGGGTCCTACACAACGGATCCCGAGGGCAGGATCGAGGCTTCCGTGTCGATTCCGCTCTATGTGGACTCCACCACGCGGGTCCAGTTCTGGGTCCTTCCGCAGGTCGTGGATGGAGTCAGCTACAGCAGGTCGTCTTCAGCCATCTTCGACGTGAGCGAGGGCAGCGTGAACACGCTCAAGGTAGAACTCGTCGGTGAGGCCGCGCAGCGAACGACCGTGTCGGTGCTCGACGCAGCCGGCCAGCCGGCCGTCGACGCCCATGTGGAGGTGTATCGGCGGTCCGATGCGACCACGTACAAAGATCGCGACCTCGACCAGCGGTTCTACGCGTCCGAGATCGACAGCCCCAAGGACTCCACAGCGATCGCACAGGGCAGAACCGACGCGGACGGCGCGTGGGCGGTAAGCCTGGCGGACGGCGAGTACACGGTGTTCGCATCGCAGTGGACGCAGGGGGTGCCGACGGCCCAGGCCGTGACCGCGCTCACCGTCGGCGGTGGAACCCCTGTCGTGTCGCTCGTGCTGGAGCCCGAGCCGGTCGTGAGCGGACATCTCGTCTACGCCGACGGAACCCCGGCCGAGGGCTTCTGCGTCCAATTGAACGGCTACGGAAACGTCAGGAGCGGAGCGGGCGCTCCCTTCACGCAGGTGACCGACGATGATGGCGCGTTCCGGGTACTCACTCCGTCCCCTGATACGGCGACGCAGGACGTGTCGCTCAGGGTTGCTGAATGCGGTGTGGATTCGGACCCGATCATCGGCTGGTGGGACGGCGCGACGGGCGTCTCGACGGCGGGACCACGCGCATCGGTCACCGTTGGTCAGGGCACCGTCCTCGACGGCATCGTGATCGAGCTTCCGATCGAGCTGTACAGAGTCGCTCCGATGGGCGCACCCACGATCGACAAGCCGGCGGCAGCGCGCGTCGGCGACGAACTCGTCGCCAGCGCGGGCGAATGGGACGCAACGACGGCACAGCTGAGCTACCGATGGAACCGTGACGGTGTCCCGATCGATGGAGCGGACTCCCGAACCTATACTCCTGTCGCGGCCGACCTCGGGCACGCGCTAACGGTGACCATCACGGCACGGGCCCCAGGTTACGCACCCGCTGTCGCCACCAGCGCTCCGACGTCTGTCGACTCGGCTGCAGACGAGGGTGAGGCGGAGGCGCCTGCTCCTGGTGACGACGTGGGCGCGTCTCCGAGCGCTGAGGGGGAGAGCGCTGCGGTTTCCCGCGGAGGCCTCGCGACCGCAGCTGCACCGGCAGAAGCCAACTCCGAGCTCGCCGACACGGGCGCGGACGCCGGGCTGTTCCTGGTTGCCGGCGGCATGGCCGGGGGTTCCCTTCTCGTGGGTGCTCTGCTGGTCCTGATCGGAGGTCGGCGCCGCGCTCGAGCGTGATCACCTCGTGATCGCCGAGGGGCACGTGAACGCCGCTGGAACCGCGTTTCGGCGCGTTTGCGTGCCCCTCGTCGCGATCACTCCTTCGCGACGAGGGTGAGAACGTCGTAGGAGGCGACCAGCTCGTCGCGCTGGTTCGTGATGCGCGCGTCCCAGCGCACCTCGCCGTAGTCGTCGGTCTCGCGCGGCGTGATCTGCTTGGCCGTCAGGGCGACGCGGATGCTGTCGCCCGGCGAGACCGGCGTCAGGAACCGCAGGTTCTCGAGCCCGTAGTTCGCCAGCACGGGGCCGGGCGCCGGGTCGACGAACAGCCCGGCCGCCCACGACACGAGCAGGTAGCCGTGCGCGACGCGCCCGGGGAAGAACGGGTTGGCGGCCGCGGCCTCCTCGTCCATGTGCGCATAGAACGTGTCGCCGGTGAAGGTCGCGAACGTCTCGATGTCGTCGAGCGTGACGCGGCGCGCGTCGGAGCGCACCTGGTCGCCGATCCGCAGCGCCGCAAGCGACTTGCGGAACGGGTGCGGCCCGTCGGCCGCAGCGGCCGCGCCCTCGTGCCACACGCCCGTGACCGCGGTGAGCAGGTCGGGCGACCCCTGGATGGCCGTGCGCTGCATGTGGTTCAGCACGGCGCGGATACCGCCGAGCTCCTCCCCGCCGCCGGCCCGGCCGGGTCCTCCGTGCACCAGGTGCGGCATCGGCGATCCATGACCGGTGGAGGTGCGGGCGTCGTCGCGGTCGAGCAGCAGGATGCGCCCGTTGTACGCTGCGGTCGAAAGCACCAGCTCGCGTGCGAACTCCGGGTCGTGGGTGGCTGCGCTGGTGACGAGCGAGCCACCTCCCAGCGCGACGAGCTGCGCGGCCTCCGCCGCCGTCGAGTATGGCAGCACCGCGGCGACGGGGCCGAACGCTTCCACCGTGTGCGCCTCGGGAGTGCGCGCGTCGGCGAAACGCAGCACGATCGGCGCCATGAACGCGCCTTCTGGCTCGGCGCCGAAGCTGCCGTCGGCGCGCCGCACACTCGGCTGGTCGAGGCCGCCGATCGCCAGCTCGCCGCCGGCCTCCACCAGCCGCGCCACCTGGCGCAGCACCTCCGCCCGCTGCTCCCGTGAGGCGAGCGGGCCCATGGTGACGCCCTCCGCCCGCGGGTCGCCCACGACGACGCGTTCGGCGATCCGCGACCGGACCGCCGCGAGCACGTCGTCGACGGCCGCCGCGGGCACGATCGCGCGTCGAATGGCCGTGCACTTCTGCCCGGCCTTCGCCGTCAGCTCGACCACGAGCTGCTTCACGTAGGCGTCGAACTCCGGTGTGCCGGCGAGGGCGTCCGGTCCGAGCACGGACGCGTTGATCGAGTCGGTCTCGCTGGTGAACCGCACGCCGCCGGTCTGCACCGAGTCGTGCGCCCGCAGTCGCTCGGCGGTGGAGGCCGACCCGGTGAAGGCGACCAGGTCTCCCAGCCGCAGGTGGTCGAACAGCCCGGAGACGCCGCCGCACACCAGCTGCAGAGTGCCGGCGGGCAGGAGGCCGGACTCGACGAGGATGCGCACCATCCCCACGGCGACGTACGCAGTCGGCGTCGCCGGCTTGGCGAGTGTGGGCATTCCGGCCAGGAACGAGGGCGCGAACTTCTCCAGCAGTCCCCAGACCGGGAAGTTGAACGCGTTGATCTGCACCGCGACGCCCGGCAGCCGGGTGTAGATGTGCTCGCCGAGGAACGAGCCGTCCTTCGCCAGCGGCTCGGCCACGCCGTCGATGACGACCTGGGCGTTCGGCAACTCTCGGCGGCCCTTCGAGGAGTACGTGAACAGCGTTCCGATGCCGCCGTCGACGTCGATCCAGGCGTCGGCCCTCGTCGCGCCGGCGCGCGCCGAGAGGTCGTAGAGCTCCTGCTTGCGCTCGGTCAGCACCTGCGCCATCCGCTTGAGCAGCACGGCGCGCTGGTGGAAGGTCAGCTCGCCGAGCGAGGACTGCCCCACTGTGCGGGCGTACTCGAGCGCGCCGGCCAGGTCGGCGCCCGCCGCGCTGACGCGGGCGACGAGCTCGCCGGTGGAGGCGTCGCGCACCTCGGCTGCGCCCTCGTCGTCGGCTGGGCTCCACCACTGTTCGCGCAGGTAGCTGGGCAGACTCATTCGGTACCTCCCGGGAGGATAGGGGTCGGTGGCGCATAGGCTGGTGCCGTGGCCGATGAAGACTGGACGATCGAGCTCGGCGAGCTCGACGAGAAGATGGGCGTGCGCATCCTGGAGCAGTCCGCCAGGCGCGTCGTGGCGACGATGCCGGTGGAAGGCAACCGCCAGTCGTTCGGACTGCTGCACGGCGGGGCCTCTGTGGCGTTCGCGGAGGCGCTCGGCTCGTGGGCGGCCGTCATCCACGCCGGGCCGGGCCGCAGCGCCGTGGGGCTGGACGTCAACGCCACGCACCACCGGTCGGCGCGCACCGGGTTCGTGACCGGTGTCGCGACGGCGATCCGGCTGGGCAGGACGGTGACGTCGCACGAGGTCGTCGTGACCGACGAAGACGGCAACCGGCTGTGCACCGCGCGCATCACGAACCTCATCGTGGACGCTCCGGACCGAGGCTGACGCCGCCGTCGGCGCTCCCGGTGCTCCCGGTGCCCTCGGCGGCGTCGTCGCTCCAGTCGTAGAACCCGCGGCCGGACTTGCGGCCGAGCAGGCCGTTCGCGACCATCCGCCGCAAGAGCTCTGGAGGCTCGAAGCGCGGCCCGAGCTCGCCCGCGAGGTACTCGGCGATGTCGAGCCGCACGTCCAGTCCGACGATGTCGGTGAGCCGCAGCGGGCCGACCGGGTGCTTGTAGCCGAGTGTCATCGCCGCATCGATGTCCTCGGGGGAGGCGACTCCCTCCTCCACCATGCGCACGGCCTCCAGGCCGAGCAGCACGCCGAGGCGCGACGACGCGAAGCCGGGGGAGTCGCGCACGACGACCGGAGTCTTGCCGAGAGCAGCGACCCAGCCGGCGGCGAGCTCGACGGCGCTCGGCGCGGTCGCCGTCCCAGCCACGACCTCCACGAGGGCGGAGGCCGGGACGGGATTGAAGAAGTGCATGCCCAGGAAGGCGCCCGGCCTCTGCAGCCCGGACGCGAGTCCGTCGATCGACAGCGAGGAGGTGTTGCTGGCCAGCACGGCGAGGGGCTCCAGCAGTTCCTCCGCGCGCTGCAGCGCCTCCCGCTTGAGCTCGGGGACCTCGGGCACGGCCTCCACGACGAGGCCGCAGCCGCGCAGAGCGTCCCAGTCGACGGTCGTGACGAGCCGATCGGGCTCGGGCGCGGCGGCGCCGCGGCGGACGCTGCCCTCGACGGCGGCCAGCACGCGGTCGCGGGCGGCCGCGGCCGAGCGTGCATCGCGTTCGACCACGGCGACCGGGGCTCCGGCCATCAGGAAGGCGTGCGCGATCCCCGCACCCATCCGGCCGCCGCCGAGCACGCCGACCCGGTTCGGGAGGCTGTCGGCGCCGGCCGCGCTCGCACCCGCGCTCATCGCCGACTCCGCTCCAGGAACGCGGTCATCCGTCTGCGCTTCTCCTCCGATTCGAAGAGCACGGCCTGCGCCTCCTGCTCGGCGGCGGGATGCTCGGCGAGCGGCGCGCGCAGCACGCGCTTGGTGTGCTGCGTGGCGAGCGGGTCGTTCGCGGCGATCCGATCGGCGAGCGCGTGGGCCCCCGCGAGGAGCTCAGCCGGCTCGAACAGGTCGCTCACCAGACCGGCGGCGAGCGCCTCCTCGCCGGTGAGCACGCGCCCGGCCATCGTCATCTCCGCGGCAAGAGGGTGGCCGACGAGCTGGGGGAGGCGCCAGAGCGCACCGGCCGCCGCGATGATCCCGAGAGAGGTCTCCGGGTTGCCGATGCGCAGGCGCGGGGTGCCGATCCGGAAGTCCGCCGCGTACGCGAGCTCGGCGCCGCCGCCCAGCGCGTAGCCGTCGAGGGCCGCGATGACGGGCATCGGCAGTTCGGCGATGCGGGTGAACACCGTCGCGTTGATGCTGCGCCGCGCATCGTCGGCCGTGCGCTCGCGCAGCTCGGCGATGTCGGCGCCCGAGGCGAACACCCCTTTCGTGCCGGTGAGGATCAGGAGGCGCGGCTCGCGCTCCAAACCCTCGCAGACCGCGTGGAGGTCGTCGACCATCCGCTGGTCGATGGCGTTCCTGCGCTCGGGACGGTTGAGCGTCACGACCAGGCGGTCGGCGAGCTCGGTGACGAGCAGGGTCTCGGTGGTCACAGGGTCTCCGTTCGCATCGCCCGGGTTCTGGGTGTCGCCGTTCACAATGCCGCCGTTCACAATGCCGCCGTTCACAACGCCTCCACGATCAGCGCGGTCCCCTGGCCCACCCCGACGCACATTGTCGCCAGGCCGTACCGCGACTCTTCGCGCTCCATCCGGCCGAGGAGGGTGACCAGGATGCGGGTGCCGCTCGACCCGAGCGCGTGGCCGAGAGCGATGGCTCCGCCGTCGGCGTTGACGCGCTCATCGTCGAGCCCGAGCCTGCGCACGCAGGCGAGCGACTGGGAGGCGAACGCCTCGTTGAGCTCGACGCTGCCGAGGTCACCGACCTCCAGGTCGGCCCGCTCCAGTGCCCGGTACGTCGCCGGGACCGGCCCGAGCCCCATCACTTCGGGCGCGACGCCGGCGCTCGCAGAGGAGACGATCCGGGCGCGCGGACGGAGCCCATAACGGCGCACTGCGTCGCCGCTCGCCACCACGATGGCGGACGCGCCGTCGTTCAGCGGCGACGAGTTGCCGGCGGTGACGACCGAACCGCCTGCGACGACCGGACGCAGGGCGGCCAGCGCGTCCATGTCGGTGTCACGGCGGATGCTCTCGTCGACGACGACCTCGCCCCGCATCGTCGCGACGGGCACGATCTCGTCGGCGAACCGTCCGGCGTCGGTCGCGGCAGCAGCTCGATGGTGGCTGCGCAGAGCGAACGCGTCGGCCTCCTCGCGCGTGATCCCGTCGACACGGGCGACCTCCTCGGCCGTCTCGGGCATCGTGAAGGTGGCCTTGTCCCGGTCGAGCAGTCGCGGGTTCGTGAAGCGCCAGCCGATCGACGTGTCGAACTGCGTCCCCGGCTTGGCCCAGGGCCGCTCGGGCTTCGCCTGGACCCAGGGAGCACGCGTCATCGACTCGACGCCTCCCGCCACGATCAGATCGGCGTCGCCCGCGCGGATCGCCTGCCCTGCCAGCGTCACGGCGCTCAGGCCGGACGCGCAGAGGCGGTTGACGGTCGCCCCGGGGACGCTGTCGGGCAGCCCGGCGAGCAGCACGGCCATCCGGGCCACGTTGCGGTTGTCTTCGCCGGCCTGGTTGGCGGCCCCGAGGATCACGTCGTCCACGGCTGCGCCGTTCACTTCGGCGCGGCGCACGGCCTCCCCGACGACGAGCGCGGCGAGGTCGTCGGGCCGGATTCCGGCGAGCGCGCCCCCGTAGCGACCGACCGCCGTGCGGACTCCGCCCACCAGGTAGGCCTCGGGCATCGCAGCTCCTTCGAATGCGAATTACCGAACGAACGTTCAGCTAGTAAATAGTCGCAGAACCCTGCCGGTCGGGCAAGCGACGCGCTCGCGAGGCGAGTTCGGACGACGTGACGACCAGCGCCAGGATGGCCACCCCGCACCCGACGGAGGCCGCGGCCGGCAGCCACAGTGCGGCCACCGCCAGCAGCGCAGGCAGGGCGACGGCCGGCACGGCCCAGCGCAGCACCCGTCGCCACGGGTCGCCGTAGCGGCGGGCGATGATCGCGTTCGTCAGATAGAACAGAGCGATGCCGCCGTCGAGCGAGACCGCGAGCGCCGCGGGGAGCGGCTCGGCGGGGTGGGCGATGGCCTCGGCCAGGGCTCCCGAGATCGCGGTGACGCCCGCCAGCAGGAGGAACGGCAGGAACCCCACCGTGTCCCGGATCCCACGGGCGTCTCCCGCCTCCAAGAGCTTCTCGAGCCCGTTCGTCATGGCCTCCACGCCATAGAGGAAGAACGACCAGGCGAGGGCGGCCGTCAGAAGCAGCCCCAGCATGCCGACGACGCCGGCGGCGAGCGTCCAGGCATCGCTGACGGCCGCCACGATGGTGAGGACCGACTCGCCCAGCACGATGATGACGAGCAGGCCGAACCGCTCCGACAGATGTTCGACGTTCATCCGGTCGAGGGCCAGCGACGACCACGCACCGGAGGTCAGGGTGAGGAGGGCGACCTCGATCACGATGGCCAGCGCCCACAGCACATAGTCCGCCGGCGCCGGGAGCGCGATCGAGACCAGCCAGATCACCGCCGTGACGCCGTTGTAGGCGACGATCCGCACACGCGACGCGGTGCCGTTCGCCCACGACACTCTCACCCAGACCACGAGCAGCAGCACCCGCAGCAGGGCGTTGCCCGCCGCGAACAGCCAGGCCCGGTCGCCCACGGCCTCCGGAGCCGCGACCGCCAGCGCGCCGACGGCGAACATCGCGATCAGCATCACGATCGAGAGGCGCCGGGCGCTCAGCTGCGGCGACACGTCCACGACGAAGGTCAGGTTGACCCACGACCACCACACCGACGCGAACAGGGCGACGAAGATCGCGAGCGCCGCGAAGGACGGGTGCACGTGGAGGCCGTGCGCCAGCTGCCCGACCAGCGCGACGAACACCAGGTCGAAGAACAGCTCCATCCAGTGCGCGCGCGACGGGTCGCGGTCGCTCGCAGCGGGAGGGCGGGGGAGCGAGAGGGAGCTCATCGCCGCCGGCCGGCCGCGAGGAACCCGTCGACGGCACTCCGCACCCGCTCGTCGTCGGCATAGCCGGAAAGCGAGATGCCCGCGAGCGCGCTCCACGCCGAGGGGGTCCCGAGCGCGGCGGCGCGCGCCCGGTCGTTCTGCAGCCGGGAGGCGCGCACGATGACGGCGGTGAGCGCGAGTGCGAGGGCCAGCACGACAACGAACGAGGCCAGCACGACGACGATGGTGGTGCTCACGGCGCCGCTCCCGCCTGCGGTGCCGCCGGAGCTGCGGGCGGAGGTGCCGCCCGTGCGGGCGGTGCCGCGAGGGGCGGCCGGAGGGCGAGCAGCTCGGCGAGCAGCCCCTGCGCCAGCACGAAGGTGCGCTGGGCGCGCCGCGCGAGCAGGTAGAAGACGCCGCCGCTCAGCATCGTTGCCGTCCCGGCGACGAGCACCCACAGCCACGCGGCCACCGGGATCGGGTTCACCGCCGGGTTCGACTGCAGCACCGGTACGATCAGCGACAGGATGACGCCGGACCCGGCGGCCACGAGCGCCTTCGCGAGCGTCATCGTGTGCTCGTACCGCCACGTGAGCGCGACAGTGAGCCCGTCGACCGCCGCGCGGTCGTCCAGCCGCGCGAGCGCCATCAGGTCGGCGATCGTGAACTCCGACGTGAGCGTGCCCGCCGCTGGGTTCGCCATAGCGCGAGCGTAGCGAGCGGGGCGCTTTCGCGCACCATCGCACCTTCTCGCAGCGACATTCACCCTCGAATGTCGCCTCCCGCGCCGGGTGACGATTCGGCGCGAATGACGCGTTCGACGCGGCGGAGCGCGACATTCCCGCCGAATGTGCACCGCGGTGCCGCACTCACCGCAGGTCGTGATCCTCGAAGACGAGGGAAGTCTTGGTGTCCCGCACCGAGGGGATGCTGGTGAGCTCCTCCAGCACGACGCGGCGGAGGTCCTCGTTGTCGCGGGCGCGCACCAGCAGGATCACGTCGAAGTCGCCGCCGACCAGGGCGAAGTGCTCCACTTCGGGGATGGCGCGCAGCCGCGCACGCAGGTCGTGCCAGGCGGCCTGTTCGACCCGCATCGTCACGTACGCCGACGACGCGCGCCCCGAGCGGCGTGGGTCGACTTTGGCCGTGAAGCCCGTGATGACGCCCTCCTCCACCAGGCGGGACACCCGGGCGTAGGCGTTGGCGCGCGAGACGTGCGCGGCCTCCGCGACCGCCGTGATAGAGGCCCGGCCGTCCGCCCGCAGGGCGTCCACGATCCGGGAGTCGATGTCGTCCATGGTGGAAGACAGTTTGACATCCATGAGGCGAGAGCGCACCCATTCGTCTCGAAACCATACAACAGGTGGCAAAACGGGTCCAGCGAAGTCATTCTGATGGTCAGCGACGTCTTTCGAAGGAGAACAGATGCACGCCGACGATCTGATGCCGGGCGATACCCCGTTGCGGCTCATCGACGAGCAGGGCTCGGCCCACCCGCACGAGCACTACGCGTTCCCGTCCACCGCGGTGCTCCGCGACGGCTACGGCCGGCTGGTGCTCGGCCGGCGCCTCAACGACCAGGCCGATGCGCTGGTGCGCCAGGGCAAGCTGGCGGTCTACCCGTCGTCGCACGGGCAGGAGGCCTGCGAGGTCGCCGCGGCGATGGTGCTCGACGAGGGCGACTGGCTGTTCCCGACCTACCGCGACTCCGTCGCCGTCGTCAGTCGCGGCGTGGACCCGTTGCAGGCGTTCCTGCTCCTGCGCGGCGACTGGCACTGCGGGTACGACCCGAAGCAGTACCGGGTCGCCCCGCAGTCGACACCGCTCGCCACCCAACTGCTGCACGCCGTCGGGTTCGCCCACGCCGCACGGCTGCGCGGTGAGGACACCGTGGTCGTCGCGATGTGCGGCGACGGCGCCACCAGCGAGGGCGACTTCCACGAGGCGCTCAACTTCGCGGCCGTGTTCCACCTCCCTGTCGTCTTCCTGGTCCAGAACAACGGCTACGCCATCTCGGTGCCGCTCAGCCGCCAGACCGCGGCGCCGAGCCTCGCGCACAAGGGCGTCGGCTACGGGATGCGCGGGCGACTGGTCGACGGCAACGACCTCGCGGCGCTGCTCGCCGTGCTGGGGGAGGCCGTGACCGAGGCGCGCGAAGGCGGCGGACCGACCCTGATCGAGGCCATCACCTACCGCATGAAGTCGCACACCAACGCCGACGACGCCACCCGCTATCGCAGTGCGGCGGAGGTCGAGCCGTGGATCGCGCGCGACCCGCTGCTGCGGCTGCGCACCTGGCTGCAGGCGCAGGGAGCACTCACCGACGTCGACGATGCCGAGTTCCGCGCCGACGCCGAACGCGTCGCCGTGGACCTCCGCACCCGCATCATGGTCGACGCCGAGCCGCAGCCGCTCGACCTCTTCGCCTACGTCTACGCCGAGCCCACCCCGCAGTTGCGCGAGCAGGCCGAACTGCTGGCCGCAGAGCTCGCCGCCGAGTCCGCATCCCGAACCGAGGAGGTCTCCCGATGACGCTCACGCACGACGCACCCGCCGACCACTCAGCCGACCACTCCGCCGACGGCGACCGGCCCGAGACCGCATCGGCCGTGACCACCATGACCATGGCGCAGGCGCTCAACCGCGCGCTCGCCGACTCTCTCGCGGCAGACCCCGACGTGCTCGTCTTCGGCGAGGACGTCGGCACTCTCGGCGGCGTCTTCCGGATCACCGACGGCCTTGCGGCGCGGTTCGGCGAGCAGCGCTGTTTCGACACTCCGCTCGCCGAGTCCGGCATCGTCGGCACGGCGGTCGGCATGGCGATGAACGGCCTCCGCCCCGTCGTCGAGATGCAGTTCGACGCGTTCGCCTACCCGGCGTTCGAGCAGATCGTCGACCACGTGGCCAAGATGGGCAACCGCACGCGCGGCGCCGTGCGGCTGCCGATGGTCATCCGCATCCCGTTCGCCGGCGGGATCGGCGGCGTCGAGCACCACTCCGACTCGTCGGAGGCCTACTACGTGCACACGCCGGGCCTCACCGTCGTCACGCCGGCAACCCCGCAAGACGCTTACGGTCTCCTGCGCGCCGCGATCGCCCATCCCGACCCCGTCGTCTTCCTGGAGCCGAAGAAGCTGTACTGGTCGACAGGAGAGGTCGACGTCACCGCGCCGCTGCCCCGGATCGGCCGCGCGCGGATCGCCCGCGAGGGCACCGACGCGACGCTGATCGCCTACGGGCCGACCGTGCCGGTCGCGCTCGCCGCAGCGGAGGCCGCGGCCGAGGAGGGCCGCAGCCTCGCCGTCGTCGATGTGCGCACCCTCACGCCGTTCGATGACGAGACGGTCTGCGCGGCGGTCCGGGCGACGGGCCGCGCGGTCGTCGTCGCCGAGGCTCCGGGCTTCGCGAGCGTCGCCTCCGAGATCGCCGCGCGCATCTCCGAGCGCTGCTTCCACTACCTGGAGGCGCCGGTGCGTCGCGTGACCGGCTTCGACACCCCGTTCGCGCCGCCCAAGTTGGAACGCTTCTATCTGCCGGGGGTCGACAGGGTGCTCGACGCCGTCGACGACCTCCAGTGGGAGGACGCATGAAGGTCTTCGAGTTGCCCGACCTGGGCGAGGGACTCGCCGACGCCGAGCTGGTCCGCTGGCTGGTGGCGGTCGGCGACACGGTCGTCGTCGACCAGCCGATCGCCGAGGTGGAGACCGCCAAGTCGGTGGTGGAGGTGCCGTCGCCGTTCGCCGGTGTCGTCGCGGTCTGCCACGGCGAGGAGGGCGAGACCATTATGGTCGGCGCCCCGTTGCTCGAGGTGCAGGAGGAGGTGGAGGCGGTCGCGGCAGGAGATCCGGAACCTTCACCCGAACCGGCCCGCGAGCCCGAACCGGTCGCCTCGGGCTCCGGTCAGGTGCTCGTCGGCTACGGCACCACCGACCACGCCTCCGCACGTCGGCGCGGCCGTGCCACACCGCGCGGCGGCGCTGCAGTGGGAGCCCCGAGCCGCGTCGTCCCTGTCGTCTCGCCGGTGGTGCGCGCCCTCGCCCACACGCACGGCATCGAGCTGGCGTCCCTGACGCCGACAGGCGCCGGCGGGGTGGTGACCCGGCGCGACGTGGAGGCCGCACTCGCGGCGGCGAAGGCGACGGCGCCGACAGCGCCTCCCGCCGCACCGAGCACGCCGGACGCGCCCGCTGCTCGACCCGCGCCAGCGAGGGAGCCCGACGCGACGCCGCCCACCGGATCCGGCCTCGACACCCGCACCGGCCTCCGCGTCGCCGCGGTCACGCCGTTCTCGCGCCTCCGTCGCACTGTCGCCGAGACAATGACCCGGAGCCGTTCCGAGATCCCTGAGGCGACCGTCTGGGTGGACGTCGACGCGACCGAGCTGTGGGAGGCCCGCCGCACGCTCGGCCGCGGGGAGCGACCGCCGTCGATGCTGGCTTTCGTCTCGCGGTTCACGCTGAGCGCGCTCGGGCGGCACCCCGAGCTGGCCGGTCGCGTCACCGCGGGCGGCGACAGTATCGAGACCTTCGAGGGCGTCAACCTCGGCTTCGCCGCCGACACCCCGCGGGGGCTCCTCGTCCCCGTGATCAGAGGCGCGGAGGCGCTCAGCATCCGCGACCTCGACGCCGAGCTCGGCAGGCTGTCCGCCGCCGCTCGCGAGGGGACTCTTCCGCCCGCCGATCTGACCGGCTCGACCTTCACGGTGAACAACTACGGGAGCCTCGGCGTTGACGGCAGCGCGGCGATCATCAACCACCCGGAGGTCGCCATCCTCGGCATCGGCCGTGTCATCGAGCGGCCGTGGGTGGTCGACGGCGCTGTGGTCCCGCGGCGCCTCGTGCAGCTCAGCCTCGTCTTCGACCACCGCGTCACCGACGGCGGCGTCGCCGCACGATTCCTGCGCGAGATCGCCGACGCGATCGAGTCGCCCATCGCCTTCCTCGCCGGCGAGGCGCCGGGTACGGTCAGGTCATGACCGACAAGAAGCCCGACGCGGACAAGCCGGACGACGACGACCTCGACTTCGAGAAGGACGTCGCTCCCGAGGAGGACATCCCCTGGCTCCCGCACCCGGAGCCCACCGACGGTGAGGCGCCTGCGCCTTGATCCCGATCGCTGCGGCGCCACGTCCGCGGTGACCCGCGTCGCCGCGCCCTAGGCTAGGCGCGTGACCTCCCGTTCCTTCCCGCTCTGGCTCGCGCTCGTCGTCGCCATCATCTGTGGGGCGGGCGTCGCCCTCCAGTCGCGCATCAACGGGGAACTCGGAAGCCGGCTCGACGACGGGGTCACCGCCGCCCTCATCTCGTTCGGCTCCGGCCTGCTCATCCTCATCGTCGCGATGGCGATCGCTCCTACCGGCCGCCGGGGGCTGGGCCGCGTGATCGCAGCGCTCCGCGGCCGGGAGCTGCCCTGGTGGTACGTGGCCGGCGGCGCGGCCGGTGCGTTCCTGGTGCTGTCGCAGGGGGTCGCCGCCGCGGTTCTCGGCGTGGCCCTGTTCACAGTGGCCGTCGTCGCCGGCCAGACGGTCAGCGGGCTCGTCCTCGACCGGATCGGCCTGGGGCCGGGCGGCCGGCGCCCGATTACGCCAGCCCGACTCGCCGGCGCGATCATCGCGCTCGCAGCCGTCACCTGGGCCGTCTCGTCGCAGTTCGGCGACGGAGTCCCGGTGTGGCTCATGCTGCTGCCGCTGATCGCAGGGCTCGGCCTGGGCTGGCAGCAGGCCGTCAACGGCCAAGTGCGCGTGGTCGCCTCCAGCGCCCTCACCGCGACCTTCGTCAACTTCGCCGTCGGCACGACCGTGCTCCTGGTGCTGATGGCGATCGACTGGAGCATCCGCGGCCTCCCGAAACCACTCCCCACCGAGCCCTGGCTGTACGCCGGCGGCGCGATCGGCTGCATCTTCATCGCGGCCGCCGCCCTGCTCGTCCGGGTGACCGGCGTGCTGTTGCTGGGCCTGGCGACCGTGGCCGGTCAGCTCGTCACTGCGCTGCTCCTGGATCTCTTCGCCCCGACGTCGTCGCAGCCGGTGACGGCCACCACGATCGGAGGAACGCTCCTGGCACTGGTCGCCGTAGCCGTCGCGAGCATCCGCTGGCGCCGTCGCCCGTCGCCCGTCGCCCGTCGCCGAAGGGCACGCAAAGGCCCCTGAACGGGCGGAATAAGGGCACACGCGTGCCCCTCGGCGGCTCCTGCAGTCAGTCGAGCACGCTGAGGAACCGCTCGGCGTCGACCGACTTGCGGTGCCCCTCCCTGCTCTCGTCGGGCACACCGCCGACGTAGAGCCAGCCGAGCAGGCGCTCGTTCTTCGCCAGCCCGTGCATGCGGTGCACGGCCTTGGATCGCGTGTGGTGGCCGGTGCGCCAGATGACGCCCCAGCCCGCATCGTGGAGGAGCAGACTCAGGATGTGCGCGACGCCAGAAGCGACCGCGTCCTGCTCCCAGCCCGGCACCTTCTCGTTCTTCGTCCGCACCGAGACGATCGCGAGCAGGAGGGCGGACCGGAGCGGTTTGGAGGCCAGCTTGTCTGCGGCCTCTCCTGCGACCTGTGCGTCCTTGACGAACGACTTGCCGAGCCGCACCCGGGCGTCGCCGCGCAGCTCGATGATCCGCCACGGGTGCAGCGCGGAGTGGTCGGCGACACGTCCGGCCGCGGCGACCAGCGGCAGAAGCTCGTCGTGGCTGGGCGCCGCCGGCGTCACGCGCGAGAACGACCGCCGGGCGGCGACCCGCTCGACCAGATCGCCCGCAGTGCGACCGCTCATCAGGCCTCCGGCGCGAAGTTGAGCGAGATCGAGTTCATGCAGTAGCGGTCGCCCGTCGGCGTGCCGAAGCCGTCGGGGAACACATGGCCGAGGTGCGAGCCGCAGTTGGCGCAGCGGACCTCGGTGCGGACCATGCCCAGGCTGTCGTCCTCGAGCAGCTGCACGGCCTCCGGTCGGATCGACTCGTAGAAGCTCGGCCAGCCGCAGCCACTGTCGAACTTGGTGCCCGACTTGAACAGCTCGGCGCCGCACGCCGCGCAGGTGTACAGCCCGGCGCGGCCCTCGTCGAGGAGCTCACCCGTCCACGGCCGCTCGGTGCCAGCCTCGCGGAGCACGGCGTACTGCTCGGCGCTGAGCTCCCGACGCCACTCGTCGTCGGTCTTGCTGACCCCGTACGTCTCCTGTGCTGCGTCGTCCTGCGGTGCACCCATCGTGCGGTCCTTTCGTCGTGGCGTTCCCCAGCCTAAACGGCCCGGCGCGCCCCGCTGTTCCCTGTTTCGGCTCGCGACGTGCCGCATCCAAACGCGCAACACACAGGAGGCCGCCCCTAGGATGACTCGCGAGCGCGGGGACGGCCCCACTGACGATGACGGCGAGGGGAGGCGGTGCGTGTGGCGGAAGCCGCTGACCACCGGATCCCACAGCCCGACACGGGCGGCCTGACCGACCGTGAGGCCGCCATCCTCGCGTTCGAGCGTCAGTGGTGGCGGCATGCCGGCGCCAAGGAGCAGGCGATCCGCGAGGAGTTCGGTCTGTCCGCGGCGCGGTACTATCAGCTCCTCGGAGCCCTGATCGACCGCCCCGAGGCGCTCAGGCACGATCCCATGCTGGTCAAGCGCCTGCTCCGGCTGCGCGAGACCCGGCTGGCAGCACGGCGATCCCGGGCACTCCCGTCCGGCGACTGACACCGCGAGGAAACCACCCCTAGATGGCAGAGAAGTACCCGAGAGACCGGTTCGACGACATCCCCGACGGCCTCCAGCGCGTCGGCGCGCACCGGGCTCCGCCGCCGAAGGGTCGACGCTGGATCGCCGTGGGCTGGGCCGCGCTCGCCGTCGTCGTGCTGGTCGGCGCAGGCATCTTCGGCCTCACGCTGGTGAGCGGCTCCATCTCGTTCCACGGCACCCCGAACAGCTCGTCGGGCACGCCGACGCCGACTTCCACGCCGACTCCCACGCCGACGATCGTCCCCACGGTCGACTCGTCGCTGTCCGTGAATGTGCTGAACGGGACGACGACCGCCAACCTGGCGACCGACGTCGGCAACAAGCTGACCGCCGCGAGCTGGAAGATCGGCGCCGTCGCCAACGCCGACAAGCAGGACCTCACCCAGACGATCGTCTACTACTCCGATCCGAAGAACCAGGCTGCCGCACTGGGCGTCGCCCAGTCGCTGCCCGGAGCGGTCATCGAGGAGTCGCAGGCGTTCGCCGACACCGGAGCCGACCTCACTGTCGTCATCGGGAGTGATTACTCGGGCTGATCCCGCGTCATCCCGCGTCATCCTGCGGGTGTACGCGAGGGGTCCCTTTGTTTCACGCGTGTTTAAGTTTCGCCCTTTTTCGTAACGGAATGGCCAGAAGACTGGCGCAACCGGGCATTGCAAGCATTAGGATCGGGAGTCAACGCGCGGCGCTGGACTGCGCGAGCGACACAGCAATGGGAGTAATGCATGGCGAACGGGACCGTGAAGTGGTTCAACGCTGAAAAGGGCTACGGATTCATCACCGTCGAAGGTGGGGGACAGGACGTTTTCGTTCACTACTCCGCAATTGACATGAACGGCTACAAGGTTCTCGAAGAGGGCCAGCAGGTGCAGTTCGAGGTCGGCTCGGGCAACAAAGGCCCGCAGGCCGAGTCGGTGCGTCCGCTGTAGTACGCAGCGATCGGCAAGACCATCTGAAGAAGAGCGTCGCCCCTCGGGGCGGCGCTCTTCTTTTCGCCCGCCGCGATCCCTCGCCGCACTCCTGCCCTCCCGCCTTGCACTCCACGGGCGCGAGTGCCAGAATCGCTTTAGCACTCCATCTGATCGAGTGCTAAAAAACGGAATCTTTCGTAGACGTCCGGGAGGGACGAGAAACACATGGCAAAGATCATTGCTTTCGACGAGGATGCCCGTCGCGGCCTCGAGCGCGGCCTCAACATCCTGGCCGACACCGTCAAGGTGACGCTGGGCCCGCGCGGTCGCAACGTCGTCCTCGAGAAGAAGTGGGGCGCCCCCACCATCACGAACGACGGTGTCTCCATCGCGAAGGAGATCGAGCTCGACGACCCGTACGAGAAGATCGGCGCGGAGCTCGTCAAAGAGGTCGCCAAGAAGACCGACGATGTCGCGGGCGACGGAACCACCACCGCGACCGTGCTGGCTCAGGCGCTCGTCAAGGAGGGCCTCCGCAACGTGGCCGCCGGCGCCGACCCGATCACCCTGAAGCGCGGCATCGAGAAGGCCGTCGCCGCAGTCACCGAGGAGCTCGTCTCTAGCGCCAAGGAGGTCGAGACCAAGGCCGAGATCGCCGCCACCGCGTCCATCTCCGCCGGCGACACCACCATCGGCGAGATCATCGCCGAGGCGATCGACAAGGTCGGCAAGGAGGGCGTCGTCACCGTCGAGGAGTCGAACACCTTCGGCACCGAGCTCGAGCTGACTGAGGGAATGCGCTTCGACAAGGGCTTCCTGTCGCAGTACTTCGTCACCGACCAGGACCGCCAGGAGGCGGTGTTCGAAGACACCTACATCCTCATCGCCAACCAGAAGATCTCCTCGATCAAGGACCTGCTGCCGATCGTCGACAAGGTGATCCAGGCCAACAAGCAGCTCCTCATCATCGCCGAGGACGTCGACGGGGAGGCGCTGGCCACCCTGATCGTCAACAAGATCCGCGGCATCTTCAAGTCCGTCGCCGTCAAGGCCCCGGGCTTCGGCGACCGCCGCAAGGCCATGCTGCAGGACATCGCGATCCTCACCGGCGGCCAGGTCATCTCCGAGGAGGTCGGCCTCAAGCTCGAGAACGTCACCCTCGACCTGCTCGGCCAGGCTCGCAAGGTCGTCATCACCAAGGACGAGACCACCATCGTCGAGGGCGCGGGCGACCCCGAGGCCATCGCCGGCCGCGTGGCCCAGATCCGTGGCGAGATCGAGAACACCGACTCGGACTACGACCGCGAGAAGCTCCAGGAGCGTCTCGCCAAGCTCGCCGGCGGCGTCGCCGTCATCAAGGCGGGCGCGGCCACCGAGGTCGAACTCAAGGAGCGCAAGCACCGCATCGAGGACGCCGTCCGCAACGCGAAGGCCGCCGTCGAGGAGGGCATCGTCGCCGGTGGTGGCGTGGCCCTCATCCAGGCCGGCAAGACCGCGTTCGAGAAGCTCACGCTCGAGGGCGACGAGGCGACCGGCGCGAACATCGTCAAGGTCGCCATCGAGGCGCCGCTGAAGCAGATCGCCATCAACGCGGGCCTCGAGGCCGGCGTCGTGGTCGCCAAGGTGCGCGAGCTCCCCGTGGGTCACGGCCTCAACGCCGCGACCGGCGAGTACGTCGACATGCTGGCCTCCGGCATCAACGACCCGGTGAAGGTCACTCGCTCGGCGCTGCAGAACGCGGCGTCGATCGCCGGCCTGTTCCTCACCACCGAGGCCGTCGTCGCCGACAAGCCCGAGAGGAACCAGGCGCCGGTCGGCGACCCGGGTGCGGGTATGGACTTCTAAGTCCTTCCGACACGACAAGAGGGCGTCTCCCGTTCGCGGGAGGCGCCCTCTTTCGTCACCGGGCCCGGCGGTTGCTAGAGTCTTCGGGTGCCTTCTGAAACCTCACATGTAGAACGTTCAACGCCACGGCTCGCCGCTCCGCGCACGTCCGGCGGCTTCCGTGGTGACCTGGAGGGCCTCCGCGCTGTCGCCGTCACGCTCGTGGTCGCCTATCACGCGCACCTGCTCGGCCTCGTCGGCGGCTACGTCGGGGTGGACGTCTTCTATGTCCTCTCCGGCTTCTTCATCACGGGCCTCCTCATCCGCGAGTTCGACCGCACTGGCCGGCTCGACCTCGTGTCGTTCTACATCCGGCGTGGCCGTCGACTGCTCCCGGCCGCGGCAGTGGTCCTCATCGTCGTCGCAGTCGCCGGATACCTCATCCTGCCGTTCGTCCAGTGGGCGGCCCTCGGGTGGGACATCGTCGCGGCCGGGCTCAACGTCGCGAACTTCCGGTTCGCCGCCCAGTCGACGGACTATCTCGCACAGGGGGTGGATCAGTCCGCCGTACTGCACTTCTGGTCTCTCGGTGTGGAGGAGCAGTTCTATCTGTTCTGGCCGCTGATCATCCTCGCGCTGATGGCCATCGCGCGTCGGCGCAAGGCGACAATGGTACTGCTGACCGGGATCGGGGCGATCGCGGCGGTGTCGCTCGTCGCGAGCGTCATCCTCACGGCGACGGCTCAGTCCTGGGCCTTCTTCATGCTGCCGACGCGGGCCTGGGAGCTCGCGGTCGGGGCGATGATCGCGGTGGTCGCGCCCGCACTCGGCCGGATCCCGGACGTGCTGGGGCGCGTCCTCGCCGTCGTCGGGGTCGTGGGCATCGTCGTCTCGGCGGTGATCTTCGATGACAGCACGCCGACACCGGGCATCGCCATGCTCCTGCCGGTCATCGCGACTGCGGCGGTCATCGTCGGCGGCGACGCGCGGGGCATTGGTGCGGGAACAGTCCTGCGCTGGGCGCCGCTGCGGTGGATCGGCCGGTGGAGCTACTCGATCTATCTCTGGCACTGGCCTCTGCTGGTCTTCCCCGCCTCGCTCCTCGGCGAGCACATCGGCGACCTCCCCGTGCTCCTGCGCGTCGGGCTCTGCCTGGCGTCGATCGTGGCCGGGATCCTCTCCTACGTGTGTGTCGAACGTGTCTTCCGCGCGCGGTCGTCGCGCTCGGCACCTTCGCAGCAGAACGGCCCCCAGGAGGCAACCGGCGCCGGCCAGCCGGCCGCAAGGAGGACGCGAGCGGGGTTCGCGATCGCGGCCGCTGCCGTCGCGGTGTCCCTGGTGCCCGGTGCTGCCCTGATCGCCCTTCCCGGCGTGCAGGCGGACGCTCCCGCGACCGCATCCACCCAGGCGCCGGTCGCGGATGTCGACGCGGCTCGCCAGCTCAGGGAGGGACTCGCTCTCGCGTCATTGCCCACTTCACTCACGCCGTCCCTCACCGCGGCGGCCAGCGCGCTGCCCGCGACGTATGCGAACGGCTGCCACCTCGAGTTCGCACAGACCGCGTTCGGCCCGTGCGCTTTCGGAGACCCGGAGGCGGAGCGGACGGCGGTACTCGTCGGCGATTCGCACGCCGCCCAATGGTTCCCCGCCCTCGATCGTGTCGCGGCGGAGAATGGGTGGCGTCTGGTGTCCCTGACCAAATCCGCGTGCGCGGCGACGACCGCACGCATCCCGCACCCGTCCGACTCCGGGCGGACCTATTCCGAGTGCACCGACGCGCACCGATCGGTGGTCTCGCGCGTGGCCGAACTGCGACCGCAGCTGGTCGTCGTCTCGTCGTTCGTCTCCCGCAAGTTGTCAGATGACGCCGCCTCTCGGGCCTGGTTCACGGGAGCGACGGAATTCCTCGGCCAGTTGCGCGACGCCGGCGCGGAACAGGTCACCTGGATCGGTGACACTCCCCGCCTGGCGGCAGATGCGCCTTCGTGCCTCGCGAAGAACATCGACGCCGTTCAAAAGTGCACCACCGCAACGAAGACGGCCAGCCCGTCCGGCCTGACCGATCGGATGGTTGCGGCAGTCTCGGCCGCCGGCGCCGCGTTCATGCCGACGACCGAGTGGCTGTGCGTCGACGGAGGGTGTCCGGTCGTGGTCGGCAACACGCTCATGTACCGTGACGACGCGCACCTCACGCCCGAGGCCGCGATCTGGGCCTCAGGGCGGCTGGCGGGTGTCCTCTCGCCTCCCAAGGAATGATTCCGATCGCTGATGTGGGCGATGTCGATCGGACGGGGGACCATGAGAGGCGAGGCGATCGTCGACAGCTGCGCTCGTCGCTGTGCTGCTGTGTCTTTCTGGCTGTGAAGCATTGACCGGCCTTGTCGGGAGCGGCGCTCCGGCCCGGACCCCGACCGGGTCCTCCGCACCAGACATCACATCTGCGTTGCCCCATTGGACTGCGTGGCTCTCACGCGACTCAGACCGTCGAGGCCCTGCTCGGAGGCCGTGCGCGCTCGCCTCGTGCCCTGCTGACGCGCTCGCGAACCCGGTCGGCCGCGGGCCGTTCCCTTGTTCACGCGGACTGAGGAAGCTCGTGCCGACGTCCCTGGCTCGATCGTCTGCGCCTTTCGGGACAAACAGGGACGGCGCCTCCGGCTACTCGGCGCCGTCTCCGTCCTCCGCGACGCTGCGGATGCTTTCGCGACCCGCCACGCTGTCTGGTCGGGGACATGTGGATCCAGGTCGCCGCGAAATCGGGCTCTGACGCTCAGGCTTGGGCGGTCGTCCAGTGGGTGGCAGGTCGGCTCTGAAGCGGTCGGCGGGCGCCAGCCATAGGCTGGGCTCATGCAGAGCCCACGTCCCGTCGCGATCGTGACCGGTGGTTCGCGAGGGATCGGCGCCGCTATCGTCCGGCGGCTGGCACGCACGGGATTCGACCTCGTCGTCACGTACCGTTCCGACGAGGCCGCTGCAGAACGGGTCGTCGCATCCGTCGCGGGCAGCGGCTCCCGTGTGGAGCTGGTCCGTGCGGACCTCGCGACGGACCGCGGCATCCATACGCCGTTCGATGTCGCCGCGGAGCGATTCGGGCGTCTGGACGCATTGGTCAACAACGCCGGCATCAGCACGCGCTACGCGCCGCTGGCCGACACGCCGGCCGACGAAGTGCGGCGCACGATCGAGGTGGACTTCGTCGCGGCCGTTCTCGGTGCGCAACTCGCGGTGCGCGAGTTCCTGCGACTCGGCGCCGCCGGGGTGATCGTGAACATCACCTCCGGCGCCGCGACCCTCGGCAGCCCCGGCGAGTACACCCATTACGCCGCTGCGAAAGCCGGGCTGGACGCATTCACCATGGGTCTGGGCAAGGAGGTCGGCCCGCACGGCATCCGCGTGGTGGCCGTCGCTCCCGGACTGGTGGACACCGGGCTGCACGCCACCACCGGCGACGCGGGCAGGGTGGAGCGGATGGCCGCGGGCATCCCCTTGCAGCGCGCGGCGGAGCCGGACGAGATCGCCGCCGCGGTCGAATGGCTGCTCGGGCCGGACGCGAGCTACGTCACGGCCACGACGCTGCGCGTCGCCGGCGGGCGCTGACCAGGCGCTGGTCACGCGCTGCTCTGCCGCTGTTCAGGCGCTGGCGCGTGCGGCCTCCGCCGCGCGGTCGGGGTCCGCCAGCGGCAGCGACACCCGGAAGGTCGCACCCCCGCCGTCGGTCTCCACGACCTCCACGGTGCCACGGTGGGCGACCACGATCGACGACACGATCGCCAGGCCCAGGCCGCTGCCGCCGGTCTCGCGGGCGCGGGAGGTGTCGGCGCGCCAGAAGCGCTGGAAAATCTTGTCGCGGATCTGCGTCGGGATGCCCTCGCCGTGGTCGCGGACCTCCAGCAGAGCGCGGTCGGCGCGGTGGTCGACCTGCACCGCGATCTCGATCGGGCTGTCCTCCGGGGTGTAGCGCAGCGCGTTGCCCATCAGGTTGGTGACGACCTGGCGGATCTTGTTCTCCTCCGCCATCACGATCGCGGGCTCCGCAGGTGGGGCGGCGACGACGACCCTCTCGGTCGTCGTCACCGCGATCGGCCCCGTGGTGCCGCGGCGACTGCGGTTGCCGCGGCGGAGGCGCGCCAGCGCGGAGCCGGCGAAGGCGATCGGGCCGGTAGCGTTGGTCGGGCGGGAGGCCTCGTCGGGGATCGTATACGGCACGGTGTCCACGCCGGGCTCCGCGGGTTCTGCGGGTTCCGACGATGCCGGGGCCGGCACCGGGCTCGGCGTGAGCACGGTGACGACGCGGCCGGGCGAGCCGGCCATCGCGTCCATCGCGGCGTCCCTGGCGATCCGGACGAGGTCCACCGGGTGCACTTCGAGCGGCTTGGTCTCGTCGAGGCGCGCCAGCTCGAGCAGATCCTCGACCAGGAGGCCCATGCGGATGGCCTCCTTCTCGATGCGGTCCATCGCCTGCGCGACATCCTCCGGGGTCTGCAGCGCGCCCATCCGATACAGCTCGGCGTAGCCCCGCACCGACACCAGCGGCGTGCGCAGTTCGTGGGAGGCGTCGCCGACGAACCGCCGCATCTGGTCGATGGTGCGGGCGCGGTCGTTGAACGCACGGTCGATGCGGTTCAGCATGGTGTTGAGGGAGCGGTTGAGCCGCCCGACCTCGGTGTTCGGCGTCGCCCCGCCGAGGCGCTGGCTGAAGTCGCCGTCCGCGATCGCAGCGGCGGTCAACTCCACCTCGCGCAAAGGCGAGAACGTCGTCGTCACCAGCATTCGGGTCAGGCCGGCGCCGACGATGATGACGATGACGCCGAAGCCGAGGAAGATCGCCAGGAAGGCGGCCATCACCGTGTCGATCTGGCTCGTCGTCGTTGCGATGATCACGGTCGCGAGCTCGCCGGTGCCGGCGAAGGTCTGCGTCGTGACGAGGGCGCGGTACGACGTCCTGCCGTCGTTGCTGAGCAGCGGGTAGCCGCCGACGGGCATGGCCTTGGCCTCCGAGAGCGAGAGGCTGCTCGGGATCGCCGGCCTGTGCGCGAACGGGATGTTGGTCCAGTTCGTCTTCACCAGCTTGCCGTTGGAGTCGTACAGCGCCGCGAAGTAGTCCGACGGGCTCGCGTCGGTCGCGATCTTGTCTTGATCCGACGACGAACCGTACAGGTACGTGTTGACGTACGTCGCACCCGACGCGGCCGAGAGCTGCGCGTCCAGCTGCTCGAGCAGCACCGGCTTCAGCATCGACATCGTGCCGATCCCGGTCACCAGCAGCCCGAGTGTCAGCATGAGCACGGTCACCCCGGTGATCTTCGTACGCAGGGAGATCGCGTTCCAGCGGTCGAGCAGGCGTGAGTGCATCAGGCCGTCAGTCTATGCAGTGGAGGCTGTGCCGCGGATGTGCGCGGCAGGTCACGCTTTGGCGGCCTTGAGCATGTACCCGAACCCGCGCTTGGTCTGGATGAGCGGCTCGCTGGAGTGCGCATCCACCTTGCGGCGCAGGTAGGAGATGTACGACTCCACGATTCCGGCGTCGCCGTTGAAGTCGTACTCCCAGACATGGTCGAGGATCTGCGCCTTGGAGAGCACCCGGTTGGGATTCAGCATCAGGTAGCGCAGCAGTTTGAACTCGGTCGGGCTGAGCTCGATGGGGGTGTCGCCCACGAACACCTCGTGGGTGTCCTGATCCATGGTGAGTTCGCCGGCGCGGATCACGGCGTCTTCGTCGGCCTGCATCGTGCGGCGCAGGATGGCCTTGATGCGGGCGACGATCTCGTCGAGGCTGAACGGCTTGGTGACGTAGTCGTCGCCGCCGACCGTCAGCCCGGTGATCTTGTCTTCGGTGTCGTCCTTGGCGGTCAGGAAGAGGATGGGCGCGGTGTAACCCGCGCCGCGGAGTCGCTTGGTGACGCCGAATCCGTTCATGTCCGGGAGCATGACGTCGAGGATGATGAGGTCGGGCTCCTCTTCGAGGACTGCGGAGATCGCCTGAGCGCCGTTGCCGACCGCGCGCACGGCGAAGCCGGCGAAGCGGAGGCTGGTGGTGAGGAGATCGCGGATGTTCGGCTCGTCGTCGACGATGAGAATGCGGGGTCCTGCGTTCATGCGAATCAGTATCTGCGCGTCCGCTGAATTCTAGCTGTGAGCCGACGGTGCGCGGTGCGTGTAAGGGGCTGGCGCGGGCAGTGTGAAGAGTGGATGCTGAAAGAACCAGCGATCGGAGCACGACATGTCCCACCCCACTGTGGTCATCGCCGGAGGCGGTCTGGCCGGAGCCACGACCGCTGTCGAACTGCGCGAGCGGGAGTTTGCCGGCCGCATCCTGCTGCTCGGCGCCGAGACGCACCACCCGTACATCCGGCCCCCGCTCTCCAAGGAGTACCTGAAGGGGGAGGCGCCGTTCGAGGACGCCACGGTGAAGCCGGAGGACTGGTACGCCGGCAACCAAGTGGAGTTCCTGCCCGAGTCGGAGGCCGGCTCCTTCGACCCGGGTGCGCACGAGCTGTTCGTCACCGGCGGCGCCAGGATCACCTACGACAGCCTCGTGCTGGCCACCGGCGCGTCCCCTCGGCCGCTCGGCGTGCCGGGCAGCGGTCAGGGCGCCGTCTTCACTCTGAGAACGATCGAAGACTCCCAGCGGCTGCGCTCCGCCCTCGAGGTGGGAGGCCGCCGGGTCGTGATCGCGGGTTCCGGCTGGATCGGACTGGAGGTCGCGGCGGCCGCTCGCGGCTACGGCAACGAGGTCACCGTGGTCGGGAGGGCGGCGGTGCCGCTCGGGTCGGCGATCGGCCCGGAGCTGGGCCACGTGTTCGAGACGCTGCACCGCGACCACGGCGTGGAGTTCCGCAGCGGCGCGCACGTGGTCGCGGTCGAGGGCGGCGACGAGCACACGGTGGTGCTGGCGTCCGGGGAGCGCATCCCGGCGGATGTGGTCGTGGTGGGGGTCGGCGCTGCACCGAACACGCTCGTCGCGGAGCGCTCCGGCCTCGCCCTCGACAATGGAGTGCCCACCGACAAGGGGATGCGCACGGTCATCGAGGACGTCTACGCGGTCGGTGACGTCGCGAACCCGTTCCTTCCGGCGATCGGTCGGCGTCTGCGCAACGAACACTGGGCCAACGCGATCGCGGGCGGCACGGTCGCAGCGCGCGCCATCGTCGGTGAGGACGCGAGCTACGACGACATCCCGTACTTCTATTCCGACCAATACGATCTGGGCATGGAGTATTCGGGCTATGCGCCGTTGGCGACCGGAGCGGACGTCGTCTTCCGCGGAGACGTGGAGGCACGCGAGTTCATCGCCTTCTGGCTGCGCGACGACCGCGTGGTCGCCGGGATGAACGTCAACGTGTGGGACGTGCAGGAGCAGATCCAGCGCCTCATCCGCGCCACGGAGCCGGTCGACCGCCAGCGGCTCGCCGACGAGAGCGTCGACCTTGCCGCCCTCTGAGACGTCCGAGCGATCCGGGACCTCCGAGCATTCTGAGACCGACTACGCCATGTACCTCCCGCCGCTCCGCATCCCTGTGCGCACCATCGGCGCCCGCACGTTCGATTTCTCCCGGCGGGTGGCCGTGATGGCCGTGGTGAACCGCACACCTGACTCCTTCTTCGATCAGGGGCGTACCTTCGCGCTCGACGCAGCTGTCGCCGCGTGCTTCGACGCGGTGGAGGCGGGCGCCGACTGGGTGGACATCGGCGGGGCGCCCTTCGCACCAGGGTCGCCCATCCCGGCCGCCGAGGAGGCCGACCGCATCGTCCCCGTCGTCGCGCAACTGCGCGCCGGCTCCGACGTCGTCATCTCAGTGGACACTTTCCACGCGGCGGTCGCCCGCGAGGCGATCGCGGCCGGCGCGACGGTGATCAACGACACCACGGGTCTCAGCGACCCCGACCTGGCCCGCGTGCTCGCCGACAGCGAGGCGACGCTCGTGCTCACCCACAGCCTCGCGGCCCCGCGCAGCGTCTACCCGCGGCCGGCGTACGACGACATCGCCGGCGAGATCGCCGCCTTCCTGCTCGAACGGGTCGAGCGCGCGAACGCCGCGGGGGTGCCGGAGGAGCGGATCATCCTCGACCCCGGCCACGACCTCAACAAGAACACGCTCCACTCGCTCGAGCTGACTCGTCGGCTCTCCGAGATCGCCGACCTCGGCTATCCCACGCTCGCCGCGGTCTCCAACAAGGACTTCATCGGCGAGACCCTCGACGCGGCGCGCGCCGAGCGCCGCGACGGCTCGATCGCGGCCGCCGTCGTCGCGATCGTCAACGGAGCCCGCATCATCCGCATGCACGACGTGGCGGGTTCGGTCGCCGCGGCACGCATGACGGAGGCCATCCTCGGGCTCCGCGAGCCCGCCTACCTCAAGCACAACATGGGCGACGTGAATGACTGAGGCCGCGATCGACAAGATCTTCCCGCTCCCGGCAGAGGAGGGCGTCGGAGACGCCCGGATCGCCGAGCTCTACTCCGCGAGCGCCGAGCCCACTTGGCTCCGCGTGAACTTCGTCTCCAGCATCGACGGCGCCGCCACCCGGCAGGGGCTCTCCGGCGGCCTATCGGGCGACGCCGACCACCGCGTCTTCGACATCCTGCGCAGCCTGTGCGACGTCGTGCTCGTCGGGGCAGGCACCGTGCGCGCGGAGGGCTACGGTGCCATGCGCGTCGACGAGGTCTCGCAGCGCGCCAGACGGGAGGCCGGGATGACCGTGCACCCCGTCTTCGCGATCGTCTCGGCGAGCCTCGACCTCGACCCCGCCAGCCCGATCTTCCACGAAGCGCCCGAGCGACCGATCGTCGTCACGACCGAGCGCTCCCGGCAGGACACGCGGGAGGCGCTCGCCGAGGTGGCCGACGTCCTGATCTGCGGCGAGGAGCGGGTGGAGCCGCGTCAACTCGTGGAGGGGCTGGTCGCACGCGGACTGTCGCGCATCCACTGCGAGGGCGGCCCGCACCTGTTCGGCGACCTCATCGCGGCCGGCGCCGTCGACGAGCTCTGCCTGACGATCGGCGCGACGCTGGAGGGCGGGGTCGCCTCGCGCATCTCCGCGGGCGCCGCGCCGATCCTCCCGGTCGGCATGCGACTCGCGCACGTCCTCCAGTCCGACGGAACCCTGCTCCTGCGGTACGTGAAGCGCGGATGACGGACCGCCCCCTCATCGACGCCGCGCTCGTCCGCCGGCTGGTCGACTCCCAGTTCCCGGAGTATCGCGGGCTGCCCGTCCGGCCCGTGGAGCTGGACGGCTGGGACAACCGGACGTTCAGGCTCGGCGACGACTTCAGCGTGCGCCTGCCGAGCGCCCGCGGTTACCTCGAGCAGGTGGCGAAGGAGCACGAGTGGCTGCCGCGGCTCGCACCACGGCTTCCGCTGCCGATCCCCGCGCCCGTCGCGAAGGGAAAGCCGGGCGCGGGGTATCCGTTCCCGTGGTCGGTCTACCGCTGGCTGCCCGGCATGCCGTTGACGCTGGCGGGCGAGGTCGACGAGATCGCGCTCGCCGAGGACCTCGGCCGCTTCCTGACCGCGCTGCGGGAGGCCGAGGCCGCCAGGGGTCCGCTGCCGGGCACCCACAACTTCTTCCGCGGCGACCCTCCCGGTGTGTACCGGGATGAGGCGATTGCGGCGATGTCCGCTGGAGCGAGGGACATCGACCCGCGCCGCGCTCGACGGATCTGGGATGCGGCCGAGGGCTCGCGCTGGGATGCGCCCGCGGTGTGGTTCCACGGCGATGCGGCGCCCGGCAACCTCCTGGTCCGCGACAGACGCCTCGCGGCGGTGATCGACTTCGGGACGTCCGGCGTCGGGGACCCCGCCTGCGACCTGGTGCCGGCGTGGACGATGTTCGACGGCAGCGCCCGTCGTGCCTTCCGCGATTCCGTCGCACTCGACGATGCGACCTGGGCGCGCGCCCGCGGCTGGGCGCTTTGGAAGGCTCTCATCACCGTCCGCGACGCCCCCGACGACGTCCCCGCCCGCCGCACCCTCTCCCGCCTCGCCGCCGACTGACGCCGAAGGGCACGTCAACGCCCTTACAGGTCAGTTTTAGGGGCGTTAAGGTGCCCTTCGAGGGAGGTCAGGTTACGCCACGGCCAGCGCGTGCGCGTCCAGGATGGTGTACGAGTAGCCCTGCTCCGCGAGGAAGCGCTGGCGGTTCTGCGCGAAGTCCTGGTCGACGGTGTCGCGCGAGACCAGCGTGTAGAAGTTCGCGGACAGCCCCGACTGCTTGGGACGCAGCAGGCGGCCCAGACGCTGGGCCTCCTCTTGACGCGACCCGTAGGACCCGGATACCTGGATGGCGACTGTCGCTTCCGGGAGGTCGACCGAGAAGTTCGCGACCTTGCTGACCACCAGCACCGGCGTCGTCCCGACGCGGAACTCCTGGTACAGCCGCTCCCGCTCGTCCACGGGTGTGGCGCCCGTGAGCTGCGGAGCGCCGAGCGCTTCGGCGAGCTCGTCGATCTGGTCGAGGTACTGGCCGATCACCAGGATGCGCTCGCCGGCGTGCCGGTCGACCAGTCGGCGCACGACCTCCAACTTGGCCGGGGCCGTCGCGGCCAGACGATATCGTTCGTCGTCCGCCGCTGCGGCGTAGCTCAGCCGGTCGGAGGCGGGGAGGTCGATGCGCACCTCGAAGCAGGCGGCGGGGGAGATGAAGCCCTGCGACTCGATCTCCTTCCACGGCGCATCGAAGCGCTTGGGACCGATCAGGCTGAACACGTCACCCTCGCGGCCGTCCTCGCGCACGAGGGTCGCCGTGAGCCCCAGCCGGCGTCGCGCCTGCAACTCCGCCGTCAGCTTGAACACCGGCGCGGGTAGCAGGTGCACCTCGTCGTACACGACGAGGCCCCAGTCCAGCGCGTCGAGGAGGGCGAGGTGCGCGTACTCGCCCCTCCGCTTCGCCGTGAGAATCTGGTACGTCGCGATCGTGACCGGCTTGACCTCCTTGACCTGGCCCGAGTACTCGCCGATCTCCTCGGCGGTGAGGGACGTTCGCCTGAGCAGCTCGTCGCGCCACTGCCGCGCTGACACGGTGTTGGTCACGAGGATGAGCGTCGTCGTCTTGGCGGTGGCCATCGCGCCGGCGCCGACCAGGGTCTTGCCCGCGCCGCAGGGGAGGACCACGACGCCCGAGCCGCCGTCGAAGAAGTTGCTGACGGCCTTGCGCTGGTAGTCGCGCAGCGCCCAGTCGCTCTCGTCGAGGTCGATCGGGTGCGGGGTGCCCGGGGTGTAGCCGGCGAGGTCCTCCGCAGGCCAGCCGAGCTTCACGAGCTCCTGCTTGAGCTGGCCGCGCGCCCAGGCCTCCACCGTGAAGGTCGTCTCGTCGCGGCGCTCCACCAGCAGCGGCGCGATGCGCTTGGCGGTCGCGACCTCCAGCAGCACCGCCCGGTCGGGGGAGCGCAGCAGCAGTGTGCCCTCCGCGTCCCGTTCGATGACGAGGCGTCCGTAGCGCGACACGGTCTCGGAAACGTCGACGGACACCGTCTGCGGGATCGGGAACTTCGAGTACTTCTCCAGCGTCCCGAGCATGTCCTCGGCGGTGTGTCCGGCCGCACGCGCGTTCCACAGCCCCAGTCGGGTGATGCGGTAGGTGTGGATGTGCTCGGGAGCCCGCTCCAGCTCGGCGAAGACGGCGAGGTCGTGACGGGCGTCCGCCGCCGAAGGGTGCGCGACCTCGAGCAGGACGGTGCGGTCGCTCTGGACGATCAGGGGGCCATCGGACATGACCGTTCAGTCTACGCTGCGCAGACCCTTGACGCTGGAGAGGGGCAAAGTCCGCTCGATGTCCGCAGCCCGGTCGCGGCCGCGGAGCCGTCCGCCGCCGATGCCCGTCGGCTCGAGCAGATAGTCGACCAGGCGGCCGTCGGGCATCGCCACCTGGACGATCACGGTCTGCCGTGCGCGCACAGCCTGATCGAGCTGGCGGGCGAGCCACTGCTCTCCGGCGTCCGCGTCGGCGGCGTCCTCCCTCCGCAGCCGGGCGACCAGCTCGGCGTCCGGGTCACGCGCCTCCACCGCGGCACGGGCGGTGACGGTGCGGCGCCGCGGCGTCACGGCGGCCCCGGAAGCGTCTTCGGCGACCACGGGGTAGCGCGCGTCGCTCAGCGCCCAGAACACGACGTCGCGCGGGAACCGGCTCGACAGCGTCGTGTCGTCGACGCGCACCAGCCGCAGCTGCGAGAGCGACTGGTCGACCGCGATCGTGCCGAGCAGCATAGTGTCGTCGGAGCGCACCACCCCCCGCCCGTCGTTCGCGCCACGCACGCGCACACGGCCGTGGCGCTCGACGGCGTCGGAGATGAGGTAGTCGAGCGGCTGGGGGACTCCGGTGAGGGAGACAGCGGCGAGGAAGTCGTGGATGCTCCCCGCGGTCTCACCAGCCGTCACCGCCCGGGCGACGGAGGCCGCCGAGAACCGGAACGTGGAGGCCAGCGCCCGGCTCTCCAAGTCGGCCATCGTGCGCAGCCGCGACTCGACCTCCGGAGCGAGCGGGCCGGGGGAGATCACGGTCAGGTCGTGCTGGAGGTAGACCTTCGAGACCTCGGCGGGGAAGTGGGCGACCATCGCGTCCGCCGCGGCGGCCGGTCCTGCCTCCAACAGGGCCGTTCCCGCACTGCTCGGGAGGCGGCGGGCGGTGATCCCCAGGAGCTCGGCCTCCGCGACGCGCTCGGCGATGCGCTGCTGCGCCTCGGTCGCCGACGCCGGGTAGAGCCAGGCGATGTGCGCGCGCAGGCTGTCGTCCCACCGCGCCCGGCTCCGGGAGGCGAAGAGGGCCGACAGATCGGCAGGGAGCGCGGCGAGCCAGGCGGACGCGAGGGCTCGCCAGCGGTCCGGGGTCGTGGCGTGCTGCCAGGCCGCCGCATCCGCACTGGGGAGCCACAGGCCGTCGGCTACGGCGGCCAGACCGGCACGGCCTGCGACGGACAGGATGGTCGGAACCGCGGTGGTATCCACCGCCAGCGCTTCCGCCAACCGTTTGGAGGCCGGGAGCGCGAGCCCGCCCTTCTGCAGCTCGCGCGCCCCCTCGCGTCCGAGCTCCGCGAGCAGCTCGGATACGCTCGCGACCGCCTCGAACGCGCGCTCGGCCGCCAGCCGGTCGATGGCAGGGAGGTCGGCCTCCGCCGTCACGGGCGAGAGCGGGGGAGGCGCGGTCGCGAGGACGGACTCCGCGCGTGGGAGGCCGCCCTGCCGACCGGCATCCAGCCGCGCGGTGACGGCGTCGTAGGGCGCGGCGCCTCCGTCTGCAGGGTGGACGAGCAGGAGGCCGCTGAGGGCGGCGAGGGCGGCCGCAGTGTGCCGGGCGCCGGTTCCGGCGGTCGCCGGGTGCTCGCCGAGGCGTTCTGCGAGCCACTCGGGGGAGCGTGCGTCGTCTTCCCGGCCGAGCACGATCAGGGCGGCGAGCTGGAGGCGGTCGAGGGGAGCGAGCGCACGCTGCACGGCCTCCGGATCGAGGAGGGCCTCCGCGAGATCGAAGAAGTCGGAGATGCCAGACCGCCGCACCGGGCGCGCGCGCAGGGCGGCGACGAGTTCATCGTCCGGCATCGCGCGCAGTCGCGCGGCCAGAGCGGGCGTCGTCGTCATCGCGCTGGTCCGGCGGGCCGCGTCAGCGCCGGCCCTTGGGCCCGGTCTTCGGCTTGGTCGACGCAGCGACGGCTGCGGCTCGGGTCGCGGCCTTGGCCGCCCTGCTGCGCTGCCGACCGGTGATGACGATGAGCGCGATGAGCAGGAGGAACGCGATCGGCAGGGCGATCAGCGGGAAGAGGAAGACCACCGGCCATAGACCCTGGCCCGATCCCTGCTGTGGCATTCCGCCCGCTGCCGACCCGATGAGGATGGCCGCGATGCACACCAACGACACGACGACGAGCGCCGCCACGATGTACGAGAGCACGCGTTGGAGCCGGGATGTCGGGGGCGGGGTCTGCTGGGTCACGAAATCAAGGATAATTGAGGTTGGTCATTCGATCCCCCATGTGAAGTGAGGTTCCCATGCCTACCGGCAAGGTCAAGTTCTACGACGAGGAGAAAGGCTTCGGCTTCATCAGCGCCGATGACGGCCAGGAGGTCTTCCTGCACGCCTCGGCGCTGCCCGCCGGTGCCGTGGTGAAGGCGGGATCCCGACTCGAGTTCGGCATCGCCGACGGCAAGCGCGGGGCGCAGGCGCTCTCCGTGCGGGTGCTGGAGGCCCCTCCGAGCCTGGTGAAGATGAAGCGCAAGTCGGCCGACGACATGGCGATCATCGTCGAAGACCTGGTGAAGCTGCTCGACGGCATCGGCGGCAACCTGCGCCGCGGCAAGTACCCCGACAAGGCGCACGGCGCCAAGATCGCGGCGGTGCTGCGCCGGGTTGCGGACGACCTGGATGCCTGACGACGGGAGGAGCGACGAAGCCGTGGACGGCGAGCAGATCGGCGGCGAGCAGATTGGCGCCGAGCAGATCGGCGGCGATGCCGTCGAGGGTGCGATCGGCGACGACGTACAGGTCAGCGACGGCGACGTGAGAGACGCTGACGTGAGCGGCGGCGGTGTGACCAACGGCGAGGTGTCCGATCGCGGCGACGGCGCCGAGGTGAGGGATCGCGGCGACATCAGCGACCTCGTCGCGGCCGTTCCGCTCGCGCGCGCGGCGCTGGCCGAGATCACCCCGGAGGCCGCCATCGGCGAGCCCCTCGGGCACATCGTGGAGGCCGAGGACGTCGTCTCCCTGCTGTTCGCCTCCACCCTCGCCGGCTACCCCGGCTGGTACTGGACCGTCACCGTCGGTCGTGCCGACGACGGCGCCCAGCCGACCGTGCTGGAAGCCGAGCTGATGCCCGGCGACGACGCGCTCCTCGCGCCCGACTGGGTGCCGTGGTCCGAGCGGCTCGCCGAGTACCAGGCCGCTCAGGAGGCGCTCGCCGCCGAGGCCGAGGAGGCCGGAGCCGAGGGCGACGACGAGGACGGCGGCGACGACGAGGACGTCGAGGACGACTACGACGACTACGACGAGGACGACGAGGACGACGAGGACGACGAGGACGACGAGTCCGACGATGACGACTCCGACGACGACCACGACCACGACATACACGACCTCCTCGGCGACGACGACCTCGACGGGGTCGACATCGACTCGGTCGACGTCGCCTACGACGAGGACACCGACGTCGACCCGGAGCTCGACCTCGCGTCCGAGGAGGCCGCGGCGCTCGCGGACGACGACGGCGCGGAGGACGTGGACGCCGACGAATCGGACATCGACGAATCGGACATCGACGATTCCCCCGACGACGCCGACGACTCAGCGGTGGCGTCGGGCGCGGGCGATGCTGAGGTAGGCGAAGCCGACTAGGCCGAGCGCGATCCCGACGATCACCGTCCAGATCCACCAGCGGCCTCCCGCGGCGGTGATGGGCGCGGCGAAGACGAGGGTCGGGATCAACGCGATCACCCAGATGCCCAGGCCGACGAGCACGGCCCGCCGATCGTCCGTGGGAGCGGGGACCGGATCGGGTCGGCGCTCGTCCTCACGCAGCCACAGCCGCACGGTCGGCCCCTCCCGATCAGCCCAGTCGCTCGACCACGTACTCGACGCAGCCGATGAGCGCGCGGACGTCCGCCGGCTCGATGGCGGTGAACGTGGCGACGCGGAGCTGGTTGCGGCCGAGCTTGCGGTAGGGCTCGGTGTCGACGATCCCGTTGGCGCGCAGCGTCTTGGCGACGGCCGCGGCGTCGATCGCGTCGTCGAAGTCGATGGTGACGACCACCTGCGAGCGGTGCGCCGGGTCGGCGACGAACGGCGTCGCATAGTCGACGCTCTCGGCCCAGGTGTAGAGCGCGTCCGACGACTCCTTCGTGCGCGCGTCGGCCCAGGCGAGACCGCCGTTCGCGTTCATCCACTCGATCTGGTTCTTGAGCAGCACGAGCGTGGCCACCGCCGGGGTGTTCAGCGTCTGGTCGAGGCGAGAGTTGTCGATCGCGTTCGCGATGCTGAGGAACTCGGGGATGTAGCGGTCGCTTGCGGCGATGCGCTCGACGCGCTCGATCGCCGCCGGCGAGAAGAGCGCGAGCCAGAGACCTCCATCCGACGCGAAGTTCTTCTGCGGCGCGAAGTAGTAGACGTCGGTCTCCGTCACATCGAAGTCGACGCCGCCCGCCGCGCTCGTCGCGTCGATCACCGTGAGGGCGCCCGCGTCGCCGTTCACGCGCTTCACAGGTGCCATGACGCCGGTGGAGGTCTCGTTGTGCGGCCAGGCGTAGACGTCGACGCCGGCCTCCACCTCGGCCTCGGCCCGCGATCCAGCGGCCGCCTCGATGACGCGGGGCGCCTGCAGCCACGGCGCCTTCGCCGCCTTGGCGAACTTGCCGCCGAACTCGCCGAAGACAAGGTTCTCGCTGCGCTGCTCGATGAGCGAGAACGCCGCGGCGTCCCAGAAGGCGGTCGAGCCGCCGTTGCCGATGACGACCTCGTACCCGTCGGGGAGGCGGAACAGGTCGGCGAGACCCGAGCGGACCCGGCCCACCAGGTTCTTGACCGGCGCCTGTCGGTGGGAGGTGCCGAGCAGCTCGGCACCGGGGCCGGCGAGGTGGGCCACCTGCTCGGGCCGCACCTTGGACGGGCCGCAGCCGAATCGTCCGTCGGCGGGCAGGAGGTCGGTGGGAATGGTCACGTCCGGCATAACTGAAGTGTATTGGCTGTTGAAACCTGAGGCAGCCCGCCGCCGGCGCTTACGAGTCGCGGTCACCTCGCTGTCATCCGCAGCAAGTAGGCTCATACGCGCATATTCGCGCGCCGGCACGTGGAGGGGTTCATGACCGACCTGATCGACACGACAGAGATGTACCTTCGCACCATTCTGGAGCTGGAGGAGGACAACATCGTCCCGCTGCGCGCCCGCATCTCAGAACGCCTGGGGCACTCCGGACCGACGGTCTCGCAGACGGTGGGGCGCATGGAGCGCGACGGTCTCGTCGTCGTCTCCGGCGACCGGCATCTCGAGCTCACCGACGACGGCCGCAGGAAGGCCGTGCACGTCATGCGCAAGCACCGTCTCGCCGAGCGGCTGCTCAGCGACGTGATCGAGCTCGAGTGGGAGTACGTGCACGAGGAGGCCTGCCGCTGGGAGCACGTGATGAGCGAGCAGGTGGAACGCAAGCTCCTGACGATTCTCGGCCATCCGACCGAGTCACCGTACGGCAACCCGATCCCGGGGCTCGGCGAGCTCGGTGCCCCCGACGCGGCCTCCACCGAGAACCTGGTCAACCTCGTCGACGTCGTGCGCGGCAGCGATTCTGAGGTGACTGCCAGAATCCGCCGTCTGGGCGAGCCGGCCCAGGTCGATCCCGAGCTGCTCCTCCAACTCAAGCAGGCGGGTGTCTTTCCCGGGTCGACCGGCACTTTCGCCGCAGCGGGCTCGTACGTGTCCGTGCAGATCGACGGCTTCGAGAACGGGCTGGAACTGCCGAACGAGCTCGCCGCGCACATCTTCGTCGACGCGTGATCGCCGTTACCGATTCGTTAGAAAACGCGTCAAACAATGTGACAAATCGCGGGCCGTCCCGTAGTCTCTAACGAGTCCGAACGGGTCAGAAGCCGGCCCATCAGGACCCTGACCGGGACGTTCCAACCCCTCCGAGACCTGTCTCCCGGCCGGTGAAGCCGAAAGCTAACGCATCGGACAGGGGCAGCTCCCTAGTGCTGCTGGAGCGCAGGAGGATGCACTTTGGCACACTCTGGTACGCCCGATCCTGCCCAGGACCGAGCCCCTCAGGACCCGGACATCACCTCTTCGACCCGGTCGACCGCGTCCACAGCCGTCGATCTCGTGTCGCGACAGGGGCTGCGCACCGCGAAGGCCCCGTCGTCCGCGCCGCGCGCACCGAAGCCGCAGCCCGCGCCATCCACCGCTGTCGCCGCCGTGACCGCGGGGGCCAAGCCCGCCGCGAAGAAGCGCAAGGGCGGTTGGGTGCTCAACGTCGCCGTCATGACCGTGGCGACGGGCATCATCGCCACCATGTCGATCCCGGCTTTCGCCTTCAACCCCGCCGGCGCGGAGTCCTCCGCCTTCGGCCCGACCGCGGCCGACGGCATGAAGAAGGCCCAGGCGCAGTCCGTCGAGGTCGCCGAGGGAGTCGCCGCGTCGGAGGTGAGCCGTGACGCCGCAACGGCGACCAGCCAGCAGGAGCTCGACGCGCAGAAGGCCGCCACGGCGGCAGCCGCCGCAGCGGAGGCCGCTCGCCAGCGCGCGGCCGCGTCGTTCGCAAGCTACGCCAGCTACAGCGGTCCGACCGTCTCCGACTTCCTCGCCAAGCCGCCCTACCCGAGCTTCAGCTTGTCGCAGGTGTTCTCGGTGGCGCAGCAGTACATCGGCGTCCCCTATGTCTATGGAGGCGCCACCCCCGCCGGATTCGACTGCTCGGGCTACGTCATGTACGTGTACGCCCAGTTCGGCATCTCGTTGCCGCACTCGGTGTCGGGCCAGGCGGCGATGGGCAAGCGCATCTCGATCCAGGACGCGCAGCCGGGCGACATCGTCATCATGCCGGGCCACGACGGCTTCTACGCGGGCAACGGCAACATCATGGACGCTCCCGACTCGGGCCGCTCCATCTCGATCCGGCCCATCTGGACCAGCGACTACTACATCGTCCGTCTGGGTATCTGACGGCCGAATCCGCGGTGAACACTGCGGATCACGCTCAAGGGACTGGCGTGCCACGAATAGGTGGCGCGCCATTTCTGCGTTACTCTGTTGCCCTGGCGCAGTGCCAGGCAGCCGTGCAGATCGGAGAATCCGATGGCCGAGTCGACCCGAGTGAGGTCACCGCAGGTGGCCACCGGGGGCGAGAGCGGCCTCCACTCGGAGGATCGCGAGAGTCGCCTGCCGTCGCCTCGCCGCGACTTCCTCGCCTGCCGCCACCATGTCGAGGCCTGCCACCGCCACTACGTGGTGTGCCGCCACCATGCCGCCGTCTTCCAGGGCGCTGTCCGTTCGGACAGTGCCCTTTTTGTTTGCCTCGTACACCCGAAAGGTCGCAGATGAAGACTCTGGTCCTCAACGCCGGCTACGAGCCACTCGCGGTCGTCTCCTTCAAGCGTGCAATCGTGCTCGTCATCAATCAGAAGGCCACCGTGCTCGCGAGCGATGCGAATCACCCCGTCTGGAGCATCTCCGGACGGTACGACCGCCCGTCGGTGATCCTGCTCACCCGCTATGTGCGCATCCCGCACGGCCGTGCGGTGCCGGTCTCCCGACGCGGGGTGCTGCGACGCGACGGCCACCGCTGCGGCTACTGCAGCAAGACGGCGACGACCATCGATCACGTCCTCCCGCGCTCCCGCGGCGGGGCGGACAGCTGGGAGAATCTCGTCGCTTGCTGCCTACGCTGCAACAACGTCAAAGGCGACCGCACCCCGGCCGAGATGGGCTGGACGCTGAAGCTCACCCCACGAGCCCCGCACGACAGCTCCTGGGTGGTCCGCGGCGTCGAGGGCGCCCAGGCGGAGTGGCGTGACTACCTGAGCGTGGCCGCCTGACGGCACCCCGACGCGGCCTCCGGTAGGCTGAGAGCGCTGGCCTCTGTAGCTCAATGGAAGAGCTGCTCCGTCCTAAGGAGAAGGTTGGGGGTTCGAGTCCCTCCAGGGGCACATTTTGGGTGTAGCAAAATTGCTGGTCACGGGGGCGATTTTAGGTAACGCGAAAATCGCGTGATTGGGCTTTCGGTAACGAACTCGATAGCGCTTTCCGCTGCAGGTTTCGTACGCGGCTATTGACCCCATGCACACCCCCGAAGGCGAATCACGCGATGCCTGTGTTGACGATTCTAGGCACAGCCACCGACGGTTTCGCCCTGTCTTAGCGGCGTCACTTCTCCTTCGCGACCCACCGGACTGAGCGACAGGTTCCAGGGAGCTTAGCCCTGCTTTCTGCGGCGGGCTACTCGTTCCTTCACGATCGCGGTTGGCCCGGGTCGAGATCGCGCGCTCAAATCGACCACGTGCTTGTCGGGCCGAGGGGTCTATTTGTGGTCGACACAAAAGCATGTCTCTGTCAAGCTGGTCCGGCGCAGTTTCAACGGCCCGTCCCGTAGCTGCGGTGCGGCCGGCACCGGAAAGACAGTCGTTGGTCTTCATCGTGCGGCGTACCTCGCGCGATCGCAAAGCGGCAAAGTTCTCGTTACCTCATGTGTCCGGACGCTGCCGGATGTCCTCGGCAACCTGCTCGCGAGGCTGGCTCCAGACGCCGTCGGTCGAGTGGATTTCGCGGGCGTGCATGCATTTGCCCTCCGGCTTCTCAAGCAGCGGGGGAGCCGCACGAACGTGAAGCCAGCAGAGACGTCGCTCGCGTTCACATCTGCCTGGCAAAAGATCGCCGGAGGCGGCCCGCTCGCGCTTCTCGATCCGAACCCGAGGTATTGGGAGGACGAGATTAGCAAGGTCATCAGGGGTCGCAACATCGGCCTAGCAAGCTTGGCGACTGGCGCAATGAAGAGCACGCATCCGTGCTCGCGCAGTGGCTGGTCAGCATGGCCAACAAGTTCGCCGAGATTTTCCCTGCCTACCTGTGACGCTCGACCGCGGACTGCGCTCATGTCACAGTTCTCCAGGCTCCTCACCCCCTCTCGTGCTCTGGCGGGGGAACGTAGATGTCGGGACTTGACCCCTGGTCTTGGACACGCTGATTCCAGCACGGTGCTGGGGAAGCGAGAATTCAAGGGATGGCTAGGAAGAACTACACGGACGATTTCCGGCAGCGGGCGGTGGACCTGTTCGAGTCGACGCCGGGTGCGACGCTGAAGGGCATTGCGGTCGACCTCGGGATCTCTCGGGGCGCGTTGAAGGATTGGGCTGACAAGCTCGGCAGTGGGGCCAGGATCGATGCCCAGGCGTTGCCCGTGCCGGGTGTCGGCCCGGAATCGCAGGCGGCGCGGATTACCCGGTTGGAAGCCGAACTCGCGGCCGCGCAGGCCGAGTCCCGAAAGCTTGAGACGGAGCGAGACATCCTCCGTCAGGCGGCGAAGTATTTCGCCGGGGAGACGAACTGGTGAACCGCTTCCAGTTCGTCCAGGATCACAAGGACGCCCACGGCGTGAAGCGGTTGTGTGAGGTCATTCGGGTCGCCCGGTCCTCGTTCTACGCGTGGCTGGCCGCAGCCCCGGGACGCGCTGCGCGGGCCGAGGCAGACGCGGTGCTCGCCGACCGGGTCCGGGTGGTGCAAGACCCTCAGCGGGGCGGCGACCGCGCCTACGGAGCCCCACGGGTTACCGCGGAACTCAACGACGGCGTCCCGGCCGGTGAGCGGGTCAATCACAAGCGGGTCGCCCGGGTGATGCGCGAGCACCAGCTTGCCGGGATCCGGCTGCGCCGCCGCGTGAAGACCACGATCCCGGACCAGTCCGGGCGCCGGTTCCCCGACCTCATCGGGCGGGACTTCACCGCCGAGAACTCGAACCGCCGTTACGTCGGCGACATCACATACCTGCCCATCGCCGACGGCGCCAACCTCTACCTCGCCACGGTCATCGACCTGTGCTCACGGAAACTCGCCGGCTGGCAGATCGCCGACCACATGCGCACCGAACTCGTCGAAGACGCTCTCCGGGCCGCGGCGCGCGACAGGGGAACACTCGCCGGAGCCGTTTTTCACAGCGACCACGGGTCGGTCTACACGTCGAACGCCTACGTGAAGCTCTGCAAGAAGCTGCGCGTGGTCCAGTCGATGGGCGCGATCGGTTCGTCCGCCGACAACGCTCTCGCCGAGTCGTTCAACGCGTCACTGAAACGCGAGCTCCTCGAGGGCCGGACCGCGTTCCCCGACCAGGCCACCGCATACCGGGCCGTGTTCCGGTGGGTGAATCGCTACAACACCCGCCGACGCCACTCAGCGATCGGGAACATCAGCCCGAACACCTACGAGACCGCCGCACACGCTACCCTCGCGGAAGCGGCATAAACCAAAACGACACCGTGTCCACAATCACGGGTCAAGCCCCGCCGGCGGACCACCCCTGCCCGGTATTCCGGCTAGGGGTGGTTCTCCCGCAGCGACATTGGTTCTAACTGAGACTCAGGTCGCCCTTTCAAACAGCGGAATCCACGGTTGCCCGGACACCGTGCCGGAACGCCAAAAGATAGGCGCGACATTGTTCGGGCAATTGAACTCGAACAGAGTCAGAAGGGCTCGGCCACCGTAACCCAGTGGATTGTTCGGCATCAGAGCCCGACCGATCGAGGAGGTGATGTCTTCGGCGTCTTCGCGTTCCTTAGCTGTGTCGAAAACGCCCGACTCTGGATTGAACGGGCGAAATCTGTCGCCAAGGTAAGTTCCCCAGGCGGCTTCGATCGTCACGGGCCCGTCTGAGGCAGGCAAGTCGTCGACATCGGATACGACGCTAGCGCCGACTACCACATTGATCCGCTCGGCCCAGTCCTCACCCATTTCGCCGATGATCTCAAGAATTGACGCCATCTCGCCCCGAAGGTGGGTGCCAGTGCCCGCATAGTCGTCCAAGAGAAAAAGAACCGCTGAGTTCTGGCCTCGAAGTCTCTCGGGGATCAGGGACGGCTTGATAATGTTCGCCTTCTTGACCCTCAAGGCTTTTGCGAGTGCGCTCGTTGTGCCCTGCGTGCTGTCTCCTGGGACGCCATGATCAATCAGGAACGCGTTTCGCAATGCTTGATTGTTGGCTTCCCGAACGAACTGACGCGCTGCACCCAACTCGTTGACTGCCGCCGCAAGTCTTGGCAGCTCTATGTTTTGGAGACGTGTCGAAGTGAAGTATCCGTCGAATACCATTCGCCTCAGCATTTTGAACGCTAGGTATTGCCGGTAGTGATCACCGAATTGCTCGAGCCACGCTCGAATGCGGATCTCAGTCACGTGCTCGCCGCGATATCGGAGCTGGCGAGCGAGCGCAACGAGATCGGAATCTGTGATCATTCTGACTGTCGCAGTCGCGTGTTTGGATGTGGCGTATACGCCATCCAATGCCCGTCCCCCTGCTGCAAGCAGCCATATTCCCACCAGGGGAATTCCGATTAGCAGACTGTTCGCAGACGGCCCTGGCCTCAAGACGTCACGTGCCGCTAGAGCTGCAATTGCTTGATTCAGCTCGTCGGTGGTAGCAGTTTGAATCCAGCTCTGTGCAACGCGTGTTACTTCTTCAGATGCAGCCGGTGCTAGTGTTTCACCGCCACATCGAGCGACGGAACGAATGATTGCGCTTGCCACGATTGCGGATCGTGCAGTGTGGTCCAAACCCTTCGAACCGTCTGCCCAAAGGTGGATGAAGTGTGAGTCTGAGGCCTCCCGCGCGACCGAGTTGGCGGCGTCGTCGATATCGCTTGATGTTACGACTGAGCGAGATCGTTCACGCATTGTCTGCCACAAGCGTTGAGCGAGGAGAGTTTCGTAGTAAGGATTGCCGGCGCAAAGGTAGTGAACGCGGTCGATTGCGTCGCTGAGCCACTCCAAGCGGTCAGCAGTGGGTGTCTCCAGCAGTTCGGCGGTCGAGGCGCGAGAGGGGAAGTTGGTAACTGAAACCGGAACTACCTGGTTGAGCTTGTGCGCCTGCGCTTGAATGATCGATGGCAAGATCTCGCTTCCTACGACGATCAAATTGAGCCACGGTTCGTCTACCAGTGACCGCAGAAACAGAAATAGAGCATCGGCCTGGGGTCCGCTGATCAAATGCTGCGGTAATTCGTCGAAATCGTCGATTGCGACGATGACCCGAGCATCTGACGGGAGTGCCCTGGCCGCTGCCCTCAGCCAACGGTTCGCGGCTCTAGCGAAGTTGCCGGATTCGTCCACGTGGACTTCGCCCAGTTCGTCGAGACAACTATCGTAGACGGCTTGGGCGGCGTCAAGGATCTCGTCAAGCAGGGCGTATACCAAGTCGCCGGCCGATTGGTCTTGACCGAGAGCTCTGCCGAGTGGGAGCAGGCTTCCAGCCCATCCGCGAGTCTCCCTGATGGAGCGCAGGAGAACTCGAGTCAAGGAGGTCTTGCCGACTCGCTTATGGCCTGTTATGTATGCCGATGCTTTGCCTGCGATGAGGGCATCAAGCGACGCCAGATCGGCCGCTCGGCCGACCAATCGTTCTGGCTCGGAGATAGTTCCAAGGCTGAACGGATTGACGTCACTATCCGTCCACGCGACCGGCATTTGATCCTCTGCCGGCAACTGTTGCGTGCCTCCGAAGGACTGGAGGAGTGGATCTGTCCACTGAAGGTGGCATGTGAGTTGAACAGCCCGCGGCGAACTTCCGGTTGCGATTGTGGTTACTACAATCTCCGCTTGTGCCCCAGGCCCGAGGGCATCCAGGCGCGCCGTGGTATCTATCGCGAGTTGCTCCTCTACGACTCGAAGTGTGATCGATTCGGCGGTCGCATTTCCGGAGTTGGTCACGATAAACGGGATCCGGATCGGTGAGCCCGCTGCCGCGCTAAATGGCACTTTCGACGTGGAAAGCTGAGCTGCAACCTCAGGACGCGAGATGTCTCCAAGACGGGTCGCTGCGCGACGGGCTTCAGCGATCGTAAGTTCGACGAGTGGTGCCAAGAAGTCCTGGAGCACATCGCTACCTGACGCGGCAACTGCGGCCCCAGCAGCGCCGAGAGCGTCCTTCAATTCACGCAGATCTCGATGATTCGTGCCCTCCGCCCTGACTAGGCGCTCGGCGTCCTGTGCAAGTTCAAGGCACTCAGAGAATAGAACACCTTCGGCTTCGTCGAGGAACTCAACAAATTCATGAGATGCCTCTCGAAGCGCTCGCGCAGGCGTTCCGCCGTCGCGCGCAGCGAGGTAGAGCTTCTGTGTCGACTGCTTGAATCTTGAGACGACGGCCGAAGCCGCTGTTACCGTGCTTCGGCCGTCGCTTGCGTCTAAGTGATATCGCTCCGACCAGAGCGATCGAAGTGCTGCCTTATCCCGGTTCGCATAGCTTGCGAGAGCCGCCTCGTGCCCGAGATCCGCTACGAGTCGGGTCGTGTAGGCACTGAGGGCTCGACTACTCGCGAGATCACTAGCAACGAAGTCCCCGATCGCTCGTTCGAGAAGAAGCTCGAGTAACTCAACGTCGTCAGGAAGACACTTGTTCAAGAAGACACAGGCAGACGTTGAGGACCGTCGAACGTCGGGTGACTCCTGGCTCTCAATAGCGGCAAGCTCAACCACCAAGCGCAACCAATTCCACGAACGGATCGCATCGGCGCCGCTCGTTGGCCCCCATTTGTCGTCGATTTTGGCCAACAGCTCGTCGACCTCTGAACGAGCTACGAGATACTCGCCCTCGCGAAACGCAGACCACGCGCGAGCAATTGATGCGGGTGATGCTGCCCGTATTTCTGCAGGCTTCCAGTTTGCAGTGGCAGCTACGAGAGGATCTGGCGTTGTCGAGAAGGCTATCGACAGCCAACCAGGGAGCGGATGGGTCGGCATTGACTTGTCCATCTCCCTCGAGGCGCGTACGTGAGGGCGGACTCTTTCCGCGGTGCTTACCCGACGTTCGCCTAGCTCGCGCGCGAACTGCTCCATCAGCGACGTGAACTCGGCAGCCGTTACCCCGACTGTCTTCTTCCAATCGTTGTCGGTTACCTTAGGACCAGCGAGGCGAGCTCGAATCGCAGCGACCTCGGCTCGCTGACTACTGTTCGGGTTCGGTAGTGCGTCGAAGACCTCCTCCGCTGAAACAGCCAAGCAAAGCCTCTGCGCAGGAGCGAGACCGGGGACACTAACGCTCGCCTTGAGGTGTGCTCCGAATCGGAAGAGAAATCGACCAAGCAATTCGCGAGATCGCGATTCCATTGCGTCCTCGAGAGCGACTCGCGCTAGAAGCAGGCCGAGCTTAGCCTTTTGCTCGCGCGGAGCATGGTTGAGGGCCTCGGTCAGTTCGGCTGAAGTTGCGTTCGAATATTCGCGTGCGAGTCGGGTCAGTTCTTCACCGAACGCCTTGGCCCGATTGCGAATGAGAAGGCGTGCAGATTCGCCGAGTTCATCAAAAAGCATGCACTCACACTATGTCTCAGCACGCCAAGTCACGACGCCCCAATCTGGGCGCACAGCTCGATGGACGCGAAGCACCAGTCTGATCGGCATGGACCGACAAGTCTGCCTTGCTATGAAATCGTGTACGCGGCAAGGGCACCGTCTGTGCCCGAGGCCGAGTTGAAGGTGAGGCGCACTCCAGCCAGCAGTTCTGCTCACAGTTCGCAGAACGCGCCCATCCCGGGACACCCTCGTCATCAGATCCCTGGCCGGCACTCGGCACGAAATACGTCCCCAGCGGGCAAACCCCGCGGCTGCAGACGCACCACTCTCTGACCCTCAAGTGTCACCGATGTCCTGAGGCAAAAGTGTCAGGGATGTCCTGATACACCACGTGTCACGGGTGTCCTGATGCAGTTTCGTCAGCATGTCCTGATACATCACAAAGCACAACCCGCCGGACCGAGGTCCAGTGCCCACAACTGGGGAAGATCCAGCGAGATCGTAACGGTCTCTTTTCGTTCAAAAAGCCCGGAATTCCGCGGATTTTGTGCCGAAGAAACAGGCCTTAAACCCTTGTGATAGTTTTCGAGTCCCTCCAGGGGCACCGTCGATGGTCGGTGAATTGCTGGTCACAACCGTGGGCCGTTCCCCGTCGTGCCTCAGGCAGGGCCGATGCGCCGAGCGCCTGGTGGCGGCTCGCCCGTCTCCTCCAACCGTTCGGCAGATAGAGCGGCAACCGCTTCGATGGGCGAGAGGTTCGGGTGGAGAGGGGAGTGTTCCCCTGACGGTCATCGCGCCGTCACCGGAAGGGACTGGCACCCATTCGCGGGCGGTGGCACAGTGGGGGTCGGTCGCGGGATGCGCCCGTGACAGCCGACTCGCCGAGGAGAACGCCTGGTGTTCACATTCAAGATCCAGCACGCAGCGGCCGCCGTGGGTGCGGCCGCTCTCATTGCTGCCGGGGCCGTCGCTCCGGCGGTCGCATCCGCTCATTCGGACGACGGCGGCCGGCCGGCCGTCAGCGCGACGACGACGCCGATCAAGCACGTCGTCGTCATCTTCCAGGAGAACGTGTCGTTCGACCACTACTTCGCGACGTACCCGAACGCCGCCAACCTGGCCGGCGAGACCCGGTTCACCGCGGCCGCGAACACTCCGACCATCAACGGGCTGAACGATCCGCTGCAGGCGCCCAACAACCCGAACTCGGTCCAGCCGTTCCGGCTCAGCCCGAGCCAAGCGCAGACCTGCGACCAGGATCACACCTATACGGATGAGCAAAAGGCGTTCGACTCCGGCCTGATGGACAAGTTCGTCGAGACGGTAGGCCGCGGCGCCGGCACGTGTGTCGACTACGGCAAGGGCACAGGCCTGGTCATGGGGTACTACGACGGGAACACCGTCACCGGCCTCTGGAACTACGCGCAGCACTTCGCGATGAGCGACAACTCGTACAACACCACCTTCGGTCCCTCCACTCCCGGAGCCCTCAATCTGGTCTCCGGGCAGACCCACGGTTTCGCCACCACATCCCCGGCGGTGAGCGCGAATGCCACGGTCGTGGGCGACCCGCAGCCGGCCGGTGACAAGTGCGATACGCGTGACGTGAGCACCTCGACGGATGCGAAGAACAAGAACATCGGCGACCTGCTGAATGCCAAGAACGTGAGCTGGGGATGGTTCCAGGGCGGGTTCCGCGACTGCGCCGCCACCAGCACCACGACGACCGGCACGCCCGTCACCTCCAAGTCCTACATCCCCCACCACGAGCCGTTCCAGTACTACGCCAGCACCGCCAACCTGCAGCACACCCCTCCGGCGTCCGTCGCCGAGATCGGCCACAACGGTCCGGCCAACCACCAGTACGACCTGACCGACTTCTGGTCGGCCGTGGACGCGAAGAGCATGCCGGCCGTCAGCTTCCTCAAGGCCCCGGCCGCGCAGGACGGCCACGCCGGCTACTCGAACCCGCTCGACGAACAGCGCTTCGTGGTCGACACGATCAACAAGCTCCAGAAGACGCAGGACTGGAAGAGCACCGCGGTGATCCTCGCCTACGACGACAGCGACGGCTGGTACGACCACCAGATGAGCCCGATCGTGAACCAATCCAACGACCCCGCGCTCGACGCGCTGGCCGGCGGCGCCAACTGTGGCACCAACCCGGCGAACATCCTCGGCGGCTATCAGGACCGGTGCGGATACGGTCCGCGGCTGCCGCTCCTGGTGATCTCGCCCTACGCGAAGAGCAACTTCGTTGACCACACCACCACCGACCAGACCTCCGTCCTCCGCTTCATCGAGGACAACTGGAGCACGGGCCGGATCGGGAACGCCTCGTTCGATCAGAAGGCGGGCACGCTGAACAACATGTTCTCCTTCTCCGGGCATGGCGATGGTCAGGGCGACGGCAACGGCGAGCACGGCGGGGGCAACGGATCGCGGACGCTCTTCCTCGACCCGAAGACTGGACAGCCCGTAAGAGGTTGATCCATAGAGGGCGAAGACGACTCGCCCACCGTACGCGGCCCCGAGGTCTTGGACCTCGGGGCCGCGCTGTCAGCCGCACGCTGCCGCCCCGAATACCGCCGCAATCCTCCAAGAGCTTTGTAACACTTCCTGCACGGCGTGAACGTCACCGTCATCTGCGAGTGACAACATGGGTTCATGAAAAGTCAGCTGACGTTTCGGAAGACGGTGATCGGAAACGGTGCGGTTTCCCTTGTTCCCGAGATCGATGGCGTTGCCCTGACGGAAATCGTGGCCAAGTTTGAAACCGGCTTCGATGACAGTCCGGTTGGAGGCTATGGCGGCATCGTGCCGCAGGCTTTTCGATTCGGTGATCTGTCGAAGTACTACTTGGGACTCGAGGAAGAACAGTGGCCGGCACCTGGCGAGGCGTGGCTTCTGGGTTGTGAATGCGGTGAAGCCGGATGCTGGCCTCTCCAGACCCGAATTGCCGTCACTGATACGACGGTTGTGTGGTCGGGCTTCAGCCAGCCTCACCGGAAGCAGCGAGACTACGCCGCCTTCGGCCCCTTCGAGTTCAACCGTGCACAATATGTCACCGCAGTGCGCGCTGCCGTCGTTGACCTCTTGCGTTGATCGACACCCATCTCGTCAACTGCGAATGCCCGGCCGCACCGTGCCCGAAATGCCATCTTCATACTTGTCGCGCCCCGATCGGGCTGTCGATCAGATAGTCGCAAGCGCTCCCTGCAAGAAGGGTGCCCGTTCAGTCAACTCGGGCGGTACGGCGGGAGATGTCCAACGCATCGTCGAGCCGGTGCAGGTGCGGTGCCCGCAGCTCATTAGTTTCTGCAATTGCTTGGTCGTCCAGGCGGACGCGGCGCTCGCGAACGGGGTTCAAAAGTGGTCCGAGTTTTTTCGAGGTCCTCCGTCAGGACCAATCGCGTCACGCCGTTGCCTACTGGGCCGGTATCGCACCGCGGTCACGCCCGACCGGAACTCGCGGCGGTCCACGAGCTCGAGCTGAATGCGCTCGTGCAGACCAGCGAGCAATGTCTGCCCATGCCCGGCAAGGACCGGTTGCACGACGAACACGTATTCGTCGATCAGTCCCAGATCTGCCAACGCGAGGGGAAGCGTTACCCCACCCACGAACAGGCCCTCGCCTGGCTCCTGCTTGAGCCGTTCGACCGCTTGCTGCGCATCGCCTCGCAGCAGCTCTGCATTCCAGTCCACTCCGCTCAGCGTGCTCGACACGACGTGCTTCTTCGCCCCATCGATGGCCTCGGCGAATGGGATCTGCCACTCATCATCCACGCGGGCCACGAACCCGTGGCCGGCCGCCGCCACGCCGACTCCATCATTTCGTAGGTCACCCGGCCGAAGAGCAGGGCATCGGCTCGCTCTATCTCAGCGGTCCAGTAGCGCATCGACTCCTCGTCGGGGGGAAGACCTGCCTCGTGGTGGCAGCAGCCGTCGAGCGTGACGTTGATGGAGTATCGAAGAGGTCTCATCTCGTTCTCTCCCTTGATGCGCGCAGCGGGTTTTCAACGGAGCGTACTCAGACTATCGTCCGTGCCTTCTCTGCGGTCGGCACGGGTGGGCTAGCATTTCGGAATGACCAATCCGGCTCCGATCGACGACGTCCCGATCGGTGGTGAGGTCATCCGCCTCGGGCAGTTCCTGAAGTTCGCTGGGCTCCTCGACTCCGGGGGAAACGTCAAAGAGGCCATCATCGACGGCTACGTGACCGTGAATGGCGAGGTCGATCGCCGCCGCGGGCGGCAGCTGCAACTCGGCGACATCGTCACCTTCGAGGGACGCAGCGTCCGCGTCTGCCCGTGATGGTGATGGGAACAGCTCAGCGGAGCGCGCGAAGGTAGCGGCGTCTTGCCACGACCTGGATGATGCGAAGCAGCGGATGCAGGATGCGCCACGGTTGCTGCGGCGCTGGACGGGTGAGCGAGCGCACGGTGAGCACGATGTCGCCGTCGGCCGTGTCGCGGTGCACGACGAAGGCCTCCTCGCCGTCGACGGGATGCCCGGGCAGAGTCCGGTACGCAAATCCGACCCGGTCGTCTTTCTGGACCACCGCGACGACCTCCACCGGCTCTACGATGGTCATGCCGAGCACACGCACGCGGATCCGCTCGCGCTGACCGGCCCGCACCGGAGCGTGGGAGTCGACCAGGAATCCGCTGCGTGTCTTCACCCGCCAGCGAAGAACGTCGTGCGCCGCGCGATGCCAGGCATCCCCGCCGTGTCCGACGACCGCGGAGATCTCGGATCGGCGGAACGCCGGCTCGCTCGACGCCCAGATGGGCGCTTCGGGCATCGTCACGATACGCTCAACGCCCCGACCTATTGCGCTTCGCCGTCGTCTTCGTGACGCTCGAGTTCGGTGAACCGGAGGTTCCGAATGACGCGCAGCGACGCTTCGTTCGCGAGCCGAGTCGAGACGACGAGCGAAGGATGAGCCGTTCGGTCGAGATCGGGCCACCAGGCCAGGTCACTCCGTCGAGATGCGTCATGACGCGAGCGTATCGGGTCGGTCGGCGAGGACGCGATCAGGTCAGGACGTGCCGTGCCGTGCGTCCTGCAGCGCGGAACGGTGTCGTCATTTGTGCCGTCGGCTCAAGATTCTGTCGATTCGAGGACGTCGTCTGCTGGGATTCCTGGAAAATGGTGGTCAAACGTTTACCCGTCACGGGGTTGCCTTTAGGGCGCCTCAACTCTCGGAAGGACCCTAGTGTCTGATAGAAACGTTCTGCAGGTGACGAACGATTCTCTAATCGTGAGGCCGAGGGGATTGGACCGCCTCTGGTGCTGCCGACGTGAAGTGGTCGTTCCGCTTCTGAGTATCACTGATGTCCGTGTCGAGCACAGCCCGAGCGGAATCCCCGTCGGTTGGCGTGGTCCAGGTCTTGACTTCATGGGAAAGCTGTCTGGGACTTTCCATCCGAATGGTGAACGGCACTTCTGGAACTACTCAGGTTCTGGCGTCGCGCTCGGAATTGGCATCGCTGAAGGGCAACACTTTCAGCAGTTGTACCTCTCCGTGGGCGATCCCGAGCGTTCGAAGCAAATCCTCCTGGACGCTATCTCTCATTTTGAATCGGCCTGACTTTCGTTCCTATCGGGAGCCTTGTCCGGCAGGGCCGGCTGGTCTGATTCTTGTTAAGCGTAATCCGCGTCTTCGACCTCGATGGGGGTGCGTATGTCGAGTTCGCCGTGGAAGCGGGAGTTGTTCCACCACCACACCCGGGCGTGAGGAAGGGATTGGTGACAATTGATCGTTACTGCCGTGGGGTGCTAACGGGGAGGATGTCATCATGCCCGCTCCCTATCCCAGAGAGTTCCGTGACGATGTCGTCGCGGTCGCCCGGCGCCGTGAGGACGGTGTCACGATCAAACAGGTCGCCGCGGACTTCGGTGTCAGCGCGGCGACGTTGCAGAACTGGTTGCATCAAGCCGATGTCGAGGACGGCAACCGTCCCGGTCGGACCGTCGACGAGGCGGCGGAGGTGCGCGAGCTGCGTCGTCGTAACCGACTGCTGGAGCAGGAGAACGAGGTGCTTCGGAAGGCGGCGGCGTATCTGTCGCAGGCGAACCTGAAGCTCGGTGGCTCCCCAAAATGACCTACCCGCTCCTTGCTGAGCTCGCTGCCACGGGGATCCCCGTGACGGTGTCGTGTCGGGTTCTTAAGCTCGCTCGTCAGCCATATTACCGGTGGCGCAACGATCCGGTCCGTGACGCGGACGTGCTGCGCGCGCACCGGATCAACGCCCTGCACGACGCTCACCAGGACGACCCGACCTTCGGTTACCGATACCTAGCCGACGAAGCCCGCCGGGCCGGCTGGCGGACGAGCCGGCGCGCCGCATGGAAACTGTGCTCCCAGGCCGGGATCCTCTCCTCCGCGCAACGCCGGCGGCGCGGGAAGGGGAAGAAGGCCGGCCCGCCGGTGTTCGACGACCACGTGCAGCGGCAGTTCCGCGCCGACGCCCCGAACCGGGTCTGGCTGACCGACATCACCGAGCATTGGACGAACGAGGGCAAGCTCTATTGCTGCGCGATCAAGGACGTCCACTCCAACCGGATCGTCGGCTACTCGATCCGCGACCGGATGACCGCGAAACTCGCCGTCGACGCGCTCCGCAACGCCGTCGCCCGACGCGGAGAGGTCGCCGGATGCATCCTGCACGCCGACAGAGGCAGCCAGTTTCGTTCCCGGGCTCTGGCCCGCGAACTACGCCGCCACGGCATGGTCGGCTCGATGGGCCGGGTCGGCGCCGCCGGTGACAACGCCGCGATGGAGAGCGTCTGGTCGCTGCTGCAAACCAACGTCCTCAACCAGCGCAGATGGTCGACCCGGCAAGAGCTGCGCCTCGCGATCGTGGTCTGGATCGGGCGGAAATACCACCGGCAACGCGCCCAGGACACCCTCGGCGGCTTGACGCCCATCGAGTTCGAAGCGAAGCTACCCCCAGCGCCACGAACGCTCGCGGCCTAAACCCAACCTGTCACCAGATCGTTCCTCACGCCCCCACTCGAGTGTCGCGAGTTCGACCTGCTCGACCGTCCGCCAGGGGCCTTGCTGGCGGATCAGTTCGGTCTTGTAGAGGTTGTTTACCGCCTCAGTCATCGCGTTGTCAAACGAGTGGAGCCTGCCCCGGTTTCCCGGACGGTTTCGGTCACGTCCCGTTGTGTGGTGGAGTTTCTCGACCACCGTGTGGGTCAGTTGTTCTAGTTTAGGCGGCGGTGAGTTCGGGCAGGGGTTTCACCTCCTCGATCGTGTCGGTGGGTGTGTTCATGGTCTTCAGCTCGAGCATGGAGGCTTCGGAGAAGTAGCGGCGGTCGCTGGCTTCCCATTCATCGTGTTGTTCGATCAGAACCGACCCGGCCAGGCGCAGCAGGGCGGCGGGGGTGGGGAACACGCCGACGACGTCGGTGCGTCGTTTGATTTCCTTGTTCACCCGTTCTAACGGGTTCGTGGACCAGATCTGTCGCCAATGCCTCTGCGGGAACCCCGTGAACGCGAGAACGTTGTCCTTGGCATCCTCGAGCATGGCGGCGACCTTCGGGTGGGAGCGGGTGAGCATGCGGGTCACCTCATCGAACTGGGTGAACACGTGCTCGGCGTTGGGTTGGGCGAAGATCGTGCGAATGATCGAGGCCACCATGTCCTGCGAGCCCTTGGGCACGATCGAGAGCACGTTACGCATGAAGTGCACCCGGCAGCGCTGCCACGATGCGCCCTGGAAGACAGTGCCGATTGCCTTCTTCAGTCCCGTGTGCGCATCCGAGATGACCAGGTGCACCCCGGAAAGGCCGCGGGCCTTCAACGAACGCAGGAACGCCGCCCAGAAGCCTTCGTTCTCGCTGTCGCCGACATCGAAGCCGAGGACCTCTCGGCGCCCGTCCGCGGCAACACCGACGGCGACGACGACGGCTTGGGAGACGATGCGGTGGTTCACGCGGGCTTTGCAGTAGGTGGCGTCGAGGAACACATACGGGAACTGCAGGCTTGCAAGGTCTCGGTCACGGAAGGTGGCGACTTCCGCGTCCAAGCCGGCGCAGATCCGCGACACTTCCGACTTGGAGATGCCGCTGTCCGCGCCGAGCGCTTTGACGAGATCATCGACCTTACGGGTCGACACCCCATGCAGATACGCCTCCATCACGACCGCGAACAATGCCTGATCAACCCGACGGCGCCGCTCCAACAGCGCCGGGAAGAACGTTCCCTGACGCAGCTTCGGGATCTTCAAATCCAGATCCCCAGCGGTCGTGGTCAACGTCCGCGGCCTCGTGCCATTGCGCTGGGTGGTGCGTTCGGCAGAGCGCTCGAACGGGCCCGCACCGATGAACGCGGTCGCTTCCGCGTCGATCAGTTCCTGGTAGAGAGCCTCAGTCGCGGAACGGACCCGGTCGGTAACATCGGTCAGCTTCAGTTGAGCAAGCAGATCAAGCAGGGCAGACTGGTCTAGAGCCATCGTGGTTTGTGTCCTTCGTGAGTAACTTTGATCGGTTCTCACTGACCATCCCACGATGGCTCTCCACGTCGACAGCGCGACGCCCAGAACCGGGAAACTACACCACCACCCGGGACGCGACCACGGTTTCGGGGTAGCGCACCTTCTGGCAGAAGGTCGGCGATCGCCGGATCTGTCGGCAGCCGCTTCTCCCCCAGGTCGGCGCCCTGCATGGCGCGGATCCGGAGCACCGTCGACGTGCCGTCGAGTTCGGGCCACTGTGGTCGATTTCGGTGTGCCGTCCGAGGTGGTTCGAGGCCCACCCAAGCCGTTCGTCGTGCGGGCACTTGTGCGGGGAACCGACATCGTCTTTGGTTGAGGACATGTTCTCGGTAGCAGAGCGATCAGATATCCGTGGCCGGCTTGTCGAGCGCGCCCGTGTCGATTCGCGCATCGTTGGAGCCGCTCTAGCCGGTTCGGCGGCCCGTGATGCAGAGGACGAGTGGTCCGACATCGACTTGGTTCTCCAATTGAATCCCGATGCCGATGAGCCGGCCGTGCTCTCGGACTGGACGCGCGGAATCGAATGAGGAGCTCGGCCTCGCTGACACGTTCGATGTCGTCGCGGGGGGAGTGCGCTACCGGGTCCATATGTTGCGCTCCGCTTTGCAGATCGACGTGTCGTTTTGGCCTCATGACCAGTTCCGTGCGACGGAACCTGGTTTTCGGGTTCTCTTCGGTACGCCGAACAGCCCTACTGAGCCGTGGCCGATGGATGCCGGCAACGAGATCGGCAGGGGATGGCTGTACGCCATCCACGCACGCTCCGCCGTCGCGCGGGGCAAGCTCTGGCAGGCCACCCTCCTGCTGGACGAGCTCCGGAACAGCCTCATCACTCTCACGTGCATTCGGGCCGGGCTGAACCCATGGCAGGGCCGCGGAGTCGACCAGCTTCCGGTCGAAGACCGCGAAGGCCTGGAAGCAAGCCGGGGCCCACATTACTGCGGAAGAGCTCGATGACAGTCGGATTCTGTTGACCCGACAGTTGCTGGATGAAATAGCAGAACACGACCGCGACCGTTTCAGGCGTCTACGTGAGGCGATCGACGAACTGGCCACATCTGTGCGCTAAGGAACCCAAACAGGGCGACACCCTCCTCTTGTCGACGCGTCTCCAATCCGGGCGCGATCCTTACGTGGTCAGTCGCGTGGGGGGCGACGCAGCCGCTTGACGTCGCTGCGCCTCATCTTCGCTGCCAGACGCCGTTGCTTGGCACCGCGACTCGGCTTCGTCGGTCGTCGGGCTGGCGCTGGCGGCAGGAGGGCGTCGGCCACGATGTCGGCCAGCCGAGCGCGCGCGGCTTCCCTGTTGCGCAATTGCGCGCGGTGCTCGGATGCCGCAACCGTCAGTATTCCGTCGACAATGCGGCTGCTCAGACGCTCGAGGAGTCGCTCCCGCTGGTCCGGCGAGAGAACGGCGGACCCTGCCACATCCCACACGAGTTCCGCCCGGGAGTCGGCGGTGTTCACACCCTGGCCGCCGGGACCGGATGACCGCGAGAACCGCCAAGACAGCTCGGACTCGGGGATCGTGAGTCGGGAGTCGACCCGGAGACCGGGCCGGTGAGCAGCAGGCATGGGTCCATCATCCTCGCCGTTCCGCCGAGGTGCGCGATGGCGCGAGCGTATTGGGCTCGACGGCGAGGGCGCGGTCAGGCCAGGACGTGGCCGTCCGAGCGTCCTGCAGCGCGGAGCACCGTCGATGTGGCGTCGAGTTCGGGCCATCGTCCCTCGACACCGAACTCGGCGATGCCGGCGGTGCGCATGATCACATCCTCGCCAGCGAGGAGCGAGGCGAGCTGTTCGATGCCGGGGTTGTGGCCGACCAGAAGCACTGTGCGGACTTCGTCCGGCACATCAAGCACCACCTCGAGGAGCCGGTCGGCGGGCGCCCCGTACACGCGGTCGTCGAATTGCGCAGCAGGCATATGTGCGAGCTGGGCGGACACGAGCTCCCAGGTCTCGCGGGCGCGCTGTGCAGGCGACACGATGGCCAGGTCGATCCGGGCGGCGTGGTTCGCGAGCCACCGCCCGGCGAGTGGGGCCTGAGCCCGGCCCCGTTTCGCCAGGTGTCGGTCGATGTCCGGGGCGGAGCCGGACCAGTCGGACTTGGCGTGGCGCAGGAGGATGAGAGTGCGCTGGTTCGTCATCACGCTGCCAGTGTGCCCACGATCAGGAGGCTCAGTACAGTCACTGCGCCTGTGGATTCAGCTCTACGTCCGGGAGGACCGCGGTCTGGAACTCTGCGCGGTGGGCCACGGCGCGTTCCACGAGCGCATAGACTCGGTCGTTCAGTCCATCGCCGGGGTAGTAGGCGGAGAAGATCGATTCGGCGTCGTCGGCGCTTTCGACGTCGAGCTCGGCGATGAGGCTGACGATATCGGCGGTGTCACGTCCGGGGCGACTCATCGCGGCGCGAAGTTTCATCGCGAGAAGCGCATCAGCGGGTGCCACCTCGACGCGGATGCCGCCGCGGTCGTACAGCGGCCTCCAGTCCACGGACTTGCCCCAATCGGGGAAGAACTGTGTTGCATTGGAGTTCAGCCAATCGGCGGGCCAATCGCGCTCGACAGCGATCCGCTCCGCAATACGAACGAGAGCGTCGTGCGGGTCCAAACGTGCGTCGACATCGACTGTTCGCCGCCGGTCGATGTGGGAGAGCGCGAGAGCGGCACCGCCCACGATGCTGATCCGGACAGGCTCGATCCCGGCGGCGCGGACTCGCTCGATGAGATCGTTGAGTGCCTCGATGAGCGAGTCGCGGTCGAGTCCAGGTCGTTGATCAGACACTGGCCAGCGTTCCCTCCTCGATCAGGATGCCGCGTTCCAAGAACTCCGGCGGCACGCGGGAGACGTCCGGTGCGTCGTCGAGCGGGTGCAGGTGCGGGGCACGCAGTTCGCGGTCTTCGGTAATCGCTTGGTTCGTCCAGGCGGCCGGGGGCAGGCCGGCCTGACGAAGCCGGTAGGCGACGGTTCCGGACAATGCGTCGTCCCAGTCTGGGCTGCCGGTGCTCTCTGGCTGGGCGACGACGAGCGCAGCGACGACCAAAGGGGCTTCGTTGGCCAGCCCATCGGAGAGGTCGAGAAGCGCCCGGAACGCGCCGTCTCTGCTGCCGTCGTGGAGCGAGGCCGCGATCCTCGCTGCGGTTTCGACGGCGCTCGGATGCGTGGTCGGGATGAGGAGGAGGCGGTGCTGCGCGGCACGCGCGAGGTGTGCCGCGGACGCGACCCCGGTGTCTCGCTTGCCGCGTTCCACGCCGGAGACGATCGGTTGGTAGGTATCCGCGCGGTCGGCGATTTCTGCCTGACTGAATCCTGCGGCTTTGCGGGCAGCCCGAAGCAGATCAGCGAATGCCATCCCGCTCACCTCCTCGCAATTATACTCAATTCAGTATAGCCGACTCTTAGCAAGCGAGTTGCGATGTGGTGGTATCAGCTGTTCGCTCTCACGTCATTCGTGTTCGGGTAGGAGCGGTGTCGACCAGCCGGGATCGCGGCCGAGTTGCGCGGCTCGCGCGACCGAGGTCGCGCCGAAGCGGTCGCGTACGGCGTCGAGGACGGTGTCGAGGCGTGCTCCGTCCTCCCAGTCGATCGGCAGCTCGGGTTGGAAGCTGTCGGACCGCCCCAACTGCGAGAGCGAGACGCCGATGAGGGTGATGCCGCGTTCCGTGATCTCCGGCTGAGCGGCCGCGAGCAGGCCTCGTGCGACGGCGAGTAGCACCGAGGTTCGGTCTGACGGGAAGCCGAGCGTGCGCGAGCGCGTGGCTTTGGCGAAGTCGCCGAAGCGCAGCCGCAGCACGATCGTGCGGCAGGTGCGGTCGCCGGCGCGGAGCCGACGAGCGAGTCGATCGATGATCTGAGTCAGGATCAGGTCGAGCTCCTCGGCCGTGCGTGAACGGCTTCCGAGCGCGCGCTGAGAGCCGATGGACCCGCGTCGCTTCGTGGTGTCGACCGGGCGCGGATCGCGCAGCCGGGCCAGCGCGTGCAGGTGCGCGCCGGTCGCCTTGCCGAGCAGCTTCTCGGCCGTCGCCTCTTCGAGCTCGGCCAGTTGGCCGACGGTGCGGATGCCGAGCCGGTGCAGCTTCTCTGCGGTGACAGCGCCGACCCCCCACAGCCGCTCCACCGGGAGCGGGAGCAGAAAATCCTGTTCGCGCTCGGGTTCGACCACGAGCAGCCCGTCGGGTTTGCTCACGGCGCTGGCGACCTTGGCGAGGAACTTGGTGCGCGCGATCCCGACCGAGATGGCGAGACCGACGTCAGCACGAACCCGCTCCCGCAAACGCATCGCGATCTGCTCGGGTGTGCCCGCGATGCGTCGAAGGCCGCCGACTTCCAGGAACGCCTCGTCGATCGACAGCCCCTCGACGAGCGGGGTCGTGTCGCGGAAGATCGCGAAGACGTTCCTGCTCGCCGCGGAGTAAACGTCCATACGCGGCGGGACGATCACGGCCTCCGGGCACAGGTCCCGGGCTTGCCGGCCGCCCATCGCGGTGCGGACTCCTCGCGCTTTCGCCTCGTAGCTCGCCGCGAGCACCACGCCGCCGCCGACGATGACCGGCCGGCCGCGCAGGGCGGGCGCGTCGCGCTGCTCGACGGAGGCGTAGAACGCGTCGAGATCCGCGTGGAGCACGGTGGCCTCGCCCCGCATCTCGCCCTCCGATCGATCGCACGTTCACAGAATGGTCGCAGGGACCGCGGACATCGGTCTGGGCGCGCGGCCTCGTGTCAGCCGTGCTGCAGGCCCGAGCAGAGAAGCTCGGCGAGTGTGGTCAGGTCTTCGAGCGGGTCGTCCACCTGTTCTCGCGGCTCACTCCCGCTCGACTCGTCGTCGAGCGGCGGAGTCGTGACGATCGCTCCCCACGCGAGTGCGGCGGCGCGGAGTCGTCTGCCTCCGACCGGGACGGGGAGGCTGCCGGCCAGAACCTTCTCGATCGTCGCGTACAAGGCTCGCCGGTGCGCGGCCAGTTCGGCTTTGACCTCGGGATGCGAGTGCTGCTCTCGCCAGACGATCACGCGGATGACGTCGGAGTCGGCCTGCACCCGGAAGAGCTTCTGGCTGAGGTTGAGCAGGGATCTGACGGGGTTGCCTGGTTCGATCAGTGGATCCGGGTCGATCCTTCCCGGCCCCAGTCTTTCGCCGACCAGTGACGCGAGGATGTCCTTCTTGGACGGGAAGTAGTAGAACAAGAGGCCCTTGGGAACCTCTGCTGCCTGGGCGATGGCTGAGGTCGCCGTGGCATCGAAGCCGTGTCGGGCGAAGAGGCTTTCGGCCGCGTCGAGTATCCGGGTGCGTGCCTCCCTTGTGTTCTCCACCGTCTGTCGCCGCTTCGTCATCGGGCGAGGGGCCGGTGGCCGGCCCCTTGCGATCGGTTGTTCTGGTGAGTGCCTGCGAGTGATGCATCCTCGTCGCCGGTTGCATAGCCAGGAGGCCTGCGGCCAGAGCGATGGCCCCGGCGATCCAGCATAGCGAGGCGGCTCAGGCCTCCGATCCTACAATTGATTGACCGACCGGTCAAGGGCACCAGTCGCGCTCTGGCGTGCAGCGCCCCGACTCGGGTAAGACTGGCGCATGACCAAGGCGCAGGGACGAGGTCTCGTCGGGGTTCCGATCTTCGGCCAGCTCCGTTCATATAAACGTGCGTGGTTGCGCGGCGATGTGATCGCCGGCGTCACTGTCGCCGCCCTCATCGTGCCGAAGAACCTGGGGTACGCCGGTATCGCGGGTGTGCCGCTGCAGAACGGGCTCTACGCGGCTGCGGCCGGCGCCATCCTCTACGCGGTCTTCGGAACATCCCGGCAGATCTCGATGGGTCCCAGCTCAGGGCTCGCTGCGGTGGCCGCGAGCGCCGTGCTGGCGGCGAGCGTCACCGGCGAGCGGGACATCGCCTCGTTCGTCGCGGGGATCACGCTCGCTTCAGGCATCGTGTTCCTGCTTCTTGCCGTGTTCAGGATGGGCTGGATCGCGCAGTTCCTCTCCCGTGCCGTGGTCACCGGTTTCCTGTTCGGGGCGGCGATCGACGTCGTGATCGGCGAGCTTCCCAAGCTCACCGGAACCGACGTCACCGGCTCGAACCCCATTCAGGAACTGTGGTCGTGGCTGGGAACTCTGAACGAGGCGCACGGGACGACGGTGCTCGTCGGGGTCATTTCGCTTGTTGTCGTCTTCGGGCTCAGGGCGATCGCCCCCCGGGTGCCGGGCGCCCTGGTGCTGGTCGTGGGCGGACTGCTGGCGGCGGCCCTGTTCGACCTCGGAGCCAAGGGCGTCGCCCTGGTCGGCGACGTGCCACGGGGGCTGCCGTCGTTGCAGGTCCCGAACCTCCAACTGCTGTGGGAGCACGCGGGCACCGTCGCCCTCGCTGCGGTGGCGCTCGTGATGATCGGGTTTTCGCAGACTGCGGGGGATGCGCGCACGTTCGCTGCGAAGCACCGCTACCAGATCGACATCAACCAGGAGTCCGTTGCGCAGTCGCTGGCGAACATCGGCGCGGGACTGTTTCAGGGGATGCCCGTCTCGACCAGCCTGTCGGCGAGCTCGCTGAACGACCGCTCCGGTGCGAAGACCGGGCTGGCGTCCCTGACCTCGGGTGTCACGGTGCTGCTCACTCTGTTGTTTCTGGCGCCGCTCTTCTCGAACCTGCCCAAAGCTGTGCTCGGGGCACTGATCATCGAGGCCGTCGTCATGGGGATGATGGACTTTCCGGAGATGCGGCGGCTCTTCCGGGTGAAGAAGGTCGACTTCTGGATCGCGATCGTCGCGCTTCTCGGTACGCTCGTCTTCGGTGTGCTCGCGGGCGTGATCATCGGGATCGGGCTCTCACTGGCCTGGCTGGTCGCGGTGGCCACCCATCCCCAGATGCCGACGCTCGGTCGTGAGCGGGGAACCCAGGTCTTCCGCGAGGTCGACGCGTTCCCCGGCGACGAGATCGTGCCGGGAGTGGCTGTGGTCCGGTTCGATGGCGGCCTCTTCTTCGCCACCGCCGACGCCCTGGAGGACCACCTGCGGGAGGTCATCCAAGCCGACCGGGAACTGTCGGGGATCGTGATCGACTGCGGGGGGATCAACTTCATCGACTCACAGGGCGCGGCCAAGCTGGCGGATGTCGTGACCCTCGCCCGGGAGGCCGGCGTCAACCTCCGGCTCACCCGGCTGAAGCCGAGCCCGCGGGCCGTCCTCGAACGCGACGGCGTGATCGAACTTCTCGGGCCGGACAGGATCCACGGAAACGTCCACCGCGCAGTCGAGGCCGAACAGGCCGACGCCGAGCGCGGCCGCGAGGACCGCGGCAAGCTGTAGCTCTCGCTCAGAGCGTGAGCTCACGTCCTCGACGCCGGCCCTGCCGTCCACCGTGGTCGTCTTCGACCGCGGGCGGGCGTCGTCTTCGGTGCGCGGGGTGGTCGGTGCAGTCAGGGTGGAGCCTCGAGTCGTTGCGATCGGTCGGTTCTCTCACTCTGACGGGATCGTGTCGCTCGGCGCAGGGCCATCGGTCACTCGGCTCTGTCGGCGCCGGAGTCGTCGCAGGCGTCGCCGGGTTCGCTGAGGCAGCTGCTTCCTGTTGAGCGCGAACGTGTTGGCAGACCACACGACGTGCCGGCGGAGCGAGGACCACGAGCCGAGTTGTCGTCCAGAGACGCCGACGCGCAGGGCGCGATCATAGAGCACCGTCATGTCGGGCGCCAGCTGGATGCTGAAGTCGAGGTCGTCGTGGATGTCCATTCCGTTCCGGTGCACATGCGCACTCAGCCGGGACCACTCCTCGCGGAGTATGGCGAAATTCGAGCCGAACAGCGGCGGGTGTCCGAGAATCGGCCCGACGACGTGGAAGTAGCCGCCGAGATACAGGACACGGCCGGCCCAGGCCAGCAGCCGACCGGTGTCGTAGAACTCGCCGGTGCCGGTGACCGCGCTCCAGTGGGTGTCCGAGCTGAGGTCGTCGCTGACACGTTGCAGCCAGTCGGGGGAGGGCCGGGAGTCGGCGTCGAGACGGCCGATGACCTCGCCGCGGGCGGCATCCAGCCCGGCTGCGGACGCGGCGGGGATTCCGCCGGTGGCTGTGAGGACCCGGGCACCGGCCGCGACGGCGACACGGCGACTGTCGTCGGTGCTGCCGCCGTCGACAACGATCACCTCGAACGGGGGCGTGGTCTGAGCGGCGAGCGCCGCCAGGCACTGCGCGAGCATCGACGCGTCGTTCAGGCACGGGATGACGACAGAGATCGTCGGAACCGCGTCCGTGCTGCGTGTGGTCATCGGCTGCACCGTTCTCAGGATGCCGGGAGCGGTCCGAGGCGGTGCTCCCGTCGGAACATCGCCTCTGTCGCAGCAACCTCGGTCGTGATCCATGCGACGTGTCAATCACGACAAAGGTCCCGCCGTCCACGACCTCCGCGTTCGGGCGAAGCCGGCCTTACTCGCGCTCGTCGAGCACCTCGCGGAGACGGTGGGCGAACGCCTCGGGCTTGCCGGGATATCCGGAGTCTTCGGCGGCGAAGCCGCCATGGTGGCTCGGGAACACGACCGCCTCCGTGCCGAGCTGCTGGGCGATGGCAGCGGAGGTGCGGCCGGTGAAGATGCCTTCGGACTCTTCGCCGACTCCGATCACGATGCGCGTCGGCGTTGCCGCGAGGGCGTCGATGTCGGGTCGGTACGCCGTGATAGCGATCGAGCGTTGCGACAGGAGGGGATCGTCGCGTGAGCCGTCGTCGTCCGCGGGCAGCCCGAACATCGCGGGATCGGGTGCAGGCTGGGCGAAGTAGTCGTCGGTGAACTCGCCGCGCCACGAGGTCATCATGATGAAGGCGGCCATGCCCGCCCCGAAACCGCGGGAGTCATAGGCCTCGTGGACCGCGGCGAGCGCTCGCTCGGCGCGCTCCGCGTCGGGGAGGACGCCGACAAGCGGCGGCTCATGGGCGACGAGGGTTCGCACGTCGCCGGGATGAGCAGTCACCAATGCCAGTGCGGTCACTGCTCCGCCGCTGCTGGCGAACAGGTCGACCGGTCCGGCGTCGAGTGCAGTGATGACTGCATGCACGTCCTCGGCCTGCACTGTCGGAGTGTTGGTGACCTCGCCATCGCTGCGTGTGCTCCGCCCCAGGCCGCGCGGGTCATAGGTGACCACGACACGGTCGGGGAGGTACGACGCCAGCGCCCGAAAGCCGCTCGCATCCATCGGCTGGCCGATCATGACGAGCGGTGAATGCCCGTCGGCACCGTTCGTCGCGTCGGCGATGTCGTAGACGATGTCGGCGCCGCCCGTGTCGATGCTGTGCGTTTCCATGTCTGACCCGTCTCCCTCGGCGATCGATTCCCGGAATGGATGCTACGCGCTTCGTCGGTCGTCTGGCACGCGGCGGTCACGTCCCGTGTGGTGGTGGACCTCCCAGGTTGAGGGGTTCGTCGGGGTTGTCGGAGCAGAGCTGCTGCCGGAGGCCGGACGGGAACCGTGTGAAGGCGAGGGGCCGGTGGCCGGCCCCTCGCGATCGGTTGTTCTAGTGAGTTGCCTGCGGGTGATGCATCCTCATCGCCGGTTGCACGGCCAGGAGGCCTGCGGCCAGAGCGATGGCCCCGGCGATCCAGGAGGTCCAGGCGGCTCCGGCGCTCGTCGAGTAGTTGCCCACCCACGGGGAGATGATGAGCAGGGCGCCGAGAGCGACATGGATCCACTCCATCGAGACGAGACCCGGCATCGCCAGGCTCCACACTCCCGCTGCGACCAGCAGCACACCAAGGACGATCATGATCGGCATGGAGGCGCCCATCTGGGGCGTCCAGATCGTCGACAATGCCACATAGAGACCGACGGCCACAGCCACCCAGTCCTGCCAGCGAGTCCACTTGTTCATCGACACCAACATCCCTTCGTCAGTTGGCTCCCGATCTGGGGGTCAGCTTGATTGTAAGTCGGTTGACCGGCCGGTCAAATACCGATTGTTCGCCCTGAACGTTGCGTGTCCGTCGTAAACGGAGAACGGTAAAAGCCCCCCGTTCAGGTGATCCCCGCGACTGATCTTCCGGTGTAAGCCTGAGTCGTCCGAACATCCGGATCGGACAGCTTGCGAGGGCGCGAAAATGAGCGAGAAGCCGCCCGAAGGCTGGTATCCGAACCCCGATGACCGCACTCAGATGAGGTGGTGGGACGGTTCGGCGTGGACCGAGCACACGACGCCACTGACGCATAACGACTCCGAGTCCACGACCGTTGGCGCCCCGGCAGCGGATGGGAGACCTCCCGGTCGCCGTCGGTCCGGCATATCGACGTGGATCGTTGGGGCCGTCGCGATCGTGCTCGCAGTCTCGTACGGGATTGCCTACGGTTTCGGCGTCTTCCTCGTTCTCGCGGCCCTGTTCGTGCTCCCGACCGCCACTTTCGCGGTCGCCGCGCACCGTCGCACGTGGATGCGGTTCCCGCAGACAGGGTCTCTGGCAAAGATCGCCGTGGCCGTTTCCGCTTTCGCGCTCGTCCTGGGCGGTGTCGTTGCCGGAGTCTCGCATCCCGCGACCGGCCCTCGCGCGACCGACCACACCCCGCAATCGATCACCCTCGCGGACTACACCGGGGATATCGGGACCAGCGCTGGCGAGAACCTGACCCACGTGGGGCTGAAGGTTCGCATGGTCACCTCGGACGGAAGCCCCGAGCCGGCAAGCTGGGATGGCTGGGTCGTCGTGGGCGAGAGCCCCGTGGCCGGCGCCACTCTCGCGCCGCACTCGACCGTGACGATCACACTGGGTCGACCGGTGACTCCGACTCCGACTGCGACGATTGCACCCGCCCCTGCCCCTGCACCTGCACCTGCACCCGCTCCGGCTCCTGCACCGGCGCCCGCACCCGCTCCGGCGACTGCGCCCGCACCCGCTCCGGTCCCGGGCCCGCTCGTCACCCCCGGTGCGTTCTGCGCCGATGCTCAGATGGGTGTCGTCGGGCACTCCGCTGCTGGCAAGACGTATACCTGTGGCGGCCATGGGCCGGATGCGAACGGGCACCTGCACTGGAACACCGACTGAGATTCCGGTCGTCGACGAGAAGGCGGGCTCCGTCTTCGGCCGCTCAACTCCATGCCTCTCGCGGACGTTCCACGTGCATCAGCTGTGACCGGATGGGGGTCGATCGTGTGACAGCGGAGCAGCGGTCAGAGCGTGTAGTCGTGCGCCATCGACCCATTCCTGGTACCGCGGGCACCGTTACTGATTGAAAACAGACGCGTGCCGAGCGCTTTGCATTGTGGATCCGGTGGAATGTCACTGGGGTGTGGTTTACTGACGAAATCAGCGGAAAAGCATTGATCGAGAGGAGACACATATGGCACCGGTCATCGAAGTCACGCACGACGCACTTGTTCGACGTCGCGACGAGATTCTCTCTCGCCTGGATCTCACCGAGGGCGAATTCTGGGAGATGAAGGCTACTCGCACGCTGTCCAGCGAGGAGTGGGAAGCAAAGGAAGAACTCGAGGAGATCGACTTCCTTCTCGGCGAGCCGAGCTAGCTCAAAGGTGGGAGACGAGACGCTCGCCGAGAAGGCAGCGCAGTTTGCACAGGAGTTGCACGACACGATCAGTGGTGTGCTTCCGGGAGACTTCCAGATTGTCTCCGTTGCGTTCGACAAGCGATACGTGGTCAGACCGGACGGTGGATCTGTCCGAGAGCAACGCGTCCCGCTCTATGTCGGAGGTAAGCGTCTCGCCGACTTCGGCGTTCAGATATACCTTGGCCTTGATAGCTCGGGCACGTTCTTGAAAGCGTGGAAGTCGAAGCTGGCAGTCCATTCGGTTCTCGATAGGACGCCGCTTATTCGCCAGGAGTTCGACGCTCAGATGACGACGTCGCCGACGGCGCACTGGCATGTTCATGCGGATCGCGGCGCTCTTTCGCACCTCCTAGCGCGGGCGCACGAAGTGCGCCCGCGGTAGTTCGTAAGCCGCACGACCTTTCCTCGCTTCATCTTCCCGTTGGCGGCGAACGGTTTCGTCCCTGCGCCGAAGACTTCTTGGAGTTTCTGGTACGCGAGTGCGGCGTGGATCACAACGTCGGCTGGGAAGCTGCGCTGCTCGACGGAAGACAACAATGGAGGCGGCGGCAGTTTCGTTCGACCGTTCGCGATCTTCAGGATGAGGCCGCGGATGTTCTCGCGAGACACGGCTGGACCGTAACCCCGCCAAATACGGAGCGTGCCGAGGCCCAGGGAGTTTTGAACCGCTGGTGAGCCAGGCCGTCGATTCGGGGCGGGAGCACGGAGCGCTGTAAAGGGCCTGACCCAGCGACCGTGACGTTGGGGAACCGCCAACCTGATCCCTGCCTCCGAGTCCCACCGAGCCGTGACCCCTTCTCCGGGTCCCGGCTCGTGGCGGCCTCCGAGTCCCACCGAGCCGTGACCCCTTCTCCGGGTCACGGCTCGTCGCGGTCGGGCCGGCCGCGTGCGGCGTCGGGAGCGGTCAGGGCTTGACCGCGTTGAGGTCGTCGACCGACATCGTCACCGGGGTGTTGACCACGCCGCCGGAGAGGTATCCAGTGACGGCCAGTCCGCCGCCTGCCTGGAGCGCTGCCGTCGTGTCGGTCGCCGACCGCTGCCACGCCGCGGGCTCCGTCGTACCGTCGAGCCAGGCTTTGGTCTGCACGGTCGTCGGGCTGGTGCCGGTGACCAGCACACGGATGTCGAGCTTCTGCCCGGCGGTGTACGTGATCCCCGCGACGGCGACCGAGGGCTGCACGACGACCTCGTTGCCGCCGTTCTGGTCCACGCGGACGATCTGGATCGTGACCTTGCCCGCCGACGACACGATCACCTTCGACGCGTAGGCGCCCGCCGTCGCGATCCGCCGGCCCTGGATGGTCAGGTAGACGTTGCCGGAGGATGGCACCTTGTCGAGCGCGACCGAGAGCCGCAGGTCGGTGTCGGTGGAGGTGAAGCCGGGCAGGCGGGTCGTGCCACCCGAGGCCGAGGGCAACTGGATCAGGCCCGCGCTGCCGTCGACCGAGTAGAGGGACGACGATCCTGCGACGGTCCAGGCGCCTCCGGTCGTGGCCGTGCCCCAGCCTCCCGTGACGGAGCGGGAGAAGGTGTCGGCGGCCAGCACACTCGGCGGAGGTGGCGGCGCGGTCACCGTCGTCGATCGGTTGGTGCTGCCCGTGGCTCCGCCGTCGTCGGTCACCGTGAGTCGCACCGGGTAGGTGCCCGCGGCCGTGTAAGTGTGGCTGATCGTGCTCCCGGTTCCGGTGGTGCCGTCGCCGAAGTCCCATGCGAAGGAAGTCACGGTGCCGTCGGGGTCGTTCGAGCCGGTCCCGTCGAACGAGCAGGTGAGGTTGGTGTACGACGCGGCGATGACGGCGTTCGGAGGCTGGTTGCCGCCTCCGGCAGGCGGCCCGATCGTGAAGGAGTCGTTGAAGCTCGCCCCGGCGTCGCGCGCAAAAGAGGCGTTGAGCTGCGTCGCGGTCGCGGTGACGTCCATCAACCCGAAGACCGGGGCGGTGGAGTTCCCGTACGTCGCGGCGAAGTAGCCGGCCTCGGAGTCGGCCGGGTTGATGTCGTAGTTGCTGTTGCCTCCCGTGCCGACGGTCGCGAAGACCGTTCCGGCTCCCTTGACGAGCGTGTTGTCGGAGTCGGCGACGCACGCGGCCGTGTAGGTGCCCGGCGTGATCGAGGGGCAGGAGGCGCCTGTCGCGAGCTGCTTCGTGCGCTGGTAGAGGTGCTCGTGCCCTGTCAGCACCAGGTCGACCCGTTTCGACACCAGGAGGTTCATGATGTCCGGGCCGGCCTCGCAGGCGTACTGGCCCATCGAGAGGCAGGGCTTGTGCATGCCGACGACGACCCAGGGGATGTTCGCGGCGTGGGCACTGTCGATGGCTGCGGCCGTCCAGTTGTAGTGGTCGGTCCCGGCCGCGTACGTCCACACGCCGTCGGAGAACGGAAGGCCGGGCGAGATCATGATGAACCGGATCAACGGCGATCCCTGCGGAACGTCGACGTAGTACTGGCGTCCGTAGGTGCCGACCGCGCCGGGGAGCTGGTTCGGCAGGCAGGCGGAGAAGTCGTTGATGTTGCCGTTCTGCCCGTTGCTCTCGTGGTTGCCGGAGACGAGCTCGAACGGGAAGCCGGCGCCGACGGTCTGGGTGACCAGGTCGCACCAGGCCTGCTCCTGCCCGGTCGTCGAGTACGACAGGTCGCCGACCGCCAGATTCAGGTCGGGATTCAGCGTCTTGATGCCCGATAACACAGCCTGGGTGTTCGCGCCTGCGGCGTAGTCGCCTGCCGCCGTGAAGTGGATGCTGTCCTGCCCTGGCGTGATGCCCTGGACGCTCTGCGGCGCCCCGAAGGCGATGAAGACCGCGGCGGCGACGATCCCGGCCGTCGCGAGAATTCTGTGCTTGGCCATCGCAGGCGCTCCCCGGCCCGTACTGGTCCGGGCCTTCGCGCTCAGGGTAGACCTGTCGGTGCGGGGCGGGGGAGTAGAAGGTGAGGTCTTCTCAGGATTTTCGGGAAGGGGAGCAGCTGTTTCCTATTGCCCGATCACAAACGATTGACCGGCGTTGACAAGGACCGATGGCGTGCCTACAGGTAGCTGATAGGCGATCTGACCCGTCGCTGATGCGCCTGGTGCGAGATCGGGTGCACTTGTCAGCAGGTTGTCGAGCGAGGCGAACTTCTGGCCGAAAGTCTGTCCGTCCGGCGTGGCCAAGTTGATGCTATAAACGAGGTCGCCGGGCCGCACAGGCGAAGTCCCGGAATTGGTGACGGTCACGTCGAGAACGGCCCACTGCATGCCAGAGGACGGTACATCGTTGAACTGGTTCGAGCCCGCAACGAAGTCGTTCGCGCTCACGTTAACGTGTGGAAATGCGAGTTGGGCCGTGATGGTTCCAGAGACATCGAGGGTTGTCCCTGCGGGGTAGGGATTGCCGAGTGAGCCAACCCCAGCTTCGCGTGGCGATGGAGTTTCTGATGGCGAGGGTTCTGTGGAAGGTAAGGCTGACGGAGAGGCGCTGGATGCGGCTGTGGTGACGGGGGAAGTCGTCGCGTTGAGGAATGCTACCGAGTAAACGATTCCGAACAGGGTGGCGAGCAAGAATGCGACTCCGGAGACGATCGTCCCACTGAGTGCGAGCCCGTGGGGGTGATTGGCCCGGGTCAAGCCCACGATGCCGAGCACGATACCGGCGACCGCGAGGATCCAGCCGAAGTATCCAACGAGCGGAAATGCCGCCAATGCGAGTGCTGCGATCCCCAGCACCAAGGAGGCGACGCCCATCGCATTCGCTGGCTTCGGTTGCGGTGGCTCATAGGTCGGCGGTTCGGGGGGCGGGGCATAGAAGCCAGAGTATTGAGAATTACTCATAATTAATTATGGCAGAAGGCGTGGCCTACCGCGACTGGTCGCTTTCGCCGCGGCGACGTCAGACGTACCCGAATCGGCCTTGAGCAATCAGATGACGCCACAGAATGGTGTGGAGCATTCATATCCACGCATCACCGGCCGCATTTCCAGGATACCGGCCCCTCCGGGGCTTGCGGCAAGGCCCCCAGCGTCGGCGAGAATGGCCGGTCGCGACCGGAATCGCGAGATTCGCACCCCGGCCAAAAAGGAGCGTGTTGGATGGAGTCTCCCGAGTACGACGTGATCATCAGCGGAGGAGGGCCGACCGGCTCCATGCTGGCGGCCGAACTGCGACTGCACGATGTCGAGGTGCTCGTGCTGGAGCGGGCCGAGCAGCCGAGCCCGCTGGCCCGGTCGCTCGGCCTCCACCCGCGCAGCATCGAGATCCTCGACCAGCGCGGGCTGCTCGACCGGTTCCTGGCGCACGGGACGCGCTACCCGCAGGTCGGCACCTTCGCGGGGATCGCCGGGCCCCGCCCTGTCGAGCTGGATTCGTCCCACGCGTACATCCTCGGCATCCCGCAGACCATCACCGACCGGCTGCTGGAGGAGCACGCTGTCGAGCTCGGCGCACAGCTGCGCCGCGGCGCGGAGCTGGCGGGCTTCGAGCAGGACGACGACGGCGTGGACGTCGAACTCGTCGACGGCATGCAGCTGCGGTCGCGCTGGCTGGTCGGCTGCGACGGAGGCCGCAGTCTCGTGCGCCGGCTGCTGGGCATCGCGTTCGACGGCGAAGCGGCGACGATCGAGTGGCTCCTCGGCGAGGTGGAGGTGACCACCTCGGCCGACGACATCGCCGCGATCTCGGCGGAGGTCAGGAAGACGCATCGCGGATTCGGCATCGGCCCGGCCGCCGATGGTCTGTACCGCGCGGTCGTGCCCGCCGCGAGCGTCGCGGAGGACCGCAGCGTGCCGCCCACGCTGGAGGAGTTCCGCAGGCAGTTGCTGGCGTACGCCGGCACCGACTTCGGCGCACACTCGCCGCGCGCACTCTCTCGGTTCACCGACGCGACCCGGCTCGCCGATCGCTACCGCTCCGGCCGAGTCCTCCTCGCAGGCGACGCAGCGCACGTCCACCCACCGCTGGGCGAGCAGGGCATCAACCTCGGCATCCAGGATGCGTTCAACCTCGGCTGGAAGCTGGCCGCCGAACTACACGGCCGGGCGCCGGACGGGCTGCTCGACAGCTACGAGTCGGAGCGCCGCCCGGTCGCCGACGATGTGCTGACGCTCACCCGCGCGCAGAGCGTCCTGATCGCGCCCGAGCCCGGTCCGCAGGCCGTGCGGCGTTTGTTCACGGAGCTGATGGCGTTCGACGACGTGGCGCGGTATCTCGCCGAGCGGATCAGCGGGACCGGGATCCGCTACGAGCTCGGCGGCGAGCCCGCACCTTTGTCCGATCTCGTGGGAGGACGGCTGCGCGACCTCCCGTTGGCCCACCGCAGGCTCTACGAGTTCCTGCGCGACGGTCGTGGACTGCTTCTCGACCGCACCGGCCGTCTGAGCGTCACCGGCTGGGAGGGGCAGGTGGAGGCGGTCGTCGACCCCGACGCTGAACTTCCCGTGCCCGCGGTGCTGCTGCGGCCCGACGGCTACGTCGCCTGGGCCGGCGACGATCAGCGCGACCTTGAGAACCACCTGCAGCGCTGGTTCGCGCGGTGGAGCTAGGGTCAGCGCCTGCGACCGAGGTCAAGACGCAGTAGACGACCGGGTCTTGCCAAACGTCTCAGCAGGTGGCGACCCTGGAGGCGACGCGGACCTCCGCGGGATCGGACGTGCACCATGGCTGTCGGTTTCTCAGCTGCGACGCGTGCGGCGTCACCCGTGCGGTGGCGGCGCAACGCGCAGTTCCTCACCCCGGATCAGACCAGCCTTCTGCGGGAGGCGTTCACAAAGTCGTTAGCCGTGAACGACGACCGCGGCTACCAGTACTTCGCGGGCGTCCACGGCCTCCCGATGCCGATCGGCTGCTCGGTCGCGCACGGCACGCCGTACTTCCTGCCCTGGCATCGGGCCTACCTATACTCGTTCGAGCGGTCGTTGATGGACCTGGTGCCGACGGCCACGCTGCCGTGGTGGGACTGGACGGTCCACACCATCCCCGACATCTACACGGCGGAGAACGCGCCGGACAACCCGCTCGCCGGTGCACCGGTCGACCCGCGCGCGCTGCAACAGGCGAAGGCCGGTCACCCACCCGTCGACCTGCCGGCGCAGACGGTGCGGTTCCCCGGCCAGCCGGGGTCGCCGCCGCTGCCGACCGCTCAGGAGGTCGCCGACCTCCTCGAGATCACCGACTTCCTCGACTTCACGAGCCAGCTCGAGAACCTCCACAACAACGTGCACGTCTGGACCGGCGGTGCCGGCGGCGACATGTACTACATCCACCTCGCCGCCTTCGACCCGATCTTCTGGGCGCACCACGCCATGGTGGACCGGATCTGGCGGATCTGGCAGCAGCAGCACTCCGGGGCCAACCCGCCGGCCGACATCCTCGACGACGCGCTGCCTCCTTTCGGCCTGACGGTGCGGCAGACGCTCAACGTGACCACGCTGGGCTACGACTACGCCGTCACGACAGCCTCCCTCGAGGTCGACTCCGCAGCGGCGGACCCGGCGGCCGCGCACGCGACGCACTCGCACTGAGGACCCGCACACTGAGAAAGGGCTGGATCATGGAACGCTACACCTCACCCCCTTTGACCGTCCCGACCGCGGTGCGGAGCTCGCTCTACCGGGCCGACCTGATCTTCTCGGGCATCGACCATTCCGGCGTCTCATACGAAGCGCGGGTGTTCTTCGACAACGCCGACGCCGACCTCGACACCCCTCGCGACGCCGCCTCCGGTTACGCGGGCTCGTTCACGGTCTTCGGGCACTCCAACTGCGTCGGTGACGACGGCCACTGCGACCCGCGGTGGAGAAACACGGACCCGTTCGACATCCGAGGCCGGCATCCGCTGGAGCCCGTCACCAAGGTCGTGATCGTGACCGACGCCGTCCGCCGACTGACGACACCGGAGGTCTCGGTGACCGTGGTCGTCGCGGTCCCCGGTCCCGACCGCGCGCAGACGGCCGACGCGCTCTTCTTCGACCGCCTGCGGATCACGACCTACGACGCGCTCGGCTGAGCGGGGGCCGCTGTGCCAGGATGTCCACCGCGCCGTCCGGTGACCGCGGCGCTGCCGCGTAGGCTCTAGCCGAATCCTCCGCAAGCCGCTACTGTCGCGCCGTGGATCTTCGACTGAGCGGCGCCCGCGCCGTCGTGACCGGTGCCAGCCGCGGGATCGGCCTGGCCGCTGTCCGAGCCCTGCTCGCCGAGGAGGCGACCGTGATCGGCATCGCCCGTGCAGCGACGGACGAGTCGCGCGAGCTGGAGGCCGCTGCGGGCTTCCGGTTCGTCGCGGCCGATCTCTCCGACCCGGCGGCGATCGCCGGGCTGCGCGACGCGGTCGGGGGAACGGTGGACGTCCTGGTGAACAATGTCGGCTCCGCCCCGCCTCGGCCGGGCGGCTTCGCCTCCATCACCGACGATGACTGGCTTCGGACGTATGAACTCAACGCGCTCGCGGCGGTGCGGGTCACCCGGGCGCTCGTGGATGCGATCCCCGACGGCGGCGCGATCGTCAACGTGGTCAGCGAGAATGCGATCCTGGCCGACCCGTTGGTGATGGACTACAGCGCGGCGAAGGCAGCGCTGCTGAGCTTCACCAAGTCCCTCTCGAAGGAGCTCGGGCCGCGCGGCATCCGTGCAAACTCCGTCAGCCCCGGACCGGTGGCGACAGCGCTCTGGCTGGGCGCGGGCGGGGTGGCCGAAACCGTCTCCGCGGCCGACGGACGCAGTCCGGAGGAGGTGCGACGCGCCGCCGAACAGGCGATGATCACGGGTCGGTTCACCACACCGGAGGAGGTCGGTTCGCTGGTCGCCATGCTCGCCAGCCCGGTGCTCGGCAACCTGACGGGCTCCGATGTCGTGATCGATGGGGGCATGCGGCCGACGATGTGACACGCTTTCCGTGTACCACCCCGCGCTGATGTCCGGGCGCTCCGGTGCGGGAGCGCTGATGCAGCCGCACCGGAGGTCACGGCGCGCAGATGGCGAACACCGTTATCGTGTACGGGTTGCCTCCTGTCCCGACCTCCAGGGCCCTCCCCAGCCAGCCCGCCGGGGTCGAGCCCGAGGACGGCACTGTTCCGTCGGCCAGCACGGGCTGGGACTGAAAGATCACCACGTTCTGACCGGCACCCCACCCACTCGTCGACGCGCCTCCTCCAAGCGCCCGCTGGCCGGCCGGGCAGAACGCAGTCGCCGCGAGCTGTAGGCCGTTGGACGGGGCACCGCTGGTGTTCGACGCTGTGGCGACGGTGGGAGTGACCGGCCCCGGGATGCCCTGGGCCCCCTGAGGTCCGGTGGCGCCTGTCGCGCCCGTCGCGCCGGTTGCGCCGGCCGGCCCCTGCGGACCGGCAGGGCCGGTTGCTCCGGTCAAGCCGATGGGACCCTGGGCGCCGATCGCGCCTGTGTCTCCGGTGGGCCCGATGGGTCCGGCGGGCCCGATGGGTCCGGCGGGGCCGGTGTCCCCGGTAGGTCCGGCCGGGCCTTGCGGGCCGGCAGGTCCCTGTGCGCCTGTTGCTCCGGCGGGGCCGGTGGCGCCAGTCGGGCCGGTGGCGCCGACGTCTCCGGCGGGACCTTGTGCGCCTGTTGCTCCGGTGGAGCCGGTGTCTCCGGTCAAGCCGATGGGTCCGGCTGGGCCTTGGGGTCCGGTTGGGCCGGTTGCGCCGGCGTCTCCGGCGGGGCCCTGTGCGCCTGTTGCTCCGGTGGGGCCGGTGGCGCCAGTCGCGCCGGTGTCTCCAGTCAAGCCGATGGGTCCGGCTGGGCCTTGGGGTCCGGCAGGACCGGTGTCTCCGGTCAAGCCGATGGGTCCGGCTGGGCCTTGGGGTCCGGTTGGGCCGGTTGCGCCGACGTCTCCGGCGGGGCCCTGTGCGCCTGTTGCTCCGGTGGGGCCGGTGGCGCCAGTCGCGCCGGTGTCTCCGGTCAAGCCGATGGGTCCGGCTGGGCCTTGGGGTCCGGTTGGGCCGGTTGCGCCGACGTCTCCGGTGGGGCCTTGTGCGCCTGTTGCTCCGGCAGGACCGGTGTCTCCGGTCAAGCCGATCGGTCCGGCTGGGCCTTGGGGGCCGGTGGGGCCGGTGGGGCCGGTGGCGCCAGTCGCGCCAGTATCTCCGGTCAAGCCGATGGGTCCAGTTGGGCCCTGGGGTCCAGTGGCGCCCGTTGCGCCGGTTGCGCCGGTTGCGCCGACGTCTCCGGCGGGGCCCTGTGCGCCTGTTGCTCCGGCGGGGCCCTGTGCGCCCGTCGCTCCGGCAGGACCGGTTGCTCCGGTCAAGCCGATGGGTCCGGCTGGGCCTTGAGGTCCGGCGGGACCTGTGGCGCCAGAATCTCCGGTCAAGCCGATCGGTCCAGCTGGGCCTTGGGGTCCGGTGGCGCCCGTTGCGCCGGTTGCGCCGACGTCTCCGGCGGGGCCCTGTGCGCCCGTCGCTCCGGTGGGGCCCTGTGCGCCTGTTGCTCCGACGGGGCCTTGTGCGCCCGTCGCTCCGGCGGGACCGGTTGCTCCGGTCAAGCCGATGGGTCCGGCTGGGCCCTGAGGGCCGACCGAGCCGGTGTCGCCCATAGGGCCAATCGGCCCGGCCGGTCCTGCAGGGCCGATGGCGCCTGTGGCTCCGGTCGCTCCGGTGGCGCCGACGGCTCCGGTTGCGCCGACGTCTCCTGCGGGGCCTTGTGCGCCCGGCGCCCCGACGGGTCCCTGTGCTCCGGTCGCGCCGGTCGCGCCGGTGGCGCCGGTGGCGCCGGTGGCGCCTGTTGCGCCGGTCTCGCCTGCCGGACCCGCAGGTCCGATGGCTCCGACAGGTCCCGTGGCTCCCGTCGCCCCGATCGGTCCGGCGGGTCCCACCGGCCCTTGTGCTCCGGTCGCCCCGTCTGCCCCGTCGGCCCCGTTAACCCCGTCTGCGCCAGCGGCACCGGTCTGCCCGGCGGGCCCCTGGCCTCCTGTGTTCACGATCGAGGTGCGAGCCCATTGTGGCCCCGCGAGGCCGGGGGCGAGGGAGTGGAGGTTTGGGTCCCACGGCAGCGCCGGGCCGCCGGCCGCAGCGATAGAGAGGAGGCCGCAGACGACGATCGCGAGCGGACCGGCCCCCGCGCGCCTACCGCGCGGTGATGGGTGTGACCGAGCCATTGTTCACCAGCTTCGTGGACTCTCCGGACATGGGTGAGTAGACCTCCACCTCGAAGGTCGAGCTCGGGAATGCGAAGTACGTGCTGAGCGGGTCGGTCGCCTTGACGGCGATGACCGCGCCCGACTGCGCGTGCGAAGCCGTGGACTGCGCGGTGAGCGACCCGAAGCCGTCGATGTTGCGGTAGGTCGCCACGGTCAGCGTGGGCTTGGCCGAGTCGGCGGCAGCCGTCGGGCGCAGGTAGCGCACGTAGATCGTCGACTCCGTCACCGTGAGGGCGATCTTGCTGTCGGGTCGCTCGCCCGCCCAGTAGGCGATGCCGATGATCGGGGCCAGGTGCGTGAGCGTCGAGGCGCTGACGATGTGCGGCTTTCCGTCGCTCAGCTGGGTGACCTGCGCGGTGGTCGACTGGTTCGTGGTGGACTGGGCCGCCAGGTATCCGCCGAGAGCGCCGAGGGCGAGCGCCAGAATGACCACGATGGCGACGCCGAATGCAGTGCGCTTCTTCACGGGAGTCCTCCTCATCGAAACGGGGGCAACCTACCGTGCCGCGCGGGTCCGACTGCCGGTTTTGGAGACATCGCGAGCGGAATTCCGGATATCAATGCTCTTCGATTTCACCTACACGCTCGCGTTCATCGGTAGGGTCTTCGACGTAACCGTCGTCAACAACGAGGGAGTCACGCGATGACGAAGTACATGATTTCGTTCCCCGGAGCGGCGATGCACGTATCGGAGGAGGACCTCCCCGCCGTATCGAAAGCAGCGCACTCCGTGATCCGGGAGGCCCAGGAGGCCGGCGTCTACGTCTTCGGTGGCGGAGTGAACGAGAGCGTCGGAACGGTGCTGGTGTCCGGGGACGGCATTGTCACGCCCGGCACGTACCCGGAGACCCGTCTGATGGACGGCGGCTTCACGGTCCTCGACCTGCCGACGCGCAACGCGGCGCTGGAGTGGGCGGCAAAGATCGCCACGGCGTGTCGGTGCGCCCAGGAGGTTCGCGAGTTCCAATACGACCCGAAGGCCTGACAGCCTGACGTCGAGCCCTCGGCAGACGAGTGCGCTCGGCCGGAGAGCAGCTTCAGCCGGCGAGCGCCGGCGAGTCGAAGTAGATCTCGTCGAAGCAGGCGAGCGCTTCGCCCCAGGTTCCCCCTGCGTCCTCGATGGCGCGCGCCTCGTCGAGCGCAGCCATGGTGGCGAACGGAACGGACAACCCGTGCGCGGCGAGATCGAGGACCGACTCCACCGGCTGTCCGGAGTCCGCGTTCTCGACGGTGACCAGGTGCGAGTAGACATGCGGCGCGAGCATCCGGATCGCCTCGCCGATCAGGTCGCCGTGCCCCGGGCCGTCGGCGTCCCAGGTGAACCGCACCAGACCGTCGTCGGGGAAGGCGTAGCGATGGCGTTCCCCCACGGCGGTCACGACCTGCTGGAGGGCGGCGCGAACGGCGGCGGGGGCGAAGATCTCAGTCATGGGGCTCTCCTTCGTTGCGTCGTCGTCAGCGCGGTCCGGGCCTCAGCTGCCCGCCGTCGTGCGGTGGGTTCCGTGATTCTGGCACGACACGGCCACCCCCAGGAAGGGGTCGCTCGTGAAATGTCAGCAAACTCTGACAGAGCGGCATCGGCGCCCGCTGTCGGTTCTCCCAGAGTGGGATGTGAACCGAGGATGCGAGCTGGACGCCGTGTCGATCGATCGCCGCTGATTGGACGCGGTGTCGATCCGCGTGAATGGTCGGCCGGGTACACCTAGCATCCTGACATGGCCGCCATCGTCGTCGAGGAAGACCGGACTCCCAGCGCTCCCGCGGAGGGAGCGAAGATCGGTGTGCTCGGCCGGCTTCCCGGCGGATTCTGGAGCGATGCGGACGTCGTGATCCTCGGCTACGACTGAACCGCGCCCTCCGCGAAAGCGTTCTGCGTCGGAGGTGTTCGGCGATGGCATTGCTCAGGTTCTGTGTCCGATGAATGCTAACAAGGAGTCAGAGAGTAGCCTGGCTGTGCCGGCCGTTCTGAGCGGACGGTGAAGACAACGAAGGAAGACACGATGGCTACAGGCACCGTCAAATGGTTCAACGCGGAGAAAGGGTACGGGTTCATCGCCCCGGATGACGGCAGTGCCGACGTCTTCGCCCACTTCAGCGAGATCGAGTCGCAGGGAGGCTACCGCTCCCTCGACGAGAACCAGAAGGTCGAATACGACCTGACACAGGGTCCGAAGGGGATGCAAGCCTCCAACATCCGCGCCCTCTGAGAGCGGAGGTCGGGCGCCCGTCACGGCTCAAGCCGGGCGGCGCCCGACCAACCTGACGGGTCGGGCACCACCCACCGGGAACGCAGTACTGCCGTCCGCCATGCGGTCCGGCCTGCCATCCGGTTGCTTAGTGCACACACTATTCGGACGTCGACTGTTGTCAACCGGTCGGGCGCGCCGATGTCAGCGCACGGCCTCCTCGAGAGCGAGGATCGCCGACGCTATCGCGGCCGGGTTCTCCCACGCGGTGAAGTGGCCGCCGTGCTGCAGCCGCTCAAAGGAGCGGATGTCCGAATAGCTCTTCTCGGCGAGCGAGCGCGGGTACGCGCCCTCGTGGGTCTGGATGAGGATGCTCGACGGCACCTCGATGGTGGGATGGAGGTCGTCGCTGGCAGGCGCCTCGCTGTACGCGCGGAAGCTCGTGCCGATCGACCGCGTGACCCAGTAGACCGATACGTTCGTCAGGATGTCGTCCGGATCGAACGACGCCAGGCCGTCGCCGTCGCTCCAGGCGGCCACCTTCTCGGCGATCCAGGCGAGGAGGCCACTCGGCGAGTCGATCAGGGCCGCCGCCAGCGTGTCGGGTCGTGTGCCCTGCTGGTGGGCGTAGCCGGACTCGGCCGAAGAACCCACAGACGCGAGGAACGCGCGCTCGGCATCGTCCAACTCGATGCCTGGGCGGCTCCGCGCCGAGAACGAGGCGTGGCTCGCGACAATGCCGGCGGCGGCAGGATGCGCTCCGGCAAGCCAGTCGCTCACGCCTGCGCCCACGTCCTCGCCGTAGGTCAGGTAGCGGTCATAGCCGAGTTCGGTCGTCATCAGGGCGTCCCAACGATCAGCCACGGCCTCCGACGAGAAGGCGGTCGGGAGCACGCTCGAAAACCCGTAGCCAGGCAGCGACGGGACGACGACGTCGAGCTCGCCGCCGAGGGCGTCGACCAGCGGGAGCATCGACGCGAACGAGTACGGCCAGCCGTGCGTGACCACGATCGGGAGCCTCCCGGTCGCACGGCCGCGGGCGACCACCGCGTGCACCTGGCAACCGTCGATCGTGACGCGCACCTGCTCGAAGCGGTTGAGCAGGCGTTCGGCCTCCTGCCAGTCGTAGCCGTCGCGCCAGCGATCCACCAAGGCGCCCAGCACTTCGGGCGGGATGCCGTTGGACCAGTCGGGGCCCGGGGTCTTCTCGGGCAGAACCGTCGCCGCGAGCCGGCGGTGGAGGTCGTCGAGGACGTCGATGGGCACGTCGATGCGGAAGGGCTGCATGCGCCGAACGCTACGCCCGGACGCCGACATGCGGCCAGTGCGTCGAGAGACGGTCGAGGGGCACTCAGGGGCGCTCACGTGCCCCCCGGCGGACTGCGCAGGTTCGACGTACGCTGGAGGCATGGCCGACGAGAGCCTGCGACCCCTGCCGGATGCGCGGCTCGACGCCGCGCGCTATCGCCTGAACCGCGACGCTCGGGCGCGCGGGGAGGAGGTCGAAGAGACCAACACCGGCCAGCCGACGATGGATCAGCGCGCCCACGTCATCGAGAACGCGATCCAGCAGGCGATCCGCCGCGGCGACTTCGACGACCTCCCCGGTGCGGGCAAACCGTTGCCGGGGCTGAGCGGCACGCACGACCCCGACTGGTGGATCCGGCGCAAGATCGAGCGCGAGCAGCTCACCGGGCTGGGGCCGCCCGCGCTCACCCTCCGCACCGAGCACACCGAGCTCGACGCGATGCTCGACCGGCTCGGCTCGGAGCGCGCCGTGCGCGAGCACCTCGCCGACTTCAACCGGCGTGTCGTCGACGCCCGCCGACAGCTGCAGGGCGGCCCGCCCGTCGTGACCCCGACGCGCGACATCGACGCGGAGGTCGAGCGCTGGGCCGAGCGCCGCGAGACGCGACTGCGCGAGGCGGAGGCCGCACGACGCGCGGAGGCCGATACGCTGGCGGCGCTCACCCGCCGCGAGCGACGACGGCGGCGCAAGGGACGCTGACGCGGCTCACGACGTTCTGCAACCCTCTATCGCCGAGGGGCATGTTAACGCCCCTAAAAATGACGCGGGTTCTAGCGGTGGTTGTGCCCACCAGCACCTTCTCATAACGCACCGAATTCGGGTCGCCCCACATACTCGGCCGGGTAGAGCGCGCGGGTGAACTCGTCGCTCAGGCGCAGCAACTCCTCGACCTCGGGCCGTCGGGGCGGTTCGGGGCGGATCGCGGTCGGCATGCCCCGATGCTATCCGCGCCGTGCGTCCGGGATGTACGCCGGCTACATAATTTGTATGGCAAAGTGGACTGAGAAATACTAGTTTCCTTTGCTCAAATTTCAGTGGGCACGGTTGGAGAGAGACATGAGCAAGAAGTTACCCCACAGTCAGATCCTCGCTGCCTCCTTCAGCGTTCCCAACGGCGCATCGCGCGCCGCTGACGCGGTCAGCGCCGCATTCGGGAAGAAGCAGCTCGGCAACACCGCCGTCCTCACGGTGCGCCCGGACGGGGCGGTGAAGTTCACCGAGACCAAGGACTGGGGCGCGGGCAAGGGCGCGCTGGTCGGTGGCGCCATCGGCCTGCTGGCAGGAAACCGGCCGTTCGTCGGCGCTGCCGTTGGCGCGCTGGCGTCGAAGCTGCGCGATTCCGGCTTCAAAGACGAAGAGCTGAGGCAGCTCGGCGAATCCCTTGCCCCGAACGAGTCCGCCATCGTCTTCGAGATCACGGTCGATGCCCTTCAAGAGGCTGCGGCCATCCTCGCGTCGCTGAACGCGAAGGCCACCGTCACGGCGCCTATCGACTCCAGCGTCGCCGGCCTGTTTGCCACGCTGTCCACCTCAGAACTCGACAACGAGACGGCCTGACCGGCCACCCACCCCAACAGATCGGAGAGAAATGACAATCTCGAACAACCAGCCCCGGAGCCGCCAGCTGCTCGCCGCATCCTTCGGCGCGCCCGACCTCGCCTCTCGCGCCGCCATGGCCGTTTCGGGAGCGTATCCGGAGAAGATCGGCAACACGGCGGTCCTCCGCGTGTTGCCGGACGGAAAGCCGAAGTTCACCGAATCGAAGGACTGGGGCGCCGGCCGCGGATCGCTGCTCGGCGGCGCCATCGGACTGATCGGCGGTCCCATCGGCGTCTTGGCCGGTGCGGGGATCGGCGCTTTGGCCTCGAAGCTTCGCGACGCCGGCTTCCCCGACGACCAGCTGAAGCAGCTCGGCGAATCCCTCGCGCCGAACGAGTCCGCTGTCGTCTTCGAGATCGCGAGCGACGCCATCGAGGGCGCAACGGCGTTGCTCACGCCGCTGGGCGCGAAGCGCATCGTCACCGAGGCCATCGATTCCCGTGTCGCCGACCTCTTCGCCACGTTGCCTGCTCCTGAGGCCGAGATCGAGGCCGCGGGCGAGCCTGTCTGATCGCCTCCCGCAGGCGGGGCTCCGGGAGGGGATCGCACACGTGGATCGCCACCCGGGGCCCAGGCTGCCGAGGCCGCCCCGGTCAGCTGCGCGCCGGCTCAACGTCCTCCGGCGGCGAGCCGCATCAGGTCGGAGCGGAGGTCGATGTCGAGTTCGGCGTCTGGGTTGTATCCGGCTCTCCACCACTGGGAGGGGAAGTTGAACGTCCGAGCCAGCACGGCATTCGCTCCAGGCAAAGCGGCGGGAGCTGGGTCGACGTTGAGCGAATACTGGTGGTTGGCCATCCAGGAGAACGTGTAGTTGGCATTGTTGACGAGAACTCCGCCGATTGGCGAGATGACCCACTGCGACGGAAATCGGTTGGCGACCACCACCATCGAGGAGTCGCCGTGCCAAGAGGCGCCCGTGAGGGTTCGTCCTGGACATGATCGTGTACGTGCCATTGCTTTGACGAACGAACTGCCACTGGGCACGAGGGTCCGTCGAGGCATCTCCGGTGACGACTGCGAGCAGCGTATAAGAGACCCGCTTAACGAACCCATCACCGATTCTCAGAACGTGGTAGCCATAAGGCAAACGTTGGGGGAACTGGTGGCCGTTTCGCGGCGTTCTCGTCGGTCATCGATGAAACCCGCATGGACTCCCTCCTCGGCCTTGCGAGACGGCCACCAGCACCATGCTCGCTACGCCACAGAGTCGGGAGACACACCCTAGATCCTCAGAGGCCCTCCTCATCCAGATCGTCCTGGGTCAGGATGCCGTCGTCGGGGTTGCCTTCCGGATCGTGCTCATCGTAGTCGGGCTCCGCTTCGCGAGCCTGGCCTCCGGTCGGGCCGTCGTTGCCATCGCCCGGCCCGTTCCACACGGTCTCACCGGCGACGCTATCGGTGGTCACGAGCTCGTCGGCGAAGTCGGCCTCTGCGATCGGGTCGTCCAGCGCGTAGTCGACCTCGCCGTCGCGGGCGTCGACCCAGCCGGCGGTGTCTCCAGCGTCCGAGTCGCCGATGGCCGGGTCGTCGGCGCCATCCTCGGGGATGCGGTCCATGCTCGTCTCCTCACATCGGTTCGCGCCGACCGTACACCCGTCGTACGCCGCCAGAAAACGATCGGTCCCAACACGACGCGACGGCGCAGGGCCGACGGAGTGTTGGGACCGATCGATCGTGTGGAGGCGGGTCAGCTCGCCTTGGGGAAGGTGTAGGTGCCGCTCGAGCCGGCGTCCTTGACGGACGCCTGGACGAACGCGGCGAACTGGTTCGCGTCGGTGAAGCCGCCCTGGTAGCGCTGGCCGTTGACGAACACCGTCGGGGTTCCGAAGCTGCCCGTCTGCGGGTTCTTGAGCTGCGAGTTCGACACGGCCTCGTTGGTCCGGTTGGCGACGAACTTGGCGAACGTCTGGTCGTTCACACACTTCGTGATCGCCGACGAGCTCACGCCTGCGCTCTTGAACAGCTCCAGCATCTTGGCGTTCGTGAGGCCCGAACCGGTCTGCTCGTCGGGCTGGTTGGCGAACAGTGCGCTGTTGACGTCGAAGAACTTGTCGGGGTCGTAATCGGCCACGCACGACGCGGCTGCAGCAGCCCGGGTCGAGTACTGGTTGTTCGTGCTGGAGTCGAGGATGGCGATCGGGTGGATCTCGAGCGTCGCCGAGCCGTCCGACATCCACTTCTTCATCTGGTCGGAGTTCGTCGTCTCGAACTGGTCGCAGTAGGGGCACTGATAGTCGAGCCAGATCTGGATGTGCGCGGTCTTGCCGTCGAGCGTCTGCTTCGTCGGAGTCGGCTTGGCGCCCTGGGCGATCGCCGGGGTGGTGACGGCTTTGTCGGACTGCGAGAGCAGGATTCCGCCGCTCAGCATGTTCTTGGGGTTGGCGACGCTGTCGGACGCGCTCACGCTGGTGAAGATCACGACGCCGACGATGGTGAGCACGGCGATGATGCCGACGATCACCGAGCTCTGCACGATGATCTTGCGACGTTTGGCCTTCTTGGCGGCCTCCTCGCGGATCTTCCGCGCTGTCTCGCGCGCCTCGGCGCGGCGGTCGTTCTTCGTGGGGGTGGTAGCGCCTCTGCCCGTAGCAGCCATTCAGGTCATTCCGTTTCCGAAGGTGGACAAGTCTCCACGACAAGCGTATGGGTCTTTTCCTTTGGATGCGCTGTGGCGCGACTGCGTAACGCGCGGGAGGCGAAATCCAGCTGGCAGGACACGCCGCCTCCCGTCAGGTGGAGGCGGCGTGTCCTGCCAGCTGGATGCCGCGGGAGGGGGTGCGTCAGACGCGCGCGGGCGCGACCGCGGCGTCGCCGACGGGCAGCAGACGGCGCAGCTGCGTGACGTGTGCGGGCGTGAGGTCGGCCAGGGTCGGCACCTCCAGCAGCTTCATCGTGCGGACGACCTGGTCGCCGAGGATCTGGATGGTGCGGTCGACGCCGGCGCGGCCTCCCGCCATCAGCCCGTAGAGGTAGGCACGGCCGATCAGCGTGAACTTCGCGCCGAGTGCGTACGCGGCGACGATGTCGGCGCCGTCCATGATCCCGGTGTCGATCGCGACCTCCGTGCGGTCGCCCACGGCCTCCACGACCTTCGGCAGCAGGTGGAAGGGAATCGGCGCGCGGTCGAGCTGGCGGCCGCCGTGGTTGGAGAGCACGATGCCGTCGACGCCGAGGTCGACGAGCGTGCGCGAGTCCTCGACGTTCTGGACGCCCTTGACGACGATCTTGCCTGGCCACATGCTCCGGATGATGTCGAGGTCGGCGAAGCTGATCGACGGGTCCATCGCGGAGTCCAGGAGCTCGCCCACGGTGCCCCCGGTCGACGACAGCGACGCGAACTCCAGCTTGGGCGTGGTGAGGAAGTCGTACCACCACCACGGCCGGGGGATCGCGTTGATCACCGTTTTGAGCGTGAGCTGCGGCGGGATCGAGAAGCCGTTGCGCTTGTCGCGCAGCCGCGCGCCGGCGACCGGGGTGTCGACGGTGAAGAACAGTGTGTCGAAGCCGTTGGCGGCGGCACGGCGGACGAGTTCGTAGGAGATCTCGCGGTCGCGCATCACGTACAGCTGGAACCAGTTGCGACCCGTCGGGTTGGCCGTCTTGACGCCCTCGATGGAGGTCGTGCCGAGCGTCGACAGGGTGAACGGGATGCCCGCGGCGCCCGCTGCACCGGCTCCGGCGACCTCGCCCTCCGTCTGCATCAACCGGGTGAAGCCGGTCGGCGCGATCCCGAATGGCATCGCGGAGGGGCCGCCCCAGATCTCGCACGAGGTGTCGACGGTGGAGACGTCGCGCAGGATCGACGGGTGGAACTCGATGTCCTGGAACGCCTGCCGAGCGCGGGCGAGCGAGAGCTCGCCCTCGGCGGCGCCCTCCGTGTAATCGAAGGCGGCCTTCGGTGTCCGGCGCTTCGCGATCGTGCGCAGGTCTTCGATGGTGAGAGCCGCGCTCAGGCGGCGCTTCTTCGCGTCGAGCTCCGGCTTCTTGAACGACAGGAGCTCGAACAGCTCGGCGGGCTTCGGGAGTTGGCGGGTGACCATGTTCGTGTGCCTAACGTGCGTCGGTGGACGGGGACAGGGCGGTGACAGTCGGGGCCGCGGGCGCGGCATCGCGGTGGTAGCCGCTGATGTGGTCGTGGATGCGGGTGCGGGCGACCGTGGAGTCGCCTGCGGCGATGGCGGCCATCACCGCGCGGTGCTCGGCGCGCAGTCGCGCGGCCATGGCCTCCCAGTCGGGGAGGCGCGCGGCGCCGGCGAGGACGTAGCCCTCGATCGAACTGCGGAGGCCCGCCATCATGGTCGCGACGACGGTGTTGCCCGCCGCGCCGGCGAGCGAGAGGTGGAACTGAGCGTCGAGCGCGAGGAACTCGGCGGCGGTCAGCGCGGGGTCGTCCATGGCGTCGAGGAGCTGCCGTGCCTCGCCGAGGTCGACGTCCGCCCCGCGTTCGGCCAGCTCGCCGGCGACGGAGGACTCCAGCAGCAGACGCGTGCTCACCACGTCGGCGACCGGGAAGCCGCTCGCAGCGACCTGCAAGCGCATGAGGGCCTGCATCCCGCCGAGCGGCCGGGCGATGATGATGGCGCCGGAGCTCGGTCCCGATCCGGTCTGCGTGCGGATCAGGCCCATCGCCTCCAGGACGCGCACCGCCTCGCGCACGCTGGAGCGTGCGACTCCGAGCTCGGCGGCGAGGGTGCGTTCGGGCGGCAGGTGGTCGCCCGGCCGCAGGCGGCCGTCGACGAGGCGCTCCTCGATGCGGGCGAGCACGTTCTCCCACGCCTTCGGCTCGGTGCTCACCGCCCCTGCCCTCCTCGCGTTGCGTCGGACCATGTGGTCAGACCACATGGTCCGACCACACTGTACCACGCCCCTTCCGACCAGCCGATCGCTGGTGGAGGGGTCAGTCCGCGGCGGCGGGGGCGCGGCCGAGCTCCACGTCCTCCACGCGGGAGCGTGGCATGGCGAGGCCGGCCACGATCGTAAGCGCAGCCACGACCGCGACGGAGGCGAACACGGCGGTGGAGGCGCTCTGCACGGCAGCGGGGGAGTGCGCTCCGCCTGCGGTCGACAGGACGATCGCGTTCGCGATCGCGCCGAACACCGCGACGCCCACTGCGCTGCCGATCGAGCGGGCGAACATGTTGGTTCCGGTGACGACGCCGCGCTCGCTCCACGCCACGCTCGACTGCGCAGCGATCAGCGTCGGTGTGGCGACCAGCCCCATCCCGAGCCCGACGATGAAGCAGCTCACCGCGACGAACAGGACGCTCGGCGTCACGCTGGTGGCCGCCAGGGCGATCGTGCCGAGGATGGCGATGCTCGTGCCGAGCAAAGCCGTGTTGCGGAAGCCGATCCGCAAATAGAAGCGTCCCGAGATGCTCGCCGCGATCGGCCAGCCGAGCGTGAGTGCGGCGACAGCGAGACCCGCGACGAGGGGCGGCACGCCGATCGTCGACTCCAGGTAGGTCGGTACGTACGAGGTGAGCCCGATCAGGATGGCGCCGATGCCGAGCGAGACGAGCGTGGTCGTGAGCAGCAGCCTCCGGGAGAACACCCACAGCGGAAGCACCGGCTCCGCCGCCCTCCGTTCCACGAGCGCGAACGCGACGAGCAGGAGGCCGCCGAGCGCGAACGCGCCCACGCTCCACACCGAGTTCCAGGCCCAGGCCTGGCCGCCCTCCAGCACCGCGAGGATGAGCAGCGACATCCCGGCGGTGAGCAGTGCGGACCCGGCGTAGTCGATGCGGTGCCGCTTGCACTCGATGCTCTCGTGGAACGCGCGGATCAGCATCCACGCGGCCAGGATGCAGAGCGGCACGTTGACGAAGAAGATCCACCGCCACGACAGGAACTGCGAGAACAGCCCGCCGAGCGTCGGCCCGACCACCGAGGAGATCGCCCAGACGCTCGCAAGGTACCCCTGGGTCTTGGCGCGCTCGGCGACGGTGTAGATGTCGCCGGCGATCGTCATCGACATGGGCTGGATGGCCCCGGCGCCGAGTCCCTGCAGCGCCCGGAACGCGATCAGGGCGGGCATGCTCCAGGCGAACCCGCACAGGATCGAGCCGAGGAAGAACAGGCCGATGCCCGCCAAAACGATCGGCTTGCGGCCGACGGTGTCGGAGAGCTTCGCATACACGGGCACCGAGACCGCCTGAGCCAGGAGGTAGATCGAGAACAGCCACGGGAACTGCGCGAAGCCGCCCAGATCGCTCACGATGGAGGGCACGGCCGTCGCGAGGATCGTCGCATCGATGGCGACGAGTCCAGTCGTCAGCATCAGGGCGATCAGGATGGGGCCACGCTCGGAGCGGAAACCGACGCTCGCTCGGGTGATCTCGTTCATCTGTGTGAACAACCGGTGGAGGTCCGATTCATTCCCGCTTGACGTGAAAGAGTTCGTGGCGCACAATCTGAAACATGTCTTTCACATCGGGAGGCCGCCCGGAGGACCGGCGCACGGTCACCGACCCGCGCGCTCTGCGCGCCCTCGCGCACCCGCTCCGGCTCGCGCTGCTCGACCACCTGATGTCGTTCGGTGCGCGCACGGCCAGCGAGTGCGCCGATGCCGTGGGCTCGACGCCGTCGAACTGCAGCTACCATCTGCGCGCGCTCGCCCGCTTTGGCCTGGTCGAGCGGGTGGAGGCCGAGGACGGCCGGGAGCGGCCGTGGCAGTCGACGGCCACCGGCCTCCAACTCGGTCGCGGCGACGACCCGGGCGCGGTGGAGCTCAGGGGCAACGCGGAGCGATGCCGCGACCCCAGCGCCGAGGGAGCCTGCGACCGAGGGTCAAGGCTCGGCGTCGACGCCGTCGAGCGCTTCTTCGCCGACCACCAGATCGACGAGGAGGCCGCGCGGCTGCACCGCGCGATCGCCCTGCGCGACAGCGTGCCGCCGGTCTGGCGCGAGTCGAGCATCCTCTCGGGCTACGCCCTGCGCATCAGCCCGGGCGAACTGCGCGAGCTCGGGGAGCGGCTGGACGCTCTGATCCGTCCGTACATCGCGCTCACGCGCACCGCGGCACCCGGCGACAGTGCCGTGGTGGCGCTGAACCTCAACGCCTTCCTGCATCCCGACGCGGAGTTGCCGAACACGTCAGACGAGGACGCGCCCGACACGGACACACCAGACGCGGAGGCACCATCCGACGCGGAGGTCGAGGAGCCGTGAACCGCTCACCTCTCCTCCGGCGCGACTACGCGCTGATCTGGACGGCCGGCTTGGTCTCCGACACCGGCGACTGGCTGCTGATGATCGCCCTCCCCTTGTTCGCGTTCTCGGCGACAGGTTCGGCGCTGGGCGCCTCGGCCGTGTTCCTGGCCGAGCTGATCCCGATGCTGCTCGCCGGCACCTTTCTCGGCGTGCTCGTCGACCGCTGGGATCCGCGGCGCACGATGATCGTCGTCGCCCTGATCCAGGGAGTCGCGCTCCTGCCGCTGCTCGCCGCCGGCCCCGACCGCATGGGGATCGTGTACGCGGTGGCTGCGGTGCAGGCGTGCCTCGGCGCGCTGATCAACCCGGCCAGGCAGTCGATGGTGCCACGGCTGCTTCAGCCGGACGAGCTCGGTCGCGGCAACGCCCTCCTCGCCATCGCCGACAACCTCGCCCGGCTCGTCGGCTCGCCGCTCGGCGGGCTCGCGTTCGCCGTGGGCGGGCTGCCCGGCGTGGTGATCGTGGACGCCGTGAGCTTCGGCGTGACGGCGCTGCTCGTCGCCTTGACCCGACCGCTGCCGTCGCCGGCCGCCGCCCCCGACGCGGAGTCTGCACCCACCGCCGAACGACGCCTGCTGCGCGAGTGGGCCGAGGGCATCGTCACTGTCGTCCGCAGCCGCGAACTGCGGACGATCGCGTCGATCGCCGTGCTGGGCAGCATCGCGCAGGGCGTGTTCCTCGCCCTCTTCATCGTGTACGTCACCCGGGAGTTGGGCGCGAACGACACGGAGGTCGGCCTGCTGCGCGGCGTCCAGGCGATCGGCGGAGTGCTCGGGGGCCTGCTGACCGGGAGGCTGATCCGCCGATTCGCCCCGCGCTGGCTGATCGGTGGAGGCTACCTGGTGTTCGGCGCGCTCTCGCTGCTGACCTGGAACCTCGCACCGGTCACGACCGCCGTGTGGGTCTACGCCGGCCTGTTCATCGCGATGGGCCTCCCGGCCGTGGCGACCTCGACCGGCGAGATCACGCTCGTGCAGACGGTCACTCCGCGGGCGACGCTCGGACGGGTGATCGCGGCCGTGACGACCCTCTCGGGCGCGGCTCAGGGCGTCGGGCTCCTGGTCGCCGGCCTCATCGCCGAATCGGTCGGCACGGTGCGCGTCCTCGACGCGCAGGCGTCGCTCTATCTGCTCTGCGGCGTGCTCGCCCTGGTGTTCCTCGGGGCCGCGAGAGCGAAGGGCCGCCAGGCGCCGGAGGACGCGAACATCGGGGTGACCGATTCGGCAGCCGACGTCGGGGGACCCGCGAGTTGACGCGAAACCCGCGCAGATTGCCAGACGTTTCACGTTGAGGCACGTAGGGTGTCGGTGTGTGGCGACTGGATAGGAAGAGTGAGGACGACGAGATGACGTCCGACATGCCAGAGGGCGACGCACTGCACCCGGCGTCCAACTCGACCGCCCCGCACGCCTTGAGCCTCGGTGACCCCGGACTCGTCGCCGGCAACATCGCCGACCACGTGTGGGCTCGCTGGCGCGAGGAGATCGCGGCGATCGGCGGCGAGTCGCCCCTGCTCCACTTCGAGGACAGCCCGCGCACCCGCATCGAACTCAGCACAACGCACCCCGGCGGCCTCCCGCAATTCATCACCGGCCAGAGCACGCTGCTCTCCAGCCTCATCCGCGACGAGCTCGCGCTGCGCACGGCCCGTGCGGCGGCGAACGCCATCACCGCCAAGGGAATCGAGCTGCGCTCCGTGCGCGGAATCGAGTCCATCCACCTGGCGATCGGCCTCGCGCAATGGCGGCACGGCGTCGACGAATTCCTGGCGCCGATCCTGCTCCGGCCGCTCGCCATCCGCCGCTACGGGCGCGACTTCGAGGTGAAGCTCAAGGGCCAGCCGTTCCTGAACCCGGAGCTGGCTCGTGCGCTGTCCGAGCAGTTCCAGATCACGCTCGACGCCGATGCTTTCGTCGCTCTCGCTCTCGACAACGGGGCGTTCAAGCCGCAGCCGGTAATCGACCGGCTCCGCGGGCTCACCTCCCACCTGCCGTGGTTCAATGTGCAGTCGCGCCTCGTGGTCTCTTCGTTCATCGATGTGGCGCCGGCGCTGCGGGCGGAGGCCGAACATCTCGACACGCCGCTGCTCGACGCTCTCGCGGGCAATCCCACGGCACGCACCGCGATCGAGAGCGCCTTCAGCCCGGCCGACCCCATCCGTCAGGATGAGCGTCCGCCTGCCACAGACTCCCTCCTGCTCGACGCCGACGAAGAGCAGGAGAACGTCGTCGCGCAGATCTCGGCTGGCAACTCGATCGTCGTGAAGACCCTCCCCGGCACCGGAGGCACGCAGACGGTCGTCAACGCCGTCGGTGCGCTCGTCGCGCAGCACAAGCGCGTGCTCGTGGTCGGGCCGCGGCGTTCCAGCCTCGACGACATCGCCCAGCGTTTCGCGAAGGTCGGGCTTCCCGGCGTCGCGGTCACGCCACGCAGCCTCCGCCGCGACCTCGTCCAGTCGATCGGCCGCAACGAGAAGGCCGAGCAGCCCCGCGTCACCGATGTGGACGACGCCCTCGTGCGGCTCCGCAAGGTGCTGCTCGACTATCGCGCAGCTCTGGCCCGCCGCGACCCCGTGCTGCACGTCTCCGTGCTCGACGCGCTGCGCGAACTCTCGCGCCTCGCGCTGCTGCCGACCCCGCCTGCGACCACCGCACGGCTGAGCCGGGCCTCCATCGAAGCGCTCGCCTCGGGACGGGATGCCGCCGCCGACGCCCTGATCCGGGCCGCCCGCCTGGGCGAGTTCCGGTACGGCCCGCACGACTCGCCCTGGTACGGCGCGTCGTTCGCGACGACCGAAGAGGGCAAGGCCGCTCACGACCTCGCCAAGAAGCTCAGCCGCGCCGAACTGCCGCGACTCATCGAGCGTGCCAAGGCCCTCATCGGCCAGACGCGGATGCGGCCGTTCGAGTCGATCGCCGAGCTCGGCGTCTACCTGCGCCTGCTGCTCGACGTGCGCGAGACGCTCGACCGCTTCACGCCCGCCGTCTTCGACCGCTCGATCTCCGAGCTCATCGCGGCGACCTCCTCTCGCCGCGAGTCGCCGACGATGTCCGGGACCAACCGGCGGCGGCTGCGCAAGCTCGCCCTGGAGTACGTGCGCCCCGGTGTGCACGTGACCGACCTGAACGAGAGCCTGCGTCGCATCCAGCAGCAGCGCATCCTCTGGAATCGCTTCGCCGTCGCGGGTGTCGTCCCGGAGGTGCCCGTGGGCATCGCCGACGTGCAGGTGGCGTACCAGCGCGTCGCGGAGGACCTCGCTCGTCTCGACATCCCGCTGCGCCGCACCGGCACGCCGCAGTCGCTCGCCGCGTTGCCGATCGAGGAGCTGACGCGTCAGGTCGCGGGCCTCGCCGCCGAGTCGGAGGTGCTCGCCAACCTTCAGGAGCGCACCGCACTACTCGGGCAGCTGCGTGAGCGCGAACTCGACCCGCTGCTGTCCGACCTGTCGGTGCGCCACGTGCCGGAGACGCAGGTCAGCGCCGAGCTCGAGCTCGCCTGGTGGCAGTCCGTGCTGGAGGCCCTTCTCGCTGCCGACCGTGCCCTGCTGAGCGCCAACACGAGCGTGCTCGACCGTTTGGAGGCCGACTTCCGGCTGGTAGACGAGGCGCACGCGTCCGCGACGGGCGAGCAGCTCGCGTGGATGCTCGCCGAGACCTGGAAGATCGGTGTCGTCGACTGGCCGGACGAGGCCAAAGCCCTCAAGAAGCTGCTCACGACGACCATGCCGACCGCTGCCTCGCTGAACGCCGCCGCGCCGCACCTCGCGCGGCCGCTCGCTCCGGTCTGGCTCGTCTCGCCCTACGAGGTGCCCGCGATCGACGCCGAGGTCGCATTCGACGCGGTCGTGCTGATCGACGCCGGCGCCTCCAGCCTGGCCGAGAGCGTCCCGGCGCTCCGGCGTGCGCGCCAGGTCGTCGCCTTCGGCGACCCGGTCACTCAGACGCCTTCGCGCTTCGACACCGGCGTGCACGAGTACGGCTCGACGGTCGAGCCAGTGGACGTCGACGCCCTCCACGCCGACTCGGCGCTCGCGCGGCTGTCGGAGCTGCTGCCCGTCTACACGCTCGTGCGCAGCTACCGCGCGGGGGGCGAAGGCCTCGCTGAGTTGGTCAACCGGCGCTTCTACGGCGGCAAGATCGACTCGCTGCCGTGGGCAGGGACCTACCTCGGGCACGGCAGCCTCGCCCTCCACTACGTCACCGGCGGTCAGGGCATGCCCGACAGCGACACCGGTGCGGTGGAGAGCACCGACGCCGAGGTGGCCAAGGTCGTCGAGCTCGTCCTCCGGCACGCCACCGAGCGTCCGCGCGAGTCGCTCATGGTGATCACCGCCAGCGAGCGTCACGCGGTGCGTGTCAACCAGGCCGTGCTGTCCGCGTTCGCCAAGCGCACCGAGCTCGCGGACTTCATCCTGGGCGATCGACCGGAGCCGTTCACGGTGGTGACACTGGAGCAGTCGGTCGGTCAGAGCCGCGACCGCGTGATCTTCTCGATCGGGTACGGACGCACGCCGCATGGCCGGCTGCTGTCGAACTTCGGCGCCCTCGCCGAGCCGGGAGGCGACCGCCTCCTCGCGGTCGGCATGACGCGCGCCCGCCGGGGCATGGACATCGTCTCGTGCTTCCGCCCCGACGACATCGACGAATCGCGCATGCGGCACGGCATCGCCGCGCTCGCCCAGGTGCTGGGGGAGGCCGACCAGCTGCAGGCCGCCGTGCCCGAGTACCTCAGCCCGGACGCGGACCCGATGATCGTCGACCTGGCCAAGCGCCTGGCCCGTCGGGGCCTGGACGTGCAGGTCGGCTACCGCGGCAAGCTCACGCTGGTCGCGTCGAACGAGGGCCGCGCCGTGGTGGTCGAGACCGACGACGACGTGAACAGGGGTAGCCTCCGCGAGTCGCTGCGGCTGCGCCCCGACGTGCTGCGCCGCCTCGGCTGGCACTATCTCCGGGTGCACAGCTTCGAGCTGTTCGCCGACCCGGACGCCGTCGCCGGCCGCATCGCGCGCCTCATCGGCGTCTCGGAGGCCAACACCGAGACGGCGCCGATCACGCTCCCGTAGACCTGAGCGCTGCGCATTCGCGCTGAATGTGCCCGCTGGTCCGCGGTAGCGCCACATTCGCGGGGAATGTGCCCCGCTGGTTCGCGGTGACCCGACATTCGCGCGGAATGTGCCCACTGGTTCGGGGTAGCGCCACATTCGCGCGGAATGTGCGCCTACCCTGGAGGGGTGAACGACCAGCAACACAGCGAGCAACCCGCGCGCAGGCCGCGTCGGGTGCGACGGGAGGGTGTACCAGACGCCGATCCGGCGCCGCGCGTGCCGGAGCGCGACCGTGAGGAGGGCTCGTGGTCGTCGAACGACGAGCAGCTGCGACGGGACGTGCCTCCGCACTACTGACGCCTCGACGACGATCTGCTGTACCTGGACAAGATCGCGGCCGACATGAAGGGCAACCGATCCGCCGCCATTCACAAGCTTCTCCGCGTCCAGCGCGAGCTCGATGCCGAGAATGCGTACGCTCAGGCATTCGACGAATGGGAGGACTCGGGCGAGCAGGCGATCTGGGACGGGACCGCCGGCGACGGGCTCTCCGACTGAGGCGCGGTGACGTCATCGAAGTCCTGCTGGATCCGGTCATCGACGGCGAGGCCGGCACGCTGCGCCCCTGCGTCGTCGTCAGCTCAGAAGGGATGAACGCAGCGGTCACAAAGCGGTCGCGCGGTGTCGTCACGTGCGTGCCGATGACCTCGAACGTCTCGAACGTTCACATCGACTTCCAAGTCGAGGTCGCCGATCCGGACGATCTCGCCCAGATGGGGCTGCGGGTCCCCTCAAAGATTCAGGCGGAGCGGGTGCGCTCCATCGGGTTTCCGCGGATCACGCGATCACTGGGCGTGACGCCCGGCTGGGTCATGCGCCGGCTTGACGAGGCGCTTCGGTTCCATCTCTCGCTGTAGCGGCGCCTGGCGCCCAGTCGGCTACGGAAGCGGGTCGGAGTGCCTGCCGGCAGCGGCGGGGGGCGACTGCTGCGCCTGCAGGAGGTCGCGGATCTCGCTGAGCAGAACGAGCTCGGTGACCGGCGCGTCGGGCTCGACGACTCCCTTCTTGCGCAGGCGCTCGGCGTGCTCCTTCGCCTTGTTGATCGGGAAGACGAAGACGAAGTACACGACGACGGCGACGACGAGGAAACTGATGATCGCGCCGAGTACGGCGCCGAACTTGAACACGGAGTCACCCACCGTGACGACGAGCGCGTTGTCCAGGCTCTTCGCCTGGAAGAACAGGCCGATGAGCGGATTGAAGACGTTCGTCACGATCGACGTGACGACAGCCGTGAACGCTGCGCCGATGACCACGGCGACAGCCAGGTCGATCACGTTCCCGCGGAGGATGAACTCCCTGAAGCCTTTGAGCAAGACCGATCCTTTCGCCAGGTAGGTGGAACGGGAGGTGCTGGTGTCAGCTTGCGGAGCTCGAGGAGGAGGACGAGGACGACGCCGAGCCGGACGACGCATCGCCGGATGACGACGAAGACGACGACGTTCCGGAGTCAGGCGAGGACGACGACGAGGTCGAACCCGACGACGAACCTCCCGACTTCGCACCACCGCGCGAGTCGGTCCGATAGAACCCGGAGCCGTTGAAGGTCACGCCGACGGTGCCGAACACCTTGCGCAGGATGCCGCCGCAGTTCGGGCAGACGGTGAGCGCGTCGTCGGTGAAGGCTTGGTGGATGTCGAAGGCGTGGCCGCAGTCGCGGCACGAGTAAGAGTAGGTGGGCATGGTCTTCCGTGTTGTTCGGGCGCGTTCGTGGTGCCGCTCAGGTGAACTGGACGATGCGGGTCGGCGTGACCGCGCCGTCGACGGGCTGGTCGTGCCGCTCCCGCGGGACGTCGTTCACGAGTTCGCCGTCGAAGACGACGGCGTACACCGGGGGACATTTTTCCATGCTGCCGAGCGTCTTGTCGAAATAGCCGCGTCCCCAGCCCATGCGCATGCCGGTCGCGTCGACGGCCGCGGCGGGGACCACGATGAGGTCGACGTCATTGATGGCGATCGGCCCGAGCAGCTCACCGACGGCCTCCGGCATGCCGAAGAGTCCCTCGGTCTCGGTCTCGCCGTCACCGCTGGTCCAGTCGAGGAGGCCGTCCTCGCGCGAGACCGGCAGCAGCACGCGGACGCCCTGTCCGACCGCCCAGTTGACGAACGGACGCGTGTCGGGCTCGATGGTGGTCGGGAGGTAACAGGCGACTGCGCGCGCGGACAGATCCGTTGCGAGATCGATCAAGTTGCGGGTGATTCCGGCGGTCGCGGCCTGCCGTTCCGTGCTGGTGAGGTTCTGCCGCCGCTCCCGGAGCTCGGCGCGGAGTGCGCGCTTGCGATGGGCGGCGGTGTCCGTGTCCATGACTCAATCCTAGGAGGTCCAGCAGGGGCGGCCGGGAAAATGCCGATACTGTAGCGGCATGGCAACTCACGTGACGAAGGCAGTGATCCCCGCGGCAGGCTTGGGCACTCGGTTCCTTCCGGCGACCAAGGCGATGCCGAAGGAGATGCTGCCGGTGGTCGACAAGCCGGCGATCCAGTACGTCGTCGAAGAAGCGGTCAGCGCGGGGCTCAACGACGTCCTGATGATCACGGGGCGCAACAAGAACGCGCTCGAGAACCACTTCGACCGCAACGCGGAGCTCGAACACACGCTCGAGAAGAAGGGCGACACCGACCGCCTCGAGAAGGTCAACTACTCGACGTCGCTCGCCGACATCCACTACGTGCGCCAAGGCGACCCGAAGGGCCTCGGCCACGCGGTGCTGCGGGCCAAGGCGCATGTCGGCCGTGAGCCGTTCGCCGTGCTCCTGGGCGACGACATCATCGACTCCCGCGACGACCTCCTCCAACACATGCTCGACGTGCAGCGGAAGTACAACGCCACCGTTGTCGCGCTGATGGAGGTGCCGAGCGAGTCCATCCACCTCTACGGGGCTGCCGCGATCGAAGAGACCGGTGACGATGACGTGGTGCGCATCACAGGTCTCGTCGAGAAGCCGGACGCCGCGCACGCGCCGTCGAACTACGCCATCATCGGCCGCTACGTTCTGCGCCCGGAGGTGTTCGACGTGCTCGAGCGCACCGAGCCGGGCCGCGGAGGGGAGATCCAGCTGACCGACGCCCTGCAGTCGATGGCCGAGGCCCCCGACTGGACCGGCGGCGTCTACGGCGTGGTCTTCCGCGGCCGCCGCTACGACACCGGTGATCGCCTCGACTACATCAAGGCGATCATTCAGCTGGCGGTCGACCGCGAAGATCTCGGCCCCGAACTGCGGCCGTGGCTGCGCGAGTTCGCTGCAGGCCTCGACGACGAACCGCGCGAGATCCTCGAAGAGATGCCCACGGAAACGACTGACGCACCCTAGGGCGTTTACCGCTACGGTCGTATCTGCGGCGAAGGTCGTCGCAGAAGGAGGATGCCGTGGCGTTCGTCATCCCCACGCTGAGCGAGGGGCGCGTCGGGCTGCGACCGATCCGCCTGAGGGACGCGCGCGCGCTCGAGCGCTCCCTGATCGATAACCGCACCTGGCTGCGGCAGTGGGAGGCGACGAGCCCGTACGCACCGGGGGCGTTCGACACGCGCGCGAGCATCCGTTCCCTGCTCGCGAACGCGCGGGCGGGCCACGGCCTTCCGTTCGTCGTCGAGTACAATGGGCGTCTGGCCGGGCAGCTCAATGTCTCGTCCGTGACCTACGGTTCGCTGTCGAGCGCGACCATCGGCTACTGGATCGCCGAGGAGTTCGCGGGGCGCAACATCACGCCGACCGCGGTGGCCCTCGCGACGGACTACTGCTTCTACCACCTGGGCCTGCACCGCATGGAGATCTGCATCCGGCCCGAGAACGGCCCCAGCCTCCGCGTCGTCGAGAAGCTCGGCTTCCGCTATGAGGGCTTGCGGCGCCGGTACATCCACATCAACGGCGACTGGCGCGACCACTACTGCTTCGGGCTGGTGTCCGAGGAACTGCAGCAGGGCGTGCTGCGCCGCTGGCTCGACGGCGAAGCACCGGCGGAGGCCGCGACGGTGACGGCGGAGGACCGCGCGGCTGCCGCGATCCCGCTACCGGTCGCCCGGCGACGCTGAGAGTCCTCTCCATCGGTGACACACCCGGGCGCTGACCGGGGCGCCGAGCCGTCGACCCCTACCGTAGAGGCATGAATGGGGATGTGATGGGCGGTGGGGTGGTTGTCGCCATCGCGGCCGTCCTCTGGCTGGCCTATCTCGTCCCGGTGTGGCTGCGTCGCCGCGAGTACCTGGCGACGGAGCGCAACGCCGTTCGGCTGCAGCAGACGCTGCGCATCCTGGCCGAGACGAGTGAGCTTCCGGACGAGGTCCGCGTAGAGGCGACCGCGAAGACGGTCGCGGAGCAGCAGCGGATCCTCCGCAAGGCGGAGGAGCGCCGTCTGGCGACCGCGCGGGCCGAGGCGGCGGCGCACGCGCGCCGCGAGCAGGCCATCGCCGAGGAGCGCAGGCACGCGGCCGAGGAGGCCGAGCGCGCCGCCGCCGAGGCGATCGCGCTGGAGCGGGCATCGCGTGCGGCTGCGGCCCAGCGGGCGCGCGCCCTCGCGGTCGCCAGCGCACACCCGGTGCTGTCAGCGCAGCGCCGCCGTCGCCTCCGCCGTTCGCGTGCGCTCTGCACGATGCTGCTGGTCGCGAGCCTCGCCGGCCTCGCCATCGGGGCGGCCCTGCTGCTTTCCGCCGGCGCGTGGCTGCTCTCCGCCGTCTCCGGAGCGGTCGCTCTCGCAGCGCTGGGGATGCTCAGCAGGCTGTCGCGGTCCGCTCGCGCCACCGCAGCGCCCGTCCCGTTCGTGCCGGCCGCTCCGGCCTCACCCGACCTCTACGACCACGCGAAGCACGACCTCCCGGTGCAGGAGGCGCTGCGTCAGAGCTGGACCCCGCGCCCGCTGCCGAAGCCGCTGCACCTGTCGCCGGGGACGGTCGCCGCTGCAGCGATGGCGTCGGTGGATGCCGCGGCCGAGCTGCGCCGCGCGGCCGCCCGCGCCGACTTCGAGCGCAAGGCCACGGCTGCGACGGAGGCCGCGCCGGTGGCGCCCGCGCCGGTGGCGCCCGCGCCGGTGGCGCCCGCGCCGGTCCGGCTGCGCCCGGTCGCTCCGAGTGCGCCAGCCGCCGCGGGCGCGCCGCGGGAGGTCGAGTCAGCGCCGGCTGTGGCTCATCCCGTAGCCGTCGAGGAGACCGTGCCGAACCTCTACTCGGCGATGGGGATCGTGGGCTCCGTCGACGACGGGGCACTCGACCTCGACGCCGTCCTCCGTCGTCGCCGAGCGGCCAGCTGAACCACTTTCGATTTCGGATCGGTACGGCGAGGGTGCTAGGCTTTCTAAGCAGTTCCCGGGGCTATGGCGCAGTTGGTAGCGCGCTTCGTTCGCATCGAAGAGGTCAGGAGTTCGAATCTCCTTAGCTCCACCACAGTAAGCAAGGACCGCCAGAGATGGCGGTCCTTGTTTCGTTAACGGGCTGTCTCTTCCCCCCGGGGCGGCTTATAGGCCAAAAAGTGTGGATGGGTTGGGCGTGTTATTTGTGTCCGGCCCAGCCTGATCTGAGCCATAGGCGTTCGCCAGCGTCGAGGCTGGTGTCGTAGAGGGCTGGCCCGTCTGGTTTTTCAGCGACGGGTCGGGGCTGTGGCGAGGCTGGTGGGTCGGCGTATTCGTGGGCGGATTCGATGGGGACTTCTTTCAGCAGCAGGAACCACTCGACGGCGCGGCGGCGGTGCTCGATGGTCATGCCGCGGTGGTGGCGCAGTAGGTGCCGTATCTGCGCGTTGACGCCGCCTTCGAGCGGGGACGTCGTGTGTGGGTTGCCGTGTTCGAGGAACGTGAACTCGTGGCCGGCCTCGGCGGCTTGGTGCAGGACGCCCCACGCCTTGCGGAGCCGGTGGTGGGTGAATCCGAACTGTCCGTTGTCGTAGAGCGTGCGCTCTTTGGTGAGGTGTCCGAACTGCTGCCACCAGGCCTCCAGCATCAGTCTCCACTCGATCGCGGCGTCGACGTCGTGGACGCTGCTGAGGCGCATCGCGATCTGGCGCAGCGCGCGCCCAGCCTTCAGCCGCGGATTCCTGGTCAGCTCGCGGGTGACGTTCATCGGCAGGTGGAAGATGCATCGCTGCACTGCGGTGTCGGGCCAGGCCCTTGCCAGTGCCGAGCGGATGCCGGTGCCGCCGTCGGTGACGATGACCTTGGGCGGCGGGACCTGGTCGAAGAGGGCCTCCCACGCGGCGGTGGACTCGCCGGCGGACCACTGCCAGGAGATCACGCGCCCGGTGCTGCTGAGCGCGATCAGCAGGCACCAGGATCCGATCCTGATCCCGTCGACTAGGACGGCGTCGTGGATCTCGCCGGTGACCGGCATGCGGGGTCGCAGATGCCAGCACCACGCTGTCTCGTGCCGGAACGAGCGGCCCGTGCCGCCTCCCGCGTCGGCTTGCGTGCTCGTCCCGGTCAGCCAGATCAGGAACCGGCGTAGCTGCTGGCGGCGGGCTACGTCCGGCCGGCGCCTGGTCGAGGACGCGCCGCACACACGGCAGCGCCAGCGCTGCGTGCCCGCAGTCGTTCGCCCGTTCTTCACGAGCGGGGCACCACATACCAGGCACGAGGCCAAGTTCGACGAAAGATCCACGACCACGGGTCGCCGACCATAACGATCCCCGTTTCACCCCGTGATCACGCGGCCAGATCACTCACCCATCCACACTTTCTTGCCGATAACCCGTCTCCACGCATCCAGTAATGTGTAACAGTGGACATATAGGTATAAGAGTGTTAACTCCTGAAATTAAAAGTATGTCAACTGGAAGGCATTTCACGTGTTGAAGAGATTGCGCCCACGCGCATGGAGACCGGTGGTCGGTGCGCTCGGCGTTGTGGCGCTGATCGCGGGCTTGGGCCTGCCGTCCGAGCCCGCACAGGCAGTAGCGAACGGGGGGACGGGTACGTCGAACTCGGCGTTCACCGAACCGGAGCGCTCGGCCACTGCTTCTGACAGTTTTCGCCGCGCCGACGCGAACTCGCTCGGCTCCCCGTGGAAGACGGTCCTGGCGAACTGGGAGCTCAAGGACAACTCGGCAGTGCCCGACCCGAAAGGGCAGGACGCCATGGCGATCAACCACAGCGTCGAGCTCGGTAGCTCGTTCGTGGTGAGCACGGAGATCACGGCATCGACGGACGTCAACGGCCGTTGGGCGGGCTTGGTCTTCAACGCGAGCTCCGACGCGACAGATCGCTTCGACTTTCGGGTGACCACGGGCCCGGCGAAAGACTGGATGATCCTGCGGCGCACCCTGGGCGAGCCGGGGGCGGACATCGTCGCCATGGGAAAGCTGAAGACCGCTCTCGTCAAGGGCGATTCGTACATCATGAGCGTCGATCGGAGTCTGACCTCCGCATCGGTGAGCTTCGCCACGAAGGCGGAGCCGGGTGCGAACCTGGTCATCGGTGGCGATTCGATCAGGATGCCGTACGCACATTCGGGGCTGCCGACCTCCACGCAGCCGCGCGTCGGCGGTTACGCTGGGCTCTTGTCCAATGTCGGGGCTGCGACCTTCCGTGACTTCTCGGTTCGCTCGACCACCGACACCCCATCGGGCCTGACCGACTGGTTCGCTGCCGGAACGGACCTCAGCAACACGTGGAAGCGTGTCGGCTCCAAGGGATGGAAGTCCACGCCCGACGGCACGGTCGTCCCCGAAGCGGTGCCGGGTCGAACGGAGTACGTTCTCGAGCAGGAGCATGTCGATCTCAGCGGATCGAGCTTCTCGTTCGCTGCCGATATGACGATCCCGGCCTGGGACAACAACGACATGCTGTACAGCGGTCTGGCCTTCCACGAGTCCATCCCGCCGGCGAATGCCGACGGTGCGCAGTTGCAGATGTACCGGTTCATGGCCACGCCGTTCCGCAAGACATCGGTCAAGTGGGCCCTCCAGAAGGTGGTCGGCGATATCCCGCAAACCGTTCTCGAGGGCTACTTCACTCCGTCGAAGAGCAACTCCTACACTGTGCGTGTGGATTCGCCGACACCGGGGACGTTCGACCTCGACATCACCGACCGGGACACGGGCAAGTCGGTCACCACGATCTTGAACACACCGGTACCGACGACCTGGACCGACCCCGCTCCGCTTCGCGGCGGCATGGCTGCGCTCTACAGCTTCTCGGGCACCGGTGAGTTCGACAATGTGTCGCTCGTCTCTGCCCACAGTCTGGGCGTGCCGGAAGTGGTGTCCAGCACCCTCCTGCCGGTGAAGACCCTCGGTCACTCGATCACTGGCCAGTCGGTGCTGACCGACGGCAACACGCAGTACGTCGCTTTCTACGACACGAAGCGCTACCTCTCGGTCGCGTCGCGTACCCTCAACGGCTCCGCGCCCGCGTGCGCCAACGGCACGCTCATAAGCGGCTGGTGCATCTTCCGGTCCGACCACCGCGTGAACGACGACCAGCACAACTACGTGACGATGCAACTCGACGGGCAGAAGCAGCTTCACGTCATGGGCAATCTGAAGGTCGGCAGGATCGTCGTCGAGCAGAACGTCACCCCGAACGACAAGGGCGAGCTCCCGAGCTTCGGCGCCGACGGCCTCGGCGAGCAGGGCGCCTACCTGCGGACCTCGACGGCCGGCGACGTCTCGAGCTTGGGCGCCTTGCCGTTCAGCGTTCCGGGCATCGATATCTCCGCCATGACGTACCCCGAGTTCTTCACGGTCGGCGACACACTCGTCCTCCGGTTCCGGCAGGGCAAGGAGACCTTCCTTGCGCAGTACGACAGCGCCGCCAAGGGGTGGGTCTCCCTGTTGGGTGGGAGCACGCCGTTGTTCGCGACGGACAGCACGCGCCGGGCGTATCCGACCGAGTTCGTCGCCCACACGGTGAATGGCAAGACCACTTACGGCATGGCGTGGTCGTGGGACGGCTATCTGGACGAGAACGGCCAGGAGGGGGAGCGTGGTTTCGGCAGTCGCTCGACCTTCTCCTACGCGCAGAGCACCGACCTGAAGACCTGGACCACAGCCAACGGGACGCCGCTTTCGGTGCCCCTGACGTACGAGCAGACGGTGACGGTTCCGGGGCTGTCCATCGATCCTGATGCGGGGATCAAGCAGGGGATCACGCAGCCTTCGCTGGCCCTGAATGGGTTGGGGCACCCGGTGGTCACTTACACGAGGGCGACGACGGGGGCGAACCCGACGATGCAGGCGTTCGCGACGACGTTCCGCCCTGGTGCCAAGGGAAATGCCGACGGAACCTGGAAGGTCACCCAGCTCACCAGCGGCAACCAGAACATCATCCCCGACAACGTGTCCGACTCGCGGGCGCCGTGGAATCTGCAGGCCATCTGGGCGGCGGCGCCGTACGGTGCGAACCAGCCGACCTGGATGTTCATGACTTACGTGTACATGACGGGCTTCGGGCGTGTGATCATCGACACTTCCACCGGTGAGATCGTCGCCGATCTTCCGGGCGCCACCTCGAACAGCCCCGGGGTACCGCCCGGCGACGTGTCGAACTTCGCTCGGGACTTGGGCGCCCCGAAGACGGACGGGACGCGGGCGGTTCTGTTCTGGCCGAGCTGGCCGGCGGTGCAGAACGACAACCCGAAGAACCCGGAGGGTGGTGACGCGTACTGCGACAAGCCGTTGACCGCATCCGCGCCGAACTGCGATCTTGCAGGGCTCAAGAAGTTCGAGAAGGTTCCCCGGTATGTCTCGAAAGAGTCGTACCACCCGACTGACATGTATGTGTTGACCACACGGCGGTAGGGGCAGTCGTTCGCGAGCGGTGCCGGCGGTAATCTCGTCGGCACCGCTCTCCGCGTCGTCGGCGGCGACCGGTCGCCTCTACTGCGAGCACGTGCTCGCGCCAAGCTCCAGTTCACACCACCAGCATGATCGCGAGCACCACCATCAGCACAGCGATGCCCGCGTCGAGCACGCGCCAGGCGATCGGGCGCGCGAACACCGGCGCCGCTACGCGGGCGCCGAACCCCAGGAGCACGAACCACAGCAGGCTTGCCGTGGCCGCGCCGGCGCCGAACCCCCAGCGGCCTGGGTCGCCGTGCGTGGCCGACAGTGAGCCGAGCAGGAGCACAGTGTCGAGATAGACGTGGGGGTTGAGCCAGGTGATCGCGAGGCAGGTGCCCATCGCCGCGGCGAGCGAGCCTCCGCCGGAGGTCGCCGCGGTGAGCGTGCTGGGGCGCACCGCCCGGATCGCCGCGAAGACCGCGTAGCCGATCAGGAAGGCGAACCCGGCCCAGCGCAGGATCTGCAGCGCCAGCGGGGCCGCCTTCACGAGCGTGCCGATACCGGCGACACCGGCCGCGATCAGCACCGCGTCGCTTGCGACGCAGATCGCCACGACGGCGAGCACGTGCTCCCGTCGCAGACCCTGACGGAGCACGAATGCGTTCTGCGCGCCGATGGCGACGATGAGGGCAGCGGCCGAGCCGAGACCGGTGAGGAAGACGGAGAACACCATTCGACGATAGGGAACCGCGCGCATTCAGTACAGCTCAGGTTTCTTATGAACCATTAGAATTGCTGAACATGGAGGCTTCGAGCGATCACCTGCGCACCCTCGCCGCCGTGGTCGAACACGGGACGTTCGACCGCGCCGCGAGCGCCCTGCACCTCACACCGTCGGCCGTGAGCCAGCGCATCAAGGCACTGGAGGAGCTGAGCGGCAGAGTGCTCGTGCGCCGGAGCAAGCCCATCCTGGCGACGCAAGCCGGTGCCGTGCTGGTGCGGCTCGCGCGGCAGGTGGCGCTGCTGGAGGCGGAGGCCGCGGCCGAGCTGGAGGGCGATGACGGCGCGGGCCGGATCGCGGCCCCCACCTCCATCCCGCTGGTCGTCAACGCCGACTCGCTCGCGACCTGGGTGCTGCCGGCGCTCGCGACACTTCCGGGGTCGGTGTTCGACATCGCCCTCGACGACCAGGAGCACACGATCGGGCGGCTGCGGGACGGCACCGCGATGGCGGCCATCGGATCGGACCACGAACCGGTGCAGGGATGCACGGTGTCTGCGCTCGGAGCGATGCGCTACCGGCCGCTGGCGAGCCCGGGGTTCCTCGAGCGCTGGTGCCCGGGCGGGTGGGATGCACGGGCGGCCGCCGAGGCGCCGATGCTGGTCTACGACCGCAAGGACGCCCTCCAGGACCGCTACCTCGCGCGCTTCGCCCGCGGAGCCCGGCCGCCCCGGCAGTACGTGCCGGCGTCGACGGAGTTCGTCGGCGCGGCAGTGCTCGGGCTGGGCTGGGGCATGATCCCCGACCTCCAGGCGGAGGCGATGCTCGCGGACGGCCGGCTGGTGGTCCTCGACGAGGACGGCGCCGTGGACGTCCCGCTGTACTGGCAGCAGTGGTCGCTGCAGTCGGCCGCGCTCGGCGCGGTCGCTGGCGCCATCGCACGCGCCGCCGCCGCCGCCCTCCGCCCCACCTGATCGCCTCCAGCCCACGCCTCCGCCGAAGGGCACGTTGTTGTCCCTTTCGCCAGCCCGAAAGGGGCAACAACGTGCCCCTGGGAAGGGAGGGCGGTGCCGGGAAGAACAGTTAGAGCGCCTCGGGCCGGAGGTCGAGGCGGCGCAGGAGCTGCGCGTTGAGCGCGACGACGATGGTCGACAGCGACATCAGGATGGCGCCGACCGACATCGGCAGCACGAACCCGATCGGCGCGAGCACGCCCGCCGCGAGCGGCACCGACAGCAGGTTGTAGCCGGCCGCCCACCACAGGTTCTGCCGCATCTTGCGGTAGCTCGCCCGCGACAGCCGGATGACCGACAGCACCGAGCGCGGGTCGTCGCTGGCGAGGATTACGCCGGCGGAGGCGATCGCGACGTCCGTCCCCGCTCCGATCGCGATCCCGACGTCCGCCCGGGCGAGGGCGGGGGCGTCGTTGACACCGTCTCCGACCATCGCGACCGTACGGCCTTCGGCCTGCAGCTCGGCGACGGACGCCGCTTTGTCCTCCGGGCGCACGCCGGCGTAGAAGCGCTCGATCCCGAGCTGCGCGGCGACGTCGGCGGCCACGGCCTCCGCGTCGCCGGTGATCATGACGACCTGGATGCCGCGCTCCTGCAACGCGGACACTGCCCGGCGCGACTCCTCACGAACGTCGTCGGCGAGGCGGAGGGCGCCGACAGGTCGCCCGTCGACGAGCACGTGGAGGATGACGGCGCCCTCGGCGCGCCAGGCCTCCGTCACCGCGCGCTCCGACGCGTGGTGCTCAGCGAGCAGCCCGGGGCCGCCGACCTCCACACGCCGGCCGTCGACCGTCGCCGCCACACCCACGGCCGGCGACGATGCGAACTCGGTGGCAGTGGGAACCGCGAGTCCCCTGGCCGCGGCGCTCGCGACGATCGCGCGCGCGAGCGGGTGCTCGGAGTCCGACTCCGCTGCCGCGGCGAGCGCGAGGACGCGATCGTCGTCGCCGTCCGCGTCCACGGCGGTGACAGTGGGCAGGCCCTTGGTGAGCGTGCCGGTCTTGTCGAACAGCACGGTGTCGACGGTGCGCATGGTCTCCAGGGCGAGCCTGTCCTTCACCAGCACCCCTCCGCGCGCCGCGCGTTCCGTCGCGATCGAGACGACGAGCGGGATGGCCAGCCCGAGGGCGTGCGGGCACGCGATCACGAGCACCGTGATGGCGCGGACCACCGCGTCGTCCGGCTGTCCGACGGCCGTCCAGACCGCAGCCGTGACGGCGGCGGAGCCGAGCGCGAACCAGAACAGCCAGCCGGCCGCGCGGTCGGCGATCCGCTGGGCGCGGGAAGACGAGTTCTGCGCGTCCGCGACCAGGCGGCGGATGCCGGCGAGCGCGGTGTCATCGCCGACGGCGGTCACCTGCACGCGCAGTGCCGAGTCGGTCGCGACGGTTCCCGCGACGACCGTGTCGCCGTCGGTGTGGCGCACCGGTCGGGACTCGCCGGTGATCATCGACTCGTCCACATGCGCGCTGCCGGAAACGACGCGGCCGTCAGCGGGCACACGACCGCCGGGCCGCACCAGCACCAGGTCGCCGACCGCGAGCTCGGCGGGGGAGACCGTCATCGTCCGGTCGCCCTCCACCTTCTCGGCCTCGTCGGGCAGGAGCGCCGCGAGCGAGTCGAGGGCGGAGGTTGTCTGTGCCAGCGACCGCATCTCGATCCAGTGGCCGAGCAGCATGACGACGATCAGGAGGGCGAGCTCCCACCAGAAGTCGAGCTGGTGGTCGAGGAGACCGAGAGTGGCGCCCCACGACGCGACGAACGCGACGGTGATCGCAAGCGCGATCAGCAGCATCATCCCGGGCGTGCGGGACCGCAGCTCGGAGACGGCGCCGTTCAGGAACGGCCGGCCGCCCCACACGAACATCACGGTGCCGAGGGCGGGGGAGACCCACGGCAACCAGGCTGTGTCCGGCAGCTCGTAGCCGAGGATCATCGCGAACATCGGCGAGCACAGCACGACAGGCACCGCCACGATGAGCATGATCCAGAACAGGCGACGGAAGGCCGCGGCGTGGTCACCGTGGCCGGCGTGCCCGCTGTGATCGTGGTTCATGCCGTCGGCGTGCGGCGTGGGGGCGTCCGCCTCGCGCATCTCGTGATGCTCGGGCGCGACAGCGGCCACCTTGGGCGCCTCCGCCTCGCCATGCTCTCGGTGTCCGCTCACGCGGTCCTCCGATCCTCGATTCCGGGTGACGTCCCGCCCGCGACGGCCAGAGGCCGGAACGACCGGAGCCGGAGGCTGTTGGTGACGACGAAGACACTCGAGAACGCCATCGCTGCCCCGGCGATCATCGGGTTCAGCAGCCCGAACGCCGCGAGCGGCAGCGCCGCCAGGTTGTACGAGAACGCCCAGAACAGGTTTCCGTGGATGGTCGCCAGAGTTCGCCGGGAGAGCCGGATCGCGTCCGCCGCTGCGGTCAGGTCGCCACGCACCAGCGTGAGGTCGGCGGCCTGGATGGCGGCGTCGGTGCCGGTGCCCATGGCGAGGCCGAGGTCAGCGGCCGCAAGCGCGGCAGCGTCGTTGACCCCGTCGCCGACCATCGCCACGCGCCTCCCTTCGGCCTGCAGTCTCCGGACGACATCGGTCTTCTCGGCCGGGAGCACACCCGCGATCACCGTTTCGATGCCGACTTCCTGCGCCACCCGCCGCGCGACGGTCGCGTTGTCGCCGGTCAGCAGCACGGGTGCCAGCCCGAGCCGACGCAGCCTCCGGACGGCCTCGGCGCTGTGCGGCGCGACGGTGTCGGCCACGACGAGCACGGCGCGTGCGCGGCCGCCCCAGCCGACGACGACGGCCGTCCGGCCGGACGCTTCCGCCGCTTCGGCAGCCCGCTGGAGGCCGGGGGCGAGCGGCATCCCGGCTGTCGTCACGAACGTCGCGCGGCCGACCACCACCCGCTCGCCCTCCACCGTTCCTGAGACGCCCAGGCCGCCGTCCGAGCGGAACCCGGCGACGGCGGGGAGGTCGCTCGCACCCTTCGCCGCATCGGCGATCGCGCGAGCGATCGGGTGCTCGGAGGCATCCTCCACCGCGCCGGCGCGGCGCAGCGCTTTCGCCTCGGCGTCGTCGCTCTCGGCCACGACGTCGACCAGGGCCATCCGCCCGGTCGTGACCGTGCCGGTCTTGTCGAGCAGGACGGTGTCCACCCGGCGGGTGGCCTCCAGCACTTCTGGACCGGTGATGAGCACGCCGAGCTGGGCGCCGCGCCCGGTGCCGACCAGCAGGGCGGTCGGGGTCGCGAGCCCGAGTGCGCACGGGCACGCGATGATGAGGACGGCCACGGCGGCGGTGAACGCGGCCTCTGCCGGGAAGCCGAGCAGCAGCCATGCGGCGAGGGTCACGACGGCGATGCCGATGACGACCGGCACGAAGACGGCGCTGATGCGGTCGGCGAGGCGCTGTGCGGCGGCCTTGCCGGACTGTGCATCCTCGACCAGCCGCGCGATCTGCGCCAGCTTGGTCTGCGCGCCGACCCGCGTCGCACGGACGACGAGCCGACCGCCGGAGTTGACGGTGCCCCCGACGACCGGGTCGCCGGGGGCGACCTCCACCGGGACGGACTCGCCTGTCAGCATCGACGCGTCGACCGCCCCGGTGCCCTCGGTCACGATGCCGTCGGTGGCGATGCGCTCGCCCGGCCGCACGACGAACACATCGCCGACGACCAGCAGGTCGACGGGGACGCGCAGTTCCCGCACGTCTGCCGACCCGGAGCCGGGTCGAAGCACCGAGGCCTCCTTCGCCCCGGACTCGAGGAGGGCGCGCAGCGCAGCGCCCGCCCGTCGCTTGGACCGCTTCTCCAGGTACCGGCCGGCGAGGACGAAAGCGGTCACGCCTGCGGCAACCTCCAGGTAGAGGTCGACGCCCGACATCCCGGGTGTTGCGGCATCGCCGAACACCACGGCGTACACCGACCACACGAACGCCGCCGAGACGCCGAGCGAGACCAGGGTGTCCATCGTGGCGGCGCCGTGCCGCAGGTTGACAGCGGCGGCCCGGTGGAACGGCCAGGCGCCCCAGGCGACGACCGGCGTCGTCAGCGCCAGGGCGAGCCACGGCCACCCAGCGAATTGCAACGCCGGGATCATCGAGAGCAGCACGACGGGAAGGGCAAGGCCGGCGCTCACGATCAGTCGTCTGCGCAGGGTCGCGAGCGCGTGATCGGCGGTCGGGTCGGAGGCCTCCACGTCGGCCGACGGAGGGGCCGGGAGCTCTGCCGTGTAGCCAGCGCTCTCGACCTGCGCGATCAACTGTGCGGGGTCGTAGCCGGCGGGCGCGAACACCGTCGCCTTCTCGGTCGCGTAGTTCACGCTCGCCTCGACGCCCTCCAGCCGGTTGAGCTTCTTCTCCACCCGCGCGGCGCAGGAGGCGCACGTCATCCCGCCGATCGTCAGCTCCAGGCGGGGCTGCGGACGTGCGGCGTCGGTCGTGGACATGAGGGTCCTCCGGTTAGGGGCGGCGAGAGTGGCGGTATCGTCGGTCGAGGGCGGTCGGCTCAGACGCGGATTGCGGAGTACCCGGCCTCTTCGACCGCGGCCAGCACGAGGGTGTCGTCGACGGCGGAGGGCGACTCGACCGTGAGGACGCCGGTGGCGGCCGAGACGTCGATGCCGGTCACTCCGGCGATCGAGGTCACTTCTTCGGTCACGGCCCGCTCGCAGTGCGCGCAGGTCATGCCGTCCACCTGGAACGTCGCGATCGTCATGTCTCATTCCTTTCTGATACCCAGAGGGGGTATGTCCAGCCGTATGACTGTATACCCACTAGGGGTACTCGTCAAGCCGCGGGGAGCGAAGGTGCGCCCCTGCTGCGAGCAATTCCGGAGGCCGCGGTCCCCCGCCTGCGATTCTCCGGCGGAACGGTCTCAACGCCGGCGTGTCCCCGCAAGGCTCCGGAGTTACGGAAAGTGCGCGGGCCGTGCGGGCAATTCCGGAGGTCACTGACGACACGCCGCACGAGGGGCCGTTCGTCCGGATTCTGGTAGCGAAGTCCGCCAGGACTCCGGAGGAACGGAGCCGCGGCACGCCACGGCTGGGCCCCGGAATCATCAGACGCATCCTAGATCGTCGCGAGCACCAGATCCAGCGCGTCCACGAACCGGTCGGCGCTCTCCCGCGTGATGCACAGCGGGGGCTTGATCTTCAGCACATTCTTGCCGTCACCGGTGGGCTGGACGATGACGCCCTCCTGCAGCATGCGCTCGCAGATCAGCGTCGCCTCCGCGGTGGCGGGCTCCAGGGTATCCCGGTCGCGGACCAGCTCCACCCCGAGGTAGAGCCCGAGCCCGTGGACCGCGCCGACGAGCGGATGTCGCCGGCCCAGCGCACGGAGCCGCGCGGCCAGGTGATCGCCCACCGTCGCAGCGTTCTGCTGGAGGCCTTCGTCGCGCATCACGTCGAGCACGGTCAGTCCGACGACCGAGCTCACCGGACTGCCGCCGGCCGAGGAGAAGAAGCTGCCCTCCGCCGCGAACGACTCCGCGATCTCCCGCCGGGTGATGACCGCGCCGAGCGGATGCCCGTTGCCCATCGCCTTCGCGACCGTGATCACGTCGGGAACGACGCCCTGCTGAGCCGAGCCCCAGAAGTAGTGGCCCAGCCTCCCGTAGCCGACCTGCACTTCGTCGGCGATGCAGACGCCACCGCGAGCGCGCACCCGTTCGTACACGCCGGCCAGGAAGCCGTCCGGGAGCATGAGGCCTCCCGCGTTGCCGAACACCGGCTCCGCGATGAAGCCGGCGAGCTCGGTACCGGCGGCGTCGAGGCGGGCGAGGTGCTCGTCTACCTCGGCCAGGTAGGCCGGCCCGGAATCCGCGCCCCGGTGGCGGCCGTGGAAGACGTTCGGCGAGGCGATCAGCTCCACCCAGCTCGGACGGGTCTCGAGTGCGCGCGGGTTGTCGCCGAGCGACGACGAGACCGCGTCCGCGCCGATGGTCCAGCCGTGGTAGGCCTCGGTGACGGCGAGGATGGTACTGCGCGAAGTGTGCACCTGCGCCAGCCGGAGGGCGAGGTCGACCGCCTCACTGCCGCTGTTGACGAGGAACACGGTGTCCAGGCCCTCTGGCGCCACCTCCGCCAGCCGCTCGGTGAAGCGCGAGAGCTGCTCATAGTGGAACCGGGAGTTCGTGTTCAACCGCGCCCACTGGTCGCGCACGGCTTCCACGAGGCGCGGGTGCGCGTGGCCGATCTGGGTCACGTTGTTGACCATGTCCAGGTAGCTCTGGGCGCGCGTGTCGAACAGGTGGTGCCGCCAGCCGCGCTCGATGAGAGGAGGCTCGGCGAAGTAGTGCTCCTGAACCCGCGCGAACGAGGCGTCGCGACGGGCGAGCGCGGCGGCAGGGTCGGTGTCCTCGACGGAGAGGTCGACGCCGAAGAGCGCCGACGGGTCGGGCGAGACCTCCGCCCAGACGTCGACGGGCAGCGCCGGTGTGACGAACGCGGGAGGCCGTCGCCCCGGGACCCGGCTCAGCTGAGCGGTCAACCTCACGGCGCTGCCGATCGCCTCTCCGCGGTCGACGGAGGCCGTGGTCAGCGGCCGGGACAATCCGTCGAGCCAGAGGTCGACGCCGTCGCCGTGCAGCAGCCAGGAGCCGTCGGTGAGCCGCAGCTCGCCGGCGAACGGCGCGTGCACCACCAGGCCGGTGGGAGCATCGAGGGTCACGCCGAGAGCGATGGTGGCCGACGCCTCCGACCGATCGAGCACCGCCCGGCTCAGGCGCGCCTCGCCGTACCGCGTGAGCGCGTGACCGTGCTGCCGGCAGATCGCGGAGAGCACGGCGTCCTCGGCGTCGGGGCGCGTCCAGCGGCCCGCGTCCAGGGCGCGACCGGTCACCGAGAGGTCGGCGAGGTTCTCGTCCGCGCTGTCGACGGCGACCAGGCGGCCGAGCGCAGCGGGCTCGTCCGCCTCCCGGCGCGCGGCGGCGAGTCGCGCTCGCACCACGGCCTCCACTTCGGCGGCGGGGAGGCGGCGCGCGACGTCGAAGGCGGCCCACTCGTGCGCCCTGTTCTCGTCGGCGTACGCGTTGTCGCCGTCGAGGGCGACCTGCTGCTCGCCGCTGACGACCAGCACGGCCCCGCGCAGCACGACGAGCGGCCACAGCGCGGCCAAATCCACCTCGTCGAGAGGCGCCTCGGCGTGGAACGCCTCGATGACGTCGAGCACCGCCAGCGGCTCGTCCGGCACATGGTGGAGCGCGCTCGTCACTGTCGCCGCCAGCTCGGCGACGAGCCAGCCGTCGGCGACGTCGCCGAAGTCGATGACGCCCGGCCCATCGGCGCCGAGAACGACGTTGTCGTCGGTCACGTCGCCGTGCACCGCCTGCACGCGCAGCCGGTTACGCAGCGGCTCGAGGGCGGCGAGCGCGCGTTCGGCCGCCCGCAGCACGGTCAGGCGCTTGGCGGGCTGGGTCACCTGGTCGGCCAGCAGCTCGACCACGTTTCCGCCGACGCGGGCATCCCACTGGGTCGTCCGGGCGAGGCCGGGATGGTGCAGGCCGGACAATCCGGCGGCGATGCGACCGGAGAGGCGCCCCAGCGTTCGCAGCTGCTCCCGGCTGGGACGTGCGACCCCGGTGAGCGGGTCGCCGTCGAGAAAGCCGAGCATGCGCGCGTTCAGAGTGCGTCCGCGCACCTCCACGGCCACGACCTCCGCACCATCGAGCGCACGGACGACGGTGGGGATGCGCACGTCGGACCCGGTGAGAAGCTCGAGCGCCGCGTTCTGGGCGTGTAGCTCGTCGAGCGAGAAGACGGGGTTGGCGATCTTGAGCACATACCGCTCGCTGCCGGTGTCGACGAGGAAGTTGCGGTCCTGGTTGCTGCCCAGTTCGGTGACCCGGCCGGTGAGCCCGAATGTGCGCTCGGCCACCGTGGCGGCGTCATCGAGGCCGACCTCCGGGCGGGGCAGCAAGGGCTGGGCGAGGAAGTCGGAATTCGGCACGGATGCTCCTCGGCACGCGGACGCACGGCGCTCGTCGGTGCTCGTCGATTCGTCGGTGGGCAGGGTGCAGCCAGTCTATTGAGGCGGACGCCACGCCCGCACCCAGCGAACCTACGGGCGCCTCGCCGTAGCATCGACCCGTGAAATCCTGGAGGACAGCGGTCGTGGCGTTCGTGATCGACGTCGCGCTCGTCCTCGTTTTCGTGCTCATCGGCCGGCGCAGTCACGGTGAGGCCGCCACGATCGCCGGAGTCTTCACCACCTACTGGCCGTTCTTCATCGGCCTGGTCGCCGGGTGGCTGGTCACCTGGGCGTGGCGCCGCCCGCTCGCTCCGGTCTGGCCGGGAGTGCCGGTGTGGCTGATGGCGGTCGCGCTCGGAATGCTCATCCGCGCCTCCGCGGGGCAGGGTGTGGAGCCCGCGTTCATCGCCGTCGCGTTCATTGTGCTCGGGGTGTTCCTGGTCGGGTGGCGGGTCGCGGCGATCCCGTTCGTGCGGCGTCGGGCGACTCGGAGGGCGTGAGCGTGCGATTCCGGTCGCTGTCCCTCTTCCAGACCGCTCACAACGCCCCAGCCACCGCCGTCGCGATCGCGTAGATCGCGAGCCCCGCCAGCGCCCCGACCACGGTCCCGTTGATGCGGATGAACTGCAGGTCGCGGCCCACCTGCGCCTCGATCTTGTCGGTTGTCTCCGCCGGGTCCCAGCCGCGGACCGTCTCGGTGATGACGCTTGCGATGTCGTGGCGGTAGGTCGCGACCAGGTAACGGGCGGCGCCGGAGATCCGCTCGTCGAGGGAGGCGCGTAGCTGCGGGTCCGCCGCGATCCGGGCGGCGGCGTCCACCAGAGCGGCTGACGCGCGCTGCCGTACCACGCCGTCGGGGTCGGCCAGGGCCTCCACCGCCGCCGTCCGGGCTGCCGTCCACGCCGCCGCGGCCAGATCGCGGATGCGCGGGTCGTCGAACACGCGCCCCTTGGCCGACTCAAGTCTGGCGATCGTCTCCGGATCGTGCTGGAGGCGGTCGCTGAGCTCGGCGAGGTAGCCGTCGAGCGCGCGCCGGGCGGGGTGGGCGGGATCGTTGCGTACTTCGGCGACGAACCGCCGCAGCTGCTGGTGAACGCGCTCGTCGACGAGTCGGTCGACGAACGACGGCAGCCATGACGGCAGCCGCCCGGAGACCAGGTTCGAGAGGACGTCGGGATGGATGACGAGCCAGTCGTCGAGCCGGTCCAACAGCAGGTCGACCGCGTCGTGGTGGCCCCCGGCCGCCATGATCCGCTCGCCCAGCCTCCCGATCGGCGGCGCCCACTCCGGCTCGATGACGTGGGTGCGCACGACCGACTCCACGGCCTCGCGCATCCGGTCGTCGTCGAGGAGGCCGGCCAGGCCGATGACCGCGCCGGAGGCCTCGGCTACCACCCGCTGCGCGTTGCCCGGCTCCATGAGCCAGCGCGCGACAGCGCCGGACACGTCGTAGGCGGCCAGCCGCGCGGCGACGACGTCGTCCGAGAGGAACTCGGTCTCGACGAACTCGCCGAGACTCTCGCCGATCTCGTCCTTGCGGGTGGGGATGATCGCGGTGTGCGGGATGCGCAAGCCGAGGGGATGCCGGAAGAGCGCGGTCACGGCGAACCAGTCGGCCAGCGCGCCGACCATGGCCCCCTCGGCCGCTGCGCGCACGAACCCGAGCCAGGGGTAGCGGTCCTGCAGCGCGAACGAGACGGCGAAGATCACGGCGGCGACGGCGAGCAGGCTGGTGGCCAGCAGCTTCATCCGCCGCAGCGCGTGGCGGCGCTCGGTGTCGCGGTCGACTGTTGCGGTGATCACGAGACGATGTGCAGCTCGCGGCTGGAGTTGTTCAGCCGCTGCGCGCCGTCGGCGGTGGCGACGACGATGTCCTCGATGCGGACGCCGAACCGGCCGGGCAGGTAGATCCCCGGTTCGAGCGAGAAGCACATCCCGGCGACGACGGACTGCTCCTCACCCTCCACCAGATACGGCGGTTCGTGCGTCGTGGTGCCGATGCCGTGGCCGACGCGGTGCACGAAGTGCTTCCCGTAGCCGGCCTCCGCGATCACGGCGCGAGCGGCCCGGTCGATCTCCTGCAGCGGCACGCCGACGGCCACGGCGTCGAACGCGGCCTGCTGCGCGCGCTTGACCACCTCGAACACTTCGTGCTCCTCGTCGGTCGGCTCGCCGACGTGGACGGTCCGGGTGGTGTCCGAACCGTAGCCGTCCATGAGGCCGCCGAAGTCGAGCACCACCATGTCGCCCGGCTCGATGATCCGGTTGCCGGCCTCGTGATGCGGGTTGGCGCCGTTCGGGCCGGAGCCGACGATCGTGAAGTCGACGTGGGAGTGTCCGTGCTCGCGCAGCAGCCGGTCCAGATCCGCGGCGACCTCGCTCTCGGCGCGACCGGCGAAGGAGACCGACAGGATGTCCTCGAAGGTCGCGTCGGCGGCGGCGCCCGCTGCCGCGAGCCGGTCGATCTCGTCCGCGTCCTTCACGGCGCGCAGCATCGGGAGGACGGCCGAGAAGGCCTCGAAGCGCACGTCGGGCAGCGCGTGCTGCAGCGCGAGCAGATGCATCGCCCAGGCGGAGTCGGAGATCCCGTAACGGCCGCCCGACCAGAGCTGATCGACCAACGGAGCGTGCTCGTCCTCGCCGTCGGCCCACGTGACCAGCCGGATCGACCCAGCCGCCCGGGTCGCCGCCGCGCTGTCGTGCTCGAGCACCGGCACCACCATCGTCGTCGGCGCGCCGTCGCTCGGGATGACCAGCATCGTCAGCCGCTCCGTCACCGGAGGGAGGTAGTCGGCGAAGTAGGCGAGGTCGGGGCCGGGCGCGATCAGGAGGGCGTCGAGGCCGGCGTCCCTGGCTTGAGCTGCGCCGCGCGCGAGGCGCTCGACGAAGTGCTGTGCGGTGATCTCCTGCATGAGGCCCTTCGTGTCGGTCTTTACGGGTGCTGGTGTCTCAGAGTGCTGCCGTGTCAGTCTTCCATCGGGCCGAGCCACGCATTGGCGACAGTGTTGTGCGCGGACTCGGCGTCGGAGGGGTGGAAGATGCCGGCGAGCACGTCGCGGTACAGTCGGCCGAGCTCGTCGCCGGAGAAGTAGGTGGAGCCTCCCGAGACCCGGATGGCCTGGTCGACGACGCGCCGAGCGGTCTCGGTCGCCCGGATCTTCATCCCCACGAGCTTCGGGAACCACTGCGCGCCGTGGTCGGTGAGCGTGTCGACATCGCGCGTGATCGCGTCGAGCTGGGGCAGGAGGGCGTCCTGATCGATCGCCGCCTCCGCGATGCGCCACCGGATGTCCGGGTCGTTCGCGTAGCTGCGGCCGTCGTTCTTGAGACTCTTCCTGCGGTGCGCGGCCGCGACGGCGAGCTCCAGCGCACGGGCGCCGATGCCGGTGTAGACCGAGGCGAGGAGCAGTTCGAAGCTGGCGAAGATCGCGAAGACCAGCGGGTCGGGGTTGGGGCCGGGGTCGAGGCGGCGCACGATCCTGTCGGCCGGCGCGGTCGCCCCGCTGAGCACGGTCGTGCTGCTCTGGGTCGCCCGCATGCCGATCGTGTCCCAGTCCTCCCGGATCTCGAAGCCGCCTGCGGCACGGTCGATGAAGCCGTACACGATCTTGGGCGCGTCGTCGCTCTCGGTGTCGAGGCCCATCGTGCCCAGGCGCGTCCAGGCGGGCGAGAGGGAGGTGAAGATCTTGGCGCCGGTATAGCTGTACGAGCCGTCGGCCTGCGGCCTGGCCTGGGTCGTCGACCCGAACAGCACGAGGTCGTTGCCGGCTTCGCTGAGCCCGAAGGCGAAGACCTCTCCGGCGCCCGCCTCCCGCAGCAGGAACTCCAGCGAGTCGTCGCCGCGATCCCGCAGCGTCTTGGCCACGCCGGTCCAGACCAGGTGCATGTTGACGGCCAGGGCGGTCGCGGGAGCTGCGCCGGCGAGCCGCACCTGGAGCCGTGCCGTCTCCTGCAGCGACAGGCCGAGGCCGCCGAACTCGGTCGGGACGAGCGCCTTGAGGTAGCCGGCGTCGGCCAGCTCGGCGAAATCCTCCGTGAAGAAGCGGTTCTCGGCGTCGTAGTGCGGCGCTCGGGAGCGGAACCGCTCCAGCCGCTCCTCGCTCAACAGGTCGTCTTCCTCCGTCACGTCCCCAGCCTAAATGGCCCGCCGCCGAGGGGCACGCAAACGCCCCTAAAACTCGCGTTTAGGGGCGTTAACGTGCCCTTCGAGTGGGTTACTGAGCGGTGTAGCCGCCGTCCACGAGGTGGTAACTACCGGTGATGAACGACGCTGCGTCAGAGGCCAGGAACGCGACGAGGGCCGCGACCTCCTCCGGCTCGCCGAGGCGACCGAGCGCATGCTTGCTCTCCAGGAACTGCTGCGCCTCCGGGCTCAAGTTGGCCTCCACCAGCGGCGTCTTGATGAAGCCGGGGCCGACGGCGACGACGCGCACGTTCTTGTCGGCGTACTCGAGAGCAGCGTTCTTGGTGAGGCCGAGGAGGCCGTGCTTGGCGGTGACATAGGCGGACGAGTTAGCGAAGCCCACGCTGCCCAGGATCGAGGCCATATTCACGATCGCCCCGCCGCCGTTGGCCGCCATCGCGGTCAGCTGAGGTTGCATGGAGTACATCACGGCGTTGAGGTTGACCTCGATGACCTTGCGCCAGCCGTCGAGCGAATACTCCGCGACCGGAGCGGCCTCCCCGCCGATGCCGGCGTTGTTGACCGCGATCTTCAGCGGGGCGAGGGCGTTGGCCGCTTCTACGCTCGCCGCAGCGAAGGCGGGGTCGGTCACGTCGCCAGCGAGTGCGGCGGCGGTGCCGACTGCTGCCTCGATCTCGGCGACGACGGCCTTCGCGTGCTCCTCGTTCAGATCGCTGACCAGGACCGCGGCACCGCGGGCCGCGAGGGTCAGTGCCACTGCGCGTCCGATGCCCGAGCCTCCACCTGTGACGATCGCGGAGCGGTCGGCGACATCGTACTGAGCCATGGGAGATTCTCCTTCCATATGTCCGACACCTGCCGGATAAGGTCATTGTGCGATCGGACAGTGACCACCGGGAAGCCCGCTCTCGCTGCGCGCGGCTTGCACCGCCGTAGTGGACGGCGCGCTGAGCGAGATGCCCTCCACGACCTCCAGATAGGTCGGCCCGTCGAACCCGTCGAAGAGGACGGTCTGGATGACGTAGCCCTGAACCAGGCTCATGTACACGGAGGACTCGCGCTCGGCGCGGGCGCGCGCCTCCCGGGCCGGCATCGCCTGGGAGTGCCAATCGGTCAGATAGTCGGTGAACATGGTGCGCACCCGGTCGCCGATCTCGGACGACATCCTCTTCAGCCCCGGGTTGATCGGCACCTGGCCCCAGACCTGCACGAGCAGTCGCACATCGGTGAGGTGCGACATCAGGCCGGAGACGAGGAGGCGGACGATCTCCCCGGGGGAGGCGAGAGGCTGCTTGGTGCGCGCCTCGGCGACCTCCAGGAATCGGGCGTCGAGGATCTCCGACGCGGTCAGTTCGATCAGCTCGTCCTTGCTCGCGTAGTGCCCGTAGATCGCGCCGGCCGACAGGCCGGACTCGGCGATGATGTCGGCCATGGAGGTTGCGGCGAAGCCACTGCGGGCGAAGCAGCGGAGTGCGGCCTGGGCGATCTCGTGGCGTCTCGCGCTGCGGTACTCCTCGGTGACCTTGGGCATGCGAGCCTCCTCATCGTTCTGCTGTCCTTCTCGGTAGGAAAGGGAACGTTCGTTGTTGACAATAGCGCCGCTGGTGCCGAGTATAAAGAACGAGCATTCGTTTTTATTGGGAGGTCGTCATGAGCATCAGCACCGAGTGGGACGCTGAGCGCCCCGCAACCGAGAGCGAGACCGTTTCCTCGCACGGGGGAGGCTCGCCTGCCTCCACGCCACCCGTCGCGCACACCCCGTGGGGGCGTGCGATCGCTCTCGCGGTGGGGGCGGCGGCGGTCGTCGTGGTCATTCTGCTGGCCTTCCTCTGGCCGACCGTGACCTCAACCGTCAAAGACCTCCCGATCGGCATCGCCGGCCCGTCCGCTCAGGTGACCGCGGTCGAGAAGCAGCTCGACAGGGCCGCCGACGGCGCGTTCGCTGTGACCTCGTACAGCAACAGGCAGACGGCGGTCGACGCCATCCAGAAGCGCGACGTGTACGGGGCGATCGTCCTGGGCGACACGCCGGAGGTGCTGACAGCCTCCGCCAACGGCGCAGCGGTGAGCCAGATCCTGAACCAAGTAGCGACGACCCTCCAGGCTCAGGCGAACGCGCAGGCGGCCGCTGCCGTCGAGCAGGCCATCGCGGCGGGTCGTGCGCCCGTGGGCGCCAAGCCGCCGACCATCACGGTGAAGGTGACCGACATCGTGCCACTCGCCTCCAGTGACTCGCGCGGGCTCGGCCTGGCCGCGTCGGCCTTTCCGTTGGTGCTCGGCGGGATGCTCGGCGGCGTGCTCATCTCCCTGCTCGTGGCGGGAAGCTGGCGCCGTCTCATCACAGTGGTGCTCTACAGTGTCGCCGGCGGCCTCGCCGTCACCGGCATCCTGCAGGGCTGGTTCGGAATCCTGCAGGGCGACTTCTGGCTGAACGCGCTCGCCGTCGGGCTCTCGATGTTCGCGACCGCGGCGTTCGTGGTGGGGATGAACGCGCTCTTCGGACGGGTCGGGATCGCGATCGGCGCGGTGCTGACGGTGCTGGTCGGCAACCCCATCTCCGCCGCGGCACAGCCCTTGCAGTTCCTGGTCGGGCCGTGGGGAGCGATCGGCCAGTGGTTCGTCCCCGGTGCGTCGGTCTCGCTGCTGCGCGATCTGTCGTACTTCCCGTCGGCCGATGCGCTCCTCCCGTGGCTGGTGCTGCTGGGCTGGGCGGCGGTCGGCGTCGTCGGGATGCTCGCGGGTCACTTCCGCAACCAGGAGGTCACGGAGGCGGCTGCGTAGGAAGCCGCGGGCCGTCGGCGGTCCGGTGCGTTCCGCCCGCCTAGGCTGGGGGCATGCAGAAGCGAACTCTCGGACGCACCGGGCGCGACGTCTCGGTCATCGGTCTTGGCACCTGGCAGCTCGGCGCAGACTGGGGCGACGTGTCGGAGGCCGACGCGATGGCCGTGCTCGACGCGGCGACCGAGTCGGGCGTGACATTCTTCGACACGGCGGATGTGTACGGCGACGGCCGCAGCGAGCAGCTGATCGGCCGCTACCGTGCCGCGCATCCCGAGCTGCCGCTGACGGTCGCGACCAAGATGGGCCGCCGCGGGGAGCAGGACCCGGGCACCTTCACGCTGGCGCAGTTCCGTGAGTGGACCGACCGCTCCCGCCGCAACCTGGGCATGGACACGCTCGACCTCGTGCAGCTGCACTGTCCTCCCACGCCGGTCTTCTCGAACGCCGCTGTCTACGATGCGCTCGACACGCTGGTCGAGGAGGGGGCGATCGCGAACTACGGCGTCAGTGTCGAGACCTGCGCGGAGACTCTGGAGGCGATCGCACGCCCGGGCACCGCGTCGGTGCAGATCATCCTCAACGCATTCCGGCTCAAGCCGCTGGATGAGGTGCTCCCCGCCGCGCAGGAGGCGGGCGTCGGCGTCATCGCGCGGGTGCCGCTGGCCTCCGGGCTGCTGAGCGGCCGCTACTCGGAGACGACGACGTTCTCGCCGGACGACCACCGCAGCTACAACCGTCACGGCGAGGCGTTCGACGTGGGGGAGACCTTCTCCGGCGTCGACTACGAGGAGGGTGTGCGCGCGGCACGCGAGTTCGCCGCGCTCGTTCCGGAGGGCGTGACGCCCGCCCAGGCGGCCCTCGCCTGGGTGATCGCCCAGAGCGGCGTCACCACCGTCATCCCCGGCGCCCGCTCGCCCGAGCAGGCCCGGGCGAACGCCGCTGCTGCTGAGATCACACTCCCTGTCGGCTTCGCCGACGCCGTCCGTGCCCTCTACGACACCCACTTCCGCCCCACCACCCACCCGCGCTGGTAGCGAGACGTGAGTAATCGCGGGAATCCGAGTTTTGATTCCCGGGATTACTCACGTCTCGTCAGCAACCGGGACAAGCGGGAGAGGAGCGGGCGAGGGGAGTGCAGGTCCGCGGCGGTGACGCGAACGACGCGCCAGCCGAGGTCCTCGAGGTGCTCCCGCCGACGGATGTCGCGGAACCACACGTGGCGGTCGACACGGTGGCCGTCGCCCTCGTACTCGAGGACGACTCGTCGGTCGGGAAAAGCCATGTCGACACGAGCGAGGAAGGCTCCATTGCGCTGGTGGATCAGGTAATTCAGTTCGGGTTCGGGAAGTCCCGCGTCGACGATCAACAATCGGAGGCGCGTCTCGGCGGGCGACTCGGACCTCGTGCGGATGAGTGCGAGCGCAGCGCGAGCTTTCGCGATTCCGCGGCGGCCGGGGACCGATCGCACGATCTCGGCCAGCGCGTCGGGGGTCGTCAGAGGATGTCGATAGCTGACCAGCCAGTCTCCCAGCGAGACCAGCGCATCGCGCCCCACCATCCCCGCGAGGTCGAGCCAGGTCTGCTCGGGGGTCGTCAGAGGAAGACCCCGGAGCGAGATGGTGTTCCATGCGGACAATGTGTGTCCGGCGACCGACGCGGCCTGCACAGCTCGTTCGCCCGCCGGGACGCTGACGTGGAGCCGCTGGTCGTCGCGTGCGCCTGCGGGAAGAGGCGCACCGAGCAGTTCCGCTGCGGTCACATGGCTGAAGGCGATCCGTTCGTCGCGGTGGAGCAGAAGAGCGCGGCAACGCGACTCCAGCCCATCGTCGTGACTCGGAAGTCGCACGCCTCGGATCGGCGCGCTGAGGTCGTTTGCGCGCAGTCTGCCCGCGGTCACGCCCCGGTCCAGTGCGTCTCGTGTCCGGAACGGACCTGTCTTCAGCTCGGCCGGTAGTGCGGCAGCTCGTCTCCCCATCTCGCCACCCTGCCCGACCGGCACCCACCCCGCTCCCGTTATCCACAGGCGAGGATCGAGACGTGACCAATCGCGGAAATCCTGTGGATGATTTCCGCGATTACTCACGTCTCGAGTCAGGAGGGCTGGACGGGGACGGGCTCGGTGTCGGGGATGGGGGAGGCGTCGCGGCCGCGGAGGTCGGGGTGGGCGCGCACCGCGAGGGCCGGCACGAGGAAGCCGACGAGCGCGAAGGCGCCGGCGGCCCAGAACGCGCCGACCGGACCGTTGGCGTCGATCAGGAAGCCCGCGAGGGCGGAGCCGAGCGCGGCGCCGATCAGCTGGCCGGTTCCGACCCAGCCGTAGGCCTCGGCGGTGTCGGAGAACTTGACGCTCGCAGAGACGATCGCGAAGAGCACGGCCAGCGCAGGTGCGATGCCGAGACCGGCGACGATGAGCGAGAGCGACAGGCCCCACCACGACCACAGCATGAAGGTGGAGATCACGACGCCGACGAAGACGATCAGCATGCGCCGCGCCGTCGCCCATGGACCGATCGGCACGTGGCCGAAGGCCAGGCCGCCGATGAGCGAGCCGAGCGACCAGATGGCGAGGACGATGCCCGCGAACGGCGACCCCTCAGCGAAGTTGGCGACGACACCGGCCTCCACCGCGGCGCACGAACCGATCAGCAGGAAGCCGACGACCGTCGCCAGCAGCACGGGAGGCCGCGCGAGCACCACCCCGAGCCGCCGCCTGCTGCGCGGGATGCGCACGCGCCCGACCTCGGGCGAGGAGATGAACCAGAGCCCGCCGAGGAGCATGATCGCCACCGACATGAGGATGCCCTCGACAGTGCCGATCTGGGTCGAGACGAACGTGATCGCGACAGGGCCGGCGATCCAGATGATCTCCTGGGCCGAGGCGTCGAGTGAGAACAGCGGGGTGAGCTGCCGGGAGTTGACCATCTTGGGGTAGATGGTGCGCACGGCGGGCTGGATGGGCGGCATGCTGAGGCCCGCGAAGAACGCGACCGCCATCGTGACGGGGATGGGCATCACGAACACGCCGATCGCCGCGACCGCGATCGAGCACAGCACGAGCGTCGTCCAGAGGACGGCGCGCATGCCCAGCACGCCCATCAGTCGGCTCGTCATGGGGCCGGCGATCGCCTGGCCGATGCTCATCGCGCCGAGCACCAGCCCGGCCGCACCGTACGAGTGGTGGATGCGCTCGATGTGCAACAGGAAGGCCAGCGAGAGCATACCGAACGGGAACCGGGCGGTCAGCTGTGCAGCGATGATGCGCGCGACGCCCGGCGTCTTCAGAAGGCTCGAGTAGCTGCTCACAGTCCGCCCACTCTATCGGTCGCCTGGACGCGCGGAATGGGGTGTGAAACCGGTTCGAGGGGGTGTGGAAATGTGCATAACTTTTTCACATCTGTGGATGACACGCCCACTAGATATGGGGGCGTGGAAATGTCGGCACCCGGCTATATAGTGGTTCACGCGACAGGGGTTCGGCCCGTTCTCGGGGAGGCCGGAGGCCGTCGCGACGACTTCGCCGCTCGCTCGAGCGGCACTGTGAGATCGAGAGATCGAGGGAGAGATAGTGGCTATCACTGTTGTGAAGCGGAACGGCGAGCGGGAGCCGTACGACGCCAACAAGATCAATCTGGCCATCGAGAACGCGGCCGCGGGCCTGGATGAGAACATCACCTGGGTGACGCAGATCGCGAGCGAGCTGGAGCTGACCCTGTTCGACGGCATCACGACTCAGCAGCTCGACGAGGCGGTCATCCAGGTCGCCCTGCAGAACGTCAAGGACGACCCCGCGTTCGACACCGTCGCCGCACGCCTCCTCCTCAAGACGATCTACAAGCGCGTCCTCGGCGACTATGAGGGCTTCGATGAGCTCGTGGAGCTCCACTCCAGCCACTTCCGCGGCTACATCGAGCGCGGCGTCTCCGAGACCCTCCTCGACTCGCGTTTCACCTCCCTCTTCGACCTCGACCGCCTCGCAGGCCACCTCGACCCGTCGCGCGACGAACTGCTCAAGTACATCGGCGTGGTCACCCTCAACAACCGTTACGGCATCAAGGCCCGCAACGGCGACTCGCTCGAGGTCCCTCAGTACTTCTGGATGCGCATCGCGATGGGTCTCTCGCTCAACGAGGCCGACCCCACCGCCCACGCCCTCGCGTTCTACGACAAGATGTCCAAGCTCGAGTACCTCGCCGCGGGCTCCACGCTCGTGAACGCGGGAACCGCGTATCCGCAGCTCTCCAACTGCTTCGTCATGGAGATGCAGGACGACATCGAGCACATCGCCAAGTCGGTGCGCGACGTGATGTGGCTCACCAAGGGCACCGGCGGCATCGGGCTCGCGGTCACCAAGCTGCGTGCCCAGGGCTCGCCGATCCGCTCGAACAACACCACCTCCACCGGTCCGATCCCGTTCATGCACACGATCGACTCGGTGCTGCGCGCGGTGAGCCGCGGCGGCAAGAAGTTCGGCGCGCTCTGCTTCTACATGGAGAACTGGCACCTCGACTTCCCCGAGTTCCTCGACCTCCGCCAGAACTCCGGCGATCCCTACCGCCGCACCCGCACCGCCAACACCGCAGTGTGGATCAGCGACGAGTTCATGAAGCGCGTGCAGACCGACGAAGACTGGTACCTCTTCGACCCTCTGGAGGTAGCCGACCTCAACGAGCTTTACGGCAAGGAGTTCTCGGCCCGCTACGCCGAATACGTGGCCATGGCCGAGTCCGGCGAGCTGCGGATGTTCAAGAAGATCAGCGCCCGCGCGCAGTTCAAGGACATCCTGATGAGCCTCCAGACCACCAGCCACCCGTGGCTGACCTGGAAGGACACCATCAACAATCGCGCCCTCAACAACAACACGGGCACGATCCACCTCTCCAACCTCTGCACCGAGATCACGCTGCCGCAGGACCGCGACAACGTCTCGGTCTGCAACCTGGCCTCCATCAACCTGTCGCGTCACCTGATCGACGGCAAGATGGACTGGGAGCGCATCGAGGCGAGCGCCCGTCAGGCCGTGCGCCAGCTGGACAACCTGATTGACATCACGGTCTCCAGCGTCGACGAGGCCGACTTCTCCAACCAGCAGAACCGCGCGATCGGCCTGGGCGTCATGGGCTTCACCGACATCGTCGAGCGCCTCGGCTTCAGCTACGAGAGCGAAGAGGCCTACGCTCTGATCGACGAGATCATGGAGCACGTCTCGTATGCGGCCATCGACGAGAGCGCCGACCTGGCGCAGGAGCGCGGCTCGTACCCGAACTTCGAGGGCTCGCGCTGGTCGAAGGGCCTGGTTCCCTACGACTCGATCGCGCTGACGGAGGCCGACCGCGGCGTCCCGATCACGGTCGACCGCACGATCCGCCTCGACTGGGACCGCCTGCGCGAGAAGGTCAAGGGCGGCATGCGCAACGCCACCCTTATGGCCGTCGCCCCCACGGCCTCCATCGGGCTGGTCGCCGGCACCACGCCGGGCTTCGACCCGCAGTTCTCGCAGATCTTCAGCAGGTCGACCTCCTCCGGCAAGTTCCTCGAGGTCAACCGCAACCTGGTCGAGACGCTGCAGGAGCGCGGCATCTGGCAGGATGTCCGCGAGGCGATCCTGCGTTCGCAGGGCGACATCTCTGGGGTCGACGCGATCCCGGACGAGGTCAAGGCCACGTTCAAGACCAGCTTCCAGCTCTCGCCCCACGCGTTCATCGAGGTAGCGGCGCGTGCCCAGAAGTGGATCGATCAGGCGATCAGCCGCAACATGTACCTCGAGACGCGTGATCTCGGCGACATGATGGACATCTACTACGCCGCGTGGGAGAAGGGTGTCAAGACCACCTACTACCTGCACATGAAGCCGCGTCACCAGGCGGAGCAGTCGACCGTCAAGGTCAACAAGGCCGAGGAGATCTCGGGAGGCCGCACGGGCTTCGCGGCGGTCGGCGCCGGCGCGCCGGCGGCCGCTCCCGTCATCACCGAGACCGCTCCCGCGGCCGCTCCCGCCCGCCGCGGGTTCGGCTTCGGCGGCCTGACCTCCAACAACGCCGCTGGGGGTGACAAGTGATGAACAGCACCACGATCGAGGAGTACTACGTGCCGGTCGACCCCATGGACGACCTGCAGTGCGAGTCCTGCCAGTAGCCCGCCGCCGAAGACGATAGAGAAGAGACACACAGATGGGCATCCTGGGAACGGGAATCGAAGAGGGTCTGCTGCTCAAGCCGGTGAAGTACCAGTGGGCGATGGACCTCTACGACCAGGCCGTCGCGAACACCTGGTTCCCCAACGAGATCCAGCTCGGTGAGGACATCGCGGACTTCAAGCGGATGACCGACGAGGAGCGTCACGCGGTCACCTTCTTGATGAGCTACTTCAACCCGAACGAGCTCCTGGTCAACAAGGCTCTGGCGTTCGGTGTGTACCCCTACATCAACGCGGCTGAGGCGCACCTCTACCTCGCCAAGCAGATGTGGGAGGAGGCCAACCACTGCATGTCGTTCGAGTACGTGCTCGAGACGTTCCCGATCGACCGCGAGCAGGCGTACACCTCCCACGTCGACATCCCGTCGATGGCGCGCAAGGAGGAGTTCGAAGTCCGTTTCATCAAGCGGATGACCGAGCAGGCGCTCGACATCACGACGACCGAGGGCAAGCAGGACTTCATCCGCAACCTGGTGGCGTACAACGTCATCCTCGAGGGGATCTGGTTCTACTCGGGCTTCATGGTGGCGCTGTCGTTCCGCCAGCGCAACCTGCTGCGCAACTTCGGGTCGCTGATCGACTGGGTGGTGCGCGACGAGTCGCTGCACCTCAAGTTCGGCATCAACCTGATCCTCACGGTACTGGAGGAGAACCCCGACCTGCAGACGCCGGAGTTCGCGAACGAGATCCGCCAGATGATCCTGGACGCCGTGGAGATGGAGGAGCAGTACAACCGCGACCTCCTGCCCGGCGGCATCCTGGGCCTCAACGCCAACTACATCAACCAGTACGTCAAGTACCTGGCCGACCGCCGTCTGGAGGAGCTCGGCTTCGAGGCCGAGTACAAGGTCTCCAACCCGGCCAAGTGGATGGCGACCGCCAACGACACACTCGAGCTGGTCAACTTCTTCGAGTCGACCAACACGTCGTACGAGTCGAACGCGAAGGCATCGAGCGGTCGCTGATATGACGATGCGGAACTCTCCGCTGATCACCGCCGCCGCGCTGGACGTCGCTCTCGGCGCTGAATCCCTGTGGAGCCGGGCCGGCCGGCGGCGGTCGTCGCTGCGGGTGCTCGATGTGCGCTGGAAGCTGGGCGGTCCTCCCGGCCCTGACGAGTTCGCGAAGGGCCACATTCCGTCGGCGGTATACGTCGATCTCGACACGGAGCTCGCCGGCCACGGCCTCCCGACCGACGGGCGGCACCCGCTGCCGGCCATCGCGGACTTCCAGGCAGCCGCGCGCGGCTGGGGACTGAACGACGGCGACGCCGTGGTCGTCTACGACGATGTCTCCGGCACCTCGGCCGCCCGCGCCTGGTGGCTGCTCCGGCACGCGGGCTTCGAGAACGTGCGTGTACTCGACGGCGGCCTGAGCGCCTGGATCGCGGCCGGGGGAGCGCTCGAGACGGAGCAGACCGTGATCGCACCCGGAACGGTCCACCTCGCTTACGGTCAGCTGCCGATGCTGGATGCGGACGCCGCTGCGGCCGTCGCGGCCCACGGCGTGCTACTCGACGCGCGCGCGGGCGAGCGGTTCCGCGGGGAGGTCGAGCCCGTCGACCCACGCGCCGGGCACATCCCCGGCGCTGTCAGCGCGCCGACGGCCGACACGATCGCCCCCGACGGCCGGATGCTGCCGCCGGATGCGCTCGCCGCCCGCTTCGCAGCGCTCGGCGTCGACGCGGACGCCCGGACGGGTGTCTACTGCGGCTCCGGCGTCACCGCGGCGCACGCTGCCCTGGCGATGGAGGCCGCGGGCCTGCCCATCCCGGCGCTCTACCCCGGTTCCTTCTCCGCGTGGTCGAACGACCCCGCCCGGCCGGTGGCCGTCGGCGCTTGATCAGGGCGTGGCACTTCGGCGGCGACGCTTGTGAAAGTCGGGCCCATCAGCCCAGCCCGGTCAACCTGTCGGCACCCAGGCGTACCAGGTAACCCCCGGCGAAGAGCCACTCGCCCGGGCCCGTGGCTGTTGCGCGCCACAGCTCGGTGCCCGAGCGCCGGTCATAAGCCGTCAGGGTCGTACTCGGCCAGCCCGAGGCTACGTAGGAGTTCGCGGGTCCGAACAGGAGCGCTGTCCCGCTAGGCACGTCCGGAAGCGGTCGAGGCGCCCCCGTCGATGCTGCGAACGTGCAGGTCTTGATGCCGTCGTGCACGACGATGAGGTCGTCGTGTGCACCGTCGAGGACGACATCCACGAGGGGCACCGGTCGACCATATTCGGCCGTCAGGCCGCATCGACTCGCGGGTGCGGACCAGCGGGCTTCTCCGGAGCCGGCGTCGAAGATGGTCAGCTCGGATGCGGACACCACGGCGATGAGATCGGTCGCGTGAGCAAGGTGCGGATCCGCGCCCCCGGTGCCGGCTAACGTGCGAACGGCGAAGACATCCGCGGCCGGTGGTATCCGTTTGGTCCACACCGCCTCTCCCGAAGAGTCGAGACCGGTGAGTTCGGTGGGCTGTCCCAACGCGTCGTATTGGGACACCTCCGCCAGGGTGGACTCGCCCTGGATCAGCCTGATGACGTTCAATCCGGGGTCGAGCCGACCAGTCTGGAGGTCGAGGCGCGCTGCGCCATATGGACCGCCATCGGGACCAGGAGCGTTCAGTTCGATGCTGACCGGAACGAACGTGGTGGCACTCCTGATCGGATACACCGAGGCACTCTTTCCAGGGATGCTCGTCGACCAGCGAGGCGCGCTCATGTCGCGGGGGTCGACCCGAACGATCGTATGCGGCGTGGTCATGACGATATCGCCCGAATCGCCCGGCACCGCCACGGCATTGAGTATTGCGTCGCTCTTCTCACCGGCGAAGTCCGCCAGGGTCTGCCCGGTGGCCAGGTCGATGACCTCGTGCGGCCCGCCGCCGAGTGCGTGATCCGCGACGAGGACACGTCCCGACGTGCCCAGCACGATGACGTCGACGTCGTAGACCGGCTGAGCGTGCCACGTCCACTCGCGCGACCAGAGGGCCGTACCGCGCCGGGTGTCCACGAGGGACAGGGAGACGTGCTGCAGGTCGTCCACGCAATCGGGCGAGCCGTCGCCGACGACGTGGGCGCCCAATTGAACGAGGGCCAGCCCGTCGGCGACGTCGTAGACGTGGTGCTGTTCGCACTGCCGTCCCGTACCAGGAAGGTCCAGGGTCCAAGGAGATGCCGCGAGCTCGTCGACGTCGTGCCGCTCGATCGGCGTCGTCTGGACGGCGATGGGTCGGCTGGTCGGCGTCGGCGTCGGCGTGGGCGTCGGGGTCGGTGTGGAGCTGACGCTCGGTGCCGGTGCCGGTGCCGGCGCCCGCTCCGGTGACCCGAAGTGCAGGACACCGCTGAGTGCGAGCGCGGCCGTTCCGCCGGCGAGGAGGACGGCGGCTCCGACGAGGCCGCCGATGGCGAAGCGCGTGCGCGAGGGACGCGCTCGAGCCTCGGCGACGGTCTCATGGAGGATGTCGCGGAGGATTGCACTGCGCGCCGGGTTGAAAGCGGGGCCGGTGGCGGTCATTCTGCACCTCCTTCGAAGGCAGGGCTCGGATCGGGGAGCAGCGCCCTGTCGCCGAGGCGGCGCTTGGCACGGGAGAGCCGGGATTTGATCGTCCCGACGGGGACGCCGAGCGCGCGTGCCGCTTCGGCCAGCGGGAGCTCCTCCAGCACGCAGAGCGTGATCACGTTCTGGTCGGCGGTCGACAGGGTGGTGAACGCATCGCGCACGCGACGGTCCCGTTCCTGGTTGTCGAGGTCGTCCGCGACGCCGTCGGCGTGATCGGGCTGGTGAATGGACTCGGACCACATGCGGGCCAGCGCGTCGCGATGGCGGCGCTTGCTGCGCTCAAGGTTGCGCACGGTGTTGTTCGCGGTGACCAGCAGCCAGGCGATGATCGAGCCGTCCAGCACGCGTACCGCGTCGCGGCGGCGCCAGGCCTCCAGGAAGACCACGGCCGTGACGTCCTCGGCATCGTGCGGCTGCCGCACGAGTCGCAGCGCGTGACCGTAGACCCGGTCGCGATGCACATCGAAAAGGGAGGTGAACGCGTCGGGATCACCGTCCCGCGCCCGGGACCAGGCGTCGGCCTCCTCCGATTCAGCGTTGTTCATATCTCCTAGTGTCCGATCGGCCCGAAAGGTTCCATCATCGCCTGGCCTGCGTCCTCCGCACGCTGTAACACGTGGACACAGCCCGTGCGTTTCCGGGGTGACACATCTATCGTTCCTGCATGACCGCACTCCACCTGATCCCCTCCTCCGGCCCCGGGAACCTCCCGCTGGGCGAGGTGTGCGACTCGGCGGCGGCGCTGATCGGCAACACCCCTGTGGTCGAGCTGCACTCGCTTCCGGCCGGCCTCGAGGCCCGCGTGCTGGTCAAGCTCGAGGGCCGCAACCCGGGAGGCTCGTCGAAGGACCGCATCGCCCTCAACATGATCTGCACGGCCGAGGCGGCGGGAGTGCTCGCTCCCGGGGGGACCATCGTGGAGGCGACCAGCGGCAACACCGGCATCGGCCTGGCCCTCATCGGCCGGCTCACCGGTCACCCCGTCGTCATCGTGCACGCCGCCGACATCTCCGACGAGAAGCGCAAGGTGCTCGCCGCCTACGGCGCCCGGCTGGTGGAGGCCGACTGGGAGGTCGGCCCCGACGACCCCGCGAATCCGCGGGCCGTGGCCGACCGGATCGCCGCAGAGACGCCTGGGTCGTGGCGCCCCGCCCAGTTCGCGAACGCCGCGAACCCGGAGGCGCACTACCGCGGCACCGGACCGGAGATCTGGCGGCAGACGGCCGGCCGCGTGACGCATTTCGTCGCCTCCATCGGCACCGGCGGAACCGTGAGCGGCACCGGCCGCTACCTCAAGGAGGTCAGCGGAGGGACGGTGGAGGTGCACGGCGCGAACCCCGCGGGCTCCACCTACGGCGGCGGCGCCGCCGGTCGCATCCTCGTCGACGGCGTCGGCACCGCGTGGCCGCGCGACTTCTGGCCAGTCACGTTCGATCCGGAGGTGGTGGACGAGATCCATACGGTCGAGGATGGAGTGGTGTACCGAACGCTCCGCCGGCTGGCCGCCGAGGAGGCCCTCCTGCTCGGCCCGTCGTCGGCGCTCGCCGTCGCAGCCGCCCTGCGGGTGGCCCGCGAGGCGCCGCCGGGCTCGATCGTCGTGGCGATCGCTCCGGACGGCGGAACGAACTATCTGACCAAGGCGTACGACGTCGATTGGCTCACCGCCGCCGGCGTCGGCGTCGACTGACCTCCTCACGGGCGGTCAGCGCACCGCACACCTTCAGCGACGCGGGCCGCGTCCGGCGACAGAGAGAATCCATGGCACTCCTCCACTTCGGCTGGTTCCTCGGCGCCGGCTTCGGCGTCCAGGGCTGGGGCGACCCCACGTACGGCATCGGCTACGACTGGAAGCAGCCTCCCATCTACCAGGATGCGGCGCGCGCCTTCGAGGGCGCCGGCTTCGATCTGTTCATCATCGAGGACGGCGTCGCCGTGCCCGACACCTACGGCGGGTCGGCCGAGGTGAACCTGGCCGCCGCGCGGTTCGTGCCCAAGCACGACCCGCTGCCGCTCGTGCCGTACCTGCTCGGGGCGACCAGCAGACTCGGCGTCGTGCCGACGCTCAGCGCGAGCTTCTACGAGCCGTTCACTGCCGCCCGCCTGCTCAGCACCCTCCAGCACTTCGCGGGAGGCCGGCTCGGCTTCAATGTGGTGACCAGCGGCTCCGACCTGGCCGCCCAGAACTACGGCCTCGACAAGCAGGTGGAGCACGACCTGCGCTATGACCGTGCCGACGAGTGGGTGGAGGTCGTCCGCAAGCTCTGGCGCAGTTGGGAGCCCGACGCGGTCGTGGAGGATGTCGCAGGCGGCGTCTTCGCCGACTACCGCAAGGTGCACACGATCGACCACGAGGGCCGCTTCTTCCGGGTGCGCGGACCGCTGAACACCGCGCCGGCCGCCGAGGAGCCGGTCATGGTGCAGGCTGGCGCGTCGGGTCGGGGCCGCGACTTCGCGGGCAAGAACTCGGATATCGTGCTCGCGCTCGCCTCCACGTCGGAGCGGATGCGCGACTACCGGGACAGCATTCGCGCCGTCGCCGTGGAGAACGGGCGGCCGGCCGACGCGGTGAAAGTCCTGTTCGTCGTGCAGCCGATCCTGACCGCGAACGCCGAGGAGACCGCGAGCGTCCGTGCCGCGCGCGCCGAGCTCACCCAGGCGGCCATCGACGAGCAGCTGCAGTCGATCAGCTATCTGACCGGCGTGGACTTCAAGACCTTCGACCTGGACGCTCCGCTTCCGGAGATCACCACGAACAGCAACCGCGGCACGCTGGACAACTTCGTGTCGTCCGCCCCGGCGGGGTCGACTCTGCGTGAGATCCTGCAGACCCGGGCCAAGAAGGACGGCGTGGCGATCATCGGCACCGCCGACGAGGTCGCCGACCACCTGGGTGAGCTGGGGGAGGCCGTGGGCGGCGACGGGTTCCTGTTCACCGGGCAGGTTCATCCCGCCAACGTGCACCGCACGCTGGACCCGCTGGTGCCGGCCCTCCGCCGACGCGGGCTGCTGCGCTCGGAGCTCGGCGACGGCGGCCTCCGCCGCAACCTGGCCGATTTCTGACGTCATGGCCGGGCCAGCGGGTGACGTTCGATTCGGTGCGGAGCCTCCGACCGTCTCCGACATCGTCGCGATCGCGGAAGGCGCGCCCGTCGTGCTCGACGCGGACGCGCGCGAGCGGATCGCGGCCTCCCGTGCCGTCGTCGACCACGCGATCGAGTCGGGGGAGCCGGTCTACGGTCTCAACCGGCGGCTGGGCGCCGGGCGCGACGACGCGGTGGAGGTGGACGAGCTCGCGGCCTTCCAGCGACGCACGATAGCGAACCATCGCGGCGGCATCGGGGAGCCGCTGACCGAGGTGGAGGCCCGTGCCGTCGTCGCGACCCGCCTCGCCGGCTTCACCCGCGGCGGCGCGGGCGTACGGCCGCGGCTCGCGGACGCGTACGCGGCGCTGCTCAACGCGCGCGTGACGCCGCGGATCCCGTCGCGCGGCTCTATCGGCGCGGCCGATCTGACAGCGCTCGCGGAGGTCGCGGCGGTCGTCATCGGCACCGGGGTCGTCCTCCGAGACGGCGTGGAGGTTCCGGCAGCCGAGGCTCTCGCGGATGCCGGACTGCAGCCGGTCGAGTTCGCGCCGCACGAGGCCGTGGCCGCGCTGAGCGCCAACGCGCTGAGCGTCGGAGTCGGCTCGCTCGCGGCGGTCGCCGCGCGGCAACTCGCGGAAGCGGCGGACCTGGTCGTCGCGCTGTCGCTGGAGGCCGTCGGCGCGGCGGGACCGGCCGGCAACCTCAGCCCCTACTCGACCGCCGTGGCGGACGCGAGGGGCGGCTCCGGCCAGCGGGCGTCCGCGCAGGCGATCCGCGCCGCGCTGGGCGGCAGCCGCCTCGAGGCTCCCGATCGCGCGGTGAGCGTGCAGGACCCGCTGGCGTTCCGCACGGCGCCGCAACTGCACGGCGCCCTCCGGGAGTCGGTCGCCCGGCTGCGCGCCGAGCTGGAGGTGGAGCTCGCGTCGCGCTCGGAGAACCCGGTCGTCGACCTCCCGAACGGCCGGCTCGTCTCCGGCGGCAACTTCCAGGCGCTGCCGCTGGCACTGGCCCTGGAGAACCTGCGTCTGGCGCTGGCCCACGTGGCCGAGGCGTCGGAGCGTCGCACGGCCGCGCTGTCGCTCGCGCTCGCCCCCGCGCGCCGGGAGGGCCGCACCCGGGTTCCCGGCCTCCTCCTCTATGCGGCCGCCGACGCCGTCGCCGAGGTGCGTCAGCTGGCCGCGCCGGCGACGCTGGGCTCCTCGACGTTGTCGGGCGTCGAGGACCACGCCACCTTCGCGCCACTGGCGCTGCGGCTCCTGCGGCGGTCCCTCGCCCTCACCGCCGAGGTGGTCGCGATCGAGGCGCTGCACGCGGCCGACCTGCTCGGTGTGCTCGACGCCGCTCCGTCCGGCGCCGGAACAGCCAGGCTGGCCGCCGCGTTGGGCGCGAGCTTCGACGGGCGGGCGGCGGACGATCTCGTCCGCGCGTCGGCGGGTCTGCTCGGTGTCGGTCTCGGTGTCGAACCCGCGTGAAGCCCGGCCGTCCGCGTCAGTTCGCGGCGGCGAGCGGAACCGCGATTGCCGCGAGGGCGGGGAACGCGAGCAGCACCATACCGACCAGTTCGTCGAGGTGCCTGGTCAGGGGATCGGTGGCCGGGATGCCGAGGTCGAGCTCCAGCTGATCGATCGCGTCGCCGAGCTGGCTGTCGGACAGGTTCTCGTGGTTGACCGTCACGCCGATGACCCTGGTCTCGGCGAAGGCCTCGATCAGGGCGATCTCGCTCGCGACGGACGGCATCGCGATCGCGGGGAAGTCGTCCAGGACCGCACGTGCGGGCGCGTGCTGCACGATGACGGCCTGCGGCCGGCTGCCGCGCAGGATGTAGGCCGAGGTCAGGTAGGCGGGATGGCTCAGCGCGCCTTGGCCTTCGATGACGATGACATCGGGGCTCTCGTTCTCGAAAGCGTCGAGCACCTGGCCTTCGACCTCCCCCGAGCAGAACTGCGGCACGGTCGCGTCCAGTGCCACGCCGTAGCGAGCGCCCTGGATCAAGGCCGTCTGGCCGGTGCCGACCATGACGGCTCGCACCCCGCGGGCGTTGAGCGCCTGCACCAGGAGGGTCGTCGTCGTGCGCTTGCCGATGGCGCCGTCGGTGCCGAGCACCGCGATGCGCGGGCACGTGACCTCGGCGATCCGGCCCGTGAACAGCCGGAGGTCCTTCGTGGGCTTCGGGCGGCGCACATCCGTGATGGTGACACCGGCGATCAGCGCGGCGGCGGCGAACTCGGCATCGTCGCCGAGGAACTCGTGTAGGCCGTTCACGATGTCCAGCCCGCGGGAGATGCCGTCCAGGAGGACGAGCCGGTCGGCAGGGGACAGCATGCCGCTCGCCGGAGCCATCCCGACGATGAGCACGTCAGGCGCGGAGGGGAGGCGATCGACCACCTCGGCCAGACTCGCGAGCACGGGGACGGCGTTGGCGACGCCGTCGAGCAGCGCGCCGGCGTCCTGGCCGGCCCGTGTGCTGTCGATGACCGCGACGATCTCGTAGCTCTCCGAGGAGCGCACGAGACCGTTCGCAGTCTTGCCGTCCGGCTCGCCGAACAGGCCTTCGCAGTAGACGACGGCGCGTGGGGACACGGGCATTGCAGCTCCTCTGATCGACACAGAGGAGGCGACGGGATCGTGGCCGGACCGAACAGCGATCCAACGGTCAACGAGGCGTCTTCCCTGAAGCCGGCGGACACCGGCCTCAGGACAGTAGCACACCGCTATCAGAGATCTTTGCGGAACCCGAGGTACGACACGCGCTCCCAGTCGTCGTCGAGGTCGAACAGCGGCGAGTATCCGAGCGAGATGTAGAGCGCGACCGCCTCCGGCTGACGTGCGCCCGTCGTGAGCACGATCGTCTGGATGCCGCGCCGCGCTGCCTCGTCCTCCAATTCGGACATCACGCGTCGGGCGAGCCCCTGGCGCCGGTAGCCGGAGTGCGTCCAGACCCGCTTGACCTCGACCGTGGACTCGTTCTCCCGCATGAAGGCACCGCCGGCGACCGGCGATCCTGCGGCGTCTACGAGGAGAAGGAAGATGCCGCCCTCCTCCGCGGTGAACCGCCTGGCGGGATACCGCGAGAGCTCCGCTGACGAGGGGATGCCGTCGTTGAAGCCGTAGCGCTCGTCGTACTCGCGCGAGAGCTCCTCGACGAGCGGCACGGCCAACGGATCGTCGGGGCGCGTGACGATCACGCGGGCCGATTCGGCCAGGCCGGATTGCGGTTGGGTCACGACCCGACCCTAGCGCGGCGCGTCGTGTCGCGCGCATTCGAGGTTCCCGGAGGCCTCAGACAACGGAATCCGCGCAAAGAAAGACGAGATCTCTGCGAAACTTGCAGGAAAACCGGCGTTTCGCGCGCGAATTAGTATGCATCTATTGCATGCGGCCTGGGGTATTCTCCCCTTACCCCTCCTGCACACCTTGCACCAGGAAGAAGGACAACTACCATCATGCGCATCCGATCCGTGGCCCCCGTGGCCGCCCTCGCCGCCGTCGCAGCGCTCGCGCTCTCCGGTTGTGTCGACAACTCCACCCCCTCCTCGAGCGGCTCAGCGTCGAGCGCCGCGTTCGACGTGAAGAAGGACGACACCTTGGCGAACAGCCTGCCCTCCAAGATCAAGTCGGCCGGTCTCCTCACCGTCGGCATGGACGACACGTACCCGCCGAACGAGTACAAGGACGACAATGGCAACCCCGTCGGCTGGGAGGTCGACTTCACCAATGCCATCGGCGCGAAGCTCGGCGTCAAGATCACCTACGCGATCGCGAAGTTCGACAACATCATCCCGAGCGTCACCGGCGGCAAGGACGACTTCGGCATGTCGTCCTTCACCGACACGGTCGAGCGCGAGAAGCAGGTCGACTTCGTCAACTACTACACAGCGGGAATCTCGTGGGCATCCGCCAAGGGGAAGACTGTCGACCCCGGCAACGCCTGCGGGCTCAAAGTCGCCGTGCAGTCGACGACCGTCGAGGACACGCAGGAAGTGCCCGACAAGTCGAAGGCCTGCACCGACGCTGGCAAGGCGGCGATCCAGGTCCTGCGGTACGACAATCAGGACGACGCTACGAATGCCGTCATCCTGGGCAAAGCCGACGCCCTGAGCGCCGACTCGCCCGTCACGCTGTACGCGATCTCGAAGTCCAGCGGCAAGCTCCAGGCGGCAGGCAAGACGTTCGACGTCGCGCCCTACGGCATCCCGGTCGCCAAGAACTCCGAGCTGACCCCGGTGCTGCAGAAGACCATCCAGGCGCTCATCGACGACGGCACCTACAAGAAGATCCTCGACAAGTGGGGCGTGGCCGACGGAATCGTGACGAAGGCCGACGTCAACGCGGCCTCGAAGGGTTGACCTGATGTCGCAGGGCAACCCGGCCGGTCCGGCGACGGGATCCGTCCCGTCGCCGGCCGGCGCCCCGCCGTCCGAACCGATCAAAGCGGTCAAGCTGCGTCACCCGTGGCGCATCGTCATCGCGATCGTCCTCGTCCTGCTGGTCGTCTGGTTCGTCATCGACGCCTCGCAGCGCTCCGCCTACGGCTGGCAGTACGTGGGCAAGTACGTCTTCGACAAGCGCATCAGTGCTGCTGCGCTCGTGACCCTCCAATTGACGATCTACTCGATGGTCATCGGCGTCGTCCTTGGCTTGATCCTGGCCGTGATGCGACTCTCGCCGAACCCGGTCGTCAAGTCGGTGGCCTGGCTCTACCTCTGGATCTTCCGTGGCACGCCTGTGTACGTGCAGCTGGTGTTCTGGGGCCTGTTCTCGCTGATCTACCCGCACGTCTTCCTCGGTGTGCCGTGGACCGACTTCGGTCTGACTCTCGACCTCGGCTTCATGCAGAACGCGTTCATCATCGCGATCATCGGCCTGGCGCTCAACGAGGCCGCGTACATGGCCGAGATCGTGCGTGCAGGCCTGCTCTCCGTCGATACCGGCCAGGAGGAGGCCGCGACGGCTCTCGGCATGTCGTGGTGGCAGACGATGACCCGCATCGTCATCCCGCAGGCCATGCGCGTGATCATCCCGCCGACCGGCAACGAGGTCATCTCGATGCTGAAGACCACGTCGCTGGTCGCGGCGATCCCGCTGACCACGGACCTCTACGGTGTCGCCCGCGACATCTCCGCGGTCACCTATACGCCGATCCCGCTGCTGATCGTCGCTTCGCTCTGGTACCTGCTGTTCACCTCCATCCTGATGATCGGCCAGTACTTCCTCGAGAAACGGTTCTCGCGCGGCGTCAACATGCGGCGACCCGACAACCGGGAGCCGGCGCTCGCGACCGGCGCACTTCCCGCGGCGGGCGCACCCGGCGGCAACGAACTGGGAGGCAAGGGATGAGCGACGCGACGTCGAAGGCCGGCATCACGCCGATGGTCCTCGCCGAGGGCGTCTCGAAGAGCTTCGGCTCCAACGAGGTGCTCAAGTCGATCTCGCTGTCGGTGCGGCCGGGGGAGGTGCTCTGCATCATCGGCCCGTCGGGCTCGGGCAAGTCCACCTTCCTGCGCTGCATCAACCACCTGGAGCAGGTGGACGCCGGACGCCTGTCGGTCGACGGCCAGGTGGTCGGCTACCGCCAGCACGGCGACAAGCTCTACGAGCTGAAGCCCAAGGAGGCCGCCCGCCAGCGCCGCGAGATCGGCATGGTGTTCCAGCGGTTCAACCTGTTCCCGCACATGACGGCGCTCGAGAACATCATCGAGGCGCCGATCCGGGTGAAGGGCCTCCCGAAGGCACGCGCCGTCGAGCGGGGCAACGAACTGCTCGTGCGCGTGGGCCTGGCCGACAAGGGCGCCCAGTATCCGGCCCAGCTCTCCGGAGGCCAGCAGCAGCGCGTGGCGATCGCCCGCGCGCTCGCGATGGACCCCAAGCTGATGCTGTTCGACGAGCCGACCTCCGCCCTCGACCCCGAACTGGTCGGCGAAGTGCTCGACGTCATGAAGGGACTGGCGGCCTCCGGCATGACCATGGTCGTCGTGACTCACGAGATGGGCTTCGCCCGCGAGGTCGCGGACGAGCTGGTCTTCATGGACGGCGGCGTCGTCGTGGAGTCGGGCGACCCGCGCGAGGTCCTCGCCAACCCGCAGCACCGGCGCACGCAGGCGTTTCTCTCGAAGGTGCTGTGAGAGAGGTGTTGCACTCACCGTCGTGACAACGCAAATGCCAGGTGGGTGGGAGCTCGGTCACCGAGCCCCCACCCACCTGCCCTGTCAGGTCCAGTAGATGAAGTACCACTGACCCTGAATCTGGTTGGTGGAGTAGCACCCTTCGACATACCTGCCGGCGCGCTGCTGGCTCGCCATCGCTGTTCCGCACGCCGACTGTGTCGAGTAGAACGCCGAGGCGTGAGGAGTTGCAGCGGAGGCTGGTGCCACCGTGCCCACGGCGATCAATCGGTCAAGTCCTTGGGGGTGGTGTATCGGTGATCGTGTGATCCTTCGTTCTCGGGGTTTATGCGGTAAGGGAGCGGAGGTCGGGTTCGATCACCTCCTCGGTGTGGGGCTCTCCGACGCGGCGGGCGGCGGTGAGCGCGTCGAGGCCGAGGTAGCGGCGCTGCTCGGCCCACTCGTCGTGTTGTTCGGCGAGGACCGCGCCGACGAGGCGGATGATGCTGTCGCGATTCGGGAAAATGCCCACGACGTCGGTGCGGCGGCGGATCTCCCGGTTCAGCCGTTCGTTCGGATTGTTCGACCAGATCTGCCGCCAGATCGATTTGGGGAACGCGGTGAACGCGAGGATCTCCTCCCGCGCGGCGTCGAGGTGCTCGAAGCTGCGGGGAAGTTTGTGTTCAAGCGTGTCGAGGACGCGGTTGAGCTGGGCGTGCACGGATTCGGCGTCAGGCTGGTCGAACACCGTGCCCAGCAGCGTCTTCACCCACGGCCACGAGCTCTTAGGCGTCACGCTCATCAGGTTGGCCGCGTAGTGGGTTCTGCATCTTTGCCAGCTGCCGCCGACCGTCGCTGCGATCGCGGCGACCAGGCCGGCGTGTGCGTCGGATGTGACGAGCTTGACCCCGCTCAGGCCTCTCGCGACGAGGTCGCGCCAGAACGTCAGCCAGGCTGCCCCGTCCTCGGTGCTGTTGACCTGCAGCCCGAGGATCTCGCGGTAACCATCCGCGTTCACGCCCGTCGCGACGAGGACAGCGACCTTCACGACCCTGCCACCCTCCCGAACCTTCATCGTCAACGCGTCAGCGGCGACGAACGAGTACGGGCCTGCGTCCAGCGGGCGGGTGCGGAACGCGGTGACCTGCTCGTCGAGATCGCGCGTCATCTCCGACACCTGCGACTTGGACAGCCCGGTGATCCCGAGCGTCTTCACCAGATCATCCATCCGGCGGGTGGACACCCCGAGGAGGTAGCTGGTGGCGACGACTGTGGTCAGCGCCGCCTCAGCACGACGACGACGTTCCAACAGCCATTCCGGGAAGTAGGTGCCTTGGCGCAGCTTCGGGATCTTCACGTCCAGCGTGCCGGCCCGGGTGTCGAAGTCGCGGTGCCGGTAACCGTTACGACGGTTCACCCGGTCGTCGCTGATCGTGCCGTAGGAGGCGCCGCAGACCTGGTCCGCGTCCGCGGACAGCAACTGGTTGATGAAGGCCCCGAGCATCTCCCGGAGCAGATCCGGAGACGCCTGCGCGAGGTGCTCTTCGAGGAAACGGGCAGGGTCGATATCGTGGGGTGCGACGGTCATCGTCGTGGTTCCTTTCGAGACGGATGTGAAGAGTTCTCTCGAAGGATCACGCGGTGACCGTCGCCACACTCACAACGACACGGTTTCCCGCCGATCCGTACACCACGCTATTGGACGCAACCGATCAATCCTCCGACAGCCGCAGCGATCAAGCCTGCTTTCAGCTTACGCATAAGGTCACCCTTCGATATTTATAACGTGAGCGGTTGAGATATCCGCCGTTACAGGATTGTGCCAAAGGTGGAACGATGTGTCTAGCTCCAACCGCGCTCATGAGCTGGGGACTCGAACGTGACTGTCTGACAGAATCGTCGGATGGACAACGACGCCCGCTCCTCCCGTCCCGTCGTCTTCATCACGGGGGCGAGCCGCCCGAACGCGATCGGCGCGGCGATCGCCCGCAACCAGGCCGTCCTCGGCTGGGACGTCGCCTTCGGCTTCTGGGATGACTACGACGCCTCGATGCCGTGGGGTGCGCAGGAGCGCGCCCACGACGCTTTCGCGGACGAGCTGCGCGCGCTCGGCGCCCGTGCGCTGCCGGTCGCCGTCGATCTCTCGCACCCGGAGGCGCCCGCGCGGGCGCTCGAGCGGGTGCGCGCGGGCTTGGGGCCGGTCCAGGCGCTCGTCGCCAGCCACGCCCACTCGGTCGACAGCGGACTGCTCGACACGAGCGTGGAGGCCTTCGACGCGCACTTCGCCGTGAACACGCGCGGCACCTGGCTGTTGATCAAGGCGTTCGCCGAGCAGTTCGCGGGGTCGTCGACACTGCCGACGGAGGCGGGCGGCCCGGCTCTCGGCCGCATCGTCGCCCTGACGAGCGACCACACCGCCCACAACCTCCCGTACGGCGCCAGCAAGGGCGCGCTCGACCGCATCGTCATCGCTGCGGCCGTCGAGCTCGCGCACCTCGGCATCACCGCGAACCTGGTCAACCCGGGCCCGATCGACACCGGCTGGATGACGCCGGAGCTCGTGGAGGCGGTCGTCGCCGAGACCGCGCTGGGTCGCCTGGGTCGCCCGCAGGACACCGCGGACCTCGTCGCGTTCCTGCTGTCGCCGTCCGGCGGCTGGGTGAACGGGCAGCTCCTCTACTCCAACGGAGGCTTCCACCTCCCGGTGTGACCCCGGCAAGGCGGCGCAGAATACGGGCTGTGACCGGTCACGGAGGGATTGTGAGCCTCCTCGCGGCCGCCTCAGCCGGCGAGGACTTTGCGGATGCGCTGCAGGGAGACGGTTTCGGCGGTGCCGAGAGACTGGGCGAAGAGCGAGACGCGGAACTCTTCAAGCATCCAGCGGGCATGCACGAGGTTCTCCGGGGCGTGCGGCACGGGCGGGGTGCGGCCGCCGGCCTCCGTGTAGAGCGCGATCGCGGTCTCCACCTGGGTCTGCCAGGCCCGGTCGCGGCCCGGGTTCGTCGCCAGTGCCTGCATGCGCTGCGAGATGCCCGAAAGGTAACGGGGGAGGTGCGCGAGCTGCTCCAGGCCGGTCGCCGAGACGAACCCGGAGTAGACGAGGCCGCCGAGCTGCGTTTTCGCGTCATTGAGCGCGGGGAGGTACGCGAGGGAGGTCGTGCCGCCGATCGCCTTCTCCGCTGCCCGCGCCGTCGTGAGGATGCGCGTGACGAGCGCGACGGTGTCGAACATCGAGTCCATCACGACCCCCGACACCCGATCGCGGACCGCCTCGAACTCCGCGCGCATGAAGAGCTGGCCGTCGGGCTTCATCCGGTAGAGCACCGAGTCGACGACGGCCAGCAGGCAGTCGTCGAACAGCGCCTTGGTGTTCGGGTACGGGCTGGCGGCGAGCGTCAGCTTCTCGTTCGCGGTGAGGTGCTGCTGCACGTAGGCGACCGGCGACGGGATGCTCGCCAGCAGCAGCCTCCGCACTCCACCCGGCAGGGCGCGTGCCTGCTCGGTGGGCGTGGACATCAGGCGGAGGCTGACGCTCGCGCCGTCGTCGACGAGCGCCGGGTAGGCGCGGATGGTGTTCGTCGTGCCGTTCGGACCCTTCTGCGTCGAGTCGAGGTGCCGGGGCAGCTCGTCGAGGTCCCAGGTCGTGAGGCCCGACCGTTCGATGGCGTCGGGCGTGCGCGCCTCTGCGACGCGCGCGACCGAGTCGCGGGCGCGCGAGCGCAGACCCTCCTGCAGGGCGGCGAGGTCCTTGCCGCTCCCGAGCGGCCGCCCGCGCTCGCCGATCACCTGGAACGTGGGCCGCAGGTGGGCCGGCAGCCGGTCGAGGTCGAAGTCCGCGCCGGTGACCCGGGAGCCGGTCTGCCGCGAGATGGTCGCCGCCAGGGTGTCGGCGAGGGAGGCCGCGGGTCGGCCGCCGTCGTGGGCCTCCATGCCGGCCGCGCCCGCCAGCTCGCCGAGCAGACGCTTGGCCCAGTCGGCGGCGGGGACGACCTGGCGCCGGATGGCCTTGGGCAGTGACTTGATCATCGCCGTCACGAGGTCCTGGCGAAGTCCGGGCACCTGCCAGTCGAAGCCGTCGGGGACCAGCCCGGCCAGCAGGGGCAGCGGCACCTGCACGGTCACGCCGTCGTCCTCCGCACCGGGCTCGAAGCGGTAGCGCAGCGTGAGTCGCTGGTCGCCCTGCCGCCACACGGGAGGGAAGGCCCCCTCGTCGATCCCCGCCGCGTCGTCCTCGAGCAGCGCCTCCGGGGTCATGGTCAGGAGGTCGGGTGTCTCGTTCCTGGCCTTCTTCCACCAGCCTTCGAACGACCGCGTCGAGACTACGTCGGCGGGGATGCGGGCGTCGTAGAACTCGAAGACGGCCTCGTCGCCGCCCCGGATGTCGCGGCGGCGTGTGCGCTCCTCCAGCTCGCGGAGCTCGGCCAGGAGTTTTCGGTTGGCGCGATCGAACGCCTGCCGCGACTCCCACTCGCCGTCGACGAGCGCGTGCCGGATGAACAGTTCGCGCGACAGCTCGGCGTCGATGCGCGCGTACTGCACGCGGCGCCGCGGGATGATCGGCACGCCGTACAGCGTGACGCGCTCGTAGGCGACGACTGCGCCCTGGTTCTTCTCCCAGTGCGGTTCGCTGTACTGCCGCTTGCAGAGGTCGCCCGCGATCGGCTCGGCCCAGGCCGGGTCGACGGTCGCGTTCATCCGCGCGAAGAGCCGGGAGGTCTCCACCAGTTCGGCGGACATGATCGCGGTCGGTTGCTTCTTGGCCAGGGCGGATCCGGGGAAGATCACGAACCGGGTCTGCCGGGCGCCGAGGTACTCGGACTGCCGGGGACCGCGCGCAAACCCCTTGTTGCCGCCCGCATTCCCCGATGAACCCTGGCGAGCGTCTTTGAGCCCGATGTGCGAGAGCAGCCCGGCCAGCAGCGACCGATGGATGCCGTCGGGGTTCACCGACGGCTCGCCGATCGTCAGTTCGAGCGGGCGGGCCAGCTGGCGCAGTTGCCGGTAGACGTCCTGCCACTCGCGCACGCGCAGGAAGTTGAGGTATTCGGCCTTGCACAGCCTCCGGAACGCGCTGGAGGAGAGCTCCTTCTGCTGTGCCTCCAGGTAGTTCCAGAGGTTGAGCAGGGTGAGGAAGTCGCTGGTGGGGTCGACGAAGCGGGCGTGCTTCTCGTCGGCGCTGCCGCGCTTCTCGACGGGGCGTTCGCGCACGTCCTGGATGGTGAGGCCGGCGACGATCGCCATGACCTCGCGGGAGGTGTTGTGCTGCTTGGACTCGACCACCATGCGGGCGAAGCGCGGGTCGATCGGGAGCTGCGCGAGCGCCCTTCCCACCTTCGTGAGCGCGTTCTCGCCGTTCTTCGTGGTGATCGCGCCGAGCTCGGCCAGCAGATCGAGCCCGTCCTTGATGCCCCGCGAGTCCGGCGGCGTCAGGAACGGGAACGCCGCGATGTCGCCGAGCCCGAGCGAGATCATCTGCAGGATGACCGCGGCGAGGTTGGTGCGCAGGATCTCCGGCTCGGTGAACTCGGGCCGCTTCTCGTAGTCCTCCTGAGAGTAGAGGCGGATGGCGATGCCGTCGCTCGTGCGGCCGGAGCGGCCGGACCGCTGGTTGGCGCTGGCCTGCGAAACCGCTTCGATGGGGAGCCGCTGCACCTTCGCGCGCGTGGAGTAGCGGCTGATGCGGGCGGTTCCGGCGTCGACCACGTACTTGATGCCCGGCACCGTCAGGCTGGTCTCCGCCACGTTCGTGGCGAGCACGACGCGGCGGCGGACACCCGGCATCGCGGACGGCTGGAAGACGCGATGCTGTTCCGCCGACGAGAGCCGGCCGTAGAGCGGCAGCACCTCGGTGCCTGGGAGGTTGCGGCCGCGGATGGCGTCGGCGGCGTCGCGGATCTCGGTCTCGCCCGAGAGGAACACGAGGACGTCGCCCGCCGCCTCCCTGGCGAGCTCGTCGAGGGCGTCGTTGATGCCCTGCAGGTAGTCGCGGTCGGCGGCCGGGACCGGGTCCGGTTCGTCATCGTCGGCCTCCATCGCCTCGGCGACGAGGGGGCGGTAGCGGACGTCCACCGGGTAGGTGCGGCCGGAGACCTCCACGATCGGCGCGGGCGTGCCCTGGAGGTCCGCGAAGTGCGCGGCGAAGCTCGCCGGGTCGATGGTCGCGGAGGTGATGATCACCTTGAGGTCGGGTCGCTTCGGCAGCAGCTCGCGCAGGTAGCCGAGCAGGAAGTCGATGTTGAGGCTGCGCTCGTGCGCCTCGTCGATGATGATCGTGTCGTACTTCCGCAGCATCCGGTCGCGGTGGATCTCGTTGAGCAGGATGCCGTCGGTCATCAGCTTGATCCTGGTGGCCTTCGACACGCGGTCGGTGAACCGCACCTGGTAGCCGACGAGGTCGCCGACGCTCTGGCCGAGCTCTTCGGCGATGCGCTCGGCGATCGTCCGGGCGGCCAGTCGTCGCGGCTGGGTGTGGCCGATGCTCTCGCGGCCGAGTTCGAGGCAGATCTTCGGCAGCTGCGTCGTCTTGCCCGAGCCGGTCTCGCCGGCGACGATCACGACCTGGCTGTCGCGGATGGCGCGCGCGATGTCGTCGCGCTTCTGGCTGACGGGCAGCTCGGAAGGGAAGACGATGCGGGGGAGGGCGACCGATGCGGACATGAGCCCTCCAGTCTAATCGACCGCTGAGGGGCACGGGCGATGGGGGACATCGCCGCGCCAATTGGGGCGTTGCGGGGCGGGGCGCCGTGACGTAGGTTTCCCTCAACCCCAACGGGTCCGTCAACGACGACGAAGGAGTCCCCCTATGCCCCACGGCTACGCCACCATGTCCGTCGCCAGCATCCTGGCCGAGACCGCGCACAGGATGCCCGACAACGTGGCGTTGATCTTCAACGGCCAGGAGATCGCCTACCGCGACCTCTGGGATCAGACGCGCGGTTACGCCGGCGCCCTCCGGGACCTCGGGGTCGGCCCGGGCGACAAAGTCGCGCTCATGATCCCGAACGTGCCCGACTTTCCGCGGGCGTACTACGCCGTGCTCGCCCTCGGGGCCGTCGTCGTCCCCATCCACGCATTGCTCAAGGCCGCCGAGATCGAGTACGTGCTGCGCGACTCCGGCTCCAAGCTCCTGATCTGCGCGGCGCCGCTGCTGGCCGAGGGCGCGACGGGTGCGGCGCTCGCCGGTGTCGACACTCTGTCGGTTCTCGTGCCTGACGAGCTGGTCGAGCAGTTGCCGTTCCCCCGGCTGGAGGATGCGGCGGCGACGGCGGAGCCCATCGTCGGCTACGTGCCCCGCGACCCGATCGACACCGCCACCATCCTCTACACGAGCGGCACCACTGGAAAGCCCAAGGGCGCGGAGGGCTGCCACTTCTCGCTCATCGAGCAGGTCAACGTGCTCATCTCCGGCACCCTCGACCTGTATCCGACCGACCGCATCCTCGGCTGCCTCCCGCTCTTCCACACGTTCGGGCAGACGTGCGTCATGAACATGGGCTTCCGTGCCGGTGCAGCGGTCGTCCTGGTGCCGAAGTTCGACGCGGCGACGGCGCTGCAGCTGCTCAACGCGCACCAGTGCACGGTCATGACCGGCGTGCCCACGATGTACATCGCGCTGCTGGAGGCGGCAAAGACCAACCCCGAGAGGCCGCCGCTGCGCTACGGCATGAGCGGTGGCGCGGCCATCCCCGTCGCCGTCATCGAGCGTATGAAGGAGGTCTACGGCATCGACGTACACGAGGGCTATGGCCTCACCGAGACCTCGCCCGTCGCGTCGTTCAACCACCGCGGGCGGCCGACGCGCCCCGGCACCGTCGGTCAGCCGATCTGGGGCGTGGACGTCGAGATCGCCGACGCGGAGGTCGACGACGCGATCCGGCTGCTGCCGCGCGGCGAGCTCGGCGAGATCGTCGTGCGCGGACACAACCTGATGAAGGGCTACCTTCACCTCCCGGAGGCGAACGCCGAGGCGATGGTCGACGGCTGGTTCCGCACCGGCGACCTGGGGACCAAGAGCGACGACGACTACATCACGATCGTCGACCGCAAGAAGGACATGATCGTGCGCAACGGCTACAACGTGTACCCGCGGGAGGTGGAGGAGGTGCTGTCGACGCACCCCGCCGTCGCGCTCGTCGCGGTGTTCGGCGTCGCGCACGAGACGCATGGCCAAGAGATCATGGCCGCGGTGACGCTGATGCCCGGCATGGAGGCCTCCCCGGACGAGCTCGTCGGGTACGCGCAGGAGCGCGTCGCAGCCTACAAGTTCCCGCGCCGGGTGGAGATCCTGGAGGTTCTGCCGCTCGGCCCGAGCGGCAAAGTGCTCAAACGCGAGCTCGTCGTGCGCTTCGAGGAGCAGTCCCCTGTCGGCTGAGCCCCGGCTCCAGCGCCGAGGGGCACGCACACGCCCCTAAAAACGCGGAATAGGGGCGGTTACGTGCCCTTCGACAGCCGTCGGGCGCGCGCCCACCATTCGACTATCGCGGCTTCGAACTTCGCCGGTTCGGCGTTCCACTCCATGCAGTGCGCGGTCGGCGGGAACTCGACGACGTCGACCTTTCCCGGGTGCCGGCGAGCGAACTCCAGCGAGGATTCGAAGGGGACTTCAGCATCCCCCCGATTGTGCAGGACGAGCGTGGGGTGCGTCAGGCGGGATCGTGCAGCGGTCCAATCGAGCTCTTCGAGACGATAGGGCTCATCTGCGCCGGCCAGGCGTGCGCCCGCGCCGGTAGACAGCATTCCGACGAGAAGCCGGCCGAGCCCGCGGGGGAGCCGCATGTGCCGCGCGGCGTGCCCGATCGCTGCCGACCAACTCGTGAGTGGACCGACGAGGACGATACCCTCGATCAGCTCGCGGTGGCCGGTTCGCTCGGCAGCGCGCAGAGCGATTGCGCCGCCGAGCGACCAGCCGAAGAGGACGATCGACCGAGCGCCGTTCGACACGGCGACGTCGATGGCGCTCGCGACGTCCTGCCATTCCGTCGTGCCGAGACCGGAGGCAGCCGTCGGGTCGGTCGGGGCCTCACCGTCGCCGCGATAGGACACCACGAGCGACGTGAATCCCAGTCGGTGCGCGACGGGGACCCCGCGCAAGGTGGTCACCCGGGTGGTGGAACGCCCGTGGATGTGGATCGCCCAGACGCCGCTGTCCTCCGCGGCGGGAAAGACCCAAGCCGGGCAGGGGCCGAGCGGCGACGGGACGTCGATCTCGTTCCAGTCGAAGGGCAGCGCGGACGGAGCAGGGTAGACGTGCCCCGTCAAGCGTCCGGTCGTCGGTCCTGACGGTATGAGCCCCGTCGACGTCAGGATCGCCCTCCGGATCCGGTTCGCCGCCGACGCCTCGGCTACGACGTCGCCCACGACCGCGTGCGAGTCGTCAGCGAACCAGAAGCCATAGCGACCGGGCGTACGCGTCCGTTCCGTGTCGTCCAGTTCGATCCAGGAGCAGTCGCGCGACACGGTGACGTTCAGCGGGGGCCGCATGCGAGGAAACGTCACTCTGCGCGCTATCGCAACGAGCGCGCTCCCCAGCAATGAGCACGCAAGGACGAGAGCGGCAACGCCGATGACCCAGGAGACCATGGGCGCAATACTAGTTGAGATCTGAAATCTGAGATCTGAACCACCTATGCGGTATCGAGGGTGCGGAGGCGGTACGACGAGTTCAGGTAGTACGCGGCGAGCAGCGCGTAGCTGAGGCAGGCGATGGCGGGGACGAACGCCGACTCCGGCTTGCTTGCGAGCGCGCCGACGCACGAGATGAAAGCGAGGATCGCGAGCACCCCGCCCAGCCAGAAGCCGGCCGCGGGCCGTGCGGTGGCGCGCCACCACGGACGCGGATCCTCCCGGTTCTCGTCACTGCCGCGGAACGAGCGCGTGCCGACGAGAACGTAGGCGACGTTGAGGACGGCGACGATCAGCACATCCAGCGCCGCGTTGACCAGCCGGTCGATCACGAAGAAGTTGAGCGCCAGGATCAGGCCGAAGGCGCCCACGACGTAGATGATCTTCCCCGTGATCGACGTGATTCTCACGGTGCGAGCCTAGCCGCGATGCGCAGGAAGCGCGGCTGCGTCGGCAGTTTCCGACGTTCACCCCTCCTCTACTGGGTGCACGTCGTGGAGTAGAAATAGTGCATTGTGCAGGGCTGCCATTGCTGATTCGCGCCGCCGTCATAGGGCTGCGCGGCGACAACGGTACCGAGCGAGGTGTCGGAACCCGGGAGTTCGAGAGTGTAAATGGTCACGCTCATTCCATCGGCGGACTTCGTCATCTCGTAATTGAGGAATTCATAGAAGCCCAGAGAATTCTGCCTGATGATCCACGATTGATCGGCATACCCGCCGTCCCATAGCTCGACTTTGCTCGCGTTCGTCGTGCTTCTTCGAGCGAGCGCGAACCACCGGTCCGGTGCCGTTTTGCTCGCGGTGTTTCCGATGAGGTATGCGCCGCGGTTCGGGTTGTAGTCGTAGAACCACCGTTGCGCAAAGCCAGGGTTGTTATGGGGGGCCTGAAGCGTAACCGACGATCCCGGCTGCGTGCCATTCACTGCTCCGAGGACGTGAGACGGCTGAAGGTGCGGCGCGATGCGCTCGTGAGGCATCGGAATGCCGCCGATCGGAGCGATCGCCCACTCGTCGGCATCCCGTTGCATCTTGGGAGGGAAGGTGACGAACACGTCCGTCGAGTCCGTGGACGGCCGGGTCAATACGAGCGAGGAGTCTTTGCTCACGATTCGATACCAGCCATTGGCCTGGCGATCGAACCTCCATAGTGCGCGACTCGAGTTACTGAAGACAGTTCCGCTGAGGTTTGAGCCATCATGTATCAGATATTGGTTGGTACTGACGTTCTTGAGGCGGTAGTAGCTCGGGTCGGCACTGTCACTCTCGGGGATGAAGATCTGGTGGGCGTTCTCATCCGCGGGCCAGGTGGTCACCGACCGGTTCATGTCCAACGCCCTGTTGTAGAAGAGCTTCGGTCGGATCGCGAACGATTTGCCGTTCCAGGGATCGGGGAGCGGTGTCAGCCGGAAACTGCCCAGCTGGCATCGACCATTCTGAGATCGTGCGGAGAAGGAGGGGGTCGAATCGCAGGACTCGCCCCAGAGGTAGGAGCGATGAGGAGTGTTGAGACCGTTGAACCGCGGATTGGTGATGACGTACGGATTCGCGGTCGTCAGATCTGACACATAAGCGGGGTTGGGCACCGGATTGGTCGTGAGGTCGCGGAGCGGGCGGTGTTGATTCTCCGGCAGGTCCAGGTCGCTGAGCGTGAGCATTGTCGCCCGAATGATCTGTCCCGTGGGAATGGAGCCCAGCGACGCCCACTCCTGCGCATTGGCGCCGAGTTCGCGGGTGTCGCGTGCCTCTTCAGCGATGATCCCCGGCGGGTTCGGCATATCGATGAGGTAGTCCAGTGTGCCGGTGACGTTGTAGAAGTTCTGCGTTGCCCGGATCTCGTACAGCCAGATCGTGGGGCCAGTGGCGATGGTCGTGACGAAATCGCGCAGCCGATCGGGGTTCCCCGTGGTGGCGACGTAGTTCGTGTCGAAGGTGAAACCGCTGGCATGGGCCAGGACGTTCTGCATCCCACCCTGGATGGTGAAACCGTTCGGGAAGACCAGGCCCGGTGGTCGGTTGTCGAATCGCCACACGACGACGGGAGCCTCCATGGAGGAGGGTACCCGCACCGGATAAGTCGGATCATTGGGATCTTCTACGGCGTTCGCCGGCCCGGTGACCGACAACGCCCCCGCGAACGCGCCCAATGCGACTACGACAACCATCAGTCGAGCGAGCAGCTTGCCCATCGGCACCCCAATCCCCATGGTCCGAATTGCACTCTCGATATCTGACTGTAATCCATATCACACTTTATAGCGAGGACGACAAGGCCCAAGAACACTGCTCGGCATGAAGCAGGCGGGGCGCGGAGGACTTGCCTCCGCGCCCCGCGTGTGCCGAGAACGGCAGCGTCAGTTGACCTCGTCTGGGTGCGCGCTCACGCGGCCCTCGCGCTCCATCGCCGAGATCGCGGCGACCTCGTCGGCGCTCAGCTCGAAGTCGAACACGTCGAAGTTCTCGGCCATGCGCTCGCGTCGGTTCGACTTGGGGAAGACGATGTTGCCGGTCTGGAGGTGCCAGCGGATGACGACCTGGGCCGGCGTCTTGCCGTGCGCGGTCGCCGGACCGGCGACCTCCGGGGCCTCGAACAGCGGGTATTTGCCCTGGCCGAGCGGACCCCACGCCTCGATCGCGATGCCGTGCTCGCGCGAGAACGCGGTGACCTCGGGCTGTTGGTGCGCCGGGTGCAGCTCGATCTGGTTGACCGCGGGCACGACGTCGCTGTTCGCAAGCAGCTTGGTCAGGTGCGGCACCAGGAAGTTGGAGACGCCGATAGCCTTGGCGCGGCCCGTCGCGTAGATCTTCTCGAGCGAGTGCCAGGCCTCCACGAAGGTGTCCTTCTGCGGGGTCGGCCAGTGGATGAGGTAGAGGTCGACGTAGTCGAGACCGAGCTTCGCGAGCGACTCGTCGAACGCGGCCTCGGCGTCGGATTGGCGGTCGTTCCAGAGTTTGGTGGTGACGAACAGCTCGTCGCGGGCGATGCCGGAGGAAGCGAGCGCGGCGCCCACTCCCTCCTCGTTGCCGTAGATGGCGGCCGTGTCGATGTGGCGGTAGCCCACTTCGAGTGCGTCGGTGACGATGCCGGTCGTCTCGGCCGGGTCGACCCTGAAGACGCCGAAGCCCAACTGCGGGATGGTGATGCCGTTGTTCAGAGTTAGGAGCGGGGTATTTGCGTGTGCAACCATATTGACCAGCTTAGCAAGCGCGGTCGTAGGGTGAGCGCATGACGAATCGGCTCGGGGACGCGATCAGCCCATACCTGCGCGCGCATGCCGACAACCCGGTCGACTGGTTCCCGTGGGGTCCGGAGGCGTTCGCCGAGGCCCGCCGCCGCGACGTGCCGCTGCTGATCTCGATCGGCTACGCGACCTGCCACTGGTGCCACGTGATGGCCAGGGAGAGCTTCAGCGACCCGGCGATCGCAGCGCGGCTCAACGAGCGCTTCGTCTCGATCAAGGTCGACCGCGAGGAGCATCCCGACGTCGACGCCGCCTACCTGTCGGCGGCGAGCGCCTTCACCGACGGCCTCGGCTGGCCGTTGACCGTGTTCGCCACGCCGACCGGTGGCGCGTTCTTCGCCGGCACCTACTTCCCGCCGGTGGCGACCGGAGGCCGGGCCTCGTTCCTCCAGATCCTCGACGCTGTCGCCGACGCCTGGGCGAATCGGCGCGCCGAGTTGGAGGCCGACGCCGGCCTGGTGGGGGAGGCACTCGCTGCAGCGGCCGCCCGGTCGACCACGGCCTCCGACCTCCCCGACCAGCGGCAGCTCGACACGGCCGTCGAGCGCCTCGCGGAGACCGAGGACCCGCAGTTCGGCGGCTTCGGCGCTGCACCGAAGTTCCCGGTCGCCCCGGCGCTGGGCTTCCTGCTCGAACGGGAGGCCGGCCGTGCGCTCGCCCACCGCACCCTGCGACAGATGGCGGAGTCGCCGCTGCGCGACCCGATCGACGGCGGCTTCTTCCGTTACGCAACCCGGCGCGACTGGAGCGACCCGCATTACGAGCGCATGCTGTACGACAATGCGCAGCTGCTCGACGCGTACGCGGCCGCCTGGTCGCAGACCGGAGACGACCGGGCGCGAGAGACGGCCGAGGGCGTCGCCGCGTTCCTGCTCGGCGTGCTGCGCCAGCCCGACGGCGGTTTCGCCTCGGCGCAGGACTCGGAGAGCGAGATCGACGGCACCCGCGTGGCGGGCGCGTACTATCGCGTGCCGGCGCAGGAGCGCGCGCGGCTGCGGCCTCCTGCGCTCGACGACAAGGTGCTGACCGGCTGGAACGGCTTCGCGATCGGCGCGCTGGCCCGCGCGGGGCGCATCCTGGACCGGCCGGCATGGATCGCCGCGGCGGGGGAGGCCGCGCGCCTCATGCTCGAGACCCACCGCCGCCCCGACGGCACTCTCGGGCGCGCGTCGGTGGCCGGCCGGGTCTCCGACGCGGTCGCCACGCTCGAAGATTACGGAGGCCTGGCTTGCGGCCTACTGGAGTTCGCCCTCGCTGCCGGTGATGTCCAGTCCGCGTCGGATGCGCGCGATCTCGTCGACCTGTGTCTGGAGGCCGAGCGCGGCGACGACTGCCCGTTCGGAGTGCCGGGTGGCGGCGACTCCGTGCTGCAGTGGACCGGCCTCGCGGCGCGGGTCGACCCGTCGGAGGGCGCGTACCCGTCGGGGCTCACTGCGATGGCGACGGCGGCGCACACCCTGTTCCTGATGACCGCGAGCCGACGCTACGAGCGGGCAGCCCGGGAGGCCATGCGGCTCGTCGCCGGGCCGGCCGTGAGCGTCCCGAGCGCGTTCGGGGCGGCACTGGCGCTGATGTCCCGACTGGACGGTGAAGCGCGTCAGCTGGTGGTGGTGCGACCGCAGTCGCAGCCCGACGTCGACAGCGATCCGGACGGGCTCGTCGCGGCCGCCCGCTGCCATCCCGCCGATGTGGTGGGCATCGTCGACGAACCGGCGGCTGTCGCCCTTGCGGAGGCCGGCTTCGAGTTGTTCGAACGCCGGGAGGCGCGGGACGGCCTCCCGACGGCGTACCTCTGCAGGGACTTCGTCTGCCGGTTGCCCGTCACCTCGCCGGCCGGTTTGAGCTGAGCTCAGCGCACGACGCGATAGGTCAGGTGTGCGACCTGCGGGGTGACGCGCGACCGCAGCAGTTCCAGTTGGAGTGGAGGCACCCGGTCGAACACGCGCTCGCCGGCCCCGAGCGTAATCGGCACCACGTGCAGCCGCAGCTCGTCGACGATGCCCGCCCAGAGCGCCTGGTTGAGCGTCTCCGCGCCTCCGGCGATCGCGACGTCCGCCTCCCCGGCGACGGCGCGTGCCTGTTCTGCGGCCGAGTGGATGCCGTCGGTGACGAACTCGAAGGTCGTGCCGCCCTCCATCGCCAGCGGCTCCCGCGCATAGTGCGTCAGGACGAACACCGGCGCGTGATACGGAGGATCCTCGCCCCACCAGCCGCGCCAGTCGGACAGATCACCGCCGGTCGGCCAGTTGCCGCGGACCGGGCCGAACATGTTGCGGCCCATCACGTAGGCGCCGGCCGCCGTGATCGCGGCGATCTCCTCGACGTGCTCATCGGCGTACTCGAACATCCAGGTGTGCAGTCGCTCGATCCCGTTCTCGCCCAGCGGGTTCTCGAGCGACTGGTTGGGCCCGGCGGCGAAGCCGTCGAGCGACACGGCGATATCTGCGGTGACGATCCCCATGCCGCCAGGTCTACTACGGGCGCTCGACCTTGTCGAGCATTCCCCACACGGCTTCGCTCAGTTCGGGATGCGCCAGGGCGATGCGGCGGAGCACGCCGTACTCGAACCGCGTGTACGTGTCGCGCCCGGCCGCGGGGTGGTGCGCCCTGGACTGCTCCTCGGCCAGATCGAACTCCTCGATCGCCACGGCGCGCAGCGAGATGACCACCTGCTCGTCGACGCTCGGGAGGTCGGGGATGAAATGCCAAGGGTCCTCGCCCGCGCGGCACCGGTGCTCGATGATCGCAGCCAACTCGTCGCGCGCCTGCTGACGCAGCACTTCGATGCTCCTCGGGACCTGCTCGTCCACGTCGACCTCCCTTCCCCTGCGGCGGCCCCGGCGTCGTCGCCGGTACGGTTCGTACAGCCTAGGCTGCAAATGCATGCACCCGCGAATCGGGGTGTAACGCAGGGTCCACTGCCGGGTGGACAGGTGGTGCTCACGGCCGCCGCACACCCGTCGCCAATGACGGAGATCCACGCGGTCTCGCCCGCGATCTCCGTCGTTACGCACCCGCCACCCGCGTGTCCGCTCGGGCCTCCGCCGCAAGCGACGACGGGACTCAGTGCGTCCGCGACAGCAGGTACCGGTTCAACTCGGCCGTCAGCTCCGCGTCCACCGGGTACTCACGACCGTCGACCCGGGTGATCGGCGCCGCCTGCCGCACGCTGGAGACCAGCCAGAGGGCATCGGCCGCCTGCAGCTCGTCCCTCGTGATGTGCCGGTACTCCGTCGCGTACCCGCGCTCCTGAAAGAAGGCGAACACCTCCGCCTGGGTGGTGCCGGCGAGGATCCCCTGGTCGGTCTGCGGGGTGCGGACCACGCCGTCGGCCAGCAGGATGACGTTGGAGGTCGGCCCCTCCAGCGCGTAACCGTCGGAGCTGATGAAGATCACATCGTCGGCGCCGCGACGGACGGCCTCCCGCTGGGCCGCGCGGTTGACGGCGTACGACAGGCTCTTCGCGCCCGCCAGCAGCCACGGGGAGGTCTCGGCGACGTCGTGGCGCAGGCCTCGGTCGAGAGCGACGACCGAGATGCCGAGGCGCTGCTGCGTGAAGTCCTCGCCCTCGTCGACGAAGATCCAGCCGCTCGGAGAGCCCGTGCCCTCGACGCCGCGTGTGTAGATCAGCTTGGCGAACAGCTCACCGCCCTCTCCGTTGCGCGACCGGTAGTCGGCGATGCCCGCCAGCACCGCCTCGTGCCAGACGTGCTCCGCCGGGGCCGGGAGGTCGAGCAGCTCGGCGGAATGCGCGAGACGCATCAGGTGCGGCCCGAGGGCCTGCGGGTGGCCGTCGATGACGGCGATGGTCTCGAAGACGCCGTCGCCACGGGTCACGGCGAGATCGGTGATGCGCACCTGCGGCGCGTCGAAGTCGGCGAGGGCGAAGCCGGGGTCACCGGGAGCGGGCTCGCCGGTGGGTGCGGTGATGGTCAGCAGCGTTGCGCGGGTCATGGCCCCATTGTGCCCCTCGGCGGCGGCCCTGCGTCAGAGCGCCGCCTGCGTCACGCTATTCGGTCTGACGGATGCGGAAGGCGTCATCCCCGTCGGGCTCGGCCTCCGACACGCGCACCTTGTCGACCGCACTGCCGGGAGGTCCGGAGCGCAGCCACGCGATCATGCGCTCGACGCGCCCGGCCTCGCCCTCCACCTCCACTTCGACGCTGCCGTCGAGCCGATTGCGCGCCCAGCCGGCCACGCCGAGCCGGTGCGCCTCCTCGCGGGCGCCCCACCGGAATCCGACGCCCTGCACCATCCCGGTCACCACGGCTCGCCTGCGCACGATGCTTTCTCGGGAAGTCACAGCGCCCATTGTGCTCCTGCTTGAATGGATCCGTGAGTTCAGCAGCCGTCTCCGCCCTCCGCTCCGACCTCCGCGTCGCCGGCTTCACCGTCGACGGGCTCACGGATCTGTGGGGGGAGGCGGCGTCCGCCGCGCTGTTCCGGGGCCGCCGCGTGCCGGCCGAACGGGCGCTCGCCTCGGCCGAAGCCAGCGCGCTGGGCACGCTCGCCGCGCTCTTCGTGCTCGGGAGGCCCGTGCCGCGCCGGGACGCCGAGGCGGCCTTCCCGTCGCTGGGCCTGGCGGGTGCTGTGGAGCTCGGCCTCGTCCGCGACGGCGAGACCGTCGCCCCGGCGGTCGACCTCCGCCCGTACGCGTTCGTCGACTCGGTCGGCCCCGCCGAGTGGTGGATCGTGTCCGACCTCGGCGAGTTGGCGCTCGGGGGTGCCCTGCCGGAAGACCATGTACTCGGCGTCGGCGGCGCCTCCCTGACCCTCAGCGGCCTGATGCTGCAGCGTCCGGTGCGCTCCGCTCTCGACCTCGGAACGGGCTGCGGCATCCAGGCGCTGCACGCCTCCCGGCACGCCGAGCGGGTCGTCGCGACCGACATCTCCGAGCGCGCGCTGCGGCTCGCGGCGCTGAACGTCGAGCTCAACGAGGTCGAGGGGATCGAGTTCCGGCTCGGCAGTCTGTTCGAGCCGGTGACCGGCGAGACGTTCGACCACATCGTCTCCAACCCGCCCTTCGTCATCACGCCGCGCGTGGAGGGCGTGCCCGCCTACGAGTACCGCGACGGCGGCCTGGTCGGCGACGCCCTGGTGGCCGCGTTCGTCGCGGGCTGCGGTGAGCACCTGACCCCGGGCGGCGTCGCCCAGCTGCTGGGCAACTGGGAGTACCGCGGAACGGGCGACGCGCTCGACCGGGTGCGCGGCTGGGTGGACGACTCGGCGCAGCCGCTCGACGCCTGGGTGATCGAGCGCGACACCGAGGACGTCGCCCAGTACGCGGAGATGTGGATCCGCGACGGCGGCACCCGCCAGGGTACGCCGGCGTCCGACAGGCTCGAGGGCGCGTGGCTCGACGATTTCGAGGCGAGGGGCGTGCGGGAGGTCGGCTTCGGCTACATTCTCCTGCGGCGCGCGGATGGCCTGCCCACGCTCCGCCGCTTCGAGCGGAGGCACGGCTCCCTCGGCGCGAACGAGGCCGGCCTGGGCGTGCATCTCGCCTCCTGCCTGGCCGCGCACGACGCCCAGGCCGCGCTCGACGACGACGCGTTGGCGGGCCTCCGGCTCACGGTCGCGCCCGACGTCACCGAGGAGCGGCACTTGTGGCCGGGCGCGGACGCTCCGACGGCGATCCTGTTGCGGCAGGGCGGCGGCTTCGGCCGCGTCGTCTCCGCCGGCACCGGGCTGGCCGCGCTGGTCGGCGCGTGCGACGGCGAGTTGAGGGTCGGCGCGATCGTCGGCGCTCTCTCGCAGCTGCTGGAAGTCGACGAGGCCGCGCTGCGCGCCGACCTCCTGCCCGCCGTCCGCGCTCTGCTCGTCGACGGCCTGCTCACCCTCCCGTGACGTCGGCGCCGCCGTCAGCGGGGCGGGAGCGCGACCAGGCGCACCGCGCCGACCCGGCCGTCCGCGACCTCCGCCGTCAGGTAGGTGCACACGGGCTGACGGCGGCGGTCGGTGGGCGAGCCGGGGTTCAGGAGGCGGAGCCCGCCCGGCGAGACGGTGTCCCAGGGGATGTGCGAGTGGCCGAAGACGAGCACGTCCGTGTCGGGGAAGTCGCGCTCGCAGCGCTGCTCGCGCCCGGCAGCCGGCCCGGTCTCGTGGACGACCGCGAACCGTAGGCTCCCGAGCTCCGCGCGCGCGACCTCCGGCAGCCGCCGCCGCAGCGAGGGCCCGTCGTTGTTGCCCCACACCCCGATCAGGCGTCGGGAGCGCTCCTCGAGCAGGTCGAGTGTGGCCTCGTCGACCCAGTCGCCCGCGTGGATCACGACCTCGGCGGCGTCGACAGCGGCGAGCACCTGCGGCGGCAGCGCCCGTGCCCGCTTCGGGACGTGCGTGTCGGAGAGCATCAGCAGCTTCACGGTGGCAAACGGTAGGCGAAATCGGCGCGCGAGGCTAGCGTCGAACCCATGGACCTCAGGACTCTCGGAAACAGCGGAACGATCGTGTCGGCCTTCGCGCTCGGCACGATGACCTTCGGAGCGGAGGCCGACGAGGCCACCTCCCACGCCATCCTGGAGCGCTATCTGGACGCCGGCGGGACCCTCGTCGACACCGCGGATGTCTACAGCTCCGGCGCCTCCGAGTCGATCATCGGCCGCTGGCTCGCCCGCAACCACGGCCGTCGCGACCAGATCGTCATCGCCACGAAGGGCCGGTTCCCGATGGGCGAGGGCTCGAACGACCTCGGCCTCTCACGCACCCATCTGCGCAGGGCGCTCGACGACTCGCTGCGCCGGCTCGGCGTCGACCACATCGACCTCTACCAGATGCACGCCTGGGACGCTCTCACTCCGCTGGAGGAGACGCTGCGGTTCCTGGACGACGCGGTCACGGCCGGCACGATCGGCTATTACGGCTTCTCGAACTACCTCGGCTGGCAGCTGACCAAGTCCGTGGCCGTCGCGGACGGCTACGGGTTCGCTCCGCCGGTCACGCTGCAGCCGCAGTACAGCCTCCTCGTGCGCGGCATCGAGCACGAGATCGTGCCCGCGGCGCTGGACGCCGGCATCGGGCTGCTGCCCTGGTCGCCGCTCGCGGGAGGCTGGCTGAGCGGCAAGTACCGCCGCGACCAAGCGCCGACCGGCGCGACCCGCCTGGGCGAGAACCCGAATCGCGGCATGGAGGCCTTCGCCGCCCGCAATGCCGATCCGCACACCTGGGAGGTCATCGACGCCGTGCAGGCCGTGTCCGAAGAGACCGGGTCGAGCATGTCGCAGGTCGCGCTGGCGTGGCTGGTCGACCGCCCCGCCGTGACGAGCGTCATCCTGGGCGCGCGCACCGTCGAGCAGCTCGACGACAACCTCGCGGCGGCCGACCTCGTCCTGAGCGACGAGCAGGTCGCCCGCCTCGACGAGGTGAGCGCACCCCGCACCGAGGTGTACCCGTACGGCCCGCAAGCGGTGTCGCAGCGGCACCGCAAGCACGAGGGAGGTCGCTGACCGGCCGCTCCGGTCTACTGCGGCAGTGCGGAGATTTCCTCGACGAAGGCCACCGCCGCCTCCTCGACCGCGGCCGCCGGCAGGTGGAGGCCGAGCACCACATTGGTCGTCCGGGGCGGCTGCCCGGGAGGCGGCGAGCTGTCGTCCCCGCTCGACATCCCGAGCACGGACACCCGAAGCTCGACCGAGCCTCCCGGCACGCGCCGGCCCGCGAGCGACAGCGCGGGCGAGCGGAAGGTGAGCGTGGTCCACTCGTCGGCGCCGAGCGTGAGATCGCCGGGGAGACCGGCCAGCCATGCCCCCAGCCCGGCCGCCTCGTCCATGCTCAGCAGCGGCCCGGCGAGCGTCCACCGGTGGCTGCCGTCGACGGCGACGGCGTGCAGGACGAGCGCGTCGCCGTCGCGTCCGAGCGCGTTCAGCCCGAGGCTACGCGGCGCCTCGGCGTCCTTCAGCAGCATCGCTGTCACCGCGGCGACGGCACGACGGTCAGCACGCGTTCGATGTACTCGAAGAACGACACCATGAACCCGCGGAGGAACGCCTCGGTGGGCTCGTCGGTGACCGTGCCGTCGTCGTCGATCAGTCCGGGACGCAGCTGAATGTAGGCCTCCGGCGCGTTCATCTGCGGAGCCTGCAGGAAGCTCAGCACGCTGCGCAGCTGCTGTTGCGCGATCGCGGTGCCGATCGCTCCGGGTGAGGCCCCGATCACGGCCGTCGCCTTGCGGGCGATCACGTTCTCCCCGTAGGGCCGACTGGCCCAGTCGATCGCGTTCTTGAGGGCGCCCGGGATGGACCGGTTGTACTCGGGCGTGACGAAGAGCAGCGCCTCCCGCGCGGCGATCGACGCCTTGTAGTCGCGCGCGACCTGCGGGAAGGCGCCGTCGAAGTCGCGGTTGTAGAGCGGGAGGTTCCCGATCTCGATCTCGGTGAACACGAGCTCGTCGGGGGCGAGACGGAGGAGGGCCTTCGAAAGCCTCCGGTTGATGGAGGCCGAGGAGAGGCTGCCGACGAAGTAGCCGACGCGATAGGGAGGCTGGAGCTCGTTGACCGTTGCCATGACGTCAGCTTGCTCCCGCCGCGGCAGTGTGTCGACCCCCGGTGTCTGCGGTGGGGTCTGAGGCGGAGGGCCACGATCTGAGGCGGGAGCCGGCCGGAATAGGGCATCTTCCCGATGTGGGAGGGGGTCCTTAGCGACGAGTCTGAGGGAGTCGCAGAAAGCAGTGGAACGAAGGGTGAGGATCATGATGCTGTCCGAGGAGTTCGTCGCCGGTCGGGTGTTCGAGGGGGACGCCCGCAGGGCCGAGCAGGAGCGCGAGCTGATGCGCCGCGGCCGTGAGCAGCGCGCGGAGCGCCGGGCTGAGCGCGCTGCTGAGCGCGCTGCTGAGCGCGCTGCCCGGGGCATGCACCGGCACGCAGCGGCGGCCCGCGAAGGGGCCGCGAAGCCGATCGCGTCGGCGGCCGAGCCCACGGCGGAGCCCGTCGGGCAGCCGCTCGAGGAGGCCGTCGCCGAGCCGGTGCGGGAGCTCGCTCACGCCCGGCGATGACAGCGGTTCTGCCCTGCGCGAAGCCGGGAATTGGAGGGGTGAGGATGTCGGTGGTGCGTGGCACGATGAGGCCATGCGATCACCGGCGTCCAGCCCCACGATGATCGGGCGCGAGTCCGATCTCGAGGCGTTGCGTGACGAACTCAGCGCCGTCGCGCAGAGCGGTGGTCTGCGTGCCGTGGTCATCGGTGGAGAGGCGGGCATCGGCAAGTCCCGGCTGCTCGCAGAGTTCCTCGCCGAGGCCGAGGAATCCGCCACGGTGCTCCTCGGTCGCTGCGTCGACCTCGGCAACGACGGCGCGCCGTACGCGCCCTTCGCGAGCATCCTGCGTCGGCTCATCGAGCTGCGCGGGCTCGACACGGTGCTCGCCGCCGCCGGGCACGGGGCCGGTGTGCTTCCCGTGCTGCTGCCCGAGCTCGCCGACGACTCTGCCGTGCCCGCCCGCACCGGCGCCGAACGTCTCTACGAGCTCGTCACGGTCCTGCTCGAGACGCTCTCGGCCGAGAAGCCGCTCGTGCTCGCCGTCGAAGACATCCACTGGGCTGACACCGCGACCCTCGAGCTCCTCCGCTTCATCGTGCGGATGGCCGAGCGCGGGCGCATTCTCGTGCTGCTCAGCTACCGCAGCGACGAGGTCGGGCGGGGCCACCCGCTGCGGTCGTACCTCGCCGAGCTGGACCGCACGCGCCGCCTGACCCGGTGGGAGCTCTCCCGGCTCGGCCGCGACCAGGTGGAGGCGCTGATCGCCCGTCTGCTCGGGTGCGAGCCCGATGCCGCGACGGTCGACCGCGTCTACGAGATGAGCGAGGGTGTTCCGTTCTTCGTCGAGGAGCTGATCGGCATCGACGGCCTCGCCACGGGCGAAGACCTCCCCGAGACGCTGCGCGAGCTCCTCCTGGCGCGGTTCGAGAAGCTCAGCGAGCCGACCCAGCAGCTGCTGCGCCTGGTGTCGGCCGGCGGAGTCTGCGTCGACCACGAACTGCTGAGCGCGGTCTTCGACGGAACTGCCGACGAACTCGACGCCGCCGCCCGCGAAGCCGTCGTCGCCAACGTGCTCGCGGCGGCCACCACCGAGTACACGTTCCGTCACGCGCTCGTTCGCGAGGCCATCCACGCCGACCTGCTCCCGGGCGAGCGCAGCCGGTACCACCGGCGTTTCGCGGAGGCGTTGGAGGCCAGCCCGCAGCGCTCCGCCACGCAGCTCTCCACCCATTGGCTCGCGGCGCACGACCTGAGGCGCGCGTTCATCGCATCGCTGGAGGCGATGGAGGAGGCCAGGCGCTCGTACGCCTACGCGACCGCCGCCGCGATGGGCGACCGGGCTCTCGAGCTGTGGGACAGCGTGACGGACGCCCCAGAGCTCAGCACGCGTGCGCTCGGCGTCACCAGCCGCACCGAACTGTTGTCGCGCACCGCCTCGGCGCTCCGCAACGCGGGAGACAACGAGCGCGCCCTCGCAATGGTGAACGCAGCCCTCGATTCGGCGGGCGACCTCCCTCCCGCCCGGCACGCGCGCCTCCTGCGCGACAAAGCGCAATACCTGATGAACCTCAACCGGCCGGGCGTCATCGAGCTGTTTCAGCGTGCACTCGAGGAGGTGCCTCCCGAGTCGCTTCCGGCCGGCGACGGCCTGCGGCCGCAACTGCTCACCGAGCTCGCCGCCCGTTACATGCTCGCCGCTCGCTTCGACGAGGCGGTCATGCTCACCTCGCAGGCCATCGACGAAGCGGGCAGCGGCTCCGAGGCCCTGCGCTCGGTCGCGCACAACATCCGCGGCAGCTCGCTGGTCGCCGCCGGCTCGATCGACCGAGGCCTGGCCGAGCTCGACGAGGCCGGCCGGCTGGCGGCGCACGATCCGGGAGCGGCGCTGCGCTATGCGGTGAACGCGTCCGACGCGATGAACACGCTGGGTCGCTACGACGAGGCCGTTCGGCTCGCCGAACGCGGTGCCCGCGAGGCGCGTGCCCGGGGCGTGGAGCGCACGTCCGGCGTCATCCTCTCGTCGAACACGGTCGAGCCGCTGCTCGCGCTCGGCGAACTCGATCGCGCCGAGGCCATGCTCGATCCCGCGCTCGCGCTCGACCCCCCGCCGAGCTTCCGGGCGCATCTGCAGCGCATGAAGCTGTGGATCACGCTGTGGCGCGGTGACCTCGAAACGGCGGAGTCCCTGCTGCGCCGCTGGCACGGCGGTCTGCGCACGCTCGGCGAGCTGGAGGTGCAGTCCGAGCTGGGCGTCGCCCGGCTGGCCGCCGAACTGGCGATTGCGCGCGGGGACCACCTCGGGGCGTGGGAGGCGACCGCACCGGTGCGTGCAGACGCGCACCGGCGGCTGCCGGCCTCCGACCTCCCGGTGCTCGCTGCCGCTGCGCGGGCTCTCGCCGACGGCGCGTTCCGTGCGGCACGCGCTGCCGGGGCCTCCGACGGCCCCAACGGTCCTGCTCTCGATGTCGCGGACGAGGCCGCCCGGCTCGACACCGTGCTTGCCGCCATCGAAACCTGGCCGACCGCTGTCGCGTGGGGTCCGGTGGTCCGCGCCGAGCTCGCGACGGCGCTGGCCGCAGCGGATGCCGGGGGATCAGCGACGGGAGTCGCAGGCGGTGATGACAGGGCGGTGAACGGATCGGGGCTCGGACGCTTCGATGCCGCGCGTGCTGCCTGGGAGGTCGCGGTCACCGCGACGACCTCCCCGTTGGCGCCCGCGCACCTCCACCCGTACGCCCTGGTGCGCGCCGCCCGCGTCGCTCGGGCCGCCGGCGACAGCGGCGCGGTCGAGCAGCTCGCCGCTGCGGCCCGCGGCGAGGCCGAGCGCTCGGGGTTCGGCCTCCTGACCGAGGCCGCCACCGCACTCGCGTCGTCGCGGAGCAAGCGTGCGGGGCACGGCCCGGCAGCCGTCGGCCCCGGGGCGCCGCTCACCGAGCGCGAGGAGCAGGTGCTCGCGCTGATCGAGCAGGGCCTCAGCAACAAGCAGATCGGCGAGGCGCTGTTCATCTCGGCCAAGACCGCGAGCGTGCACGTGTCGAGCATTCTGCGCAAGGTCGGCGCCTCCAGCCGCACCGAGGCCGTCTACCGTGCCTCCCGCGCGACTCGCTGACGCGAGGGCAGAGGTCAGCGGGCAGCGGTCAGCGCTCAGTCGCGATCGCGCAGACGATGCAGAGTTCGGTCGTCGGACGTGCCTCGAGCCGTTGCACGCCGATCGCGCGGCCGCACGAAGCGCACGTGCCGTAGCGCCCTGCCCGGATGCGCTCGCGAGCGGCGTCTACGGCCGCGATGTCCGCGGCGGTCTCCGAGCGGAGGGCCTGCAGGCGGCTCCATTCCGAGCTGAGCGTCGGCCCTTCCGGGTCGTGCTCGTCGTCCGCAGTCGACTCCGACCGCGACGACAGCAGGCTGCCCAGCGCCTCCGCGTGTCGCTGCGCGACGGCGACGTCGCCCCGGCGTCGCTCGTCGAGCATCCTGTCGAAGTGCTCCAGCTCGTCGATCGTCAGTCCGACGTCCTGGATGATGGAGAGCTCTCGTGTGTCCGGTGATTCGGTGTGCATTAGCGCACCCCCTTCCGATCCCGCCGTGTCAGCGTACGTCATGGTTGGCCTTCGCCCCGTAGGCTCGGCGCGTGCCTTCGTTTCGTGTGATCATCCCCGTCGGGAGGCTGCGCGGTGACGTGCCCGCCACCTCCATCGAGCCCGCGGCTGCCGCCGCAGCGGGTGAGCTCGCGACGGTCGAGGCGACGAGCGTCGACATCGTGAGCCGGGAGGCGCGGCTCACCGTGCGGTTCACCGCCGACCGCGCCACCGATGCGCTCCGCGTCGCCGAGCACGTCGTCGCCGCCGTCCAGCTGCTCGCCGAGACAGGCACGTGGCGGCTCACCGAGCGCGTCGGAGGCCGCTGGTTCCGGCGCGCCTGATCCCGCGTCTGCCCAGCGCGCGCCGACGCGGGCAGCAGCGGTCAGGCGACCGCCGGAAGCGCCGCCTCGATCAGCCCGATGATTCGCGGGTCGTCCGGTTCGGTCTGCGGACGGAAGCGGTGCACCGCGCCATCCGGCGTGATGACGAACTTCTCGAAGTTCCACTTGACCTTGCCAGCCTTGCCGTCGACGTCCGGGTGGGTGGTCAGCTCGGCGTAGAGCGGGTGCGCGTTGCGCCCGTTCAGCCGAACCTTCTCCATCATCGGGAACGTCACGCCCCACGTCGTGGAGCAGTACTCCTTGATCGCGTCTGTCGAGCTCAGCTCCTGGAGGAACTGGTTGCTCGGGAAGCCGATCACGTTGAAGCCGCGGTCGCCGTACGTCTCCTGCAGCCGCTCGAGCTTCTCGTACTGCGGTGCGAGTCCGCAGCGCGAGGCGACGTTGACGACGAGGATGACCTTGCCCGCGTAGTCGGACAGGCTGCTCGGCGCCCCATCGATAGTATGGAACGGGATCTCCATCAGGGTCATGATCCGAGCCTACGTCTCGGCATGCCATCGAGTGCCCGATTCCGGAGAAAACCCAGGTTGGGCCCTTCCGCGGATGGCGCCTCCGGACCAGGGTCTGGCGGATCGGTGGCTGGCGGATCAGAGGCGGGCGAGCGGAGCCTCCGGGTCGGACGTCCACTCGTTGAGCGAGCCGTCGTACACTGTCACATCGTCGCGGCCGAGCAGGGCGAGAGCGAGGGCGTCCGCCGCAGCGGCGATCCCGCCTCCGCAGTAGGCGACGATCGGGTCGGGAGACGCGAGCACATCGGCGAAGATCTCGCGCAACTCGGCGCGGGGCAGGAAGGCGTTCGTCGCGCGATCCATCAACCGGACGGCGGGTGCGCTCACGCTGCCGGGGAGGTGCCGAGCTGCGAAGTCCCGCGGCGGCGTTCCGCAGACCAGCGTGCCGGCGCGGTCACCGGACAGCACGGCCGCCACGTCGTCCCGGTCGCTCCAGAAGCCGGGGAGCTCCGTGACGGTGACGTCGCCTACCGGGCGCGGCACGACGTCACCGGACTCGAGCGGGCGGTCCTCGCCGCTCCACTTGGTCACGCCGCCGTCGAGCACGGCGACCCGATGGTGCCCGAACGACCGGAACAGCCACCAGAGCCGCGACGCCCACTGCCCGACGGCCGCGTCGTAGATCACGATGGTCGTCTCGGAGTCCACCCCGAGCGCCGCAACGGCGTTCGCGAACCCCTCGGCTCCCGGACGGGTGAACGGGAACCGCGCGGCAGGGTCACTGAACGGGTCGAGCAGGTCGGCGAAGACCGCACCGGGCAGGTGGCCGGCCCGGTACTGCTCCGCTCCACTCACGTACCCGACGCGGCCGTCGGGGCCGGTGGCGGCCACGACCGTGGCATCGACGACGACCAGCCCGTCGGAGCCCAGGTGGTCGCAGAGCCACTGCGTCGACACGAGCGGGCCAGCGAGCGCAGCACCGAGCGCAGCGCTGCGGGGGTCGCGAGCAGAGAGGGTCTCAGGGCTGGCCTGGCCGGAACGATCGGTCGTGATGGTCATGCCGACCACGCTAGAGCCTGCCTCTGACGTCGCCTACCAGGCGCGCAATCGGGCGTAATGCGTGACGCTTGGCGCCTGAGCGGCAGGCAGCGTGCGAGTGTCGCCTACGACGTGCGCGATCGTGCGTAAAGCGTTGCCCCCAGCTGCCGCTCAGCACTCGATGACGTTGACCGCCAGGCCGCCCTCGCTGGTCTCCTTGTACTTCGTCGACATGTCGAGGCCGGTCTGCCGCATCGTCTCGATCACCGTGTCGAGCGACACCAGGTGCGATCCGTCGCCGTGCAATGCGAGCCGGGCCGCCGAGACCGCGGTCGAGGAGGCGATGGCGTTGCGCTCGATGCAGGGGATCTGCACGAGCCCGCCGACCGGGTCGCAGGTCAGTCCGAGGTGGTGCTCCATCGCGATCTCCGCCGCGTTCTCCACCTGTTTGGGCGTCCCGCCGAGCACGGCGCAGAGCGCGCCGGCGGCCATCGCGCAGGCGGACCCGACCTCCGCCTGGCACCCGCCCTCTGCGCCGGAGATCGAGGCGTTCGCCTTGAACAGCGACCCGATCGCCGTCGCGGTCAGGAGGTACTTGCGGATGCCGTCGAGCGAGGCCCCGGGGACGAAGCGGAGGTAGTAATGCGCGACGGCCGGAACGATTCCCGCGGCGCCGTTCGTCGGCGCGGTGACGACGCGGCCTCCCGAGGCGTTCTCCTCGTTGACCGCCAGCGCGAAGGCGTGCAGCCACTCCAGCGACGTGGCGCGCCCCGGCTCGTCCTGCACGCGCTCGAGGTGCTCGCGCATCACGGCGGCGCGACGCTTCACGCCGAGGCCGCCCGGGAGGATGCCACCGCCGGCGAGGCCACGCGCGACGCACTCGGCCATGGCCTCCCAGATCAGGTCGAGACGCCTGTCGGTCGCCTCCGCGCCGTGCAGGGCGACCTCGTTGCGGCGCGCCACTTCGCAGATCGGGATGTCGAGGCGCTCGCAGATCGCGAGGAGCTCCGTTGCCGAATCGTAGGGCAGGGGATGGGCGGCCCGGGCCGCGAGGTCCGCTTCCTCGCCGTCACGGCGGATGAAGCCCCCACCGATCGAGTAGTACGTCTCCTCCAGAAGCGGCAGCGGCTCTCGCGAGCCGTCGGCCGAGCGGCCCCACGCCCGGAGGGTGAGCGCGTTGGGGTGACCGGGGAGACGCGTGCGCGGCTCGAAGTCGATGTCGTCCTTCGACAGCGGGATCTCGCGCAGCCCGGCCAGGAGCAGGGTCGTGCCGGGTTCGATGCCGGACCAGGCGCCGCGCACGTCCTCCGGGCGGCAGCTCTCCGGCTCGTTGCCGCGCAGACCGGCGACGACGGCGTCCGGTGTGCCGTGTCCGATCCCGGTGGACCCGAGGGATCCGTAGAGCGTGCAGGTGACCTGGTCGACCCGGCCGAGGAGGCCGTCGGCGACGAGCCGGTCGGCGAACGCCTTCGCGGCCCGCAAGGGACCGACGGTGTGCGAGCTCGAGGGGCCGATGCCGATCGAGAACAGGTCGAAGGCGGAGACGTACGCTGTCACATCATCAGTGTACGTCGCCGTGTGCGCGCGAATCGCGCGCCAGAGTGAGCATCTGCGCAGATATCGTGCGTAGAACTCAGGCTTGACGGGGATGCACGCGGGCGTCGCCCGGTGGGCACCACGTGCTCTCCAGTCCACCATCGAGGGCCGAGTACTCGATGAGGAACTGACCGCCCTCGTCCGGTCCCTCCACCACGACCCCGGGGCGATCCCCGAGCCACACGGTCATGCCCACGCCGATGTCCATGCCGGTCAGGATACGCGCCGTGGGCAATGTCGGGAATGAAGAGCAACCTGAGTTGACAAACGGGATTAAGCAACTATAGTTGCCTCTATGAGCGCCCCAGCCACTCCTGCACCCGACCCGCTCGGCGGCGTCGCCGATGGCCTCGCCTCCGTCGTCGCCCTCCGCGAACTCGCGGACCGGCTCGAAGACGCGGAGGTCGAACGCGCCCTCCGCGACGGCTGGAGCTGGACCCAGATCGCCGACGCCCTCGGCGTCACCCGCCAAGCCGTGCACAAGAAACATCTGCGCCGCGTCGCCGCGGCCGGCGTCGCCCTGCGCCGCCGCCAGAACTGAGGAGACGACATGTCCGACATCCCTCCAGGAACCGCCGACGACTCCCCGGGCCAGCCGCTCTCCAAGGCGGTGCGCTCGGTCGTGATCGCCTCGGTCATCGAGGCCCAGCGCCGCAACTGCACGCTCGTCGAGGCCGAGCACCTGCTGCTCGCGCTCTCCCGCGACGGCAGCAGCCCGGTGCGCGAGGTGCTCGCGTCGGCGGGCCTGGACCCCGCCGGGGTGGAGGCCGCCCTGCTCGCCGAGCGCGAGGCCAGCCTCCGGGTGGCCGGCGTCGAGCCGCCGGGGGAGGAGCGCCTTGTCGCCTCGCCGCGGGTCGCCCGCCCGCGCTGGGGCGCGTCCGCCAAGGAGGCGCTCACCCGCGCCCACCGTGTCGCGTCGGCGCATCGCCGCCAGCGTTCGGGCGAGGCCGACCTCCTGACCGCGATCCTCGGGCTCGAGCTCGGCACCGTGCCGCGCGCCCTGATGCTCGCGGGCGTTGACCGCCCGACGGTCGCCGCAGCTGTCCGCAACCTCGGCTGACCGCCGGGCCCGACCGCCGCGTTGAAAGGAGATCTCACCACGCGCGCCCGAAGAACTCCTGTCCGAGCGCTATTACAGGAGAAATCAGAGCATTTCTCCTTGTCAAGTCATATGGACGACCTTCTGCTCCAGGTACCAGGAGGGCGAACTCTCAGGTGACTGGGCGAGGGAGGTGCCGGACACGCTGGATGTCTCCGCCGATAGCCAGGTTCTTCACGCTGTAGGTTCGCGGGAAAACTGATGGCTTCTCGGTGACGAGACGCCTGGCCGCCGGCCATTCCCCACGGGACACCCGACGCGGATGTCCTCAGCACCCTGGCACGATGCGCAGATATCGGAGAGAACGATGGCAGAGAAGTATGGTGAGCGGTTATTCCTGGCAGGCACGCAAGCAGAGCGCGACCGCCTCGACGCTATGTCGGAGACCTTCGACGGGGCGAGCCACGCCGCCCTCGGCGCAGTCGGACCCATGCCGGGATGGCACTGCCTGGACGCCGGAGCAGGCAAGGGCTCGATCGCCCGGTGGCTGGCGAGCCAAGTCGGCCCGTCCGGCCGGGTCTTGGCGGTGGATCTCGACACCAGCGGCCTCGAGTCGAGCCCGCATGCGGGAGTCGATGTTCTCTCGGGCGACATCACCGACCCTGCGCTGCCGTTGGGCACCTACGACCTCGTGCACGCGCGCTTCCTTCTGCTCAACCTGCGCTCCCGCGAAGAAATCCTCACCCGATTCGTCGACATCCTCCGCCCCGGCGGCTACCTCGTGATCAGCGATACTGCCGATCTGGGAACCCCCTATGTGTCGTTCCCGCCTTTTAGCAGAGTGACGCACGCCTTCTTCGACGTCATGGCCGAGATCGGAACGGACCCCGCCTTCGGGCTGCGACATCACGGTCTCTTTGCGAAGGCGGGGCTGACCGACATTCGCAACGAGGTGTACTGGCCCACCCTCGGGTGCGCTTCGCCGATGAGCAGAGCGTTGAGCTTCACCTTTGTTCATGTAGCCGACAGGATCATCGCGACAGGCAAGGCCGATCGAGAGGACATCGACGCAACGATCGAATATCTCAATGCTCCCGAGACGTCGGACGCCCTCCTTGCAATGATCACCACCATCGGACGCAAGCCCGCCTAGTAGTACTTGGTTAGGTCTTGTTAACTTTGGCTGAGGCTGTTAATCTCGCGGGGTGGATCGGGTTGAGATCGAGCGGGTGCGCGGGGAGTTGGACGAGTTCGTGGGCGAGGTCTTCGCGTCGCTTGCGCGGAAGGATCAGCGGTCGAAGGGTGGCCTGTATTTGCAGGGGCTGATGCTGGAGGGTCGGCGTAAGTCGATGCAGTCGATGGGTGAGCGGCTGGGGATCGATTATCAGCAGTTGCAGCAGTTCGTGTCCTCGTCGCGGTGGCCGGTCGAGCCGGTCCGCAGGCAGCTCGCGCGTGCGGGCGTCGGACTGATCGGCCCGGAAGCGTGGGTGGTTGATGACACCGGGTTCGTGAAAGACGGCCCGGCCTCTCCTGGCGTCGCCCGCCAGTATTCGGGCACCTTGGGGAAGATCGGGAACGTGCAGATCGGCGTCAGCGTGCATGCTGTCACCGATGCTGCGTCGTGTCCGCTGGGGTGGCGGCTGTTCTTGCCAGAGTCGTGGGACGACGCCTGCGCGGATACGAACGAGGACGCTGAGCAGATCGCGGCGCGGCGGGTGAAGGCGCAGATCCCGGACACCGTCCGGCACCGCGCCAAGTGGGAACTCGCGCTGGAGATGATCGACGAGCTGGGCTCGTGGGGGCTGCGCCCGCCGGTGATGGTCGGCGATGCCGGCTATGGGGAGATCGGGTCCTTCCGCACCGGCCTGACCGAACGAGCGATCCCCTACATCGTGCAGGTGAAGTCGTCGACGAGCGTGCACGATGCCGCCGCCCGGTTCGAGATGCCCGAACAGACCGGGAAACGGGGGCGCCCGTTCACTACGGCCAGTTACCGGAGCACCCCGGTCCAGGCGAAGGCCTACGCCGAGGCCCTGCCCGCCGGCGCGTTCCAGCAAGCGTCCTGGCGGCAAGGGTCGAAAGGTGCCATGACCAGCCGGTTTGCCGCAACACGAGTGCGTCCCGCGAACCGAAACCTGCCCCGCAACCCAGACGGGTCGTTGCCCGACTGCTGGTTGTTGATCGAGTGGCCCCACGACGCCACCGAGCCCACCGATTACTGGCTCTCCACGCTCCCGCCCGACACGCCGACCACCGAGCTCGTCCGGCTCGGGAAGATCCGATGGCGCATCGAGCACGACTACCGCGAACTCAAACACGGCCTCGGGTTGGACCACTTCGAGGGCCGCACCTGGCTCGGCTGGCACCACCACGTCACCCTCGTCACCGCCGCACACCTGTTCATCACCACCCAACGACTGGCCGCCGACCCAAAAGCAGCAGGGGCAGCCTGAGCTTCTACGAGATCCTCCGCGAACTCCAAACCGCGGTCATCCGACTCCTCAGCCACTGCCCCTACTGCAAACGCGCCGGACCAACCTAACCAAGTACTACTAGGGAGTGTCTCTCAACTGATCGATCCAGGGCGTGATTGCTCTGAAGGTGGCTGCGCCTGATAGATGACGGCGAGTGTGTTCTCGCGAGGGGACGCCGCGCCCATCGTCTTCAGGGCTGCACGTCGCCCAGCAACGCCTGTCCGCGTACAGCCGCCGCGTCGCGTCCGAGCGCTGCCACTGCCGCCTCCGCACGACCCAGCCGCTCCTCGCACCCGGCGCACCGAGCCGCGAGCGGAGCCCGTCTCAGACCGTCGATGTCCTGCCGGGAGTTGGACCGCCCGGCCAGCGCGAACAGCTCCAGGACGTGCCGACCCACCGCTCGCCGCGCTCGGCCCCGACCACGGCGTCGAGAATCCAGATCGCGAAGCAAGCCGGTGCCGACGACCGGCTTGTCGAGGTAGGGAGGGTTCGGGCGCCCGTTCAGCTCCCCGGGCCAGCCGCTCTCCAAGGCGGTGCGCCCGGTCGTGATCGCCTCGGTCACCGAGGCCCACGCCGCAATTGCACGCTCGTCGAGGCCGAGCACCTGCTGCTCGCGCTCTCCCGCGACGGCAGCAGCCCCGTGCGCGAGGTGCTCGCGTCGGCGCATCGCCGCCAGCGTTCGGGCGAGGCCGACCTCCTGACCGCGATCCTCGGGCTCGAGCTCGGCACCGTGCCGCGCGCCCTGATCCTCGCGGGCGTTGACCGCCCGACGTTCGCCGCCGCTGTCCGCGACCTCGGCTGACCGGCCGCGCCTGACCTGCCGCGCCCGACCGCCGCGTTGAAAAGGAGGTCTCACCACGCGCGCCCGAAGAACTCCTGTCCGAGCGCTATTACAGGAGAAATCAGAGCATTTCTCCTTGTCGAGTCATCTGGACGACCTTCTGCTCGGAGCGGGAGCCGCCGAGCCAGGCGGGCACCGAGATGTTCTTGAGGCGGAGGGCACGCGACTCCACCAGGTACCAGGAGGCCGCGGCCAGGCTGACAGACGCCACGAGGACGACGGCGAGGTAGGTGGGAAACCCGAGTGCGTTGAGCCCGAAGAACGACGCGAGCTGCAGCACGGGCCAGCCGTAGATGTAGAGACCATACGAGAAGTCGCGCTTCGTGCCGACCTGCGTGAAGGGCAGGCGGGCCCCCGCCCAGAGGACGAGGTAGGCGAACGCGAGCACACCGACCTGGCGGAAGCCGACCGTCGCGTACGTGACGCCCGCGACCGCGAGGCAGATCCCGAACAGCCACCATGACACCCGGCGCTCGAGCAGCACATCGCTCCAGAGGTAGATGAGCGAACCGAGCAGGAAGCAGACGGTGAGCGTCGCCTGACGCGGGTCGGTGACGCCGAGCACGTTGGAGAGGACGACCTGCTGCCACACCCACGCGGCCGCCAGTAGGACGGTCACTACGCGCCGGTTGAGCACGCGCATCGCCGCGAGCGCCAGGATGATCAGGTAGCAAGCGAACTCGTACGGCAGCGTGTAGATCGGCCCGTTCCACAGGGTCGGGTACGGGTTGGAGGCGAGCGTGTCGCCGATCTGCTGCTGGTTGTTGGACAGCAGGAAGTCGTTGAGCACGAACCCGATCGGGTTGGGGGTGGCCGTCGGGTACTCCGTGAGGCCGTGCGACGCGCGCCAGACGATCGGGGCGAAGATCAGCACGATGACCACGAGGCAGACCCAGTAAGCGGGCATGATCCGCAGCAGCCGGTGCCACAGGAACCGTCCGGACGACAGACGCTCGCCGCTACGCGTGATGAGGAAGCCGGACAGCGCGAAGAATCCCTCCACGGCGAGGAAGCCGATATTGTTGTTCGCGCGACCAGGATCGGTCCCGAAACCGCCGAGCGGCCACGCGTGCGAGACGATGACAGCGGTCGCCATCACCAGGCGCATGAAGCCGATGCTGTTGCGGCGGGGATCGAAGACAGTCACGGTGTGCCATTGTCGCACAGTGTCCGCGGCTACCTGCGCCAGAAGGGGGCGCCGATGGCGTTCGCCTTTCACTCGCCGATCTGAGTCAGGGCAGCGCCTCCCGCACAGCACCGCGCGTAGGCTCAGCCCATGGCGTTCGACTGGTCGCAGTTCTACGAGAAGCAAGGCGGACGCGGGGTGCGCCCCACGTTCGAGGCGGCTCTCGACGCGTGGGAAGGCGAACCGGGCCTCGCGGTCGATCTCGGCTGCGGTGACGGCGTCGAGACGCGCGAGCTCGCGGAGCGCGGGTGGCATGTGCTGGCGGTCGACTCCGACCCCGGGGTCGATGACCGCGTCAAGGAGGGCCTCGTGCCGGAGGCGTCCGGCCGAATCGAGACGAGGCAGGCGCGCTTCGAGTCTCTGGGCGAGCTGCCGCGCGCCGATCTGGTCTACGCCGGATTCGCGCTCCCGTTCTGCGACCCGACGCGCTTCCCCTACCTCTGGGCCGACATCCGCGACGCCATCGAGCCGGGCGGCCTGTTCGCGGGGGAGCTGTTCGGCCCTCGCGACGAGTGGTTCGGGCGGCCGGGCATGAACTTCCACGACCGCGGCGGTGTGGAGGCGATGCTCACCGGGCTCGAAGTGCTGCGGCTGGTGGAGGACGACCGTCGCGGGATGTCGTTCGAAGGCCCCAAGCACTGGCACGTGTTTCACATCGTGGCGCGGGCGTGATCGGTCGGGCGGTTGGTCAGCTGGGTCGTCGCGCTGCTCCTCCACAGCGCGGGGATTGACTCGGCTATCCACGAATTCCGCTCCTGGCGCTCGCCAGGCCGTTGGATCGAGCACGATGGACGCACGGTGATCGCCAGCCCGGCGATCACGGGCTCCGGCCTCGTCATCGAAAGGAAACCTGCACATTGCCATCATCGCTGCTAAACTGCATGCATGCCCATTTCCATCACAATCCGCTCGGTTCCAGACGACGTCCGCGACGAGCTCGCGGCGCGCGCGGCGCGATCGGGGCGCTCGCTTCAGGAGTATCTCGTGCATGAACTCACCCGCCTCGCCGGCAAACGACCCATAAACGATGTCCTCGACGGCATCCGGCGCAGGGCCGAGCACTTTCCCCCGATCGATCGGGAGGTCGTGCTCGACATCATCGCGGGAGGCCGCGAGTGATCAGCGTCGCCGCCGGGCTGCCCGAGACGGTCGTCGTCGACACCAGCGCTCTGGTCGACCTGCTCATCGATCCCGCCGAGACGGGTCGGGCCGTAGCCGAGCGGCTGCGAGGTCGAGATCTCGCTGCGCCCGACGTGATGTTCGCGGAGGCGGCGAACGTTCTGCGAAAGCTGCACCGGCGCGGTCTGCTCAGCGATGCGGAGGCGTCGATGGCTTACGCGGAGCTGCTGGAACTGCCGATCGAGTCGTGGCCGTTCGAGACGGTCGAGCACCGCGTGTGGGAGCTGCGCGCCGGAATGAGCGCCTTCGACGCGACGTTCGTGGCGCTGGCCGAGCTGCTCACCGCTCCGCTCGTGACGAGCGACGGCCGGCTCGCGCGCGCCGTCGAGGCGCTGCCGGCGGCCCGAGTGCGACGAGTGGAGGTGGTCGACGCTCGCTGAGTGAGGCGATCGTCGCGTGCCGGGCGATTGCCGCGCTCCCGGGCGATCATCGCGCGCCGGGCGAGCGTCTACGTCGGCCGTTCGGCGGGGTCAGCGGATAGTCTTGCGTGCCGTGATCTGGCCGGTGTCGAAGCCGAGCAGGTGGAGGCCGCCGTGAAAGCGGGCGTGCTCGATCTTGATGCAGCGGTCCATCACCACGGTGAGGCCGAGCGACTCTCCGTACTCCGCGGCCTCCTGGTTCCAGATGCCGAGTTGCACCCAGACGGTCGGAACGCCCAGTGCGGTCGCCTCGTCGATCACGCTCGGGATGTCGCTCGGGCGGCGGAACACGTCCACGATGTCCGGAACTTCGGGGAGGGAGGCGAGGTCGGGGTAGGCCGGGTGGCCCAGGATCGTGTCGGCGTTCGGATTGACGAAGTAGACGCGAAAGTCGGTCGACTGCAGGAGGTACGTTCCCACGAAGTAGCTCGAGCGGGTCGGGTTGGACGACGCCCCGACGATGGCGACCGACTTCGCGCTGCGCAGGATGCGCAAGCGTTCCTTGGCGTCGGGTCCGGTCCAGGTGCGCTGCGACTTGAGCAGCTTCGCGAGGGGCGAATCCGCCGGAACGGAGCAGCTGAGGCCGTTCACGAGCTGCACGTCGGTGACTTCGGTGCCGGCGCCTGCGAGGGCATCGATGTGATCCGGGTGGGTGAGCTCCGGGCCGGTCTGGTCCGGGTGTGTGCGGTTCGGGCCGCTGAGGTCCGCGCCGGTGGGAGCCGCCGCGATGGCGTTCGTCTCCTGGTCCGTCGTCGTCATGCTGCCGTCTCCTTCAGCGCTGCGGTCAGCGCTTGGTCCAGGTCGTGGATGATGTCGTCGACGTCTTCGATGCCGACGCTGATGCGCACGACACCGGGGAGCACGCCGGCGTCGAGGAGCTGCTGCTCGGTCAGCTGCGCGTGGGTCGTCGATGCCGGGTGGATCACCAGCGTCTTCGCGTCGCCGATGTTCGCCAGGTGGCTCGCCAGGTTGAGCGACTCGATCAGACGCTGGCCGACCTCCCGGCCGCCCGTGACGACGAACGAGAACACGCTGCCCGGGCCCTGTGGCAGGTACTTCTGCGCGCGATCGTGGTGTGGGTGCTCCGGCAGCCCGGCCCAGAAGACCTTCTCGATGCGCGGGTCCGCGTCGAGCCATTCGGCGACGGCGCGCGCGTTGTCGACGTGGGCCTGGATGCGGTACGGCAGGGTCTCGACGCCCTGGGCGAGGAGGAACGCCGAGTGCGGGGCGAGCGACGGGCCGATGTCGCGCAGCTGCTCGGCGCGCAGTCGGGTCAGGAAGGCGTACTCGCCGAAGTTGCCCGACCACTGCAGACCGCCGTACGACGGCACCGGCTCGCCGAACAGCGGGAATTTGTCGGTGTGCCAGTCGAAGCGGCCGCTCTCGACGACCACGCCGCCGAGGGTCGTGCCGTGACCGCCCAGGAACTTGGTGGCCGAGTGGATGACGATGTCGGCCCCCCACTCGATCGGACGGTTCAGGTACGGTGTGGCGATGGTGGAGTCGATGATGAGGGGGAGTCCGGCGGCGTGGGCCACCTGCGCCAGGCCCTCGATGTCGGCGATCTCGCCGGACGGGTTGGCGATCGTCTCGGCGAAGACGAGTTTCGTGCGGTCGTTGATCGCCGCAGCGTAGTCCGTGGGGTCCGAGCTCTGGACGAAGGTCGTGTCGATGCCGAATCGGCGGAGCGTGACATCCAGCTGGGTGATCGATCCTCCGTAGAGGTTCGCGGACGCCACGATGTGGTCGCCGGCGCCGGCGAGGGACGCGAAGGTGATGTACTGCGCGCTCAGGCCGCTCGCGGTCGCGACCGCGCCCAGGCCGCCTTCGAGGCTCGCGATGCGCTCCTCGAAGGAGGCTACGGTCGGGTTGGCCAGGCGCGAGTAGATGTTGCCATACTTCTGCAGCGCGAACCGCGCCGCGGCGTCCGCGGTGTCGTCGAACACGAAGGCGCTCGTCTGGTAGATCGGGAGTGCGCGTGCCCCGGTCACGGAGTCGGGGATGTTGCCCGCGTGGATCGCACGCGTCCGGAAACCATATTCGCGATCAGCCATGCGGCCACGCTACCGGAGGCCGCGCGGGCACCGGGCGCGGCGATCGTAATACGCGGACATCGATCGCCCGATCGCGGGCGCCGTGTGCGCACCCACGTACGCCCGCGCTCGCGTGCACTTCTGGTGCCCAGCCCGCTGTTATAACGTCGAGGGGATCGCGGCGACTGCGATCCCGGACGACGGATCAGTACCCGGCAAAACCCGCGGAATTGCGCCAGATGCGAGTCTTCTGAGTGGGTAAGGGTGCCGAGAGGTCCACCGTAGCGGAGCGACCTCCCCTCCGCGCTTGCGCCCAAACGCTTTCTTCGCGTTTAATGCGATTTAGTCGCGTTAGATGGGAGGCTTCGGTGCGTGAATTCACGCCACATGGCGCGTCCGCGCTGCACTTGGTCGACGGCGTTGCGTTCCTCCGAGAGGACGCCGCCGTATTCGAGGCGATGCTGGAAGGGTGGACGGCACAGCAGGTCGGCGGTCGCCGGCTACAGCGGGAGACGGCAGCTGATCGGCTGCGGATCGTGCGCCGGTTCCAGGAGCACGCGCAGTCGTGGCCGTGGGAGTGGTCGGCGGCGATGCTGGACGAGTGGATGCTGGATCTCGTCTCGGTGCACAGGCTCGCGGGATCGACGATGCGGCACTACCAGCTGGTGATTGGGTGGTTCTGCGACTTCATCTGCTCGCCGCATTACGGCTGGGTGCGCGAGTGCGAGGACCGCTTCGGCACGCACCCGATCCAGATTTGTCACGACTGGAACACCCGCCCGCATGTCCAGGAGAACGAGGGCGACCCGCGACGCCGGCCGCTGACTCGCGACGAGTTGCAGCGGCTGTTCGACCGCGCGGACGAGGAGGTCGACGCGCGGCTCTCGGCCGGGCGCAAGGGGGCGGCGGCCGCGTACCGGGACGCGACGCTACTGAAGGTCGTCTACGGATGGGGGCTACGCTCCCACGAGGCAATCATGCTCGACACGGTGGACCTGTTCCGGAACCCGAAGGTGCCTGCTTTCGGAGATCTCGGGATGCTTCGAGTCCGGTTCGGGAAGTCCTCGCGCGGCGGGCCGCCGAAGTTGCGAACCGTGGCGTCGGTGGTCCCGTGGGCGGTGACCGCTCTGCAGGACTATCTGGAGAACGTGCTGCCGCTCATGCGCACTGGGACGAGCAACGCGATGTGGTTCTCCGAACGGTCCCGCCGTCTCGGGGTTCGCGCTATCGGTGACCGATTCGCCCGGTACCGCGATGACCTCGGCCTCGACTCCCAGCTGACGCCGCACTGCCTGCGGCACTCGTACGCGACTCACCTGATCGAGGATGGCCACGATCCGGTGTTCGTCCAGCGTCAGCTCGGTCACGTCTACCAGTCCACGACCTCGATCTACACCCACGTCTCGGAGGACTTCGCCAACCGGCTGCTGCAGGCGGCGCTGACGAACATCCCCGCGCTGAACACTCTGGAGATCCCATGACCGAATCGATCGGCTACGACTGGCGGTTGCGGGAGCAGATGGCCGCCGCCGGCATGTTTCACGCGACCAAGCTGATGCCCGAGTTGGAGGCCCGCGGCATCCACCTCTCCCCAAGCCAGGTGCACCGGCTGGTGTCCGAACGTCCCGAACGGCTGAACCTGCACGTCTTGGTCGCGCTTACCGACATCCTCGGTTGCAGGGCTGACGACCTCATCGTCCCGGTCAAGCTCGGCGCCGCCGGTCACGCGGAGGAAGCGGCGACCGGTACCGACACCGCTACCAGTACCATCCGTGCCCGCGATCTCCGACCCCAGCGGGCACGGCTGACCGATCAACCGTGAGGCCGAACCCGCACGACCGGTGTGTGCTCTGCACGCCAGGCCGCCCGGCCCGTCAGCGACTGACCCTGTGCAGCGAGTGCCCCCGCGTTCACGGACCCCAGATCCTCTCGACGCTGTCGACGTTTCTCGGCTATCTGATCCCGCACGCGAGCATCGGCGTGAGCCGCGCGATCGTCACCGCCGCCCCCACGATGCCCGCCCGCCTGGAGCTCCTCGCCGAGCTCACCGCCGGCCACCGCTACCGCGGGCCTCGGCCGAGACTGGCGGCCCTCGACCAGGAGCTCACAGCGCTGGGCCTGCCGGGCGTGACCGACCGTGTCACCACCACGCATCCGGCGCGATCTCGCCCGACGTGCGCCCACCCCGACCGGATCGTGGCCGGGATCGCCCACGATGCCCGCTACTGCGAGTACTGCTGGCGCCGGGTACCGCAGTCACGACGCCCCTGCGTGGGGTGCGGACGCCTGGACCACACGAATCGCCTCGGCTTCTGCAAGGCGTGCCGCGCGGCCGACGCGATCGAGGAGCTCTTCGGCGCAGACCTCGAACACCGTCGGCCGGACTTGCTGCCGCTGCGCGCGCATCTCCGAGCGTCCCGCCCGCAGTACATCCTGCGGGTGATCAAGGCCCGCGAGGTCTGGGGCAAGCTCGACCGAGTGATTGCGCTCCCGACACCGCTCAGCCACGACAGCATCGATACGCTCGGGACCACGGCGGCGACCGCTCACGTCCGCTCGCTCCTGGTCTCCGTCGGCGTCCTCCCGGACCGTGACGAGCATGCCGTGAAGCTGCAGCAGTGGGCTCACGCCCAGTTCAGCACGCTGCCGCACCGTGCTGACGAGCTCACGGTCACGGTGTTCCTTCGCTGGAACCAGGGCCGCAGACGCCGCGGCCCACGCACGACCGTAACCCAAGCCGCCAACGACAAGCGCGAGCTGCGCATCGTCCTGTCCTTCATCGCGTTCCTCAACCAGCGATCCCGGACGGTCGCGACAGCCACCCAAGCCGACCTCGACGCGTGGACGGCGACGGCGTCGGCGGACGCATTCCGGATCCGCGGCTTCCTGCATTGGTGCGCGAGCTCGCGCACCAACCGACACCTGATCCCGCCCACCCAGGAGCGCCTCGTCTTCCGCATCGGCGGGAGCCTCGGCGCCCAGAACGAAGCCGCTCTCCACCGTGCGTTCACCGACCCCGACTTGGATCCCCGGTTCAAGCTCGCAATCGTCCTGATCACTGTCTACGGCATCCGCACCCACCGCGTCGCCGGCCTACACCTCCGCGATCTCCGAGCCGAGACTCGTCCCCAGGTCCGTCTCGGCCGGGATTGGCTCGACCTTCCGCCTGCCGCGGCATCCTGGATTCGCACCGTCCAAGTCGGCCCCCGCCCCGGGCATCGCGGCACGGACTGGTGGCTGTTCCCCGGCTACCGTCACGGCCACCCGCTCAGCCCATCAAGTCTCGCCGCGGCCCTCCGCCAACTCGGGCTCTCACCAGCGCGCGCCCATCAGGCATCGACCGCAAACATCATCAGCCAGGTGCCACCTGTCGTCGCGGCACGCCTCCTTGGTGTCTCCACAGGGTCGCGTCCCGGGTGGTGGTGTAGTTTCCCGGTTCTGGGCGTCGCGCTGTCGACGTGGAGAGCCATCGTGGGATGGTCAGTGAGAACCGATCAAAGTTACTCACGAAGGACACAAACCACGATGGCTCTAGACCAGTCTGCCCTGCTTGATCTGCTTGCTCAACTGAAGCTGACCGATGTTACCGACCGGGTCCGTTCCGCGACTGAGGCTCTCTACCAGGAACTGATCGACGCGGAAGCGACCGCGTTCATCGGTGCGGGCCCGTTCGAGCGCTCTGCCGAACGCACCACCCAGCGCAATGGCACGAGGCCGCGGACGTTGACCACGACCGCTGGGGATCTGGATTTGAAGATCCCGAAGCTGCGTCAGGGAACGTTCTTCCCGGCGCTGTTGGAGCGGCGCCGTCGGGTTGATCAGGCATTGTTCGCGGTCGTGATGGAGGCGTATCTGCATGGGGTGTCGACCCGTAAGGTCGATGATCTCGTCAAAGCGCTCGGCGCGGACAGCGGCATCTCCAAGTCGGAAGTGTCGCGGATCTGCGCCGGCTTGGACGCGGAAGTCGCCACCTTCCGTGACCGAGACCTTGCAAGCCTGCAGTTCCCGTATGTGTTCCTCGACGCCACCTACTGCAAAGCCCGCGTGAACCACCGCATCGTCTCCCAAGCCGTCGTCGTCGCCGTCGGTGTTGCCGCGGACGGGCGCCGAGAGGTCCTCGGCTTCGATGTCGGCGACAGCGAGAACGAAGGCTTCTGGGCGGCGTTCCTGCGTTCGTTGAAGGCCCGCGGCCTTTCCGGGGTGCACCTGGTCATCTCGGATGCGCACACGGGACTGAAGAAGGCAATCGGCACTGTCTTCCAGGGCGCATCGTGGCAGCGCTGCCGGGTGCACTTCATGCGTAACGTGCTCTCGATCGTGCCCAAGGGCTCGCAGGACATGGTGGCCTCGATCATTCGCACGATCTTCGCCCAACCCAACGCCGAGCACGTGTTCACCCAGTTCGATGAGGTGACCCGCATGCTCACCCGCTCCCACCCGAAGGTCGCCGCCATGCTCGAGGATGCCAAGGACAACGTTCTCGCGTTCACGGGGTTCCCGCAGAGGCATTGGCGACAGATCTGGTCCACGAACCCGTTAGAACGGGTGAACAAGGAAATCAAACGACGCACCGACGTCGTCGGCGTGTTCCCCACCCCCGCCGCCCTGCTGCGCCTGGCCGGGTCGGTTCTGATCGAACAACACGATGAATGGGAAGCCAGCGACCGCCGCTACTTCTCCGAAGCCTCCATGCTCGAGCTGAAGACCATGAACACACCCACCGACACGATCGAGGAGGTGAAACCCCTGCCCGAACTCACCGCCGCCTAAACTAGAACAACTGACCCACACGGTGGTCGAGAAACTCCACCACACAACGGGACGTGACCCTCCACAGGCACCGCGTCGGACTGGTACGGCCTTATCGCCAACACTGGGCTGGCCATACGATGACGTCCCCAAAACTACGAAGTCGGTGTGGTTCGAGTGGTCCGGCTACTCGTACTGGCTGTTTTGGACGGCTGCCCGGATGGTATTGAACGCGGCGGCGAGCGCTTGCCGCAGGGTGGACCAGGCACCCGCACCGCCGGCGTAGGGCGGTCGGAGCCAACTCCAGCGATGGATCGAAGAGCAGATCGCGACTCTTCCGCATTGTGGCGGGGACGGCCTTCGGTCGAGTTGGCGACGCTGAGCGCACCGCTGCCAGCGCCCTGGCACGCCGCTCAGGCCATGGACAGCTCGACGAGGCGCTGCCGGAGCGTGCTGCTCCGCAGCATCCGTATGCCCCAGTGAACGTCGCGGATTGTGTTGCGAGCCGTTACCAGGTCTATCGCTCCGCCGACCACTGCCTTCTTGAATCGATCGAGATCCTTCCACGCTGCCCGCGCGAATTCCGCATCAGCTACGGCGTCGACCTCGAGGTCAAGTGTGCAGACCGCGCCACCTGATATCCAGAACGGGAGCTGCCCATTCAGGTAGAACCGCGGAACCCCTCGACCATCGGGCGAGGAAACGTAGCCGAGTGCACAGTAGCGATCCGGGTACAGCAGATACGTTAGTTGGTCGCCTACCCAGGTGTGCTCTGACAGGTCCCACTCGCAATCGGACAGATGCGCCCGTTCGCCCGTCTTCGTCACGGCCGCGAGCCATGTTCGATCGGGCTCGATTCGGAGGGCGCGGGCGCCCTCTTCTCGGCCCAGGTCGGAGACGGTCAGCTCGCTCCAGGTGCGCCCATCGCGTACGTGCAGCAGGGTCAGTTCTTGTATTCGCAATCTCCTCGTTCGCCGTGGCTCACGCGCGTTGAGCGGTCCGGGACTCGGTGGACTGCACGTTGTGCAGACCGAGTTCTCGCAGCTGGCTGGGCAGGGATGCATACCCGCGGCGGAGTTGGAAATCGTTCTCGAGCGTGCAGGGACCGTCGCTGATAAGCGCGCTGAGAACGAGAGCACTGGTACCGCGGATGTCCGGGCATCTGTCGAAGACACGATGCCGGAGCACCGTTTCGGGGTCCCCGGTGATGATCGCGCGCACGGCCGAACGTCCCCCGAGATCGACCTTTCCGATCCTCGCAGACCCCAACCCCATCTCGTACAACTGGTGAAAGAATTGGAGCCGCTCTGGAAACACGTCGTCGGTCAGCTCCGCCGTTCCCTCGGTGCGTGTAGCGATGAGCAACGCCGCGAATGGGAGCCAATCGGTGCTGAACAGTGGTTCACAGCCTGTGCGCAGGTCGCACGCGCGCAGCTCTCGCACGAGAGGATGGCGCACCGTCGTGCTCGTGTCGGTCGAGTCGACCTCGGCGCCGAGATGTCCGCAGAAGTCGATGAACTTCGGGATCCGCAGAGAACGGGGGTGCTTCACCGTGACTTCCCCGCGTGTCAGCAGTCCGGCCGTCAGCAGGGTCACGGCGTGGACTCTGTCGGCCCCGACCAGCCATTCGAAGGGCTGATTGTGCGATCCTGCATCGATGGTGAGCGACGGCAACGATCCGCGGACGACTGCACCGTTCGCACGAGCCGCATCGACCTGCTCCTCGCATGACGGCTCTACTGTGCACCCCCGAAGGTGGCTGACGCCCCCAGCAACCTGGGCGGCTGCGATCGCGATCACCGATCCGGTCATCGTTGGGTAAGTGAAGTCGATCCGTGCTGGAACGCGGCAGACCCAACTCATGACCACGGCACCCGAGCCCGAGTCGCTGATGGCGACTCCAAACGTTTCCAGGATGTCGAAGTACCACTGATAGGGACGTTGCCCGATGTCACAGCCGGTGGGCAGGCCTTCGAGCGTGACCTCACTGGCGTGGTGGAGCGCCGCCGGTAGGAGCACGAACAAGGACCGAGATCGGGCGACGAGTTGGCCGGAGAATTCGACTGCGCCGTCGATCGGCGAGCTGAATGCCACCGTTGCGTTGGCCTCGTCAAACGCAACGTTCTCGAAGATTGCGCGTAGGCCTACCATCAGCGACTGGGAGTCGACGTTGTTAGGCACGTTCGACAGCAAGCCCTCATCATGCAAAGCCGCGCTCGCGAGCACGTGCGCGAACGAATGCTTCGCTCCGTCAAGTTCCAACGAGCCGACGAGGGGGGACCCATCGTGCTCGATCGTGATACGCGAGTTCATACCGTCGCAAACTCCGCCCCGCGCCGACGTCCGTAGCCGAGCTTGAGGAATTCCCCGACCATGGACTCCTCGATCGGGTACCGCACTTGAAAGCGCGCTGCTTCGCTCGTGTAGTCGCGGTCCCCGGAGCCTGCATCCCTCGCGAAGATCCCCGCCGTTCCGTACTCATACCCGACGCCGCGCGCGAGTGAGAGCTTCGGGCGATCGACGATGTAGCTTGGTAGGCGTCGGCGAGCGACTGCGCGCAAGAATCGCTTCGTCGTCGTGTCATCCCGTTGCGCGGAGGCAGGAACCTCAAGTGCTGCGCGCGCGACTGACTGCGACAGGAACGGCACGCGGCACTCGATGGTCTCCGACATCGAAATTCGATCCAGCCGTTGGCAGTTGGTGCGGTGTAGGTTGTCGACCCGATCCTGTCGTCGCTGCTGCGGGTCGGTACCCGCGGGCTCACGATAGCCGCAGAACAGCTCGTCGGCGCCCTCTCCCGTGAGCACGATGCGCATGCCGTCCCGTGCCATCTGCTCAAAGACCGGCACCATCGGCACCGAGTGGTTGATCACGTGCCACTCCCACGATTCCACGACCCGGATCACATACGGAATCAGCGCCGTGGCAGCTTCGGGCGATGGCGCCTCGACCTCGACAAGACGCACGCCCGACTCCGCACAGTAACGGCGAGCAACGTCAAGATCCGGCGATCCTTCTCTGAATAGTATGTACGCGGTCACGGCTGGATTTATCGACCGGGCGTACTCCAACACGAGCGAGCTGTCCAGGCCGCCGGAAAACAGCACGGCGTACGGCTCGTCGGGAACGCGGGACGCCACTGCGTCGCGGAACTTCACGTCGATCTCGTCTACGTAGGACGCGCTCGGCGAACCGTCGCGTTGCACGATGGGGACCGGCCAACGGCCGACTTTCTTCTCCCGCAAATCGCCGAGAGACCAAGTGACGACGGACCCCGGCGCGATCTCCTCGACCTCGCCCTGACGAGCGTCCACGAGGGCCTTGAGTTCCGACGCGACAGCGATCCGATCTTCGGATGGGGCTGCGACGTACAGCGGCTTAACGCCGATGTGGTCGCGCGCGATGATCAGCTCTCGCCGAGTCGTGTCGATTGCGACGAACGCCCCTTCCCAGTCGGCTCGTCGCAGTGCCTCGACAACGCCGAAGGATTCGATGGCGTCCGCCAGAACCTGCGTGTCGGAGAGCTGGGCCGGCTCACCACTGTTCGTTCCAGCCACCGCTTGCGCGAGCGCCTTGTAGTTGTAGACCTCACCGTTTTGCGCGAGCACAAAGCGACCATTGCGAGAAACCTTCGGCTGAGCGCCGACTCGCTCGCCTACGATTGGCAGGCGATTGGTCCCGAGTGCAACGCCGAACGCCTTCATATCGGTCGTCTCGTCCGAATGTCGGTTATCTCCCCGGTGTCGCAACGCGTCTAAGATCGCCTTTAGAACGGAAGACCGCTCTTCAAAATCCCCCGACACCACCGCCGCTATGCCGCACACGAGATCGTCCCCCCTAGGTGTTCGCGGGTCCGCCGTTCGACGACTCTCATAACCGTGTCAGGGACCATATGGGTTAGCTGCCCTCATCGACTATAACGGCACACTCCCGAGGTCCCGGAACACAAGGCCTCCTGTTTTTTCCTGAGTCACATCGCGGCCACGTCCGCCAGAAGCGCCACCGACCTCCTGTCGCGCACTCTGTAAGGTGGTCGAGACATCGAACTGCCGGAACGGGGATCGACGGCGAACCCGAGTGCGTCGAAAGCGACGCACCGCGCTCTGCCTCCGGCCATTCCGAGGGATTTGGGGAGAAGCGCATGTCAGAAGTGTCCATGGCGGGTGGCAATTCTAATGAGGTTCACCGGCGCGGCGATATTGTCCTCCGCTCGACCGGCCACTGGTCTTCGGCGGTCGCGCAACTCCTTGACATCCTCGAAGAACGCAAGGTCGACGGCGTGCCGCGCCATCTGGGATTCGACCAGGACGGCAGGGAAATGCTGAGCTTTCTGCCCGGTGAGGCAGCCCATTACCCGCTCCCCGAATGGCTGTGGAAGGACGATATTCTTCGCGACTCCGGGCGGCTTCTGAGGCGATTGCATGACGCTTCCGCCGATTTTGCGCTTTCAGCGGAGACGGCGTCCCTGACGTGGCAGCTACCGGTCCGCGAACCAATCGAGGTCATTTGCCACAACGACTTCGCCCCGTACAACCTACTGTTTGATGACGAAAGGCTTGTCGGCGTGATCGACTTCGACACCGCATCACCAGGACCGCGCGTCTGGGATCTTGCCTACCTGGCGTATCGGTTGATGCCGTTCGGCGAGGACGCTGGCGCGGATGCTCCCTCGGCCGACGTGAGACTCGACCGCTTGGACGCGCTCATCGAGTCGTACGGGTCTGTCTACTACCGCTCGCAGATCCTTCAGACCATGGCAGACCGCTTGGAAGCACTGGCGGCCTTCACTGAGGGTCGTGCCAGCGAGACTGGCAGGTCCGACTTCGCGGAGCACGCCGCGATGTACACACGAGACGCCTGCGCGGCTCAAGCGTTGGCCTTGGCTTAGCCTCGATCTACCGACGAGTATTGGGCGGTCGAGGCCGGCGTGAAAGGTGGTCACGTGTCGAGGGGCGGGAGTGAACTCTGGGCATTACCTCCCGGTCGTCCACATGGTTCTCGGTCGTGCTGCAGTTGTGGCGATGTTCAGGTGGTGGCCTATGGCGGTGGTGCGTGCGTGATCTTGAACAGTCGCGCGAAGGCGTTTCTTCCAAGGGCCAGGCCTCGGGGAGGTGCACTGTGGTGCGGCGTGCGGACCGCGCCAACCGTGCGGGACGTGGATCAGGGTGCTGGACCTCGATGATCGTGTCGTCCAGATCGACCATCACCCGCTCGCCCACACCTGCCCGCAGCAGCGGTGCCCGACTGGCGAGGTTCGTAAGGACCCGGGAGGCAACCGCGTCGAGCTGCCGGACGTGCCCGAAGGTGAACTCGCGCAGGAACGATCCCAGCGTCGACGGCGTATAAGCTCGGTCGAACAACCGGCCCACCCCGCCGTGACGGAGCAGGTTCATGTCCTCGATCGAGTCCGCACCGGCGAGCATCCCCGCCACCAGCGACATCACACGTTCGTGCCCTTGTCCGTCGGAACACTCAACCGGGTCTGCGCAAGCATGCCCGACCATTCGTCTCACATTGTGAATTCTCTTACCAAAGCCTATAGTGATACATATTTTATGATTGTACGTAGATGATGGCGTCTAGACGGTGGAGGTTAGAGTGCCCGGTCGGGTTGGCGTTCAGCAAGGGTCCACCAGCCGGATTGCTGGACACGTTCTGTGGATCACGGGTGTTGCGATCCTCATTTCACTGATGGGGTCTTCGCTAAAGAACACAGTTCAAGTGTTCTTCGTCCCGATGGCCGACTCTTTCGGTTACCCTCGCGGTGAGTTCGCGATCGCGACGACGATCTTTGCAGCGACGATCGCGCTTGCTTCACCGGCCATCGGGGCGCTCTCGGACCGGTTCGGTCCCCTTCTAGTCATGCGCGCCGGACTAGTCGTCTCCGCGGCGATGTTCGCCCTGATCACGGTCGCGCAAAGCTTCCTCCTGCTCGCCATCCTCTACGGCGTGCTCGGAGCGCTGGGCTATGCCTCGCTCTCGTATGTCCCGATCGGTGTTCTTGTCGATCGAGCGTTTCCTGCGGATCGCCGGGGCTTCTTCTATGCGCTGGTTACGAACGGGACGGCGATAGGCTTCATCGTCCTCGTCCCGTTGTGGATCTGGCTCGAGACTATGACGAGTTGGCAATCCGTGCTCATCGCACTGAGCGTCCTGTTCGCAGTGGTACTCCTCCCGCTGTCGTTCACGGTTCGTGCCCCGGACGCCAAGCGGCTGGCCACCACTGCGACATCCCACGTTGAGCGGTCACGTGCCCTGGCGGTCATGCGCTGCGGCCCGTTCATTCCGTTGGTGCTGGCCTTCATGGCCTGCGGTGTGACGATGGCGTTCGTCGACGTGCACCTCATCCCGGACATGCACGACCACGGCGTTGCTCCCACTACAGTGTCGACCGCGATGGTGCTGCTCGGATTCACTGAGATCGTCGGCGCATTCGTTGCGGGGTTCTTCTGCGATCGGGGTCGTATTCGGAGCGTTCTACTTTCGGCCTACCTGTTGCGCGGCGCCTCTATCGTTCTGCTGGCTATCTCCCCCAACGATGTCGTGATCCAGCTCTTCGGAGTCATCTTCGGATCGAGTTACCTCATGACGGTCGTAGCGACCACGGTGTGGATCGCCCGGCTCTACCCACCGCATGTCCGCGGACTTCTTCTGGGGATCATGTGGGCCGCCCATCAGGTCGGCGCAGCGCTGAGCAGCCAACTGGGTGCGACGCTACACGACGTCCTCGACAGCTACGATCCGATCATCTACATCGGAGCGGCGTTCTGTGTGGTGTCCATCATCATCGTCGCCGCCCTCCGCGAGCCGGCGCCATCGATCGCGGCCCCGATGGATACCGCGGTGGAAACGTCGCCGTCCCCGTCGACCATCGAATGACGCACCCTGCTTAAGGGACTTCGACACCCCGCAGTCCAATATGCGTGGCGCAGCGAGGCCACCGAATTGACACAAGTTTGGAGAGATTATGCAGATCATGGATGTCATCGGCATCGGATTCGGACCGTCGAACATCGCATTGGCCATCGCCCTCGAGGAATCAGGAGCGTTTAAGGACTGGCTCTTCCTGGAATCGGCAAAGACGCCGATCTGGCAGGGTGAGATGCTTTTCGAGATAAGCCTCGACACATACTCCAACATCCAGAACATCCCTTATCGTGACCTGGTGACTCCACGGAACCCGCGCAGCCGCTACACGTTCCTCAACTATCTCGTCGAGAACGACCTGCTGTTCCCGCACCTCAACATGGACATGCTGATGCCACTGCGGCCGGACTATGCGCGGTATCTCCAGTGGGTGGCCCGGCAGTTCGACGATCGTGTGCGCTACGGGCGGCAGGTGTATTCCCTGACCTACGAGGAGACGGTCGCTGGCGGCGGTGCCTACCACCTCGTCACGACGACCGGCGAGGAGTATTACGCTCGCCATGTCGTCGTCGGCACCGGGAGACTGCCTAACGTGCCCGCGCAGTTCGCGTCGCTGCAGTCGGATCGGGTCGTCCATCAGACCAAGTACCAGAGCCAGGTGGGACCGGTCGCGAGCGCGCTCCCGACCGGTAGCCGTGTCGCGGTGGTCGGAAGCAGCCAGAGCGCGGGAGAGATCATCCTCCATCTCAGCAAGTCGTATCCGACCCTGAAGATCCACTCGATCATGCGCCGATATGCCTTTCCCCTCAAAGACACCAGCCCGTTCATGAGCGAGGCATACTTCCCCGAGTTCACCGACCTGTACTACCGTTCCTCTCCGGAAGTGCGCGAGCGCATCGACAGGGACATCGTGCGGACGAACTATGGTTCCTGCGACATGGACGTCCTCGAAGAGCTCTACCGACAGATGTACTACGACAAGCTCCACGGCAAGGAGCAGATCCGGCTGCACCGGCTCACCGACATCGTTGACGCCACGATCACTGACGACGGAGGCGTGCGGCTCCTCCTCGAGGACCACGCCACCGGCACGATCGACAGCGACCACTTCGACCTGGTCGTGCTGGCCACCGGATTCTCGAACATCGGCACCGGCGCCGGCGATCTTCCGACAATCCCGCTGCTTGAAGGGTTCTCCGAGTGGCAGGACCTATCGACCGGGCATCTTAACATCGACCGCGGTTACGCCGTCCGATTCGCGAACGCGCCGGAGAATGTGTCGGGCGTCGTCGTGCTCAATGGACTGTGCGAGCGAACGCACGGGATCGGAGACGGCGGCTCCCTGAGCCTCACCGCGATCCGATCGGCAGAGATCATCGCGCGTCTGCAGGAGTCGGACGCGTGCCTGTCAGAGCTGGCATCCGCGGCGCCGATGGGAGAACGCTGACCATGGCCGAGCTTCGTTTCGACACGGTCGCCAGCGCGGCGGGCTACACGCACGCAGACGCCGAAGCCAACCAGGGATCCATTGTCCCACCCCTCTACGCGACGTCGGCTCAGCATTTTCCGTCCGCCGCCGCGATGGAGGCAGCACTGTCGGGGCAGGAGGACGCCTGGATCTACAGCCGCCTCGGAAACCCAACAATCCGCAGCCTTGAATTCGTGATCGCAGCGCTCGACGGGTACAGGGTGGACGCGGAGGTCAGCGCCGCGGTGGCAGCTTCCGGCATGGCTGCGGTGACACTGGCGACCTCACCGTTCCTATGCGTTCGCGGTGATGAGCCGATGAACATCGTCGCCTCCGCTGCGTGCTATGGGGCGACCTTCATGGTCTTCTCGCAGCGCTACGGAAAGGAACGAGGCGTCGAGGTGCGCTGGGTACCCGAGAACGCCACGGTGGACGAGTGGGCTGCCCGGGTCGATCTGCACACCCGCTTCGTGTACGCGGAGATTCCCGCCAACCCGCTTCTTTCCCTCGTCGACGTGCCAGCCCTCTCGGCTTTGGCCCACGAGGCCGGTGCTCCGCTCATCATCGATGCAACGCTCGCGACGCCAGCCCTCATGCGCCCGCTCGCCATGGGCGCCGACATCGTCGTCCATGCGCTAGGCAAAGCGGCTGGCGCCAGCGGTGTGAGCTTGGCTGGCGCCGTCGTGGCGCGTCACGGGATCACCTCGTCCGCCGCGGACGCCTCCATGACGGACGACTTTGCCGGCTATCTCCGGCGTGGCCCGATCCGCGACATGGGTGCGTTGCTCAGCCCGTTCAACGCCTTCACCGTCATGAACGAGGTCCGCGATCTGCGGCGGCGTATGGACGCGATGTCACGCTCCGCGCTCACGATCTCGGAGCACCTCCACTCATCCCATCGGGTGGCGGAGGTGTTCTACCCGGGACTGCAATCACATCCCACGCATGCGCTCGCGCAACAGATGGTCCTCGTCGACAGCGAGGCGGACGGTGGTCCGGTCAACCGATACGGCTACCTACTTGGGTTCCGGCCGGTCGGCGGATTTGATGCGGCGGCGCGCGTGTTCGACCGATTCGAGGTCATCTGGCGCGCGAACGATCTTGGCCGGGTCAAGAGCATCGCGACCATCCCCGCGATCGCCACCCACCGGCAGGTCGTCGCTGCGGCATCAGGAGGAGCTGTCGTGCCCCCGGACCTGATCCGGCTGTCGGTCGGCCTCGAACACGTCGACGATCTCCTCGACGACCTCACCCGGGCACTGGGGGCGGCGTGACGAATACAGCAAAGCGCCCCGATGACCGGCGCATTTACATCTCCGGGCTGGGAACGTGGCTCCCCTCGGACCGGGTGACGGTCCAGGAGGCCGTCGATGCTGGCGCATACGACGCAATTCGCGCCGTCAAAGACGCCTTCACCAGCGTCAGGGTCGAACGCGACGCGTTCCCGCCTGAGATGGGAGTGGAGGCCGCGCGGCGCGCCCTGGCACGTGTCGACCTCCACTCCGTCGGGTTTCTCGCGTGGACATCCATACATCGTCACGGACACCAGACACTGTGGCCGCCCGCAAGCTTCGCCCACCACGAGCTGGAGCTCGACCCGAACGCCATCGTGTTCTCCCTCAACCAGGGCTGCAACGGCGCCTTCGTCGCAATGAAGATGGGCGCCGACCACGTGAGACATCATCCCGGCTCGTCGGCCCTGGTCATCGGCTCCGATCGGTTCGAGGACTCGCTCTTCGACCGCTGGTCGTCCGACCACGGGACGGTCTACGGCGATGCGGCCTCGGCCGTTATCCTCTCGACCAGTCCGGGCCCGATCGAGGTCAAACATCTCGATATCGAGCAAGGCAGCGCGCTCGAACGGATGTATCGCTTCAAAGAGCCCTCAGCCGAGGACGTGAACGATCCACGGCGGGATCACCTTGTCGGGTCTGCCAAGCGCGCGTATCTCCAAGAGCACGGCGATGGTGAGATCCGAGAGGTGTTCGCCCAGACGCTCGGGGCACTGCGTGAGCGGCTCATGGTGCGTCATCCGCTCCTCGAGAGGCCGGCCCGGTACATCGTCTACCCGAATGTTGGGGCAGGGGTCAGCGCCGGCCTGTATCAAGACATTCTGGGAGACCTCGCCGAGGAGCATCTCTGGGAGTATGGACGCTCGATCGGGCATACCGGGGTCAGCGACCAGATCCTCGGCCTTGCCGAACTCCTCGATCGTGGAGCGCTCCGTCCCGGCGACCAGGTGCTGCTAATCGGTGCGGGCAACGGCCTGAGCGTGGCGACGATGTTGCTAGAGATACGGGGCGAATAGCGAGCCCTGGCACGTCTGTCCACCGAACGCTAACTACCACACTCCTTGTCCTTAGTAGACTTTCCGTCGGTAGGTCAGGGTTGTCGGGTGGGCGCCTGCCCAAGGTCGCTGGCGGCGAACTCGGTGAGCGCTACCAGCGCGGCGTCCTCGTCGGCGGCTTGATAGATCGGCTTCAGCGCGGCCGAGACGGCTTTGCGGGACTTGTAGTTCACGAACCGCATCGCGGATCGGATCAGATGCACCACACAGGTCTGGACCGTCGATTGCGGCCAGGTCGCCTCGATCGCCTCAGGGAACCCGGTGAGCCCGTCGCAGCAGACGATCAGGACGTCCTGGACGCGCCGGTTGGCGAGTTGCGCGCAGACTCCCGCCCAGAATTTCGCCCCTCGGTGGCCTGGATCCAGATGCCCAGAACGTGCTTGATGCCGTCCATATCGACGCCGACCGCGATGTGAGCGGCCTTGTTGCGCACGTGCGCACCGTCGCGGACCTTCACGATGATCGCGTCCAGATAGATCACCGGGTAGAACGACTCCAACGGCCGCTGCTGCCACGCCATCACTTCGTCGAGGACCTCGTCGGTGATCTTCGAGATCGTCTCCCGGCTGATCTGCGTGCCGATCGTGGAGACCAGGTGATGCTCGATATCACGCACCGTCATCCCGCCGGCATAGAGCGACACGATCATGTCATCCAGCCCACCCACCCTCCTGGAGCCCTTCGGCACCAGCACGGGCGTGAACGACCCGTCCCGGTCCCTGGGGATCGCGAGCTCGAGGTCGCCGACACTGGTCGCGACCGTCTTCGCCGACGACCCGTTCCGTGAGTTCGGGTGCAACCCCGCCTCAGGGGCGCCCTTCTCGTAGCCGAGATGCTCGGACAACTCGGCCTGCAAGCCTCGTTCCAAACCGGCCTTGATCAACTGCTGGATCAGCCCGTCCTTGCCCCCGAGGCGCACCTGCCCGGCATCGATCATCGCGTAAAGGTCATCGAGCGCTCCGGACGCCTCCAGCGCTTCCACACCCTCACGCTGCTCCCGGCGACGCTCCTCACGCGCCTGCTTCTCAATCATGGTCATCAATGTCTCCTGTTCAGTCAGGAGCACCGCCCCTCACACAAACCATCCGACATGCTCGGCCGAGCAGGACGCGCGGCGATACTCTCGTAGGCGCCGCCGAGAACAAACACCTGCACCCGTTTGTCGAACACGACCAAAAGAGGCCGGCGGTAGGCAGGAGTGGTGCGGGCGAGAGCGCCAACGCACTACCGCCGATCGTCATCCGCGGCAGTCGGGACCGTCGCGCCTCGAGCGTCCGGATCATGTTTCGGCGGGGATGGCGACCTGAACTCGCTGCGGCAGCCGCTGCACGGCCGCACGCCAGACGATGCCGGCTGCGATGAAGACACCTGACGTGAGCGCCCACAGCGTCCAGGGTTGTCCGGTTTCCAAGAGGCCGATCGACATGGGGTACAGCGCCATTCCGATCGAACTCGAAGTCTGAAAGACTCCGATCGCTCGTCCGCGGATCCGAGCGGGGGGCGCCTCGGCCATGACGGCGTTCGTCGATGGCAGATAGAGGATATTCGCCACTGCCAAGGCGATGGCGGCACAGACGAGGTACGCCCAGGCGCCTACTCCAGAGAGCTTCGGCAACACGACGAGCGAGAGGACGGTGATCGCCGTCAGCGAGGCGCCAACGGCGATGAGTGAGCCACGATTCCGGCCTCGCACCGCCCTCGTGATCGTGGTCTGCGCCACCGCGCTCACGGCTGTGGAGATTGCGAACTGCACCGGTGCCGCGACGGCGGGCATATGCCAGAGCTGCACGAAGAGGACGCTTAGCGCGATGTTCGGTAGCACCATCGCCGGGCCTATCAAGAATTGACCGATCGTAATGAGCCGCATCGCAGGATCCAGAACGAACTCACGCCAGGACGAGACCTCGCCAGACGAGTGCTCGCGCGCCATCCTTCGCGAATGCGATCCGACCTTCTGCACCGCGAACACCGCCGCTGCGACGACGCTCGTCAAGATATTCAACAGAATTAGCCACGACAGCGCACGCTGATCCCCGGCGAGCACGACTACCGCAGCGATTGCGCCCACCCCGAGAGCGATGGACTTGGTCGCCTCCAAGAAGGCGAACCAGCGTTCGAACGATTGCCCTCCCGATAGATCGTGAACGTATGCGGTCCAGGCTGACCAATAGAGTCTCTCGGATGCGTTTGCGAATAAAATCGCAACGAATATGCCGATCGGCTCGTGCGCAATCAGATAGAGGCCATACCCCGCCGCGGACAAAAGGTTGTTCAGAACCATCGAAGAGCGCGCCCCGAACCAATCCGTAAGAAAGCCTCCGAGAAATCCGATTGGTAGCGCCGCCAATGCGGCGGCCGTCGCCAATGCTCCGATGACTCCGAGGGGAACATTGGTGGTAAGCGTGAAATAAACGATCGATAGCGGTAGGGTCAAGCCAGCACCAACTGTGTCGATGAGCACCGCGAACGTGACAGAACGATGCTCCCTCAATGAGGCGAAGGCGTTGGCGAGATTGCTACTATTTTTCACGTTTTCCCTTAAGAGGTCGCGCCGGTAGGTCATGGTTGTCGGTTGGGTCTGGTGTTCCAGCGGTAGCGGGTCCAGGCTTCGCGGATGAGGCTGCGGGTGGTGATGATCGCGGCGGCGAGGGCGATGAACGCGTCGATCACGCGGGTGCGGACCTCGGTGCAGATCTGGAGTTTCCGGAATCCGCGGTTGTGCCAGGAGTTCGTTCTCTCCACGACCCACCGAGCGCCGGCTTGTAGCGGTTCGCCCTTCTTGCTGATGACGTAGTCGCACCCGAGGACGTCGAGTAGGTCGCGGGTTTTGGTGTTGTCGTAGCCTGCGTCCAGGTGCACCGTGATTCGCTCGGGAAGGTTGAAGCCGAACCGGCTCAGTTTCTCCAGGGTCGGACCAAGCAGCGGGGAGTCTGGACGGTTCGCGCCGGCGACAACGCATCCGAGTGGGATCCCTCGCCCATCGACCAGGAGGGAGCGTTTCGTGCCCTGTTTCCCACGGTCTACCGGGGAACGGCCGGCAGCTTCGCCACCGCAGGGGGCTTTCACGATGCACCCGTCCACGGACAAGTCACCCAGTTGCAGTCCGATCATCTTGTCGTAGGAGTCCAGACAGATCTGCTCCAGCATGGTGAAGATCCCCGCGACGATCCATTCATCCCGCCGTCGACGGATCGTGGTCGCCGAGCAGGCGCTGTCGGCGATCTTTGCGTACGCGGCGCCGAGCACGAGCACCTGCACCAGCTTGTCGAACACGACCCGGTCCGGAACACGTGGCCGGTGACACCCAAGCGGATGCTCATCCACCACAGGCGGGATGAGCGCTTCGAACTGGTGCCAGATCGGGTCAATGATCGAAGATGGAACAGCGGGCACGAGGCGTCCTGGAAACCAACGAGTTATTCACACAACCGTGGTTAACAGGCCTCGTGCCCACCTCAACGCAACGCCACACCATCACCTACCGGCGCGACCTCTAAGTGTGTAGGCGCACGATCACGAATGCCAGGTTCGAGTCTGCGCGTGTCCTCAATCACGCCGCATCTTCTGGCGTCGACACCCAGCTGCTCGATCGCGGCCAGGTACGTTCAGTGGGATGGAGATGGGGAAATCGAGGGCCGCCCCGGGCGTTTAAATCGGAGTTCCAGCTCGTATGGCTCGGTTTCGCCAAGGTCTTCGTCGGGAGGACAGGTCCGCTTCAAGCCCCTCTGGTGCGTGAGAGGCGGCAGCTCGTCTTGGGACTGCGCCACGCCCAACGAATCGGCGCATGCGTTCCGCTGGAAAGACCCCAGCGATACGAGCATCTCGCTGGTTATGCGTTCGGAGTCCGCGAGAACGCCGTCAGAATCGAAGGGGACGGCGTCGAACGCATCCGTGACGTCAGCTGGTGCGTGTTTCTTCATTCTCTTGCCTCGCCATCCAGGATCAGCCGGACGGCCTCCGCCAGGTTTGCACGTGCTTCGACCGCAGTCGGGAGCGAGTCGCCCTTGCTCCAGCGCCCCGTATTGACCATCACGGCCCGCATTCGTGCCCGGTGCGCTGCGAATGCATCGGTCCGCGCGTCTCCGAACGAACACGCTTCGACGCACATCGAAGCCGAATCGAGCGGCAAGGTCAGCCAACAGTCCTGCATCGGCTTCCGACAGCGCCATCGGGCGACTCGTGCGTGGGCAGATGGCCGCGCCGCCGATCACGCCTCCGGAAACCTCGTCGCCGATGTATCGGATCATCGCCAGCGCGTCCAACGCAGAGACGAGATCCTCACCCGCACACGTCTGATTCGACGCAACCAGGAGTTAGTAGAAGCGAGCGAAGGCTTCTTCCGATGCGGGGCGCGCCCCCGAATAAACTCCATGTCCGACCAGTCGAGCACGTGGCTTGCCCTATTGCGGTTGAGTACGCCGTCGCGGTCGGGCACGATCGCACGCTCGCCGGACGAACGCGCGTACTCGTCGATCAATGGTGTCGCTCGTTCCCTCATGACACGCTAGCGCTCGTATTTCTTGTTCGCGTTGGGAGCGCGTTCGCGATCGACTCGAAGGAGTACCGATCGCTGACCAGCTCATAGGCGGCGGCGGTGAGATCCCAGACCAGGGCGCGATCCGTGCGTAGGAGGTCGAGGGCTTCGACGAACTGGTGAGCGTTCGCCGCGACGAGCACATGAACGCCATCCTTGACGTCGATGCCCTCTGCGCCCTTCGGCGTTGTAACGATCGGCACGCCCATCGACATCGCTTCGAGGATCTTGAACCGGGTTCCGCTCCCGGTGAAGAGCGGGACGAGCAGAGCTGAGTCTCGAAGCACCGACGCGAGCGAGTCGAAGTTCGCATGAACCTCGAAGCCGGTTTCCATCAACTCGCTCGCCAATTCAACCGAAGGCTCACTGCCCGCCGCTCGCAACGGCAGGTCGACGTGTCTTCTCTGAAGGGCCGGGGCTAGCTCATCGATAAGGAAGCGAACGGCCTCGACGTTCGGCGCATATGCCAGCGATCCGACGAACGTCGCACTCGTTACTTGCCCCGTAGTCTGGATTCGCGGCGGGACATCGACGGCATTCGGGACGACTCGGATGTTGGGCGCTTGGACTCCAAGCACCGTGCGCAGCAGTTGGGCGTCGTCGTCGCTGCACACCCAGACCTCGCTCGCGGCAAGGCAGGCCCGAGCTTCGAAGTGCCGAACTGCCTCAACGTACGCGTCGGTGTAGCCCGGCGTGCGGATCGCAGCGAGTTGTTGCTTGAGGTGCGACTCAACGTTGTGGAGGTCGAGGAGGAGGTGCGAGTCTCTCAGGGCCCGGCGAGCCGCGAGCAGGTACGGCGCGGACCTCAGCTCGGTGAAGACAACCGGGCCGCTGGTGTGGCGGCAGACGTTTACGACGGCGGCAGCGGCGTTCGCCTGCGTCGGGTGTTCCATCGCGTCACGAACGCTGTTCGTGCGCACACCATAGTCGTCCAGCGCTAGGTAGGCGACCGAAGGGCCAGTCGTTTCGAGTACGCCCCACAGCGCCCTCCAACGAAGCGCGTAGCCGCCGCGGGACCGCCCGAAGCGTCCGGGTGCGACGAGCGAGGCTGAGTGGGGGATGACCGTCGTCATAGTTGGATGCTTGTCGATTGCACGCCTTGCTCGCTGATGCCGAATCGCAGTTCACGTAGGCCTTCGCGCGCCATCGCCGCGCGTAGCCGCTCGACGCTGCCCTCCGAGTCGGCGCTGAGAAGCAGAAAGCCTCCCCCGCCTGCGCCGAGGATCTTTCCTCCATCTGCGCCATTGCGAAGGCCTAGTTCATAAAGGTCATCGATGCGCCCAGAGGACGCGGCCTCGGAGATCTCCTTCTTATAGCGCCAGTGCTCGTTCAAGAGCGGTCCGATGTCGGACGTCCGTCCGAGCCGCAATGAGGGCAGGAGGCGGTGGGCGATGTCACGGATGCGGTCCAGAGCGAGAATCGCGCTAAGGTCGCCGCCGCTCGTCCTGCTCTCCTGCACGGAGAGCGCCTTCGCCGCGTCTCGCTGTATCCCGGTGTAGAACAACAACAGCCGCTCGGCGATGTAGGTCCTTGTCTCGGACGCGACCGGCAGCGTTTCGACATCGACCACGCTGTCGCTCGCGATGTGCAGAGCGTTCAGCCCTCCGACTGCGGAGAAGTAGGGGTCTTGCTTGCCGACGGGCCGACCGAGATGGCTGGTCTCGACGAGAAAGGCCTCCTCTGCAATCGAGCGACGGTCCAACGGGTTCGCGCCGCTCAGCGCGGCGATGAGAGCCGTCGTGAACGCTCCGGAACCGGCCAAGCCGGTCCCATGGGGAACGTCGGAGAACGACGCGATTTCCAAGGCGGAAGTGAGGCCACGGCGTTCGAGGACTGCACGCGCGAACCCGTTGCCGAGCTGATTCGCGTGTGCGACACGCTCCGGCTCGTCCCACGCCGCCCGCACCGAACCGTCGAACGATCTCGGGAACACGCTCACTCCTACGTAGCGGTCGATCGACAGGCCCAGGACGAGGCCCCCGGTTCGCTCGTAGTAGGAGGGAAGGTCCGTGCCCCCGCCTGCGAGCGAGATTCGCAGCGGCGCGAGCGCCGTCGTGAGGGCTGCGGTCGGGACGTCAGTGAGCGTCATGATCGGTGGTTCCTTTCGAGATGATGCCGCCCACGACTACTTGGCATCGGGGGACGACGGCGCCATCGAGGACGACGGTGTCAATGAGTGTCGCGCCGGCGCCGACTGTTGCCTTGGCCCCGATGACGGTCGAGCCGCCCAGGTGAACACCCGCCTCGACCGACGCGTCCGCGTGAACGAGGTGGCCACCTGGAGCCGACCTCGCCGCCTTGAGGTTCGCGCCGAGGAAGGTTGCGAAGGTTCCGACATCGGACCAGCTTCCGCGCAACGGCCAGGTGCGCACCGAGCCCCCCGCGTTCCACACGGCGGGGACGAGATCGGTCACGAAATCGACCGTCCCCTGTCGCGGGAGCAATGAGATCGCTGTCGGGTCCAGGCAATAGATGCCCGTGCTGACTTGGTGCTTCTCGTGAGCTTCGACGTTGGGCTTCTCCTCCGCCTCGAGGACCGTGCCATCCTCGGCGACCCGCAAAACTCCGAACCGGTACGCGTGGTCGGTCTCGACGGTCGCAATGGTCAGCGACGAGCGGAACTGGCGGAAGCTCCGAACAAGCGGCTCGAGGTCATCGTCGAAGTACGTGTCGCCGGACACGACTAGCACCGCGTCGAACCCCTGCAGCTCGGACTCGAACAGGCGAAGCGCGCCCGCTGGGCCGGTCAGTCGCTCCTCGACGCGGACAGTCACGTCGTCGGCTTCCGCCAGGTGCGCGACCAGCGCTGGCGCGGCATGGAACGCGTTGACGAACACGTGTCGAGCGCCGGCCGCGCGGCTTTTCGCGATGGCATGGTCCACCAGCGCTCGACCGCCGACCGACAGAAGCGGTTTCGGTGTGTCATCGGTGAGCGGAGCCAGCCGTGCGCCGCGACCGGCGGCCAGGACGACAGCTGCAACGCGCGGTTCCATCGCTTCAACGCCGGTTCAACGCGCCGGCGCTGCTGTCCGCACCGGAGTCCGATGCGCGACGCCGCCTCGGAGCACGCGAACGATGGCGTGGTTCAGCGCGAGATGGAGGTCTTCCACGACGCCGTAGTCGTCGGATCCGAGCGACGCGTGCGAAGTGCTCGTTCCGGCCATGGCCCCGCTGTTGCCGAGCAACGACACCACGTGCATGCCGAGCCGCTTGCCTGCGTTCCCGGCTCGAATCAGGTTCGGCGAGTTCCCGCTCACGCTGAGCAAGACGAGCACGTCCTCCGCGCGCCCCAATCGCTGAACCTGAAGTCCGAACACATCGTCGAAGTCAAGATCGTTCGCGGTGGCCGTGACGCTCGAGACGTTGTCTGCCAGGCACATGATGATGGGGTACGAGCCCGCGTCCGTGGCACCGGCCGCCCAGTCGTTCGCCATGTGGCTTGCGGTCGCTGCACTACCGCCGTTGCCGGCGATGAACACGCGCCGCTCGTCAAGAATCGCCGCGATGATAACGTCGGCGGCGGCGGCGAAGGCATCAACGTCGATGCGATCGACGACCTCTCGCAGGTCGTCGAAGTAGGCGCCGAGGACGGCGCCTGTGACGGGGGTGGGCGCGGTCCGCGCCGGAAGCGACCCGGGGATCGGGTTCGTCATGGTTCAAAATCCTTTCCAATCGTCGATCAAGGAGCGAGCGACGAACTGAGATGAGGGATAGCGCTGACGATGCCGTCTTGGGAACGGCACGTGGTGTTCGCGCGGAATCGGGTTGCAGATGGTTCGCGACCATTGACCTTGCGCCCAAAGATGCGCAAAGCTCATATTCGCGCATGTAAAATCCTAAATCCGGTTCCTGGTTAGTCATATTTCAGACTAGGGCAGCGCTGAATTGCGACAGTGGCGAGAGCGCTCGGCGCGGGTTGCGCCCGAAGAGGTCATCGATCTCGCCGTCGGACCTCCCAGCAAGCCGGAGGTTCTTCAGTTGCGTTGATAGGTTGCCGGTACCCGCCGCCACGATCCCGTCGGACCGATACCACAATCCACCGCCCTCCTGGTGGGAGAGGGCCTCGCCGGCAAGCTCATCGAGGGGAGTGTCGTCGGTGATGCCGATGAGGTTCCCGGTGCCGACGTGGTTGAGGGTCGCGACGCAAACCTGCGCATCGACGTGATCCCCGTCGAAGTTCAGGAACGGCAGGCAGCGACCGTCTATCGCGGCCTCAATGAGAACCGCTGGAACGTCGCCGAGGAACTCCCGAAGGTCGACCGTGGACCAGTCGGTGCTGAGGAACTCAGCGATCTCGCGTGCGCGTCGGGTCTGCTCTTCGCGAGTTCGCCACGCATGACGGAACCGGCGCGGCATGTCGTTGAATAGGTGATCAGTCAGCACAATTCCCTGATCCGGTCCGTACTGCGCCTGCACATAATCGATCATCGCCGCGGTGCGTGCAGCGCTCAACTCCGGATCGTTGTGCCGGAAGTGCCCGAGCGCGATCCTGACTCCGTTGCTGTAGAACAGGTCGATGATGTCGCGATAGGTCACGTCCCCGAATCGGTCGTCGAGGTCTCCACCGTCCGGGGCCATCACGATGTACGCCAGCCCCTGCGGGCCGAGACGAGCAATCTGCTCCCATTGATCAGGACTCGGGCTCCAGATCCCGCGCGGCGGAACTCCACCCGATGTGCCGAGCAACGGGCCCTCGATAGAGAATCCGACGATGTTCGAGAGGCTTTCGCGCTGGTCGCTCCACGCGTCCAAGACCTCGCTGAAGCTCCCGACAAGCTCGGGGGCAAGGAACGCCGCGGGCACGACATCGACGCCATGTGCCTTGGCGGCACCGTCGACCCTTTCGAGCGACGACGGCGTCATTGTGCTGTAGTCGACGTCGGCAATTCCGTGAGTATGGATCAGTACATATCGCTCCTTCATTGAGCCCCCCTGCGCCACTCTGCGTCGACATATAGCACGCTACATTGTATATATCCCATGAATCCGCTGATACGGCTGATTCAGTTGTTTTGGAACGTTAGGTCATGCAACATGGATTAGAGGTCGCGCCGATAGGTAGGGGTGTGGCGTTGGCGTCGGGCAGGCACGAGCCCTGTTAAACACGGTTTCGACCAAGATTCCGTCGTTGCCCAGGAGTGCTCGTGCCTGCTGTTCCATCTTCCATCATCGAGCCCATTTGGGCGCAGTTCGAAGCGTTGATCCCACCCGTCGTGGACGAGCACCCGTGGGGTGGCCACCGGCCGAGGATCCCGGACCGGATCGTGTTCGACAAGCTGATCCAGGTACTCGTCCTCGGTGCCGCGTACGAGAAAATCGCCGACCACACCTGCTCGGCCACCACGATCCGCCGCCGCCGCGACGAATGGATCACCGCGGGACTCTTCACCGAACTGGAACGGCTCTGCCTAAACGGGTACGAGAAGATGATCGGCCTGGATCTGGCGAACCTGTCCGTGGACGGGTGCATCGTGAAAGCACCCTGCGGAGGTGAGGCCGCGGGCAGATCCCCGGTAGACCGGGGAAAGCAGGGCACGAAACGCTCGGTCCTGGTCGATGGCGGCGGGATCCCGCTCGGCGTCGTCGCAGCGCCAGCGAACCGGCACGACTCGCCCCTGCTCGCCCCGACCCTGGAGAAGCTGGCCCGGTTCGGGTTCGACCTGCCCGAGCAGATCACCGTGCACCTGGACGCCGGCTACGACTCGGGCAAGACCCGCAACCTGCTAAGCAGCCTCGGCTGCGACTGGGTCATCAGCAAGAAGGGCACCCCGCTCCAGGCCGGCGCCCGCTGGGTCGTGGAACGCACGAACTCCTGGCACAACCGCGGCTTCAAGAAGCTCCACATCTGCACCGAACGCCGCGTCCGCGTGATCGACGCGTTCATCGCCCTCGCCAACGCCATCATCATCGTCCGCCGACTACTTCGCGAAGGATGGAAACGCCACCGCTGGCACGGCAGGAGCGCCCGACAACCCTGACCTATCGGCGGAAGCTCTTAGTCAAAACGACGTAGTTTGAAACTATGGGGAGAACAGATGCGCGACGACGCGGCGATCACGAAGCGGATTACGTTCGCTCGGCACGCGGAGAGCCTGAGCAACGCGAGGAACCGGCTTTCGACGAAGCCGCCCGGCCAACCGGTCAGCCCACTCGGCGTGCAACAGGCGCGCGCGCTCGGTGAGAGCTTGCGCGGCTCGGGCATCGAAGTAGTGCTGCATAGTCCGATGCTCCGTGCGCGCCAGACCGCCGAGATCGTTGCCTCAGCGCTCGGAGCCGACATCACAGTCGATTCGTCGGAAGACTTGCTGGAGCTAGACGCTGGCGTGCTCGAAGGTCGTCATGCCGGGGAGGCCATGTCGATTCTGGCTGAGCCGTGGGCGCGCTGGACAGTTGACGACGATCTCGACGTGCGATCCGCCGAAGGCGGGGAGACCGCGCGCGAAGTCCTTCAGCGCTTCGACCGGGTGATCGCTTCGAACCTGCCCGCGCGCTCGTTGGTGGTCTCGCATGGTGGATTCCTGCAGCTGAGCGTCCCGAACCGGTCGACAAATCTTCACAATCGACATGGTGTCGTGAACTGGCTCCGCAATTGTCAGACTGTCGAGGCCTCAGTTCTCGGCAACGGGAGGTTGGTATGCGATCGCTGGGCCGGCCACGCAGCGGATGAATGGACCGAGGGCAAGCTGGTCGAGGTGAGTGTCGAGTGAGCCGCGTCGTCGTCACCGGTGGCGCAGGCTTCATCGGCTCCCACGTTCGTGATCGCCTCCTCGAGCGCGGCGACGAGGTCCTCGTCGTCGACAACTTCGCGTCGGGGCGGTTCGAATGGGTTGACTCCACGGCCGAGGGCCACGACATTCGCACGCGGGACACGTTTGGGCTCATTCGCGACTTCCGACCGGCGGCGATCGTTCACCTAGCCGCTCAGATGAGCGTGAAGGTCTCAATGCGCGATCCCGTTCTCGACGCGGATGTGAACGTGCTTGGTTTGCTCAACGTGCTCGAGGCCGCGCGGACGATGTCCGACACGCGGCTGGCGTTCGCGTCCAGCGGGGGCACCATCTATGGGGACGTCCCGATGGACCGTCAACCGATCCGTGAGGACGAGGTCCGCCGTCCCTTGTCTTTCTACGGACTCACGAAGTCTACCGCCGTCGACTACTTGCGCCTCTACGCGGCCGAACGAGACGTTCCGACCGTCGCGCTGGCCCTTGGGAACGTGTACGGGCCACGACAGAACCCCGACGGCGAGGCCGGCGTCATCTCGATCTTCGCCAATCGCCTCCTCTCTGACGAGAGCTGCATCGTCAACGGCGATGGAAAGACGACTCGCGACTACGTTCACGTCTCCGACGTCGCAGACGCCTTCGTCGCCGGCGCCGAACGCGGCTCAGGGCTGATCAACATCGGTACCGGCGTCGCGACTTCCGTCAACCAGATATACGCGATGACCGCCGCGGCCATCGGGAGCGAGCGCGCACCGGAGCACGGTCCCGTGTTGCCCGGAGAGGTGCGTGGCGTGGCGCTCGACCCGTCGCGCGCGAAAGAGCAGCTCGGCTGGTCGCCGCAGGTCCGCATCGAAGACGGTATCCAGACGGTCGTGTCCTGGCTAGCTAGTCGCAGACGCTCGGAGGTGTCTCGATGAGGGTTCTCTTCCTCACCGCATCGTTCCATCCTCTGACCGGCGGCGCCGAGTCCTATGGGCGATCGCTCGCCAAGGGCCTCGCAGCCCTCGGGCACGGGGTCACCGTCGTTACCGACGGATCATGGTTGGAGGGTTTGCCGGTCAGCTCCGTCGAAGACGGCTATCGCGTCATCCGATTGCGCGCCTTCGCGCCGACCCTTGCGGCGCGCGATCGAGTCCCGTGGCGGCAAATGCAGTACTCGATCCTCCACGAACTGGGCGAGGTGCTCGAGGACGAAGTCTCGTTCGACATCGTGCACGCGAATAGTCACGAGATGCTCATGATGGGCCTCGTCGTAGCCGAGGACTCGGGCGCAAGCCTCGTCGCATCGCTCCACGAGCAGAGCCCCGACCTTGAGCCGTTCGGGAAGGGGAAGTGCCGCGTCGCATATTCGGTGCTTCCCGTCGACCTGCAACTCGCGGGAAGCCGCTTCTACCGAGACCGTGCACTGTTCTACGGAACGCCGCCCGAACGCGTCAGACTGATCTATCACGGCCTCGAGCCGCTCGACCAGGACCCGGATCGAGGCGGGGCCCGCCGCCAGCTCGGGGTAGCGGACGACGAACAGTTGATTGTGTGCCCTGCGCGCGTGTACGAACGCAAGGGTCAAAAGCATCTGGCCGCCGCATTCTCGGCGATCCGATCGAGGTTCCCTCGCGCTAAGTTGATGCTGGCTGGACGGGTCTCAAACGAGTCCTACGCGCAAGACGTCGAGGCGCTACTCGCCGACGATCTGGAAGCCGGTCGCGTCATTTGGCGGCGCGACCTCACCACCGACGAAATGCCGGACATCTTGGCCGCGGCGGATGTCGTCGTGCAGCCGTCCTTGGAGGAGGGCCTCGGGCTAGCTTGCATCGAGGCGATGCAAGTCGGCGCCGCCGTCGTGGCGACGGACGTGGTCGGCTTGAACGAGGTCGTTACGGACGGGCACGACGGCCTCGTCGTCCCTGCTTCCGATCCCTCCGCGCTGGCGTCCGCCGTCATCCGAATGCTCGAGGACCCAGAACTGCGCGCTCGCCTTTCCGCCGAGGCACGACGCACCGTAGGTCGGGTCTTCTCGTCTGACCGCATGGTGCGCGAGACGGTCGAGGCGTACGAGACCGCCCGGGACAACCGTCGCGCCGCAGCCAGCGGGGGAACGCCGGTGCCGACGGTCGAGCAGCCTCACATCGCGGCGGCCGACGTGGCGACACTCCGATGAGGACCGCTGCAAGCGCGTTGTCGCTCGCCCGACGGTGTCGAGAATCAGGGATCCGGGCAGTGAGCGTCGACTTCTCCGGGACGTTGACTTCGCCGACGGAGGTCGTCGACCCGGAGCGCACGTGGCGCAGCTACCTCGATGCGCTCGTCGACTCGGGACAACTTTCGGCCGTGGTCGCCGACCTCCGACTCCGAGCGCTCCTCGCGGGAGAGGGGCGCTCGTGGACGGCGTGCGTCGATCACGGCGAGTCCTACTCGATCGCGCGGATCCTGCACGAGGCGCACGTGCCGGTCGCCGAGGCTGCGATGGAGTCGTTCCGAGAGGCGTTCTCGCAGCACATGCTCCTCACGCCTTCGGCGCGCGAAGCGCTGGAAGACCTCCAACGCGCTGGCGTGGCGGTGGTGTTGCTCAGCAACTCACTCTGGCCCAGGGACTGGTTCGTGCGGGCACTCACCGAGCAAGGTGTCATCGGCAGCTTCGACGCCATCGTCGTGAGTTCCGAGACGCCGTACTGCAAACCGAATCCAGCCGTCTTCGCGATCGCCATGGCCGAGCTGAAGGCGAACGCAAACGAGACGGTGCACATCGGGGACCGCGCGTTCGAAGACGTCAAAGGCGGCTTGAGCGCGGGCATGCGCGTCATCCACTTCGGCGAACATCGCATCGACTCGGACCAAGGCGGCCGGCTGCGTGGAATGAACAACTGGGCTGAGCTGCCCGAGTCGCTCACGAACTGGCCCGCGAATGAACTCTGACTCGATGCGGACGACGAGGCGGGCCGAACCCTCGAACCGCTGCTCGACGCTCACACCGTCGCGAAATGCGGACCGCCAACCGGACCCGGTCGACGAGCGTCAGCGTCCGCAAGCGTGGGCTCCCGCTTGCCAACGACGACCTTCCGAAGCAATCCACTTGATGACGCCACATCCGCAGTTCGCTGTCATCCCCGCGGCTGGTCGAGGTACTCGGCTTCGGCCCATCACCGATGCCATCCCGAAAGAGCTGGTCCCGCTCGGCGACGACGTCGTTCTCGGTCTTGTGCTCCGTGAACTCATCGATGCCGACTATCAAGAGATCGTCGTCGTCAGCGACCCGCAGAAGCGTGCCCTGAACGAGTACGTGGACCGATTCGCCGAGACTGTCGCCGGCATCGGCGTGGAAGTGCGCCTGGTCTGGCAAGCAGGCGGACTGGGCAACGGGCACGCGATACTGTCCGCGGGCGCTGCGGCACCTGGGCGTCCGCTGCTCGTCGTGTGGGGCGACGAAGTGTTCCTCGGGTCGAACCGGGCGCGGGAGATCACCGACCACTACCGACGAACAGGGCGCACCACCATCGCGTTGACGCGCGTCCGCGACGACGACGTGAAAAAGTGTGGCATCGCCCTCGCCAGCGAGGCCGACGGGCACTTTCTGGTCAGGGACCTGATTGAGAAGCCGTTGCCTACGGTTACCGACAGCCGCCTCGCGTCCGTTGGCGGGTACGTGCTATCGCCGTCGGCGCTGGAGGCCCTACGCTGCAGCGACCCGTCACCGGATGGCGAGCTGTACCTCTCGACGGCACTCACCGCCGAGGCGCGGGATGGAAGGGTGGACGGAGTGCTCCTTCGCTCAGCCTGGCACGAAGTCGGATCGAGAAGCGGCTATCGTGCTGCCTGGCGTGCCGTGCTCGACCAGGACACCTGACCTGGTTGGACATGATCCGCGACGTGTAGTGCGCACATGTCCCGGTTGTCGATGAGTTGCGTCGTTATGTGACGGAAGAAGTGAATGGCTAGCGTCCTGGGGCGCTGCTCTTCGATGGTGTGAGAAGCGGGCGTCTCACCGTTGGCACGTTTCGGTGGGCTCTCTGAACAAAGTAAAGAACACCGGCGTGTGGTACAAGTACCGCTCTCGCTGAGTGGCGTCAGTGAATTCGACGAGTTTCAATAGCGCACATTACCGACACGCGACAAGACTGGTCAAGGAGTCGTCCTCGTGTCCTGGATCGTCCTCATCCTCTCCGGCGTGCTCGAAGCCGTGTGCAACCGCCCTCGGAAAATCGGCCGGCTTCACCCGGCTCTGGCCGAGCGTCGTCTTCGGCGTCGCCCTGGTGGCCTCTATGGCCGGACTCGCCTACGCGATGCGCGAGATCTCCACCGGCACCGCGTACGCCGTATGGGTCGGCATCGGCGCCGCGCTCACCGTGCTCTACGCGATGATCTTCGGCGGCGACGGCTTCTCCGTGGTGAAGCTGCTGCTCATCCTCGGACTGGTGGCCTGCGTCATCGGACTCAAGCTGGCGCACTGAGCGGGTCGCGCGCTGCTGCGGCCGGTCACGCGGAGAGGCCGACCGCGCCCAGCGCCAGCGCCGCGATCAGCGCCCACGACACCAGACCGGTGGCGAGGGCGCGCCAGCCGGTGCCGACGAGGGTGCGCAGCCGGACCGCCGTGCCGAGGCCGAAGAGCGCCATCGCGAGCAGGGCCGTCTGCACGGCGTCGGCGCCGTCGACGACCATAGACGGCAACGGTACGACGGAACGCACCAGCACGGCCGCGACGAACCCGGCGACGAAAACGGGGACGATCGGTGGCCGCTTGACGCTCGGGTCGCCCTCCACGTGCCTGCGCCGTTCGACGATCGCCGCGATCGCGACCGTCGGGGCCAGCATGAGCACCCGGGTGAGCTTGACGACGATGGCGACGGCGAGTGCGGCAGGGCCGGCGATCTGGGCCGTCGCGACGACCTGCCCGACATCGTGCACACCACCGCCGACCCAGTGCCCGAACTGCAGAGCCGAGAGGCCGAGTGGATGCCAGAAGAGGGGGAGGACGAAGATCGCGAGCGTCCCGCACAAGGTCACGAGCGCGATCGGGGTGGCGGCCTCCTCGTCTTTCGGCCTGACGACGCCGCTCATCGCCCCGATCGCGGACGCCCCGCAGATCGAGAAGCCGGTGGCGATCAGCAACGGCTGGTGACCGGGGAGCCGGAACAGCCGCCCGATCAGGAAGGTGCCGGCGAAGCTCAGTACGACGATCCCGATGGTGGTCAGGATGGTCACCCAGCCGAGCTGGGCGATGCTGCCGAGGCTGAGCTTGAGCCCGAGCAGCACGACGCCGATCCGCATGAGCCGTTTGGCGCTCGCCGTCAGCCCGGGAGCGAGCACACCGACCAGCGCGGGCCGCGCGGCCGGGATCTGCCCGACGACGATCCCGAGCACGACCGCGCCAGTGAGCAGCGGCACAGGGGGCGCCAACCAGTGCACGCCCCACGCGATTGCCGCGGCAAACGCGGCGACGGCGACGCCCGGCAGCCACGCGGGGACGGGACGGGCGGGGGAGGACGCGGGAGGGGTGGCGGGTGAGGTCACCGTCCCATTCTTCTCGCCGCGCGCCTGCGTCGCAGACGGGGCCGCGCGTCTGCTGCTCGTGCGCCGGGTGGTGGTGCGTCTGCTGCTCGCGTGTCGCGTGCTCGTGCGTGTGCTGTTCGTGCGTGTGCTTCTCGTGCGTGTGCTTCTCGTGCGTGTGCTTCTCGTGCGTGTGCTGCTCGTGAGTCGGGTGGTGGTGCGTGTGCTGCTCGTGCGTCGGGTGGTGGTGCGTTTGCTGCTCGTGCGTCAGGTGGTGGTGCGTTTGCTGCTCGTGTTTCGCGTGCTCGTGCGTCGGGTGGTGGTGCGTCTGCTGGTCGCGCGTCGGGTGGTGGTGCGTGTGCTGCTCGTGCGTGTGCTGCTCGCGTCTACTTCTCGCACGCCTCCTGCTCGCGCGTCTGCCCTACCCGTCTCTCACAGCGCCGTCAGCAGCCGCGCCCCCTCCGGCACGCCGAGCCCGGTGCACGCGTCCCAGCCGGCGCCGGCGGCATACGCGCCGTTGTTGCCGGACGTGATGTCACGGAAGCCCGCGGCGGCCTGACCGGCGCGTATCGAGTCGTAGAGCGCGGGCTGCACCAGCCCGAACCGTCTTCCCGTCGACTGGGCGAGGCGAGCGATCAGTGCCGCCCAGAGCGGTGCGACGGCGCTGGTGCCGCCGATGACCAGGTCTCTGCCATCGACCCGCACCTGGTAGCCGGTCTGCGGGTCGGCAACGGCCGATACGTCGGGCACGCCGCGGCCTCCGGGGCCGTTCGCGCTTCCGCCGGCGTCCGTTCCTCCCGGCCCGGACGGGACGCCGACGCTGCCCTGCCACGTCGGGAGGGGGAAGACGGCGCTCACCCCGCCTCCGGTCGCGCCGTTTCCGGCGCCGTTGTTCCACACGGTTTCCGAGCGGACCGCGCCGGTGGAGGTATCGGCGTCGAGCCGGGTGCCGCCGCAGGCGAGCGCGTGCGGCGACGAGGCCGGGAAGTCGACGTGCGCCTTGCCGTCACCGACCCGGTCGCTGCTGCCGTCGTCGCCGGCGGCGACCGTGGTGGTCACCCCGAGCGCCGCGGCATCCTGCAGCGCCTGGTCGAACGCCGTGCGCGCCTGGGCCGTCCACTGGTCCTCCGCCTGGCCCCAACTGATGCTGATGGCCGCCGGCGTCGGCGTCGCGTGGGCCGCGGTGCTGACTGCGTCCAGGAATCCGGCGTCGGTGTTGGGGGCGAAGTAGACGACGATCGATGCGCGGGGCGCGAGCGCTCCCGTGACTTCGATGTCGAGCATGACCTCCCCGTCGGCGCCGTTCGGGTCCTGGCCCGGCACGTTCGCACCGCCGTCGACGCCGACGGCGGTGACAGAAGGCGTCGGGAGGCCGAGCCCGGCGAAGTAGGTGTCGAGGTCCGACTGCTCATAGCCTCCGCCGAGCTCGACGATCGCGATGGTCTGGCCGCTCCCGTCGGTTCCCGGGGGGAAGTCGTAGACCGTGCCGAGCTGGAGGGGCGTGTAGCTCATCGACACCGCCGTCGGGCGGGCGACGCGGAATTGGGCGCGCGCCTGCGGCCGGTTGTCGAGTCCGAGCACGGCGGTCACGACCCCGTCCAGCTCAGTGGGGATGCTGAGACCACCGGACCGCTGTCGGTAGCGGGGGGCGTCCTCTCCGGCCTCGCTGGGTCGGGACTCCGCGAGGTCGGTCCCGAAGACGCGGGCGAGCACCGACGCGGGACCAGACACCCGCACCCGACGCTCCGCCGCGTTCTCCTCGTCGATGGTCACGCCGAGCCGCGCGAGCGTGGAGACCACGAGTCGGAGGTCCTCCGGCGACGCGCCGTAGCGCTCGCCGAGCTCCTGCGCGGTCATCGGCGTCGCGAAGGCGTCCTCCGGCAGCGGCGCCCTGCGGCGCAGGATCAGCGTTGCCTCCACGGGAGCTTCGGGTGTGAGGGCGCCGTGCGCCTCGTAGCCGGTGCGCTCCGGCCGTTCGCTGCCGGGAAGGGGGACGAGGTTGAGCGGTTCTTCGGCATCCATACTCCACGGTCTACCACCAGGTTCCGACAACGGGAACAGCTCGGGGCACGCGCGAACTCAGGGCCGAGGGTGTGTCGTGTGATTGCTGGGTCCAGGCGGCATTTCGGAGACGCGCTGTCCCCGGCGGCAGCGCGCGCTGCTGCAAGCAATTCCGGAGGCCGGGCCCACACGCCTGCGATTCTCCGGCGGAAGGGCACCAACGGCGGCGTGTCCCCGCAAGGTTCCGGAGTTACGGACACTCCGCGGGCCGTGCGGGCAACTCCGGAGGTCACGGACGACACACCGCACGAGAGTCCGTTCATCCGGATTCTGGTAGCGAAGTCCGCCAGGACTCCGGAAGAACGGAGCCGGGGCACGCCCCCCCGGCTGGACCCCGGAATCATCAGACACACCCGAGGAACCGTTCAGACCCAGCTGGGCAGCCACATGTGGATCTGCCAGTACCAGAACGGCACCTGCTGCGCCGTCCAGAGCGGCCAGAAGAACACGCTCACCGCCGTCACCACCGCCAGGAACACCGCCGTCCAGGCGATCCCGCGTCGGCGGCGATGCTCCGGGTCGGTGCGCCTCCCGAGCACGATGCCGACCACCGCGGCCAGACCCAGGATGAGGTAGGGCTCGAACGCGATCGAGTAGAACTGGAAGATCGTGCGGTTGATATAGAGCAGCCACGGCAGGTAGCCGGCCGCGAGCCCGGTGAGGATGAGCCCGGCCTGCCACTCCCGGAAGCGCACCAGCCGGTACACGAGATAGAAGGTCGCCGCCGCCGCCGCCCACCAGATGATCGGGTTGCCGAGCGACGTAATGGCGGCCGAGCAGCCGCCGGGCGCAGTGCAGCCGGCCTGCCCGTACACGTTGCCGGTGTAGTACATGCTCGTCGGCCGGATCATGAAGAGCCAGGTCAGCGGGTTCGCCTGATACGGGTGCGCCACGTGCAGGTTGATGCTGTAGTTGTACATCTCGGTCTGGTAGTGCCAGAGGTTCTGGAACCACAGCGGCACCCACGAGAGCGCACCCGTCCACTGCGCGTGCACCGACTCCGCCCAGTTGCGGTAGTAGCCTCCGCTCGTCACGAGCCAGCCGGCCCAGGTCGCGATGTAGGAGGCCAGCGCGATCGGCACCATCAGCACGAAGGTCGCCGGAGCCTGCTTGAGCAGGGAACCGCTGACGTAGAAGGCGATGCCCTCCCTGCGGCGGGCCACAGCGTCGACCACCACGGTGTACACGGCGAAGAACGCAAGGAAGTAGAAGCCGCTCCACTTCACTCCGGCGCAGAGCCCGGTGAGGACGCTTGCCGAGATCAGCCACGGCCGCCACCAGATCACCGGCCCCCAGGCCGGGTCGCGGCCGGCCGAGCGTTCCGCGGCGACACGCGCTGCGAGCCGGGTCGCATGCCAGCGTCGATCGAGCAGGATGCAGCCGAACGCGAGCAGCGCGAAGAACATCACGATGTTGTCGAGGAGCGCCACGCGGCTCATCACGATCGCGTGCCCGTCGATCGCCATCAGGAAGCCCGCGATCGTCGCCACGATCGTCGAGGAGAACAGCACTCGGGCGATCAGGAACACCAGCAGGACGGCGAGTGTGCCGACGATCGCGGTCGAGAGGCGCCAGCCGAACGAGTTGCCGGCGCCGGTCGTGGCCATCCCCAGCGCGATGATCCACTTGCCGAGCGGAGGATGGGCGACGAACGAGGGCGAGGAAGAGAAGATACCGGTGTCGCCGACGGCGAACGACTGGTCCGCCTTGTCGGGCCAGCTGCCCTCGTAGCCGAGGTGGAACAGGCTCCAGGCGTCCTTGACGTAGAAGGTCTCGTCGAAGACCAGCACGCGCGGCGAGCCGAGGTCCCACAGCCGCAGGATGGCAGCCAGCAGCGTCACGCCGAGGGGGGCACCCCAGTACCAGAGCTTCAGCCGCAGCGGCGTGCGCAGGACGCGCGCCCACCAGTCGTCCAGCCGGCTGCCGGTGTGCTCGCGGGCCACATGCGCTGCGGGTGCCGCCGGGTACGCGGTGTCGCCGGTGCGAGGGGAAGGGGAGCTCACCAGGACATCCTGACAGACTGGGCCCATGATCATCCTCGCCGCGACGCCGATCGGGAACCTGGGCGACGCCTCCGCCCGATTGGTCGAACTCCTCGGCTCCGCGACGGTGGTCGCGGCCGAGGACACCCGTGTCACACAGCGGCTCCTCGCGGGGCTCGGCATCGACAACCGGCCGCGCCTCATCGCGCTCCACGAGCACAACGAGCGCGAGCGCGCCGTCGAACTCGTCGAGCTGGCCCGTGACCAGGACGTCGTCGTGCTCTCCGACGCCGGCATGCCGACCGTATCCGACCCTGGCTTCCCGCTGGTGGAGGCCGCGGCCGCCGCCGGTGTCGACGTGACCGTCGTACCGGGGCCGAGCGCGGTGCTCACGGCGCTCGCCGTGGCGGGTCTTCCCACCGACCGTTTCACCTTCGAGGGATTCCTGCCGCGCAAGCAGGGCGAGCGCTTGTCATCCCTGCGAGCGCTCGCGGCCGAGCCGCGGACCATGGTGTTCTTCGACTCGCCCAATCGGCTGGCGGCCTCCCTCGCCGATCTCGCCCAGGTGTTCGGCGATGACCGGCGGGGCGTCGTCTGCCGCGAGCTGACCAAGCTGCACGAGGAGGTGCGCCGCGGCCCGCTCGCGGAACTCGCGGAGTGGGCGGCAGAGGGGGTGCGCGGCGAGATCGTGGTCGTCGTCGCGGGCGCGCCCGCACGGGAGGCCGACCCGGCCACAGCGCTCGACCAGGTTCTCGCGCTCGTGACCGACGGCGTCCGCCTCAAAGACGCCGCCGCCGAGGTCGCCGAGGCCACGGGCCTGAGCAAGCGCGACCTGTACCAGGCGGCGCTGGAGGCGCGGAGGTCCTAGTGCGAGCGACCCGAGGGGAGGACGATCCCTCCACGTCGGGAAACCGGCTGAAGCCGGCGTCCTCCGTCAGGCGTGGCACGCCGACCGCGTACGCGTGCGCGGCGATGAGCGCGTCTTTCTGCCTGATCGCGGTTCGCGGTCGTAACGTGAGCGTTCCGTAACCGTCCGACGCCGATCGGTCGAAGCCCATCCAGAACGCCGGGAGGTCGTCCAGGGTCGCGATCAGTTCCTGCCGCTGATTCGCTGCGGCGCTGCGGCGCTGCGGCTCTGGTCGGCCTGGAACGAGACCAGGCCTTGCATAAGCTCACCCCGGCAGATCGTGGAAGACCGGTACGAGCCGAGGTCGTCGATGATCTCATCGGGGATGCCGCTGATGAGAAGAGTCTTGTCGATCATCCCCGGATCATCAACGGGCATCCCCGACCGTGTCCGCGCGACGGGATGTGCTCAGCCGTTCGAGCTCCGCCGCGACCAGGTCGTCATCGGCGAGGCGCGCGAGCAGGCGGAGTCGGGGCCTTCGCCCCTTCGAGGGCGGCGTCGGATCCGTCCCCCGGTGTCATCGGCGACCCGGATGAAGGCGGCGCTCACTCCCCCGTGCGTCGTCACGGCGGCGCCAGACGTCAGATAGTGGGCCGGATTGGACGTGAAGGTGCTGATCGGCACGTGCGGGAGTCGATCGATCTCGGCTGCGGTGAGAGTCATTTGTGCTCCGTTCGGAGGATTCAGCTAATGATTCTGCCCTTCTCGGCTCCGAAATCTCCGCGCGTCGCCGACGACAGGTAACAACGCCGGGCCACCCCTGAGCGCGCCCGTAGGATAGTCAGCATGTCCGACGGCTCCGCGTTCTACATCACCACGCCGATCTTCTATGTCAACGACGTCCCGCACATCGGGCACGCCTACACGGAGGTCGCCGCGGATGTGCTCGCGCGCTGGCACCGCCAGGCCGGCGACGACACCTGGCTGCTCACCGGCACCGACGAGCACGGGCAGAAGATCCTGCGCACCGCGACCGCCAACGGCACCACCCCGAAGGAGTGGGCCGACCGGCTGGTGACGAACGAGTGGCTGCCGTTGCTGAAGACCATCGACATCGCCAATGACGACTTCATCCGCACCACCGACGAGCGGCACGAGAAGAACGTCCAGAAGTTCCTGCAGAGGCTCTACGACGACGGCTTCATCTACGCAGGCGAGTACGAAGCCCTGTACTGCGTCGGGTGCGAGGAGTTCAAGCCCCAGAGTGAGATCGTCGACGGTACGGGGGAGTACGCCGGTCAGAAGGTCTGCGCTATCCACTCGAAGCCGCTGGAGCTGTTACAAGAGAAGAACTACTTCTTCCGTATGAGCGACTTCGCCGACCGTCTGCTGGCGCTCTACGAGGAGCGGCCGGAGTTCGTGCAACCCGAGTCGGCGCGCAATGAAGTCGTCTCGTTCGTCCGCCAGGGCCTCAGCGACCTGTCGATCTCGCGCTCGAGCTTCGACTGGGGCATCAAGGTGCCGTGGGACGAGTCGCACGTCGTGTACGTCTGGTTCGACGCGCTCCTCAACTACGTGACCGCGGTCGGGTACGGGCAGGACGAGACGAACTTCGAGCGGCGCTGGCCGGCGACGCACCTGGTCGGCAAAGACATCCTGCGCTTCCACGCCGTGATCTGGCCGGCCATGCTCATGGCTGCAGGCCTGGACGTGCCGCACCGCGTCTTCGGCCACGGCTGGCTGCTGGTCGGCGGCGAGAAGATGTCCAAGTCGAAGCTCACCGGCATCGCGCCGACGCAGATCACCGACACGTTCGGCTCCGACACGTTCCGCTACTACTTCCTGCGCGCCATCAACTTCGGCCAGGACGGCTCGTTCAGCTGGGAGGACTTGGCCGCGCGCTACCAGGCCGAGCTCGCGAACGGCTTCGGCAACCTCGCGTCACGCGTGATCGCCATGGTGACCCGCTACTTCAACGGCATCGTGCCGCCGGCGGCGACCTATGAGGAGGCCGACCTCCACGTGCAGCAGGTCATCGCGAAGGCGACGGCCGATGCCGATGCCGCGATGGGCAAGCTGGCAATCCACGACGCCCTCACGGCCGTCTGGACCATTGTCGACGAACTGAACGGCTACATCACCCTCCAGGAGCCGTGGAGCCTCGCGAAGGACGACGCGAAGCGGGAGCGCCTTCAGACCGTTCTTTACACGGCGGCGGAGGGTCTGCGCGCCCTCGCCGTGCTGCTTTCGCCGGTCATCCCGCAGGCGACCGCCAAGCTGTGGACGGCACTCGGCGTGACCGCAGAGCTCGGGTCGCTCGACGCCCAGCTGCTGCGCCGGGCCGGCGACTGGGGGCAGCTGCGCCCCGGCACCGAGGTCAACGGACTCGAGGCGCTCTTCCCCCGGATCGACGCGGACGCGGTGCCAGTGGCATGACCGACCCGGCGTTCATCCGGCAACGGCACGTCACCGACGGTCGCGACCTCGCGTACCCGCCGCTGCCGGAGGCGCTGGTCGTGCCCGTCTACGACAACCACACCCATCTGGAAATCGCCGATGGCGACGACCCCCTCGACTACCGGGAGCAGCTCGACCGCGCGTCGAGCGTCGGCGTGCGCGGGGTCGTGCAGGTCGGCAACGATGTCGAGACGTCGCGGTGGTCGGCCGAGACAGCGGCGATCGAGCCGCGCATGCTCGCCGCCGTCGCCCTCCACCCCAACGACGCGCCAGACTACGCCGAGCGCGGCGAACTCGACGACGCCCTCGCGATGATCGCCGAGTTGGCCGGCCGGCCGCGTGTGCGTGCCATCGGCGAGACCGGCCTTGACTTCTTCCGCACCGAGGAGGGGCCGCGCCGCGCCGCGCAGTTCGCGTCGTTCGAGGCGCACATCGAGATCGCCAAGCAGAACGACATCGCCCTGCAGATCCACGACAGGGACGCCCACGCGGCGGTCGTCGCGACGTTGAAGCGGGTGGGCGCTCCCGAGCGGACCGTCTTCCACTGCTTCTCGGGCGACGTCGAGCTGGCCGAGATCTGCGCGGAGAACGGCTGGTTCATGTCGTTCGCCGGAAATGTGACGTTCACGAACGCGCCCGGCCTTCGGGAGGCGCTGCGCGTCGCGCCACGGAATCTGATCATGGTCGAGACCGACGCGCCGTTCCTCACACCGATGCCGTTCCGCGGCCGCCCGAACGCGCCGTACCTCATCCCGCACACGGTGCGGTCGATGGCGGAGACGATCGGCACCGACGCCTCCACCCTCGCGGCGCAGATCAACTCCAACACCGAGCTCGTCTACGGGCGCTGGGACAGCGAGCCCGTCGGGCCTCCGCCGTCGGAGCCGATCGGGACGATCGCGTGAGCGAGCTGCGCCTGCTCGGCCCCGCCGAGATCCGCGACCTGGCAGAGCTCCTCGACGTCAGGCCCACCAAGAGACTCGGCCAGAACTTCGTCATCGACGCGAACACCGTGCGCCGCATCGTGCGGGTCGCGGAGGTAGTCGAGGGTGACATCGTGGTCGAAGTCGGCCCCGGACTCGGGTCGCTCACGCTGGGACTCCTGGAGACGGGCGCACGCGTCGTCGCCGTCGAGATCGACGGCAGACTGGCCGCCCAGTTGCCCGTGACGGTCGGGCAGCTCGCGCCCTCCGCCGTCGACCGGCTGACGGTCGTGCACCAGGACGCTCTGGCCGTGACCGACCTCCCCGAGAGCCCGGTCCGGCTGGTCGCCAACCTCCCGTATAACGTGTCGGTGCCGGTGCTGCTGCACTTCCTCGAGACGTTCCCGACTCTGCTCTCCGGCGTCGTGATGGTGCAGGCGGAGGTCGGCCATCGGATCGCCGCCGGTCCGGGCTCCAAGGTCTACGGGGCGCCGAGTGTGAAGGCTGCCTGGTACGGCGCCTGGCGCACGGCGGGGAATGTGAGCAGGCAGATCTTCTGGCCTGTTCCCAACGTCGACTCTGTGCTGGTCGCCTTCGATCGCCGACAGCAGCCGCGCGGCGGCGACGACCTCCGGAGGCGCACGTTCGCCCTGGTGGACGCCGCGTTCCAGCAGCGCAGGAAGACCCTCCGCCAGTCGCTCTCCGTCGTGTTCGGCGACCCGACGGCCGCCGCGACGGCATTGGAGGCGGCGGGCATCAGTCCGTCGCTGCGCGGCGAGCAGCTGGAGCTCGACGACTTCGTGAGACTCGCCGCCTCCGCGTGATCGGGTGGTCCGCGCAGCGCCCGCGCGGTGTGTAGGTTTGAGGCATGGTCGAGGCGGGTACGGGGTGGGACGTGGATGCCGTACATGTGCGCGCTCCGGGCAAGGTCAACGTGTTCATGCGCGTCGGCGCCGTGCGCGAGGACGGCTACCACGACGTCGCGACGGCGTACCAGGCCGTGTCCCTGTACGAGGACGTCCGGGCGTACCGCGCCGACGACTTCTCGGTGAGCTTCGCGGGCAGCGTCGACACCAGCGGCCTGGCGACCGACGGCTCCAATCTCGCGATCAAGGCGGCACGACTGCTCGCAAAGAAGACCGGGTTCACCGGCGGCGTGCGGCTCGAGATCGACAAGCACGTGCCGATCGCCGGCGGCATGGGCGGCGGTTCGGCCGACGCGGCAGCCACCCTCGTCGCGTGCGACGCGCTCTGGGGTACCGAGCTCGGCCGTGACGAGCTGATGGCGCTGGCCGCGCGCCTGGGAGCCGACGTGCCGTTCGCGCTTCTCGGCGGCACCGCCATCGGCACCGGCCGCGGCGACCGGCTCAGCCCGGCGCTGGCGACCGGCCAGTTCCACTGGGTGCTCGCCCTTCCCGAGGGCGAGCTCAGCACCCCGGACGTCTACAGCGAGCTCGACCGCCACCGTCAGCGCCACCTGGGCGAGATCGCTCCGGCCGAGCGCAGCCCGAGTGTCGACGCGCCCGTGCTGCACGCGCTGCGGGCGGGGGATCCGGCGATGCTGGCGGAGGCGCTCAGCAACGACCTCCAGGCGCCCGCCATCCACCTCGCGCCGAGCATCGCCGAGGTCCTTGAGGTCGGCGAGCTGAACGGCGCGCTGGCCGGGATCGTGTCGGGCTCGGGGCCGACCGTCGCGTTCCTCGCCGCCGACCTCGACAACGCGCTCGATCTGCAGATCGCGCTCAGCGCCTCCCGCATTCACGCGGTGCGCGCGACCGGTCCCGTCCACGGCGCCCGCGTCATCGGCGACTGACCGCCCGGCCGCTTCGCACGAAGGGTCGAGACGATTCGTCGGATGGAGTCGTATCCGTGCGATACGGGTCGTGCATCCCAGATGTTCAGCACGTTAGCGAGGCAGTGCCGCGTCCTCCTGGTGGGGGACGTCAAAACCGTCAACTCTTGACGGGTCGGTCGCTCTGGACGTGTCGGCGTCGAGAGCGCGTCCACCCGGTAGGTCAGCCAGCCCAGCATGGAGACGCGGGTCGCCGCCTTCTCAGCGGCAGGCGCGCGGCGATGGGGCCGACCACGGGAGCGGGGAGCGGGTCGCGCAGCACGGCGACGAACTCCGCCGCGGTGCGCATCGAGTCGTCCGCGCCCTCCGAGGCTGCGGAGATCGCGGGCGCGAGTGGGCATGATCGGTGTTGGGTATGCCCCAGCCGACGGGTGCTGTGTCTGGGCCGAAGGTGTCGTGCAGCTGCCCGAGGAGCACGCTGAGCAGCAGAGGAGCCCTGGGTCGCCTCCGTCAGTCGGGTCGCGGCACGCTGCGACACCGCGTGCCCCGGGATGTGCTCCGCCAACTCCTGGGTGTCCAACACGGCGAGCGGGGTCAGGTCGATGCGCGCGTGGTTGACCGACGACGCGGCGAGGTCTTCGAACAGCGCCGACGCGCTGTTCTGCTGCGGCCGCGTCGCCGCGGTGAAGAGGAAGCCTCTGTCCGACAGCCGGCGTACCACGAACCGCAGCGCGCGGATGGCTCGTAGACCCATTGCGCGTCGTCCCGCGCGGGTCGGGAAACCGGAGTGCGCGGTCGGTGCGTCGATCATCGCACAACCGTGCCCGCGGTCGATTCTCCCAAGGAGGCAGAGCGGACCGCTTGACGACATCGTGAAACGTAAGATATTTTAGCTGCAATGAAGGCAATGAAGGCAATGAAGGTCCTCTTTGTCCTCGCCGTGAGCTTTCCGCAGTTCGCTTGTTCGGCGGGCGCTCCTCCGGCCGCTGTACACTCGCCAGCTTCGAGCGCCGGTCTTGCGTCGGACGCGACCTCGGTCGTCATCCCCGACCTCTCGGGCCAAGACGGCGCCACTGCCGGTAAAGCCCTGAGAGCGCTGGGTCTCACCGTTGAATATCAGTCAGACTCAGGCAAGTCCGTAATCGTAGCCAGCAACTGGACGGTGCTCGCAACCCATCCTTCGGCTGGCTCACCGGCAATGTCTGAGTCGAAAATCACAGTCCACGTCGCCAAGCCGGCACGCACGTCAGCGCCTGAGTCTGCCATGCCGATTGCGCCGCCCGACCCCCCTGCACCTTCCGATCCAGAGCAGCCCGCTGTGCCCTCCAGCACCTGGTACGCGAACTGCGCTGAGGCTCGAGCGGCGGGCGCTGCTCCGATCTTTGTCGGCGAGCCGGGCTATTCCACGAAACTAGACCGCGACAAAGACGGCGTCGCGTGTGAATAGCAGCGACTCCCCGTGTGCGGCCATCGCGAGAATTCACTAGGCGAAGTTCTCACAGCGAAATCGTCGCCGCCCATACCCCACGCGGCGCGACGGTAGGCTGGAGGACCGTATGGCTCATCTCCTCGGCGCCGAGTCGCTGCATCTCGAATACCCCACGCGGGTCGTCTTCGACTCGGTGACCCTGGGCGTCTCCGAAGGCGACCGCATCGGCGTCGTCGGTCGCAACGGCGACGGCAAGTCGACCCTCCTGTCGCTGCTCGCAGGCCGTTTCGAGCCCGACTCGGGCCGCGTCACGCGTCGCCGCGACGTGACCGGCGGCATGCTCGACCAGCGCGACGACCTGCCGGACGCCCTCACCGTCGGCCGGGCCATCGTGGGCGACCGCGAGGAGCACCTCTGGGCCGGTGACCCGCGCGTGCGCGACGTGCTCGCCGGACTGGTCGCCGACATCCGCTGGGAAGCCACGATCGGTGAGCTCTCGGGTGGCCAGCGTCGCCGTGTCGCGCTGGCAGCGCTGCTGGTGCACGACCACGACCTGCTGTTCCTCGACGAGCCGACGAACCACCTCGACATCGAGGGCGTCGCCTGGCTCGCCTCCCACCTCATGCAGCGCTGGGCCTCCGGGTCGGGCGCGCTCGTCGTGGTCACCCACGATCGCTGGTTCCTCGACGAGGTGTCGACCTCCACCTGGGAGGTGCACGACGGTGTCGTCGAGCCCTTCGAGGGCGGGTACGCCGCCTACGTCCTGCAGCGCGTCGAGCGCGACCGCATGGCGGCGGTCGCCGAGACCAAGCGGCAGAACCTCATGCGCAAGGAGCTCGCCTGGCTGCGCCGCGGTGCTCCCGCTCGCACATCCAAGCCGAAGTTCCGGATGGACGCGGCAGCCGCGCTGATCGCCGACGAACCGGCTCCGCGCGACGCGGTCGAGCTGACGAAGCTCGCCACCGCCCGCCTCGGCAAAGACGTGGTCGACCTCCTCGACGTGACGGTCGAGTTTCCGCCGAAGACCGTGCTGCGCGACGTCGAGTGGCGCATCGCGCCGGGCGAGCGCACGGGCATCCTCGGCGTCAACGGCGCGGGCAAGTCCACCCTGCTCGGGCTCGTCGCCGGGACCGTCGAGCCGACGTCAGGACGGGTCAAGCGCGGCAAGACGGTCAAGATCGCCACCCTCACGCAGCAGCTCGACGAGCTCGACACCGTGCGCGACCAGCGCGTGAGCGCCGTGGTCGCCGACAAACGCGCGACCTACCTCGCCGGCGGCAAGGAGGTCACGCCCGGCCAGATGCTCGAACGCCTGGGCTTCACCAACGCGCAGCTCTCCACGCCGGTGAAAGACCTGTCCGGCGGCCAGAAGCGCCGCCTCCAGCTGCTCCTGATCCTGCTGGAGGAGCCGAACGTGCTCATCATGGACGAGCCGACCAACGACCTCGACACCGACATGCTGGCCGCGATGGAGGATCTCCTCGACGGCTGGCCCGGCACCCTGCTCGTGGTCTCGCACGACCGCTACCTCGTCGAGCGCGTCACCGACCAGCAGTACGCGGTGATCGACGGGGCGTTCCGGCACCTCCCTGGCGGGATCGACGAGTATCTTCGGCTACGGCGGGATCGGGGCGCGGCGCCGAGCGCGGCCGCTGCGGTCGGGTCGGCTCCGGCGTCCGCTGCCGCCCCCGCGCTCTCGGGCGCTGCGCTGCGCGCCGCCGAGAAGGAGCTGGCCTCCATCGACCGCCGCCTCGCGAAGCTGGCCGGCCAGGTCGCCGAGCACCACGAGTCCATCGCGCGCCACGACCAGTCCGACTACGTCGCCCTCGGCCGCCTCACCGAAGAGCTGCGCGCCCTGGAGGGCGAGATCGCCGACCACGAGACCCGCTGGCTGGAGCTGTCGGAGCAGCTGGAGGGGTGACACGCTCCTCGCTAGTGGAGGAGATGCACCGCACTGAGCTGCACGGCCGCAGCGAACGGACGATTTCCGCGTGTTCGGCGGCCGTATCTCCTCCGTTGCCCGTGGCGGCTATGGCCGCGCGAACAGCTCCATCCGCATGTTGTAGTATGCGTCGGTCGGGCCGAGCCGGCGCATCCCGATGCGTTCGCACACGCGCTGCGACGCCGTGTTCTCCGGGTAGGTGACGGCGATCACCCGGGGAAGGCCGCCCAGGAGCGCAGCCTCCAGGAGCGCACCCGCGGCCTCCGTCGCGTAGCCGTTGCCCCAGTGGTCCGGGTGGAAATGCCAGCCGATCTCGGTGTCGCCGGACGGCCGCAGCGGCTCGGTCGGCCCCGAGGCGGGGATCGGCTGCAGCATCACCGTGCCGACCGGCTCGCCGGAGGAGGCCAGCGACACTACACGGAAGGCCCGCAGGTCGTCCTTGAGCTCGCGCAGTCGGGCGACCCGTCTCGCAGCATCGGCCTGGTCGGTCATCACAGCGGGCGCGCTGCCGAGGAACCGCGCGACCTCCCATCGCGAGTAGAGGTCGAATGCGAACGCGGCATCGTCGTCGCGCCACGGTCGCAGCACGAGTCGGTCGGTCGTGAGCTCGGTCGGGATGTGCACGCGCCCACCTTAGCTCCGGGGGCAGTCGGAGCCCCGCCCGCACGCCCGCACTAAACTCGCCGCATGCCCACTCACACGGTCGTGAACCAGGCCCCGCCTCGCGTCGACGTCGACGAGTTCGCCGCGAACATCCCGCTGCGGGAGGCCGTCGAGCGCCACGACGCGGAGTGGGCCGTGCCCGACCTCGGGGCGGTCGGCCGCCTGGTCGGGTCGGCAGACTTCCAGGCGGACGCCGAGCGCGCGAACGTGCGCGAGCCGCAGTTGCGCACGTTCGACCGGTGGGGCGACCGCGTCGACGAGGTCGACTACGACGAGAGCTACCATCGCGTGATCCGGGAGGCCGTCGCCGCCGGCGCGCACACCTCCGCGTGGGCCGATCCGCGGCCGGGCGCGAACGTCGCCCGCGCCGCCACGTTCATGCTCTTCGCGCAGGTGGAGCCGGGGCACGCCTGCCCCATCTCGATGTCGCACGCGGCCGTCCCGGCGCTCGCGGCCTCTCCGGACCTCGCCGCCGAATGGGTGCCGCGGCTGCTGTCGCGGGAGTACGACGGCCGCCTGGGCGCCGGCAAGCCGTCTGCGCTGTTCGGCATGGCGATGACCGAGAAGCAGGGCGGCTCCGACGTGCGCGCCAACACGACCCGCGGGCTCGCCGACGGCGACGGGCGCTGGCTGCTGACCGGTCACAAGTGGTTCTGCTCCGCACCGATGTCCGACGCTTTCCTGGTGCTCGCCCAGACCGCGGGCGGCCTGAGCTGCTTCGTCGTGCCGCGCGTGCTGGAGGATGGGACGCGCAACGTCTTCCTCCTCCAGCGCCTGAAGGACAAGCTCGGCAATCGGTCGAACGCCTCCAGCGAGGTCGAGTTCGACGGCACGGTCGGCCACCTGCTCGGCGAGGAGGGACGCGGCGTGCGGACCATCCTGGAGATGGTCGACCGCACCCGGCTCGACTGCGTGCTCGGCACCGCGGCCGGGATGCGGCAGAGCGTCGCGGAGGCGGCGTGGCACGTGCGGCACCGGTCGGCGTTCGGCCGTCGGCTCGTCGACCAGCCGGCGATGACCGGGGTGCTCGCCGACCTGGCCCTGGAGTCGGAGGCGGCCACCGCCGTGGCGCTGCGGTTGGCGCGGGCGCACGACGACGACGCTCCGGAGGCCGACGTCGCCTTCCGCCGGCTCGCCACCGCAGTGAGCAAGTACTGGGTGTGCAAGCGCGGTCCGGGCCATGCGTACGAGGCGATGGAGTGCCTCGGCGGCAATGGCTACACAGAGGCGTTCCCGCTGGCCCGGCGTTATCGCGAGCAGCCGGTCATGGCCATCTGGGAGGGTTCGGGCAACGTGATCGCCCTCGATGTGCTGCGCGCGCTGGGCCGCGAGCCGGCGAGCGTGGAGGCCTTGGACAGCGAGCTCGCCGCCGCCCGCGGCGCGCATTCCGCGTACGACGCGCACCACGACGGGCTGCGGCGCACGATCGCCGACGCGGATGAGTCCTCGGCACGGAGCCTGGTCGCCGCTCTCGCCGTCGCCCTCCAGGCGTCGCTGCTCATCCGTCACGCCCCGGCCGCGGTCGCCGATGCGTTCGTCGCGTCGCGCCTCGGCCCCGGTCGCGGAGCACTCTACGGCGAACTGCCCTCCGGAGTCGACGCCGCAGCGCTCGTCGCGCGGGCCTGAGACAACCGTCGAGTACGTCGACTATCCGTGTATTCGGCGGATTTCAGCCGATTTTCTGCGTAGTCGACGGCTCGTCGGCGGGGGTGGGGGCGACGGGGGCCGCGGGAGCGGGGTCGGGGGCCGCGCCGATGGCACTGTAGAACTCGGCGACCGCCTTGCGGTTGTAGCCTGCCCAGTCGAAGTCGCCGGCGGGGACGTCTCCGCGCAGGAACGCGCGCAACCCGTCGGCGACCCCGTCGATCGACTGCGGCACAACCAGCCCGCTGCCCTTCGGCAGGGCGTTCTTCGCGGAGGCGAACTCGACGGTGACGATGGGCAGCTGCAGCACGAGTGCCTCCAGGATGACCATCGGCTGGCCCTCGTAGTCGCTCGACAGCACGAAGCAGTCCGCTTTCACCATGATGGCGTGCGGATTGCGCTGCATCCCCGTGAGGAACACCGAGCCTTGCAGCCCGAGCTCCGCGACCACGGCCTCCAGGTGGCCGGCGAGCGGGCCGGACCCCACGACCAGCAGTCGCGTCTTCGCGTTCTCGGCGTGCACGCGCCCGAACGCGCGGATCAGGCGCTCCTGGTTCTTCTCGGGGGACAGCCGGCCCACGTTCACGAAGGTGGTGACGTCGTCGTCCGGCGCCAGGAGCAGTTCCGCCCAGTCGGGGATGCTGCCGGTCTCCTCGTCGAAGGTGAGCTCGTGGAGGTCGGCCGCGGAGTTCTCGAGGATGTGCTCGGCGTCGACCGTGTTGAGCGCCGAGCGGAACTTCTCCGGTTCGGCGTATTGCGACAGGGAGGCGCGGTTCAGGTCGGAAAGCGTCGGCGAGACCGACACCAGGTGGTCGTACTGGGCATAGAGCGTGAACAGTTGAGTGAGCGAGTGCAGCATCCGCTGCTTGCCGTTCACCTCGCGGTGGGCATCGGCGGCGAGGTCGTTGTGCATCCAGATCGCGCGCTGCGCTTCGGGGGAGTGCAGGAGCAGGATCGCCCAGAACGGGCCGTAGCCGGAGAAGTCGACCACGTAGTCGAACCGGCTGTCGCCGAAACAGCGGTACCACTCGTCGTCCCAGAGCCGGTTCTGCGCCTCGGTCTCGGCGTGCTGTGCCGTGCGGCCGCGTCGGAAGTCGAGATGACGCGCCAGGTGACGCAGCTTCGCGCCGTTCATGCCTCCGACGCGGGGGAACTGCCGCACGGCCGGGTGGATCTGGCTCTGCTTGGCGATGACGGTCTCCGAGCCGCTCTGGGCGAAGAACGCGGACACGTCGTAGCGTTCGTGATCGAGGTTGTTGAGCAGGTTGAGGGCGGAGGTCGTGATCCCGTTCGGGCGCATGCCGCCCAGGTAGAGCAGGATCTTCTGGCGGCCGTCGTCATCGAGCGACGTGCGCAGACGGTAGCCCTCGCGCACGCCGCGGAACACGATGTCGACGACACGCTCGGAGGCCGAGCCGTCTTCGTAGGGGGTGAACCGGCGCTGCATGTCGAGGTAGAGCTCCCGCGACTCGGCCGGCACGCGATCGTCGTCGGCCGCGACCGCAGCGAGCGCGTCGCCCAGCTCGCGCGCCGACATGAGTGTCGGCCCCGGCCACTCGTCCGGTTCGAAGTAGAGTCCGCGCGTGCCCGCGTACTCGGCGAGGTCGGGTGTGAAGAAGAGGATCGGCCGGCCGGTGCGGAGGTAGTCGAAGAAGATGCTCGAGTAGTCGCTGACGAGGATGTCGGTGGCGCCGAGCACCAGGTTCGTCGGGATCTCGTTGGGGACGAGCATCCGTGCCAGCTCCGGGCGGTCGGCTGCAAGCGCGTGCACCGTCTGGTGCGTCTTGACGAGCACCGCGTAGCGGCTCGTGTCGATGCGCTGCTCCATCTCGTGGAGGTGCGCGAGGAGGGCGTCGAGGTCGTCCTCCGGCCGCCCGAACGTCTGGCCCTTCCAGGTGGGCGCGTAGAGGATGATCTTGCGGTCGCCGAGCGGGATGCCGGAGGCGACGAGGCGGCGCCGGACGTCGTCGCGCTGCGCGTCGTCGAGGAACTGCCGGTCGACGCGCGGGTAGCCTTCTTCGATGATCGTGCCGCGGTAGATGCCGTCGAGCTTGTACGCGCTCTGGTACATCTGGTCGGCCATGAACGGGTTGGCCGCCAGCAGGTAGTCGGCCTGCACGAAGTTGCGCACGATGTTGGCGGTCGCCAGCGCGCCGGCTTCGATGTCGTAGCCCATGCGCTTGAGCGGGGTGCCGTGCCAGGTGTTCAGATAGACCTGCCCCGCCCGCTTGGAGAAGTCGTACGGGAAGGTGGCATTGTTGACGAGATACTGGCTGGTGGCCAGGGCGCGGTAGTAGGCCGAGGAGCCGTAACGGACGAACGTCACACGGGGGTCGTCGGCGAACTCCTCCGCCGCTGCGCGGTACTGCTGCCGGTCGGACAGCGCCCAGATGTGGGTGAGGTGCTTCAGGTCGGGTGCGGCGAGCAGCTGCCGGAACAGCGCCTCCGGGTTGTCGAGCATCCCATTGCCCGAGAACGACTCGTAGAACACCGAGCCGAGGACGAGCGGCTGCCGGCGCCAGTGCGCGTGGATCTCGAAGCGTGCGGCGCGCTTCACGCGGGACGGCAGACGCTTCAAGCGGGAAATTCTCATCGGGGGAGAGTTTATGAGCGCGGGATAACAGTCTCCTGGGAAGCTCTCATGGTTAAGCTACTCACGCGCCCGCGTCGAACCCGAGGCTCAGCTTGCGCAGGAGGGCGGCCAACCGCTCCTGATCTCCGGGCGAGAGCGACTCGAGGAGGTCGGCCTCCGCGTCCACCAGCCGGGTGATCGCGGCGTCCACCCGGGCGAGCCCCTGGGCGGTCATCTGCACCAGGATCCCGCGACCGTCGTTGGGGTCCGTCCGGCGCTCGACAAGGCCGCGCGCCACAAGGCGGTCGATCCGGTTCGTCATGGTTCCGGACGACACCAGGGTCTGCTGGAGGAGCGACTTGGGGCTCAGCTGGAACGGCGACCCCGCACGACGCAGCGCCGAGAGCACGTCGAACTCCCAGGAGTCGAGCTCGGAACGCTCGAACGCGCTCCGGCGCGCCCGGTCGAGGTGACGGGAGAGGCGGTCGACGCGCGAGAGCACCTGCAAAGGCGAGAAGTCGAGGTCGGGACGCTCGCGGAGCCAGGCCCCGACGATGCGGTCCACCTCGTCGCGCGCTGCACTGCGCGCGTTCCCGTCCTGTGCGTCGGCCATCCCTCCATGCTATTCGGCCGCTCTCCCCGCTCGGCGGAACGCTCGGCCGAATCTGGCAGACTGTGTGTGCGCGTTGCGCGGTCCGCCTTGGTGTAATGGCAGCACGACAGCCTTTGGAGCTGTGAGGTCTAGGTTCGAGTCCTGGAGGCGGAGCGGCGTCTGCGGCCGAACCGACCCGTCACCACTGCACCGGGAGCATCATGACCGACCAGAATCTCGCCATCGTCGTTCTTGCGGCCGGGCAGGGCACACGGATGAAGTCCGCGACCCCCAAGCTGCTGCACCCGCTCGGCGGCCTCCCGGTCGTCGGACACGTGCTGGCGACCGCGCGTCAGCTCGACGCCGCCCGCGTCATCGCCGTGGTGCGGTACGAGCGCGACCGCCTCGCCGAGGTGATCGCCGCCGACCTGCCCGAGGCTGTCATCGTCGACCAGGACGAAGTCCCCGGCACCGGCCGCGCCGTGGAGCAGGCCGTCGAGGCCCTCCCGAGCGAATTCGCCGGCGACGTCCTCGTGGTCAACGGCGACGTGCCGCTCCTCGACGCCGCGACGCTGCGCGAGCTGGTGGCGGCCCACCGGGCGGGAGGCGCGGCCGCGACCATTCTGTCGTCGTTCCCGGCCGACGCCGCCGGCTACGGCCGCATCGTTCGGACCTCCGAGGGGCACCTCGACCGCATCGTCGAGCACAAGGACGCGACCGACGACGAGCGCGCCATCGGCGAGATCAATGCCGGCATCTACATCTTCGGGGCCGCCGCCCTCCGCGACATGCTTGCGAACGTGACGACCGACAACGCCCAGGGCGAGAAGTACCTGACCGACGTCATCGGTCTGCTGCGGGAGGCGGGCTTCGACGTCGACGCGCTGCCGGTGTCCGAGTCGTGGCTGGTCGAGGGCATCAACGACCGCGCGCAGCTCAGCGAGGCGGCCGCCCGGCTCAACGCCCTCGTCGTGCGCACCTGGCAGCTCGCCGGCGTCACGGTGCAGGACCCGGCGACTACCTGGATCGACGTCACGGCGACCCTGGAGCCCGACGTCACCATCCTCCCGGGCACCCAGCTGCGAGGAGCGACGGCTGTGCGCACCGGCGCCACCATCGGCCCGGACACCACGCTCCTCGACACCGAGGTCGGCGAGGGCGCGACCGTCACGCGCACCGACGCCACCCTCGCCGTGATAGGCGCCGGCGCCACCGTCGGGCCGTTCGCCTACCTGCGGCCCGGAACCGTCCTCGGCGAGAAGGGCAAGATCGGAACCTTCACCGAGACCAAGAACGCCGTCATCGGCGCCGGCACCAAGCTGGCGCACTTCAACTACGTGGGCGACGCGGAGGTCGGCGAGAAGGGCAACCTCGGCGCCGGCGTCATCACCGCCAACTACGACGGCGTGAACAAGCACCGCACGGTCATCGGCTCGCACGTGCGGATCAGCACGAACACGGTGCTCGTCGCTCCCGTTAGGATGGGTGACGGAGCGTACACCGGTGCGGGAACGGTCGTCCGGAAGGACGTTCCAGCTGGCGCGCTCGCCATTACGGTGGCGCCGCAGCGCAACATCGAAGGCTGGGTCGCCGAGAAGCGGCCGGGCACCGACGCCGCCCGTGCCGCTGAGCAGAGCACGGCTGCGGAAGAGAGCGGAGAGTAAGTGTCAGGGATCACCGCCACCGGCCAGAAACGGCTTGTTCTGATCTCGGGGCGCGCCCATCCCGAGCTCGCCGAGCAGATCGCCGAGTGCCTCGGCAGCGAGCTGGTGCCGACTGACGCCCGCACCTTCGCGAACGGTGAGATCTACGCGCGGTTCGACGAGAGCGTCCGCGGGTCGGACGCCTTCGTCATCCAGTCGCACACCTCGCCGATCAACGAGTGGCTCATGGAGCAGCTGATCATGGTGGACGCTCTCAAGCGCGCGTCCGCCAAGCGCATCACCGTGGTCGCGCCGTACTACCCGTACGCCCGCCAAGACAAGAAGGGCCGCGGCCGTGAGCCGATCTCGGCCCGCCTGATCGCCGACCTCTTCAAGGCGGCCGGCGCCGATCGCATCATGTCTGTCGACCTCCACGCCGCCCAGATCCAGGGCTTCTTCGACGGCCCGGTCGACCATCTGTTCGCCATGCCCGTGCTGCTGGAGCACATGCGGCGCGAGCTCGACCCGGCGACTCTCACCGTCGTCTCTCCTGACATGGGCCGAGTGCGCGTCGCCGACATCTGGAGCGACAAGCTCGGCGTACCGCTGGCGATCATCCACAAGCGCCGCGACCCGCTGGTCCCGAACCAGGTCTCGGTCCATGAGATCGTCGGTGACGTCAAAGGACGCGTCTGCCTGCTCGTCGACGACCTCATCGACACCGGGCGCACCATCGTCAAGGCGGCGGAGGCGCTCAAGGCCAACGGCGCGATCGGCATCGTCGTCGCGGCGACGCACGCGGTGTTCAGCGACCCGGCGGTAGAGCTCCTGCAGTCGGACGCGATCGACTCGGTCGTCGTCACCGACACTCTGCCGCTCCCGGCGCACAAGCGCTGGGACGGCCTCTCCGTGCTGCCGATCGCACCGCTGCTGGCCAACGCGATCCGGGAGGTGTTCACCGACGGCTCGGTGACCTCCATGTTCGACGGCGCCGCGTAGGAGACTTCCCTCGAAGGGCACGCAAATGCCCCTAAAACGGTGTTTTAGGGGCATTTGCACGCCCTTCGATAGCTACCGCAGGGCGTGCGGGGTCGACGGGATGAGGCCTAGCGGCGCCACGAAGGTGGCGTCGCCCTCCGTGTTGAGCGCGTAGCACTGCCAGCCGGGGCCGGCCGGCGCGAACAGCTCGAAGCGGGCTGAAGAGCTCACGGAGTCGGGCGCGTAGTGCCGGGCGTAGACCGCGCACGTGCCGGTCGCCGTGTCGGTCTGGATGCTGATCGTCAGCATGATCCCGGGCAGTACCAGGGTCGTGAGCGCGACGACGACGAAGACGCGCGTCGCGATCCTGCGGCGCCGCCCGCGCAGCGGTCGATCCGGCGGCTCGTACTCCGCCAGCTCCGGATGATCCTCGAACGTCACGCTTACGAGTCTGAGCCGCGCGTCCTGCGATTGCAACCGGGGCCGAACGGCCGATGATCCGCACGACCGACGCGCAGCGACGACAGGAGGACGCGTGCTCGACACGGATGAACTGGACTGGAGACCTGTCGAATAGGGGAGGTCAACACCTGTCGATCGGAGCGAAGCTCTTGGCAGCCGGGGGAGCGCTGCTGGTGATGGCCACGGTGGTCGGGGTGGGCTACTTCGAATGGTGGGGCGGCGACTCGGATGGGGTCTACCGCGCTTTCTATCCGTTGGTCTTCAGCTCGGGGGTCGTCTTTCTCGTCGCGTCCCGGATGCGCCCGCGTGCTCCGCACCCGCTGACGACGAAGGGCACGTCGTTGGCGCTTCCGAACGCGGAAAGCGACGACAACGTGCCCTTCGCCAGAGCTCGCTAGTGCGAGGAGCCCTCGGTCTCGATCTCGCTGAGGTCGCCCGGGCACAGCATGTGGAACGTGCCCTCCTTGTCGACGCGCTTGCAGGTGTGCGCGTCATGATCCTGTGGCGTCCCCCGCCCAGCGGTCGATCTGTCGGCTCGTACTCCGCAAACTCCGGGTGGTCCTCGAACGTCGCGCTTACGAGCCTGAGCCGCGCGCGATCGCTAGCGCGCGAGCTCACGAACTTTGGAGGGAGACCTCCACTTGCTTTCTCGTGCCCCAAGCGGACGATCGGAGCGTGATCAAGGCCCAGTACTGAAGGATCGGCCCGAGATAGATCATCAGCAGCGAGCAGACGGGCGCCAGCACGAGGTACTCGAGGAATTGCCTCAGCCCGGAGACGTCCGGTCTGCGAATGACTAGCGTACGTGCGAGGCGGAGGTACGAGAGCACCGCGATGTAGATGAGAAGCGGCCAGGGCAGTCGGCCCTCGATGAGCGGGTAGACGATGAGGCATGCCGGGAACACCACAGCGTTGAGCAGGAAGGTGATGTACTGACTCAGCACCAGCCACCACACGGATCGCGTCGGCGACTGGTGACGAAGGATCCAGAGCCCGCCCCACCAGAAGCTCTTCCACCAGCGGACTCGTTGACGCGTCAGGTGCGAGATTCTGTCGGGCATGAGGGTGTACGCCGCAGACGTCTCCTGGAAGACCGTTCGGCCGTGCAACGTCGCGAACTGGGTGAGCATTCGATCGTCTCCGAACTTGGCGAGCTTGCCGAAGACGCGTTGGGTCAGGTAGTCGAGGAGGTTCTCTCGGATGACCTCCGTGCGGTAGAACGCCAGGCCGCCGCAGTTGACGGCGACACCTTTCCAGGCCGACCAGGCCGCGCGGCCGTTGGTGAAGGACGAGACGAAGCCCAGCCCCAGCGCCCGCACTCTCCACTTCGCCCTGTTGAGGTCGAGCAGGAGGCCGGCGACCGACATCACTCGCTCGTCGGCGAACGGGCGCAGGCCCTCTTCGATCGCGTTGGGATCGAGCACGGTGTCGCTGTCGATCGTGATGAACACGTCGGTCACGTCCATGAGACTGCGGAACGCGACGGCCTGAGCCTCGCGCTTGCCGGCGTTCTGTTGATAATGATATTTCGCCACGATGCCTGCACTCGCGCCCGACGCGGCCCACTTCTCGAAGATCGCGCGACAGGCCAGGTCTTCCTGGGAACCATCCTCGATGACGTAGACGTAATCGGGACGGTGGCTCTGGTCGGAGATGCTCTCGAGGACACGCGCGAACGTGGTCGCATCCTCGTTGTACACCGGGATCACGACGCTCGATCGAAGTCCGGGCGGCACCGGGTCACGATAGACCGGGTTGAGGTGCGCGCTCACGAGGAGGAACAGCATCCAGATGAATGCGGTGAGGATGAGGGGGACCATCCAGATCTCGTACACGATGTGGGGGAGGTGGTAGTACCCGAACGCGGCGCCGATCAGCACGAGGACGATGGCGACTACGGTGTATGAGTGGCGTCGGGAGATACCCGCCGGCCTCGTCGGCCGTGCGAACCGAGGTTGTTGGCGTCGGTTGCGGTTGGCGACTGCCAGCCCGACGAGGATGAGCGCAAGCACGGCTCCAGCCGCGATCCACCAGAACACTGTTTCTCCTTTTTCCAGCGCCGTGGGGTGTGGCACTACAGATCAAACAATTAACATATCAGCTCCGGAAGGCTAGCGGGGGCTGGGGCGGAAAACACGAACGCCGCCGTCGACCGCTCGAGGCGATCGCGGCGGCGTCTGCGTCCGCATACTGTGCTGCTAGTGCGAGGAGCCCTCCGTCTCGATCTCGGTGCGGTCGCCCGACCACAGCGTGTGGAACGTGCCCTCCCTGTCGACGCGCTTGTAGGTGTGCGCGCCGAAGAAGTCGCGCTGACCCTGGACGAGCGCGGCGGGGAGGCGGGTGGAGGCGAGCGAGTCGTAGTACGACAGTGCGGCGCCGAAGCCGGGTACCGGCACACCGGAGAGCGCAGCGGTGGCGACGATGCGGCGCCAGGCGGCCTCGCCCTCGCGCACGGCGTCGGCGAAGTACGGGGCCTCCAGTAACGTCGCGATGTTCGGGTTTTCGTCGTAGGCGTCGGCGATGCGGTTGAGGAATTGGGCGCGGATGATGCAGCCTCCGCGCCAGATCTTGGCGATCTCGTCCTTGTTGATATGCCAGCCGTACTTCTCGGCGCCGGCGATGATCGCGTCGAAGCCCTGGGCGTAGGCGACGACCTTGGAGGCGTAGAGCGCCTTCGAGACGTCGTCGGCGAACGCGGCGACGTCGGCGGCCTTCTGCACCTCCGGACGCGACTGCACGGTCGCCTGCACGGCGGCGCGCTGCGCGGGCTTGGACGAGACCGCGCGGGCGAACACGGCCTCCGCGATGCCGCCGACCGGGATGCCCAGGTCCAGCGCGTTCTGCACCGTCCAGACGCCCGTGCCCTTCGAGCCGGCCTGGTCGAGCACGATGTCGACGAACGGCTTGCCGGTCTCGGCGTCGACCTCGCGCAGCACCTCGGCGGTGATCTCGATCAGGTACGACTCGAGGTAGCCGTTGTTCCACTCCGCGAACACGTCGGCGATCTGCGCGGGCGTCCGGCCCCCGATGGTGCGCAGCAGATCATAGGCCTCGGCGATGAGCTGCATGTCGGCGTACTCGATGCCGTTGTGGATCATCTTGACGAAGTGGCCGGCGCCGTCGGTGCCGATGTGGGTCACGCAGGGCTCGCCCTCGGCGACCGCGGCGATGGAGGCCAGGATCGGGCCGAGCGTCTTGTACGACTCCTCGGTGCCCCCCGGCATGATCGACGGGCCCTTGAGCGCGCCCTCCTCGCCGCCGGAGATGCCGGTGCCGACGAAGTGGATGCCCGTGGCCGCGACCCGCTTCTCGCGCTCGATGGTGTCGAGGAAGTTGGCGTTGCCGCCGTCGACGATGATGTCGCCCGGCTCGAACCGCTCCACCAGCTGGTCGATGACCGCGTCGGTGCCCCTGCCGGCCTGCACCATGATGATCGCCGTGCGCGGCTTCGAAAGCGAGGCGACGAAGTCGTCGATCTGCTCGGACGAGACGAAGCCGGCCTCGGGATGGGCGTTCACCAGTTCCTCGGTGCGGGCGTAAGTGCGGTTGTAGACGGCGACCGTGTTGCCCTCGCGCGACGCGAGGTTGCGGGCGAGGTTGGACCCCATCACGGCTAGACCGACGACTCCAATGTTGGCCTTGGCATGGTTCTCAGGCACGGAGGACTCCTTCGTTGAGCGTGTTTGGACCAGCGTAGCCTGACGCCGTCACGGCGAGCTGGTGTATGACGGCCACTCCGCGGCGGGATGTGGGCCGCTGGGCCCAGGCGCCTCATCCGGCAGAATCATGCATGTCAGATGTTCCATCGCTATGGTTGAACGCATGATCGAGGTTCACGCGCTGTCCAAGTCGTTCGGCGCCAAGCGCGCGGTTGACGACGTCTCGTTCGCGGTTCGTCCCGGAATGGTCACGGGCTTTCTCGGGCCGAACGGCGCGGGCAAGTCCACCATTATGAAGATGATCCTCGGGCTGGAGCGGCCCACGTCGGGATCGGCGGAGATCGGGGGGATGCCGTACGCGAAGCTCGCCGCCCCGATGAGCGAGGTCGGTGCGCTGATCGACGCGAGCTGGGTCCACCCCGGCCGCTCGGCGAGGAGCCATCTGCGATCGGTGGGCCTGACCCAGGGCCACGGCCGCCGCAGGGTCGAGGAGGTACTCGACCTGACCGGCTTGACTCAGTCGGCATCGAAGCGCGTCGGTACCTTCTCGCTCGGGATGAAGCAGCGGCTCGGCCTGGCTACGGCACTTCTCGGCGACCCCGGGGTGCTCATCCTCGACGAGCCTGTGAACGGTCTCGACCCCGACGGTGTGATCTGGATCCGTACCTTCCTGCGCGAGTTGGCGGCCGAGGGGAGGACGGTCCTCTTGTCCTCCCATCTCATGAGTGAGATGGAGCAGACGGCGGACCGGATCATCGTCATTGGGCGCGGGCGGCTCATCGCCGACGAAACGCTCGGCGAGCTCGTCGGAGGCCGAAACGAACGGGCGGTCGTCGTGCGCAGTTCGCAGCTCTCGGTGCTGGTGGACGCGCTCCGCCGCGACGGCGCGTCGGTGACGGCCGAGGGCGACGACGCTGCGCGGGTGGCGGGCTGGACGACGGACGCGGTCGGCGAGGTTGCGTCCGCGGCGAACGTGACACTTCATGAACTGCGCTCGATCGAGGCGAGTCTTGAGGACGCGTATCGACGAATCGTCGCCGACGACGTCGTACACGCCGCGGGCGCACGGACGGAGAGTAAGGGATGACCACGGGAATGACCACGGGGACAGAGAAGTCGGCGACGACGAAGAGGGCGATGACCGAGCCGATGACTCACGAGACGACGAGGAGCGGGAGATCGCGGTCCCGGCAGGGGCACGGGATCTCGGTGATCGGTGTGATCCGCTCGGAGACGATGAAGCTGCTGACGCTGCGATCCAACGTGATCACCCTGCTGGCCTTCCTCCCCTTGAGCCTGGCGTTCGTCGGGCTCACCATCTCGGACAAGCTGGACGTGGTCACGTCGGATCCGACAGGGAACCTGAGCCTGATGACCACGGCTCTCTCGAGTGCGGTTCAGTTCGGCTGGCTGCTCGTCCTCATCGTCGGTGTGCTGGCCATCAGCGGCGAGTATTCGACGGGCCAGATCGGCGCCACGCTCGGCACGGTTCCGCGAAGAGGGGTCGTGATGGGCGGCAAGCTGGTGGCCGTCGGCCTCGTCGTGTGGACGGTCGGGTTTGTCGGCGTCCTCCTTCCCGCCCTCTTCGCCGTCCCGCTGTTCTCCGGGGCAGGCCCCCTGCCCGCCGTCGGCACGGTGGTCGGCGCAGTCATGGCCGTGGCCGTCGGCGCAGCCACGGGCATGACCGTTCTCGCGCTTCTCGCGTTGTGCATCGGGGGCGTGCTGCGCAGCATCGCGTTCTCGGTCGCCGCCGCGTTCGGCCTGATCCTGGTTCTGCCCGGCCTTCTCGGCCTGGCCCCCGTCGAGTGGGTGCGCGATCTGGTGACCTACACGCCGTCGATGAACGCGCGGGCTCTCATCGAGGACGTTCCGGGGGGAACCTCGCTCGGGACAGCGCTCGGCATTCTGGCGGGACTGCTGGTCGTCGGGGTCGTCGCCTGGGCGATCTCGCTCCTGCGCCGAGACGCGTGAACCGAATGGTGTCGCGATTGCATGTTGAGTGCGGTCACATCCGAGTGGTCCTCGTGTAGCGTGCGTGACCTGGCATTACGTGGCTGACCGAGTTTCCTCAGTCTTGTCACGTCGTGGAAGGGCGCTTGGTTGGTGCGGACACACTTTCGGTTGTCATTCCGAGGACCTGAATGCAGGCTGGCAGTGTCGTCGTCGTCGATTGTGGCCGTCCCGTCCAGGTGCAGACGGATCTTGAGCCAGTGCTGAGCGATCCAACCGTCTCGCTCTGACGCATCACCTGACAGGACGGTCACCGCACCTGCACCGCGAGCGGCCGCGCCACGACCATCGCCGAGCCGCACGGCGCCTCAGCCGAGCCGGAACGTGCCGCGGGGGATGTCGTCGACCAGCTGGTGGGCGATCGCGAAGGCGTCCTCCTCGGCGAGCTGGTGGGTGACCACGAGCGAGGCCAGGAACGAGGCGTCCACCCGGCGGGACATGTCGTGGCGGGCCGGGATAGAGCAGAACGCACGGGTGTCGTCGATGAAGCCGCTGGTCTTGGCGAAGCCCGCGCTGTCGGTGATCGCCCTGCGGTAGCGGAGGATCGCGGCCGGGGTGTCGAGGAACCACCAGGGCGCTCCGGCGTAGACCGACGGGTAGAAGCCGGCGAGCGGAGCGATCTCGCGCGCGAACGTGGTCTCGTCGACCGTGAAGAGCACGAGCCGGAAGGTCGGATCGGTGCCGAAGTCGCGCAGGATGGGCGTGAGCGGCTCGGTGAAGGCCCCGACAGCCGGGAGGTCGTGCCCGGTGTCGGGGCCGTAGGCCTCGAACGTCGGACGATGGTGGTTGCGGTGCACGCCGGGGTGGAGCTGCATCACGAGTCCGTCGGCGGCGGCCATCTCGGCGAGCCGGTAGAGCATGTTGCGGCGGTAGGCGACGGCCTCGGCCGCGGTCAGCGAGCCGTCGAGCGCTGCGCGGTGGATGCGGGAGGCCTCTGCTTCGTCGAGCGGGTCGCTCCCGGCGTCGAGGACGCCGGTGTCGGTGGCTGTGCCGCCCGCGGCCGCGAACGCTGCGCGCCGCACGCGCAGCGCCTCCAGCAGTCCGGCGTAGCTGGAGGTGTCGACGTCCGCGCGTTCGGCCAGCGTCTGCAGCCGGCCCGCCCACCCCGACTCGTCCGGGTGCATGTAGCGGTCGGCACGGAAGGTCGGGATCACGCGGCCGGTGAAGGTCGGGTCGGCGGCGAGGCGCGCGTGCGCCTCGAGGTCGTCCGCGGGGTCGTCCGTCGTTGCGAGCACGGCGATGCGGAAGCGGTCGAACAGCGCGCGCGGCCGGAACTCGGCGGACGCCAGGGTGGCCTCCAGCTGGTCGTAGAGCGCGTCGGCGTTCGCGGCGGACGGTTGCTCGGTGAGCCCGAAGACCTCGCTGAACTCCGATTCGAACCAGAACCGCACGGGCGTGCCGCGGAAGGCGTCCCAGTGCTCGCACAGCGTGCGCCAGATCGCGCGGCCGGAGGCGGGGGAGGGGACGCCGTCGCGCGCGAGGCCGAGCGCGTCGAGCGGCACGCCGACCGCGTGCAGCATCCGGGTGACGTAGTGGTCGGGCGTGATGAGCAGCGCGGCCGGGTCGGGGAACGGCTGGTCGTCGGCAAGTATCGCTGCGGGCACGTGCCCGTGCGGCGAGTAGATCGGGGCCCCGGCGACGGCCGCGTGCAGGCGGCGCGCGAGGTCGCGCTCGGCGGGGTCGGCGGGGAACAGTCGGTCCGGATGCGGGGCGAGCGCGGTCATCCTCGTCCTTTCGGCGGAGTGGGGTCGGCGGTGGCGCCGGGGTTGGTGGAAGACACGGTGGAAGCGGGGCGGGCCGGGCCGGTGGAGGCGCGGACCGTGAGATGGGTGGGGAGGGTGGCGCTCTGCCGCGCGACCGGCGCGGCTCCGTCCTCCAGGCGCGCGAGCAGCATCGCGACGGCCGTGCGGCCCGCCTGCTCGATCGGAGCGGTGAGCGTGGTCAGCGGCGGGTTGCAGAAATCCGCGCCGAAGATGTCGTCGCAGCCGACGAGGGAGACGTCGCCCGGCACACCCACTCCGCGCTCGCGGAAGCGCGCCAGCATCCCGATCGCGAGGAGGTCGTTGAAGGCGATGCACGCGGTGGAGCCGGCGTGCAGCACCGCGTCGGCCGCCGCGGCTCCCGCGTACTGCCGTGGCGCGAACGGGCCCACGCGCGCTGCCTTCACGCCGTAGCTTTCCGCGGCCCGGGTGAGCGCGCGCCAGCGGCGCTCGTTCGACCACGAGGTCTCCGGGCCGGACGCGTAGACGATCTCGCGGTGCCCGAGCGACACCAGGTGGCCGACGGCCTGCTCGACGCCGTTGGGCGTGTCGATGAACACATTCGCGACTCCTCGGGTCTGACGGTTGATCGCCACCAGCGGCACCTCGTGGGCCAGCGCCGTCAGCCGGCGGTCGGTGAGGCGGGAGGCGGCCAGGATCGCGCCGTCGAACGACGGACGCAGCTTGTGCAGCATCCCGTCCTCCAGCTCGTCCGACTCTTCGGTGTCGACGAGGAGCTGCGTGTAACCGGCTGCCTTCAGCTGCTGCTGGGTGCCGCGGATGATCCCGAAGTAGAAGGGGTTCGTGACGTCGGAGACGAGCACCGCGATCGCCCGCGTGCGCCCGCTGGTGAGCGCTCGTGCCTGCGAGTTGGGGATGTAGTTCAGCTCGTGGGCGGCGCGCTCGATGCGCTCGCGGGTGACGGCGTTGACGCGCCCGGGATTCGAGAGCGCACGCGACACGGTCGAGGCGGCGACTCCGCTGAGCGCGGCGACGTCGGCGAGGGTGGCAGGACGATCCGATCCCGACGGATACCCGCGAAGCTGAGGGCTCATGCGCCCATCACAGCACACGATGGCAAATCATGGCAATCGTTTGCACTTGCATTGCCATCTTCCCTAGGCTCGGCCGCAGCCCTCCGGCGCGCACCACATCCAGGGGGCATGATCCGCACGATCACCGTCCTCAAAGGAGAGTCACACGATGAGATCACGTTTCGCGCTGGCAGCGGTCGCGGGCATCGCCGCGGCAGGCCTGGTCCTGACCGGATGCTCCGGCGCCGGCGGCAGCAGCACCGCGAGCAGCGGCAAAGTCGACGGGGCGGGCAAGACCCTCGACGTCATGATCGCCGCCAACACCCTGTATCCCACCGAGCAGCAGCAGTGGTTCAAGGACGTCTCGGCCCAGTTCCAGAAGGAGACGGGCGCCACCGTCAAGTTCGAGACCTTCGCGTCGGCCAACGACGAGCTGACCAAGATCCAGACCTCCGTGCTCAGCGGCCAGGGGCCCGACATCTACAGCCTGGGCACGACCTTCACGCCGACCGCGTACTCCACGGGGGCCTTCGCCAAGCTGACCGACGCCGACTGGGCGAAGGTCGGAGGCCGCGACCGCTTCGTCCCGGCAACGCTCGGCATCTCCGGCCCGGACGAGAAGAACGAGGTCGGCATCCCGTTCCTCAGTCGACCGTTCGTGATGGCCTACAACACGGACCTCCTGGCAGCCGCCGGCATCGACAAGCCAGCGACCACCTGGGACGGCCTCGCCGAGCAGGCCAAGAAGCTCACCTCCGGCGACGTGCACGGCATGGCGGTCGCCTACGCCGACAGCTACGACCCGTGGAAGTTCGTCTGGGCGATGGCGATGCAGCAGGGCAACACCATCCTCGACGTCAAGACCAAGAAGGCGACGATCGACGACGCGGCGGTCAAGAAAGCCTACGAGACCTACTTCGGCTGGCTGACCGACGACAAGGTCGTAGACCCCGCCGCGATCGGCTGGAAGAACGCGCAGGCGGTCGCCGCCTTCGCGAACGGCAAGGCCGCCTTCCTGCCGATGGTGTCCTCGTCGTCGCAGGTGTCGCTCGACAAATCGGCTGTCGCGGGCAAGTACGCCTATGCGGTCATGCCGACCGTTCCTCCGGGGGCGACGGAGTCGCCGAGCGACGGCAAGGCCGCTGCCACGATCATCTCCGGCGACAACATGGTCGTCGCCAAGTACTCGAAGAACCAGGATCTGGCCTTGGCTCTGGTGAAGATGCTCACGAGCACCGACAACCAGGTGAAGTACACCAAGATCTTCGGCGACCTGCCGACCAACGCCGAAGCAGCCAAACAGGTCGAGCAGGGCAACCAGCTCCTCGCGCCGATCCTCGCCGCGGGCACCAAGGCCTATGGCACTCCCTTCACCGGAGCCTGGGGCGACACCCAACTGGCGCTCGTGAACGTCGTGGTCCAGTCCATCCCGGCCCTGTCCTCCGGCAAGGTCTCGTCCTCGGATCTCGAAGCGAAGCTGAAGACGGCGCAGGAGACCGCACAGAACGCCCTCACCAAGTCGAAGTGACGCGAGGCCTCTCATGCCCAACGCAACGCTGACCCCGCCCTCTGGCGCGGTCGTGACGGGCGGATCGCCCGCGGGGACGAACCCCGCGGGCGGCCGCCCGGCGCGGCGACGCCGCCGATTCGAGCGCAACCGGCCGCTCTGGATGCTGCTACCTGGCGGCATCCTGATGCTCCTCATCATCGTGGTGCCGCTGATCGTGGCCGTGGTGATGTCGACCCTCGACCTCGATCAGTACACGCTGCAGAGCTGGCTGCAGGCCCCGTTCATCGGGCTGGGCAACTACGTCGAGGCGGTGACCGCCTCACCGCTGATGCGCTCGATCGGGATCAGCGTCTCGTTCGCCGTGATCGCGGCGGTGGTGACCATGCCGATCGGCATCGCCGCCGCCCTCGCGACGCAGAACCGGTTCCGCGGTCGGGCGCTGGTGCGTTCGCTCTTCCTCATCCCGTACGTGCTGCCCGCGTTCGTGGTCGGCACGCTGTGGCGCACGATGCTGCAGCCGGGAGGCGTGGTCGACTCGCTGCTCGGCGCCGTCGGCGTCCACAGCGGGCTCTGGCTCAACGGACCGCTCAGCTATTGGTCGCTCATCATCGTCCAGATCTGGACGTCGTGGCCGTTCTTCTACCTGCTCGTGCTCGCCGGCCTCCAGTCGGTCGACCACGAGGTGCATGAGGCCGCCGCGATCGACGGCGCGACCTGGTGGATCAAGCTGCGCTACGTGGTGCTGCCCTATCTGCGCGGGCCGGTGCTGCTCGCGCTGATCATCGCGTTCCTGCACAACATCAACGCCTTCACACTGCCGTTCGTGCTGTTCGGCGTGCCGGCGCCGCAGGACGTGGAGGTCCTGCCGGTGCTCACCTACATGACCAGCTTCCAGAGCTTCCGGTTCGGGCTCAGTGCGGCGATGGCGATCTGTTCGCTCGTGCTCATCGCGATCCCGCTCTTCGTCTATCTCAAGGCCGTGAAGCTCGACTCCGGAGAGGAGGAGCAGCGATGACCACCACCGAGACCCGCGCCCTGCACGCCGTCTCACCGAGCACGGCGGCCCGCGCTCCCCGCGGGCGCCGCGGAACGTCCGACGACATCACCCGGCTGCTGCCGCGCCCGTTGCTGGTCGCGATCATCACCGTGCTGCTGATCGTCGTCCTCGGTCCCGTGCTGTACATGCTGTTCGCGTCGGTCAACTCCGACGTGTCCGTGGCCGCCGGGGCGTTCTTCCCCACCGAGCTGCACCTCGACAACTACATCAAGGTGTGGAGCACGGTCGACCTCGGCACCGGGCTGATGAACAGCGTCATCATCTGCGCCGCCGTCGCGATCGTCTGCGCGTTCCTCGCGGTCGCCACCGCCTACGTGCTCGTGCGATACGAGTTCCGTGGGCGGCTGAGCTTCCTGCGCGGCCTGCTCGGCCTCCAGTCGATCCCGGGCACGCTCATGCTGCTGCCGGTGTTCGTGCTGTTCTCATCGACCGCGTCACTGCTCGGCATCCAGATCATCGGCACGCGCTGGGCGGTGTTCATCACCTATCTGACGTTCGCGCTGCCGTTCTCGACCTGGGTGATGGTCACCTACCTGCGCGGGCTGCCCAAGGCCATGGAGGAGGCCGCCCGTATCGACGGCGCCTCGTCGTGGCGAATCCTCACCCGGATCGTGATGCCGCTGAGCTGGCCGGGGATCGTCGTGTCCGGCATCTTCGCCTTCCTCCTCGGCTGGAACGACGTGCTGTTCGCGTCGGTCCTGACCAACCCCGAGTCGCGCACGGCGGCCGTCGCCCTGCAAATCTTCGGAGCCACTCAGGAGGGTGGAGCGATCCCCCTCTACGGGCAGATGATGGCGGCGTCCCTGATCTGCGCCGTGCCCGTCGTGGTGCTGTACCTCGTTTTCCAGCGCTACCTGATCGGTGGGCTCACCAGTGGAGGAGTGAAGTAGTGACAGAAGTATCGTGGACCCTCTCCGGGTTCGGCGACGAGATCGACGCGGACCCGGCCGTCCAGGTCGCCGTGCTGCAGGCGCTCGGCGCAAGCCACATCGAAGTGCGCAGCGCCTGGGGCGTCAACATCGTCGACCTCGACGACGAGCAGCTCGACCGGCTGGCCGGCATCTTCGCCGAACGCGGGATGCGCGTCTCCGCGATCGCCTCGCCGATCGGCAAGGTCGACGTGGCGCTGCCGGTGCGGCACGAGGTCGACAGGCTCAGCCGGGCGATCGCCGCCGCCAAGCGCCTCGACGCCCCATACATCCGGTTGTTCTCCTTCTACCGAGCTGAGGGGGTGCCCGTCGAGAGCATCCGCGACGACGTCATCGAGCGCATGCGCGCGCTCGTCGCCTCGGCCGAGGAGGCCGGGGTCGTGCTGCTGCACGAGAACGAGAAGGACATCTTCGGCGACACCCCGGAGCGCTGCCTCGACATCGTCGAGTCGGTCGGTTCCCCGGCACTGCGGCTCGCCTGGGACAGCGCCAACTTCGTGCAGGTGGGCGTCGACGCGCCGTTCGACGACGGCTACGCCATGCTGCGCCCCCACCTGGAGTACCTGCAGGTGAAGGACGCGCTGGCCGCGACCTCCGAAGTCACGCCGGCCGGGGAGGGGGACGGCCAGCTGCTGCAGACCCTCACCGCGCTGCGCGACGACGGCTACACCGGCTTCGCGTCGCTCGAACCGCACCTCACCGATGTGAACGCCCTCGGCGGCTTCTCCGGACCGGCGGCGTTCGGCGTCGCCGGCCGCGCCCTCCGCCGCCTGACCGACCGGATCGGAGTCACCCTCGCATGACCGCCATCACTTCCCACCCGCTGCGCGTCGCACTCGTCGGCTGCGGGATCATCGGCCTCAACCACGCCCGTGCCATCCTGAAGCACCCCGACCTCGTGATCACCGCGCTCGTGGACGCCGTTCCCACGGCTGCCACCGCGCTCGGAGACCAGCTGGTCTCCGAGCACGGCGCCGACCGTCCGGCCGAGTTCGCGACGCTCGCGGCTGCGCTGGCCGGAGCCGAGTTCGATGTGGTGGTCGTCTGCACGCCGAGCGGCCTCCACGTCGTCGTCGCCGAGGAGGCTCTCGCCGCGCGCAAGCACGTCGTCATCGAGAAGCCGCTCGACGTCTCCCTCCCGCGGGCGCGCGAGATCCTCGCGCTCTCGCGCCGCGCCGAGCAGGACGGCCTGGTCGTCTCTGTGATCAGCCAGCATCGCTTCGACCCGGCCTCCCGCGTCGTCGCCGAGGCCGCGCACTCGGGAGGCTTCGGGCGCCTGACGAGTGGCATCGGCTCCGTCGCCTGGTGGCGCAGCCAGGAGTACTACGACTCCGGCCAGTGGCGCGGCACCTGGGAGCTCGACGGCGGGGGAGCTGTGATGAACCAGGGCGTCCACACCGTCGACCTCCTGGTCTGGTTCCTCGGCACGCCGGTCGAGATCGACGCGCGCACTGCGCTGCTCGCGCACGAGCGGGTCGAGATCGAGGACGTCGCCGTCGCGACCATCCGCTTCGAGTCGGGCGCGCTCGCCGTGCTGCACGCGACGACCGCCGCGTACCCGGGGCTGTCGGTGCGGCTGCAGGTTCATGGCGACCGGGGTTCGGCGATCATCGACGACGACCAGCTCGAGTACTTCCATTCCGTGGGCGCGACGGCCGAGTCCGACGGCAATCGCGCCGCCGACGTCGTGCCGGCGAGCGAGCTGCGCGGCGGCGACCGCGGGCCGGAGCAGTTCGTCATCGGCCACCTGCGCCAGTACGAGGACATCGTCGACGCCATCCGCGAGCACCGCGCTCCCGGGGTGACCGTCGCCGACGCGTTCCTCTCGCTCGCCGTCGTGCGCGCGGTCTACCTCTCGGCGACCCTCGGCCGGCCCATCCTCCTCGACGACGTGCTCGACGGCTCCCTCGACGACGTCGTCGTCACGACGGGGGTGAACGCGTGAAGTTCTCCGTCTTCACCGCCTCCACCCCCGACTGGACCCCGGAGGAGGCCGTGGGCAACATCGCGGCCCAAGGCTGGGACGGCATCGAGTGGCGCGTCGTCGACCAGGAGCCCGCCGCGGAGCCGGGCTTCTGGGCGGGCAACCGGGCGACCTGGCCGCTCACCGGTCTGGAGGAGTCCCTTCCCGAGATCGCCCGGCTGACCAGGGAGGCCGGGCTGGAGTTCTCCGGAATCGGCGGATACGCGCGCTGCGACGACCACGCGAACGTCGACCGGATGCTCGCGGCGACCGCCGAGCTCGGCGCGCGGCAGGTGCGGGTCACGATGCCGCGCACCGACGCGGGCGACTACCGCGAGCTGTTCGCGGCCGCCCGTCGCGACCTGGAGCGAGCGGCGGCGGTCGCGGCCTCGCTCGGAGTGAAGGCCCTCGTCGAGCTGCACCACGAGACGATCACGGCCTCCGCCTCTGCCGCGTTCCGCCTGCTCGACGGCCTCGACCCCGCAGCCGTCGGCGTCATCCACGACCTCGGCAACCTCGTGATCGAAGGGCAGGAGCGCACCCTCTCCGCCCTCCAGCTGCTCGGGCCGTACCTGGCCCACGTGCACGTCAAGAACGTCGCGTGGCTGCCGGGGGAGCCGGAGGAGGACGGCACGGTGCGCTGGCACCACGACTGGGCGCCGCTGCGCACGGGCGCGGGCGACGTCGACGCCTACTTCCGGGCGCTGCACGAGTTCGGCTATGACGGGTGGGTGACCAGCGAGGACTTCTCGACGGCGGCGCCTCTCGCCGAGCGCACCGCGGACGACCTCGCCTACCTGCGCGCCGTGGAGGCGCGGACCCGCGCAGCGGTGACGGCATGACCTCCCCGCCTCGGTCGGTGCGGCACCCCGTGCGGGTTGCCCACCTGGGCCTCGGGGCGTTCCACCGTGCCCACCAGGCCTGGTTCACCCAACTCGCCGGCGACGGCTCCGGAATCGCCGCCTTCACCGGGCGGAGTGCCGACGCCGCCCGCGTGCTGGCCGCGCAGGACGCCGTCTACACGCTCCTCGAGCGCGGGGCGGAGGGCGACAGCGCCACGCTGATGGAGGCGCTGGGCGAGGTGCACGACGGCGCCGACCTCGATGCCTGGCGGCGGGTGCTCGCCGATCCGGATGTCGGAGTCCTCACGCTCACGGTGACCGAGGCCGGCTACCGGCCAGGCTCGTCCGCCCCGGCGCGCGTGCTCGACGGTCTCCGGGCGCGGCACGCGGCGGCAGCCGGCGGAATCGCGGTCGTCAGCTGCGACAACCTCCCCGACAACGGCCGGGTCATCCGCGACGCGGTGCTGGCGCTCGCAGAGCCGGGATCCGACCTGGAGGCCTGGATCCGCTCCGAGGTGTCGTTCGTCTCCTCGATGGTCGACCGGATCACCCCGGCGACCACCGACTCCGACCGGGAGGCCGTCCGCCGGCTCACCGGCTGGGACGACGCGGCACCGGTCGTGACCGAGCCGTTCGCCGAGTGGGTGCTCGCGGGCGCCTTCCCGGCAGGCCGGCCCGCCTGGGAGGCTGCGGGAGCCCGGTTCGTCGACGACATCGCGCCGTACGAACGCCGCAAGCTCTGGCTCCTCAACGCCGGCCACTCGCTGCTCGCCTACCACGGGCTCGCGGCGGGCCACCAGACCGTGGCCCAGGCCACCGCCGACCCGGCGCTCGCCGCCGAGCTCGAAAGGCTCTGGGGCGAGCAGCGCACCGAGCTGCCGTTCGACGCCGCGACGGCGGACGAAGCGCTGGCCGCCCTCCGCGCCCGCTTCGGCAACGCGCGCATCGAGCACCGGCTCGCCCAGATCGCCACCGACGGCTCGCAGAAGCTCGGCCCGCGCATCCTGGACCCGCTGCGGAGCCGGCTCGCCGCCGGTCGGGAGCCCGGCCGCGCCCAGCTCGGCGTTCTCGCCGCGTGGGCGGGCCACCTCCTCGGGCCGGACGTCCGCGACCCCGGGGCGACCGCGCTCGTCGAGCGGCTGCGGGAGACGGCCACCCCGCGGGGGCGTGCGATCGCCGTCCTCGAGGCGCTCGCCCCCGACCTCACCGACCTGACCGACCCCCTCGCCGAGCGGATCGCCGCCCGGCAGCAAGGAGCACACGCATGAGAATCACCGCAGCCGACGTCCTCGTCTCGAGCCCGGGCCGCAACTTCGTCACCCTGCGCATCACGACGGACGACGGCGTCACCGGCCTCGGCGACGCCACGCTCAACGGTCGCGAGCTCGCCGTCGCCGCCTACCTGAGCGAGCACGTCGTCCCGCTCCTGATCGGGCGGGACGCGCACGCGATCGAGGACACCTGGCAGTACCTCTACAGGGGCGCCTACTGGCGCCGCGGCCCGGTCACGATGGCCTCCATCGCCGCCGTCGACACCGCGCTCTGGGACATCAAGGCCAAGGTGGCGGGGCTCCCGCTCTACCAGCTGCTGGGCGGGCGCAGCCGCGTCGGCACGCTCTGCTACGGGCACGCCTCCGGCGCCGAGCTGCCCGAGCTGTTCGACTCGATCCGGGCGCACCTCGAGCAGGGCTACCGTGCCATCCGCATCCAGACCGGAGTGCCTGGCCTGTCGTCGGTGTACGGCGTCGCCTCGTCGGCGAACGCGGCAGCGGGCGCGGGAGGCACGACCTCCCGGTACGACCACGAGCCCGCGCGCCGCAGCGCGGTGCCGGTGGAGGAGCAATGGGACACCCGGGCGTACCTCCGCCACATCCCGGGCGTCTTCGAGGCCGTGCGCAACGAGTTCGGCCCGGAACTGCCGCTGCTGCACGACGCCCACCACCGGCTCACGCCGATCCAGGCCGCCAAGCTCGGCAAGTCGCTCGAACCATACGACCTGTTCTGGCTGGAGGACGTCACCCCGGCCGAGAACCAGGCGGTGCTGCGCCGCGTGCGCGAGCACACGACCACGCCGCTCGCGATCGGCGAGGTGTTCAACACGATCTGGGACTACCGCGAGCTCTTCGAGGAGCAGCTGATCGACTACGTGCGCTCCCCCGTCACGCACGCCGGCGGAATCACCGGCCTCCGGCGCATCTTCGACTACGCGTCCGTCTACCAGATCAAGTCGGGCGTGCACGGGCCGACCGACGTGTCGCCGGTGGGCCTGGCGGCTGCGGTGCACTTGGGCGTCGCGATCCCGAACTTCGGCATCCAGGAGTACATGAAGCACAGCGCAGACACCGACGAGGTGTTCCAGCCCACGTACTCCTTCGACGACGGCATGCTCGTGCCGGGCGAGACGCCCGGCCTCGGCGTCGACTACGACGAGGTCGTCGCCGGCTCCTTCCCGTACCAGGCCGCCTACCTCCCCGTGAACCGCCTCCTCGACGGCTCCATGCACGACTGGTGAGCAACTGCCGAGTGGGCGGAAAGCAGGGCCGTGAATCGATTCGGACCGTGCTTCCGTCTGCTCGGTGGTTGGAGAATGGGCGGAGACGAGCGAGAGGAGTGCGCGTGGGCGTGCGGGTCGTGGTGATGGGCGTGTCGGGATCCGGCAAATCGACGATCGGGAGGCTCGTGGCCGACCGGCTCGACGCCGCCTTCGTCGACGCGGACGACCTCCACCCCGCCGTCAACGTCGCCAAGATGACGGCGGGCATTCCGCTCACCGACGCCGACCGCGAGCCCTGGCTGCGGGCGGTCGGGCGCGCCCTCGCCGACGGGGGCGACGCCGGCACGATCATGGCGTGCTCCGCGCTCAAGCGCTCGTACCGCGACCTGATCCGCCGCGAGGCCCCCGGTACCGTCTTCGCCGAGCTCGACGGCACGCGCGAGCTCCTGGAGGAGCGGATGATCCGGCCGGGCCACTTCATGCCGTCCTCCCTGCTCGACTCCCAACTCGCGACGCTGGAGCCCCTGCAGCCCGACGAGGCCGGTCTCCGCCTCGACATCGCCGAACCGCCCGCCGAGCTCGCCGCCGCGATCGTGGACCGCGCCGTCGGTCGCGTCGGGTAGACTGGGCCACTGAACTTCGGCGAGGGATGCGCCACGCATCCGTTATCGACGCGGTGGAGCAGGCTACGCAGTCTTTCCTCGCGCACTTCGATGCGCTCGAGTCGACACCCCAACACTGCGAGCCGACGGCTCGCCCGAAAGCCGGCATCGCCGGCAAGGAGACATCATGGCTGACGAGTCCAACAAGGTCGTCGCGGAGGTCCGCGACAGTTTCGGCAAGGGCGCTGCCCGCAAGATCCGCGCCAAGGGCAAGATCCCCGCGGTCATCTACGGCCACGGCACCGACCCCATCCACGTCACCGTCCCGGCGCACCAGGTCGGCCTGCTGCTCCGCAAGGCGAACGCGGTTCTCGATCTCGACATCGACGGCACGAGCCAGCTCACCCTGGTGAAGGACGTCCAGAAGGACCCGGTGCTCCAGATCATCGAGCATCTCGATCTCATCGTGATCCGTCGTGGCGAGAAGGTCCAGGTCGAGGTGCCCGTGCACGTCGAGGGCGAGTCGTTCTCCGGAACCATCGCAGTGCTCGACATCCCGACCATCAAGCTCGAGGTCGAGGCCACCCACATCCCCGAGCGCATCGTCATCGACGTCACCGACGCCGAGGAGGGCACGCAGTACCACGCCAAGGACTTCACGCTGCCGGCCGGTGCTGTGCTCGCCGAGGATGAGGACCTCCTGATCCTCAACATCGTCGTGCCCGCCGCCGCGCGTGCCGACGAAGAGGTGGCCGCCGAGGCGGCCGCCGCCGCGGGCGCTGCCGAAGAGTCCGCGGAGTAATCACCCCCGATGGCCGATCCTCTGCAGCAGGAGGACCCTTGGCTCGTGGTCGGGCTCGGGAATCCCGGGCCCGGCTACGCCGCCACGCGTCACAACGTGGGCCAGATGGTGCTCGACGAGCTCGCCTCGCGCGGCCGTCTCACCTTCAAGACCCACAAGACGAACGCCACGGTCGCCGAGGGGCGTCTCGCTCCCGGCGGGCCGCGGTTCGTGCTGGCGAAGCCCAACACCTTCATGAACGTGTCGGGAGGCCCGGTATCGCAGTTGCTCCGGTTCTACTCGCTCGACCCGTCGCAGCTGATCGTCGTGCATGACGAACTGGACATCCCCTTCGACACCCTCAAACTCAAGTTCGGTGGAGGCCACGGCGGCCATAACGGCGTGCGCGACGTCATCGCCGCGACCGGCACCGGCGACTTCACTCGGGTGCGCGTCGGCGTCGGCAGGCCTCCCGGTTCGCGCGGCGCGGCCGACCACGTTCTCGCCGGCTTCAGTTCGGCGGAGCGCAAGGCCCTGCCGATCCTGGTGGCGGACGCCGCCGATGCGGTCGAGCAGATCGCGACCGACGGCATGACAGCCGCGCAGAACAGGTTCCACACGGAACGCTGAACCGCCGAGGGGCACGCACGCCCTCATCCGGCCCGGCGGTTCTCGGGGCGTTCACGTGTGCTTCGACGCTTCCCGGATGATGGTGCGAACCCCGCGTCCGGCTCGAGGGTGAGATAGGAGGTGTTGAACCCGGCGGAGTCGGCGGAGCGCCGAAGCACTGCCGCGAAGGGCGGTGACGCACCGGCCGACGCGGCGCTTGTCGCGATGCCGAGTCCGGCCTGGGGAAGGAGCAAGTCCGGCGCGGACTCCCCCCGGTGAGCGGCATGGTGCTCGGTGCCGACTCTCCCCGGCGTCTCACGCCGGACGTTCAGCCAGCGCGTAGCCGGCGTACTGCACCGGCCCAGGACGACACGATACCGTCACGGTTCATGAAGTTGTTCACGCGCGAGTGGGGCGCCGGCGATCGCTACGCGGTCCTCGTCCACGGTGTGATGTCCGATTCGCGCAACTGGCGTCGGGTGGGTCCGGTCCTAGCGGAGCGCGGTTACCACGTGGTCGCCGTCGACCTCCGGGGTCACGGCCACAGCGCGCGTACCGACGAGTACACCGCCGAGCTGATGGCGGAGGACATCGTCGACACCGTCCCGTACGCTCCCGAATTGGTGATGGGGCACTCGCTGGGCGGCCTGACGTTGAGCCTCGCCGTCGAACGGCTGCACCCCGAGCGCGCGGTCTACGTCGATCCGGCGTTCTCGTGCCCAGCGGCCAACTGGTTCCAACTCATGCTCGCGCCCGCGTTCCTCAAGACCCTGGCCCGGCAGTCCGCTGTGCGGATCGCCAGGCGCAACCCGCGCTGGGATCCGGCCGATGTGGCGATCGAGGTCGAGACCTTCAAATCCTTCGATCGCGCGGCGATCCCGGCCGTTCTCGCCCCGACCGTCATGCGGGCTCCGGAGCGCATGGCCGTCCCGTCGCTGGTGATGCTGGCCGACAACTCCCACCTGGTGAAGCCGCAGGTGGCCGAGCGGCTGCGCGCCGCCGGCTTCGATGTCCGCGTGGTCGCCGGCAGCGGTCACGTCATCAACCGCGACGACCACGACGGCTTCATGCAGGCGTTGGAGGGATGGATCTGAACGCCGTCGTCGTCGCGAAGACGAGGGAGGTCCTCGCCCTGCTGCCGTCCGGTCCACTCGGCAGGGCGGCGGAGGCGCGCCGGCGCGCACTGCGGTCGCAGGCCGACCGGGACGACTTCCTGGCCGCCCGCCTACTCGCCGTCCGCGTCCTCCGGGAGGCGGGGGCCGGTGACATCGCACCGGCTGCACTGCACCAGCGCTGCGAGGTCTGCGGAGGGGGGCACGGCCGCCCGCTTCCGGTGTCGGGGCTCCAGGTGAGCTGGTCGCACTCGCGCGGCTGGGTGGCCGCGGGTGCCTCGCACGCACCGCTCGGCGTGGACGTCGAGGTGTTCGCGGACGCCGTCGTCAGTGGCGAGGGCCTCCCGCACGACGCCTTGACGCCGTCGGAGCGTGCGCTCGTGGCGGCAGCGACCGACCCCGGGCGTGCCTTCCGGTTGGCCTGGACGGCGAAGGAGGCCTGTGTGAAGGCGGGCGCGGCGCGGCTTGACGGCGCTCTGCAGCTCGACGGCGCTCTGCAGCTCGACGGCGCTCTGCAGCTCGACAGGTTCGGGGAGTTCGACGTGCTCGCCGGAGCGGACCGGCTGATCCCGTCGTTCGGCTCCCTGCTGCTGAGTTCTCGCGGGTTCCGGGGCGCGACCGCGGCGGCCGCCTCCGCGGCGCCGGTCTCCTGGCACACTCTCGGCGCAGGCGGGGAGCTCGTCCCGCTTCCCGGCGCCGGTCGAGCTGTCGGAACCCCCGCGTAGACTTTCCCGAGTGATACTGCAGGGCTTGATCGCGGCGCTCGAGCGCGCCTCCACGTTCTCCGACGCACTGGCCTATGCGGGGCGCGATGCCGACTTCTCGCTGACCGACGGGCTGCGCGTCCCCCTTCTCGCGGGTCTGGTCGGCAGGCGTGGCGCAGCCGGCGCTTCGCAGGCGGTCCTGGTCATCACGGCGACCGGCCGGGAATCGGAGTCGGTGCGCGCTGCGCTGCCGGGCGTTCTCCCCGACGCCGAGATCGTCGAGTTCCCGGCGTGGGAGACGCTGCCGCACGAGCGGCTGAGCCCGAGCCCGGAGATCGTAGGCAAGCGCCTCATCGCCCTGCGCCGACTGGCAGACTGGTCCGCCGCGCGGGAGGCGGGGGAGGTCGTGCACCCGTTCGTCCTGGTCGCGTCCGTCCGCGCGGCCCTGCAGCCGCTCGCCGACAACCTCACCGACTATGCGACGGTCGAGCTGGCCGCGGCAGGCCGCGGGTTCGACCTCGGCGGGCTCGCCCTCCAACTTGTCGATTTGGCGTACGCGCGCGTCGACATGGTGACCCGACGCGGCGAGTTCGCGGTGCGCGGCGGCATCCTCGACGTCTTCCCGCCGACCGCCGAGCACCCGTACCGCGTGGACTTCTTCGGAGACGAGGTCGAGCAGATCCGCGCGTTCTCGGTCGCCGACCAGCGCTCGCTGCCCGAGCCGATCCCCGCGGTGTCGTTGCCGCCGAGCCGGGAGATGCTGCTCAGCGAGCCGGTGCGGCAGCGTGCCCGAGAGATGGAGCACGAGTTCCCCAGCCTGTCGGCGATGCTCGCCAAGATCGGCGAGGGCATCCCGGTGGAGGGCATGGAGTCACTCGCCCCCGCGCTCGTGGACCGGCTCGTGCCCCTCACGCACTACCTCCCCGACGGCGCCGCAGTCGCCGTGCTCTCGCCCGAGCGGGTCGCCTCCCGTGCGGTGAGCCTCGCCGAGACCAATCGCGAGTTCCTCTCGGCGGCCTGGAGCGCCGCTACCGTCGGCGCCGCGGCGCCGATCGATCTCGCCGCCGGCGACTTCCTCACGCTTCAGCGACTGCGCGACTCGGTGAAGTTCAGCCGGCCGGGGCAGCAGAACCCCGAGCACCCGTGGTGGACGTTCTCCGGCTTCCAGGCCGACGCGGTAGACGAGGTGCCGCTCGAGCGTGAGGTGGAGGAGTACCTCCAAGTGCGCGTCGCGGCGGAGGCGGTGCCCAGCTTCCAGGGCAATGTGACCGGCGCCGTCGAGCACGTGGCCCAGCGCCTCCGCGACGGCTGGCGGGTCGCCATCGTCGCCGAGGGCGCCGGCCTGGTCGAGCGCGCTGCCCAAGTGCTCGCCGACGCCGAGCTTTCTGCGCGACCGGTGGATGCCTTCCCCGAGAACCCGGAGCCCGGCGTGGCCTACCTGTTGCAGGCGAACGTCGAGCACGGCTTCGAGATGTCGGACGAGAAGCTGGCGCTGTTCGGCGAGAGCGAGTTCTACGGCCGCTCGGTCGGCTACGAGTCGCGGCAGGTCAAGAAGCTCGCCACCCGGCGAAAGAACGTCGTCGACCCACTGGCGCTGAAGCCCGGAGACTACGTCGTGCACGAGACGCACGGCATCGGAAAGTTCATCGAGCTGACGCAGCGCGAGGTGTCGAGCGGCGGCCGGAACGCCGTCAAGTCGAAGCGCGAATACCTCGTGCTCGAGTATGCGCCCTCCAAGCGCGGCTACCCCGGCGACAAGCTGTACGTGCCGACCGATCAGCTCGACCTCCTGACCCGGTATGTCGGCGGCGAGGCCCCGCAGCTGTCCAAGATGGGCGGCAGCGACTGGTCGGCCGCCAAGGGCCGCGCACGGCGGGCGGTACGCGACATCGCCGTCGAGCTCGTCAAGCTGTACTCGGCGCGCATGGCCAGCAAGGGTCACTCCTTCGGGCCCGACACCCCGTGGCAGCGCGAGCTCGAGGAGGCCTTCCCGTTCGCCGAGACGCACGACCAGCTGCAGACGATCGACGAGGTGAAGGCCGACATGGAGCGGCCCATCCCGATGGACCGCCTCATCTCGGGCGACGTCGGATTCGGCAAGACAGAGATCGCCGTTCGCGCGGCGTTCAAGGCCATCCAAGATGGCAAGCAGGTCGCGATGCTCGTGCCGACGACACTGCTGGTCAGGCAGCATGCCGAGACGTTCCTCGAGCGCTTCGCCGGCTTCCCCATCCACCTGCGGGAACTGAGCCGGTTCCAGTCCGACAAGGAGGCCAGGGAGACCCTGCGGGGGATGGCCGACGGCACCGTCGACATCGTGATCGGAACGCACCGCATCCTCGCCGACGGGGTGACGTTCAAAGACCTCGGACTCGTCATCGTCGACGAGGAGCAGCGATTCGGCGTGGAGCACAAGGACGCGCTGAAGAAGCTGAAGACCAACGTCGACATCCTGGCGATGAGCGCGACACCGATCCCGCGCACGCTCGAGATGGCGGTCACCGGCATCCGCGAGATGTCCACGCTCGCCACCCCGCCGGAGGACCGGCACCCGATCCTGACGTTCGTCGGGCCGTACTCCGAGCGTCAAGTCGCCGCCGCCATCCGGCGCGAGTTGCTGCGGGAGGGCCAGGTGTTCTTCGTGCACAACCGCGTCGGCTCCATCTCCGCGACCGCTGCCAAGTTGGCCGAACTCGTCCCGGAGGCGCGCATCGCAGTGGCGCACGGCCGCATGAACGAGCACGCGCTCGAGCAGGTCGTGGTCGATTTCTGGGAGCGCAGGTTCGACGTGCTCGTCTCGACGACGATCATCGAGACCGGCCTGGACATCTCCAATGCGAACACGATCATCATCGATCGCGCCGACAAGTACGGCCTGAGCCAGTTGCACCAGCTTCGCGGCCGCGTCGGCCGCGGGCGCGAGCGGGCGTACGCGTACTTCCTGTGGGACGAGGACAAGCCGCTGAGCGAGACGGCTCACGACCGGTTGTCGACCATCGCGGCCAACAACGACCTCGGCAGCGGCATGCAGGTCGCGCTCAAAGACCTCGAGATCCGCGGCGCGGGCAACCTTCTCGGTGGGGAGCAGTCCGGTCACATCGCGGGCGTGGGCTTCGACTTGTACCTGCGGATGATCGGGGAGGCCGTGTCGACCTTCCGCGGCGAGGTCGCCGAGGGTCAGACCGAGCTGCGCCTGGAGCTGCCCGTCGATGCCCACATCCCGGAGGAGTACGTCGACAGCGAGCGGCTACGGCTGGAGGCCTATCAGAAGCTGTCGACCGCGAGCGCGCCGGCGGCGAAGGACGGCCAGATCGACCTGGTGCTGGAGGAGCTGACCGACCGCTACGGCGAGCCTCCCGAGCCGGTCGTGAACCTGATCGCCGTCTCGCGGCTGCGCCGGGCGGCGCAGCGGGCGGGGCTCGGGGAGGTCGTCGCGATGGGGTCGAACCTCCGTCTCGCCCCCGCACAGCTCCCGGACTCGCTGCAGGTGCGCCTCCAGCGCATGTACCCGGGGTCGAAGTACCACGTCGCGCCCAAGGTGGCGACGGTCCCGCTCCCGCGTGTGAACGGCGAGGCGCCCGACGACGCAGCCCTGATCGAGTGGGTCGCGACCCTGCTCGGCGCCCTCTTCCCGGCCCCCGAACCCGCCTCCGAGCCGGCCGCCTGACGCCCTGCCCGCAACTCCGGAGATCCCGGGCGTCCCGCCCCAAGTCTCCGTAGTAACGCCCCATTTGCTCTTCTTGGCCGCTGATCTCCGGAGTTGCCGACACGGCTGGCACGTCCGGAGTTTCTGGCGACGCGCCGTCCGGGTGTCCGTTCGAACGGAGTTCGCGGCTGTTCCGGCCCGGGCCTCCGGAGTTGCCGACACGGCTGGCAACTCCGGAGGTCTCTGGCGACGCGCCGTGCGGGTGTCGGTTCGAACGGAGTTCGCGGCCGTTCCGGCCCGGGCCTCCGGAGTTGCCGACACGGCTGGCACGTCCGGAGTTTCTGGCGACGCGCCGTCCGGGTGTCGGTTCGAACGGAGTTCGCGGCCGTTCCGGCCCGGGCCTCCGGAGTTGCCGACACGGCTGGCAACTCCGGAGGTCTCTGGCGACGCGCCGTCCGGGTGTCGGTTCGAACGGAGTTCGCGGCCGTTCCGGCCCGGGCCTCCGGAGTTGCGGCCATTGTGGTGGCGTCGCTCGCCGCTTTCCGGAGTTACACGGCGGGACTGTATTAGCTGTACTATAGGTACCGACACAGAAAGGAGGGGTCGTGCGCATCGAGATCGATCCGACGGCGGAGACGCCGCTCTACCAGCAGCTCCACGATCGCGTCATCGACGCCGTCGCGCGCGGCGAACTGCGCGCCGGCGACGCCCTCCTCTCCGTACGCCAGGTCGCTGTGCGGTTCGGGATCAACGTCGCGACGGTCGTCAAGGCGTACGACGCCCTCCGCCAGGAGGGGATCGTTCGCACGAGCAGACGCTCGGGCTCCGTCATCGCGCGCGATCCGGAGAGCGGGCCTCCCGACGAGCAGTTCCTCGCGGGGTGGCACGAGCGGCTCGCCGCCGTGATCGCCGAGGGCATTGCCCACGGAGTGCCGCGAGCCGAGCTGGAGGCCCGCACCGCGAGCATCGTGACGGCGTTCGCGGAGGCCCGTGCGGAGAACCCGCCGCGGGAGCAGAAAGGAAACACCCCATGACCGCCGTACTGGTGAGCACGCTCGCCGTCGCGACGCTGATCGCCGCGATCCTCCTGATGCTGCCGGCGATGAGCCGCGCAACCCTCCCGCTGGGAGTGCTGGTGCCGCGCAGCCGCGCTGCCGATCCCGTGGTGGTGACGGCCGTCCGGCGCTTCCGCATCGGCGTGGTCGTCTCCTACGTCGTCGCGCTCGTCGTCGCCGCCTTCGTCGCAGGCCTCGGTCCCGCAGCGCCGCCGCTGGCTGCGACTCTCGTCCTGCTCGTCGGCTCGGTCGTCGGGTACCTCCTCTGCCGTCGGAGCATCCAGGCCGCCAACCGTGCGGGTGGCTGGCTCGACGACGTGCCGGTGCGCATCTCGGGAACCGTGACTCCGGACCCCGCTGCCCGGTCGCGGCCCGCGTTCGGCTGGTTCGCGGCGGCATTCGTGGTGTTGGCAACGGCCGCTGCCGTCGGGGTCGCGCTGTACGACAGCCTCCCCGCGACCATCGCCGTGCACTGGAATGCGAGCGGACAGGCCGATCGATTCGCCGAGAAGTCGTTCTTCTCGGTGTTCGGGCCGATCCTGATCGGCGTCGCGGTGCTCGCGCTGATCGTCGGCATCGCGTTCGTCGTCCGAAGCGTGCCGTGGCGGCGAGCGGGGGACCGGCCGGAGGTCGGTGAGCGGATCGCTGCCCTGCAGGCGCACCTGACGCAGTCCCTGCTCGGCTGGACGGCGTTCGTGGTGGCTGCCGCGATCTCCGTGCTCTCGGGGCTCGGCTGGCTGCATGCCGAATCGAGCGAGCCGAGCGCCGGGATCGCCGTCGTCACGGTGGGGCTGATCGTCGTGATCTTCGTAGTGATCGCGGCCTACGCCGTGCGGCTGGTGAGCGGTACGCGTGCGATCCGCGCCGGTGTCGAGGTCCCGGCCGGTAGCGTTGCGGCCACGAGCCGCGACACGATCGACCCGCGCGACGACGACCGGCACTGGAAGGGCGGCTTGATCTACGTCAACGCCGGCGATCCTGCCCTTTTCGTGCCGAAGCGGTTCGGGGTCGGTGTGACTCTCAACCTCGGCCACCCGGGAGGCATCGCGATCGCGGTGGTCACCCTGCTGCTCATCGTGGCGGCTCTGACGCTGCCTGTTCTGCTGCGCTGACGCCGGCGCACATTCGTCACGAATGTCGCGCGTCGGGATTCGTCACGAATGGTGCGTTTCGCTCGCACTGTCCGGCGATTCGGTCCTGATCTGCGCGCCTGCCGGACGGGGGTGCAGCCTCCGGTTGCGGCGAGCGAGCACCGTGACGAGCACGCCGCTCAGCACGATCGACACTGCGGATCCCAGCAGGACCGCGATCGTCCCCTCCGCCCGAATGGTCGCCGATCCGGCGAACGCCAACTCGTTCATCAACAGCGACACCGTGAAGCCGATGCCGCCGAGCGACGCGATCGTCACGAGCGCGAACAGCGGGATGCGGCCGCGCTCCTGCCGCGGACGGGTGAACGACCCCAGCCACCCGCCCAGCGTGATCCCTACGAGCTTGCCCACCGGGAGCGCGACCAGAATGCCCCAGAACGCGGGTGACAGCTCGGACGGCGACACCGCGGGGATGACGACGAGCGCGGCGGAGAAGGCGAACAGCGGCAGGATGAATCCGTTCGACCACGGCTCGAGCGCATGCGTCACGCGACCGGCGGGCCGCCGCGCCATGACCAGGCCGAGCGCCACGCCCGCGATCGTCGCGTGCACGCCCGAGTCGTAGACCAGCCACCAGGTCAGCGCCGCGAGGAGCACCATCAAGATGCCGATCGGCCAGCGCAGCCTCCCGCGTAGCAGCCGGCTGAGGAGGCCGAAAGCCACGACGGCGACGGCCGCCGCCGCGAGCTCTACCAGGTTGGGGTCGGTCGTGAAGAACACCGCGATGATGAGGATGGCGACGAGATCGTCGAGTACCGCGAGCGCCAGCAGGAACACCCGCAGGCGGTTCGGAAGCCCGCGTCCGAAGATGGCGAGAACGCCGAGTGCGAAGGCGATGTCGGTCGCGGTGGGGATGGGCCAGCCGTCCGGGAGGCCGGAGCCGCCGGCGATCGCCAGGTAGAGCAGCGCGGGGACGAGAACGCCGCAGGCCGCCGCGATCGCGGGGTGGATCGCCTTGGCGAACGAGTTGAGCTCGCCGGCGACGAGCTCGTGCTTGAGCTCGACCGCGACGATGAAGAAGAACACCGCAAGCAGCCCGTCGCTGATCCAGTGCCCGACGCTCAGGTCGACCGCTCCGCCACCGACGTGCGTGTGCTGCAACTCGAGCAGCGCGGGACCGACGGTGGTGTTCGCCAGCAGGAGGCCGAGGGCGGCGGCGCCCAGCAGGAGGCCGGCGGCGGTGCGTTCGGAACGGATGATGCTCATCGGGTGGCCTCTCGTGCAGGGTCGGGAACGACATTCGCCGACCAGACTTCCCGGCACACCAGTCGCCCAGTGTAGCGGCCGGGGCAGTGAGAGGATAAATGTATCCGACGGGAGGAGCATGCCATGACCGATGCGGCGCCCACCAGACTCGACGAGCTCGTCGCCGTGATGGCCCGACTCCGCGCACCGGGCGGTTGCCCGTGGGACGCAGACCAGACGCACGAGTCGCTCGTGCAGTACCTGATCGAGGAGTCGTACGAGCTCATCGACGCGATCGAGACGGGCGACCGCGACGCGATGCTGGAGGAGCTCGGCGATGTGCTCTACCAGGTGCTGTTCCACGCGGACATCGCCGCCCACACGCCGGGGGAGGACTTCGACATCCAGGATGTCGCCGAGCAGATGACCCGCAAGATGGTCGGCCGGCACCCGCACGTCTTCGGCGGCGATCGCACGGCGGAGACGGCCGAGGATGTGGTGGGATTCTGGGACGACCTCAAGAAGGCCGAGAAGCCGGGGCGCACGAGCGTGCTGGACGGCATCCCGCAGGCGATGCCCTCCCTCGCACTGGCGGACAAGCTCCTCGGCCGGGCCGAGAAAGTCGGCCTGCTCGATCTGAGCGAGTCTGGCGGCGTGCAGGTGTCGGGCGAGGACGAGTTGGGACCGCTGCTGCTGGCGATCGTCGCGTCGGCGAAAGCGCAGGGTCTCGACGCCGAGCGCGCCCTCCGGTCGACCCTGCGGGAGCTGCAAGAGGAGATCCGTGAGCAGGAAGCATCCGTTTAGGTCAGAGATTGCCTAATGTGTCACGTCGGCACGCTTCCCATCTCATGCCTCGCACCCGCATGACGAGAGCCTGCCTGAAATCGCGCGCCCCGGCTGCCGCCGGTCGCGTCGCGTCCCGTCGCGTGCCGCCGCCGTCTCGCAACGAGTTGGCAGGACACGCCGTCCGGCCCATGCCCCGGGGCGACGATTCGTGCCAACTCGCGCACAGGCGGCCGGCAGCGCGTCCGCCGGTGGTCCGGATCGCCGCTCGGGTGAGACCTCCGCCTCGCGACGGCGCATTCTTCCGGCCACGGCGGGCGCGTTGTCGTGTGTCTGGCAACGCGGCCGAACGGGTCGGACGGCTGCGGTTCATGCCAGGTCCTCGCTGGGACACCACCGCATCGCGCGGGTCGGCGTGACATCAGGGTGGCAACGGTCGCAGTCTACGACGCGGACAGTCCCGGCCGCGATACCCCCGGCCGCGATACTCCCGGCCGCCTTCACTGCGCCTCCCGGCCGCCGCCGCCGTGCCAGCGCCCCATCTGGAAGAATCGACGCATGGCTTCTCCGATCACACCGCCCCGCGGCATGCGCGACTTCCTCCCCGCCGAGAAGGCCCGTCGTGAGCATGCGCTCGGTGTGATCCGCCGGAGCTTCGCCGCGCACGGCTTCGACGAGATCGAGACGCCGGTCGTCGAAGACGTCGCCCGGCTGCACTCCGGGCTCGGCGGAGACAACGAGAAGCTCGCCTTCAGCGTGCTCAAGCGCGGGCTCGGCGGAGACGACCTCCGGGAGGCGCTCGAGTCGGGCGACACCCTCGCGCTCTGCGACCTGGGGCTCCGCTTCGACCTCACCGTTCCGCTGGCCCGCTTCTACGCCAGCCACCGCGGCGAGCTGCCTCCCGTGTTCCGCAGCATCCAGATCGCGCCGGTATGGCGCGCCGAGCGACCGCAGAAGGGCCGCTACCGACAGTTCGTCCAGTGCGACATCGACATCATCGGCGAGGGCTCGCAGCTGGCGGAGGTCGAGCTCATCACCGCGACCGCCGCGGCTCTGGAGGCGCTGGGGCTGACCGGCTGCACCATCCGCATCAACGACCGCCGCATCCTGAACGGCCTGCTCGAGTACTGCGGCTTCGCGGAGGCGCGCTGGCCGCAGGTGCTCATCTCGATCGACAAGCTCGACAAGATCGGTGCGGAGGGTGTGGTCGCCGAGCTCAGCGAGGGTGGAGCGGACTCCGCCGCCGTGCTGGGCGGTATCCTCGCCGCCCTGGAGCCGCATCTCGCCGACGGGGGGGCGGCTCTGACCGTCGAGGCGATCTCGGGCATCCTCCCGGGGGGGATGGACACCGACGCCGTCGCCGAGCTGGAGGTGCTGGCCCACGCGCTCGACACCCTCCCCGAAGGCGTCGCCCTGCGGTTCGACCCCACCCTGGTGCGCGGGATGGGCTACTACACGGGCACGATCTTCGAAATCGCACACCCCGGATCGGGCAGCTCGGTGGGTGGCGGCGGCCGATACGACGGGATGATCGGCCGTTTCCTTGGCACCGACGTGCCGGCCGCCGGCTTCTCGATCGGCTTCGAGCGCGTCGTCGACCTGATCGATGTGCCGGACGACTCCGCCGCCGACTCCGTCGCTCTCGTCCACGACGCCGACGTGCCCCTCGACCGTCTGATGGCGATCAAGTCGGAACTGGTGGCCTCCGGCCGGCGGGTGCGGCTCGACCGCCGGGCGAAGAACCTCAAGGCCGTGCTCGACCGGGCGGCGACCGCGGGCTATCGGTCGTTCGCGTTCGTCGGAGCCGGCACCGCTGACGCCTCGGCCCTGGAGTTCAAGCCGCTGTTCTGATCGGCTCCCGCGCCATTTGTCGCAAGCATCCCGTCACTGCGTCAAAGCCGTTTACCCGACGTCAGTAGACTGATTTCCCAACCCACCAAAACCACCAAGGAGACTGTTGTGGCTCAGATCGAAGCTGTAGGCGCTCGCGAAATTCTCGACTCGCGCGGCAACCCGACCGTCGAGGTCGAGGTGCTCCTCGAGGATGGCACGGTCAGCCGTGCCGCCGTTCCCTCCGGCGCGTCGACCGGCGCGTTCGAGGCCTACGAGCTTCGCGACGGCGACGCCGACCGCTACCTGGGCAAGGGCGTCGAGAAGGCCGTCGACGCGGTCCTCGACGAGATCGGCCCGGCGATCGAGGGCTTCGAGGCCAGCGACCAGCGCCTGGTCGACGAGGCGATGATCGCGCTCGACGGCACCGACAACAAGAAGCGTCTCGGCGCCAACGCCATCCTCGGAGTCAGCCTCGCTGTCGCCAAGGCGGCAGCCGACTCGGCCGATCTTCCGCTGTTCCGCTATGTGGGCGGCCCGAACGCGCACGTCCTCCCCGTGCCGATGATGAACATCATCAACGGCGGCGCGCACGCCGACACCGGCGTGGACATCCAGGAGTTCATGGTCTTGCCCGTAGGAGCTGAGACCTTCTCGGAGGGGCTTCGCTGGGGCGTCGAGACCTACCACTCGCTCAAGTCGCTGCTGAAGTCGAAGGGCCTCAACACCGGCCTCGGCGACGAGGGCGGGTTCGCCCCCGAGCTCGAGCACAACCGCGCAGCGCTCGACCTGATCTCCGAGGCGATCGAGAAGGCGGGCTACACCGTCGGCTCCCAGATCGCCCTCGGTCTCGACGTGGCCTCCACCGAGTTCTTCGAGAACGGCGTCTACCGCTTCGAGGGCCAGGACCGCACGGCCGCCGAGATGAGCGCCTACTACCAGGAGCTCGCGGCCAACTACCCGTTGGTCTCCATCGAGGATCCGTTGGCCGAGGACGACTGGGAGGGCTGGACCCTCCTCAACGCCGAGCTCGGCGGCAAGCTGCAGCTCGTCGGCGACGACCTGTTCGTCACCAACCCCAAGCGCCTCGCGAAGGGCATCACGGCCAAGGCCGCGAACAGCATCCTGGTCAAGGTCAACCAGATCGGCACGCTCACCGAGACGCTCGACGCGGTCTCGCTGGCCCAGCGCAGCGGCATGACCGCGGTGCTCTCGCACCGTTCGGGCGAGACCGAAGACACTACGATCGCCGACCTCGCCGTCGCCACCGACGCCGGCCAGATCAAGACCGGTGCCCCGGCCCGCTCCGAGCGCGTCGCCAAGTACAACCAGCTGCTCCGCATCGAGGAGGAGCTGGGCGACGCCGCCGTCTACGCCGGCCGCAGCGCCTTCCCGCGTTTCCAGGGCTGAGCACCGCGCTCTGCTCGCCGAAGGGTGAGTAGTCGCCGGAATCCTTCCCAGAATTCCTGCGACTACTCACCCTTCGTCGGTGCTGCGAGAATCGGGAGGTGCGCGCGGAGTCGGAGTTGGTCCCTTTCGGGCTGTTCCTGCTGCTCGCCGCGCTCTTCACGGTCTTCGGCGCCTACCTGCTACGGCGGCCGGAACGGGCCGCGGCGCTGTTCGCCGATCGGGAGGCGCGGCACGCGTTCCGCGCGAAGGACGCGCGCGCGATCGGACTCGTCTTCACGATCGGCGGCGTCGGTCTGCTGGTGGTCGGGGCCGTACGGTTGGTCGTCACGCTGGCAGCGGGCTGAACGCCAGCCGACACCCCGGCCGACACCCCGGCCGCACGGCCGTCCCCGGGCGAGCATCGCCTACGATTGAAGACGGGGCCTTCCGGTCCTCCACGTCCGTCGAGGCGTCCGTCGAGACCACCCGGGAGGGGCCATGCCGAAGCAGTCCGGCTCCCGTGCTCCCGGCTCCCGCACGCCGGCCTCCCGAACCACGCGCGTCGCCGCGTCGTTCGACGAGCCGACGCAGACCGGCCGGTGGCTACGTGGCCTGCATTTCTCGGCGTTCTCGCTGGTGATGATGGGGGCCGTCGTGCTCGGCGTCGTGATCCTCGCCCCGTCGCTGCAGGGCTTCCTGGCGCAGCGCCAGCAGATCGCTGACCAGCAGAAGGCCGTCGACCAGCTCTCGGCCCAGGTCGACGCACTCAAAGAGCAGCGCGCGCGCTGGAACGACCCGAGCTACATTCGGGCGCAGGCGCGCGACCGGCTCTATTACGTCATGCCGGGGGAGGTCAGTTACCTCGTCATCGACGACCGGCCTCCCGCGGCCACGAAAGACACGACCCCGGTGAGCTCCAAGCTGCAGAAGACGCACACCGACTGGGTCGGCTCCCTCTTCGGATCGCTCATGGGCGCCGGGCTCACTGACGCGACGCCCGCGCAGCTCGGCTCCACTCCGGCCCCGACTCCCACCCCCGGCACCACAGGCGGCAAATGATGACCAGACCTCCGTTCGACGCCGTGACCGACGCCGACATCGCTGTCGTGAGCGAGCAGCTCGGCCGGCCGGCGCGCAATGTCGTCGGCATCGCCGCCCGCTGCGTCTGCGGGCGCCCCACCGTCGTCTCGACCGCGCCGCGCCTCGACGACGGAACGCCGTTCCCGACCTTCTACTACCTCAGCCACCCCGCCGCCACGGCCGCCATGTCGCAGCTTGAGGCCACGCAGGTGATGAACGAGTTCAACGACCTCCTGGCAGGGGACGACGAGGTGCGCTCGCAGTACCATGCGGCGCACGAGCAGTATCTCGCCGACCGCGAGTCGATCGGGGTGGTGGAGAAGCTCGCGGGCGTCTCGGCCGGCGGCATGCCCACCCGGGTCAAGTGCCTGCACGCGCTCGCGGCCCACGCACTCGCCGCCGGACCGGGCGTCAACCCGATCGGCGACCTGGCCCTCGCGCGCGGAGGGTGGTCGCCGGAGGTGTGCGAGTGCCGCATCCAGGTCGGCTGACGCCGGCGCCTTCCCGTCCCCGTTCCCGGCTCCGCCTGGCGGGTCGCACCGCCCTGTCCGCTGTCGCGGCGCTCGCGACGGCGTTCGCCGTCGGGCTGGCGCCGACGACCGTCGCGCACGCCGACCAGGTGCGCGACATGCAGTACTGGCTGAACGACTACGGCTTCACGAAAGCCTGGCAGACGACCAAGGGCGCCGGCGTGAAGGTTGCGGTGATCGACACGGGCGTGGACGGGTCGGTTCCCGATCTCGCCGGCGCGGTCGTGGGAGGCACGGATGTGTCCGGAGTCGGCGCCGCCAACGGTCAGAAGCCGCTCGGCACCGGGGAGTCCGCGGACCACGGCACCTGGGTGGCCTCCCTCCTCGCCGGTCGTGGGACGGGCCCCGACTCCGGCGTGCTGGGCGCGGCGCCGCAAGCGAGCATCCTCACCGCGTCCGTCGCGCTCGGGACCTCCATCGGCGCGGTGAGCAGCGACGACCAGGTCGCGGAGGCCGTCCGCTGGGCTGTCGACAGCGGCGCCTCCGTCATCAACATGTCGCTCACCCGCAACACCCTCGACTGGCCGACCAGCTGGGACGACGCGTTCCAGTACGCGTTCTCGCACGACGTCGTCGTGGTGGCCGCGGCGGGAAACCGGGGGAGCGGCACCACCGAAGTCGGGGCGCCGGCGACGATCCCCGGCGTGCTCACGGTCGCCGGGGTCGACCGTGCGGGCCAGGCCTCCTTCGACGCCTCGTCGCAGGGCATCACGATCGGGGTGTCGGCCCCGAGCGAGCAGCTGGTCGGCGTGAACCCGGGCGGAGGGTACGTGCAGTGGGCGGGCACCAGCGGCGCCGCCCCGCTCGTCTCCGCCGCCGTCGCCCTCGTGCGCGCCGCGCATCCCGGGCTGAAGGCGCCGGACGTCATCAACCGGATCATCAAGACGGCGCGCCCCGCCGCCGGCACCGTGCCGAGCCCCGTGTACGGCTACGGCCTGCTGGACGCCGCTGCCGCGGTCACCGCCACGGTGCCGCAGGTGAGCGCCAACCCGATGGGCGACCTGACCCAGTGGATCCACATCCACCGACGCGCGGACGCGCCCGCCGCGGCGGCCCCCGGAGCCGGAGATGCACAGGCGCCCCCCGCGCCGAAAGCGTTGACCCCCGAGCGCCCTGTAACATGGAAAGCATTTCTCTGGCCGCAATGGAGCGTCCTCACCACCCTCTGGCTGCCGTTCAGCCTGATCTCCGGTTTCGTGTCCCTCCTCGCCCTCGGCGCGGTGGGTGCATGGCTGCATTTCAGGCGGGCGGCGCGTAGGGGGTAGATTAACCCCCATACTTTCGTGTTGAGGAGACGCATTACTGTGCCCAAAATCCTGATCGTCGGCGGAGGCTACGCCGGTTTCTATACGGCGTGGAAGCTCGAGAAGCAGCTTCGCAAGGGCGAGGCCGAGGTCACCATGGTCGACCCCTTGCCCTACATGACGTACCAGCCGTTCCTCCCCGAGGTGGCTGTCGGCTCCATCGAGCCGCGTCACGCAGTGGTCGCCCACCGTCGCCACCTGAAGAGCACGAACATCATCAGCGGCAAGGTCACCTATGTCGACCACGCCACGAAGACCGCGACCATCCAGCCGGCGGCCGGTGAGGCGTACGAGCTCGATTACGACATCGTCGTGGTCACCGCGGGAGCCGTCTCGCGCACGTTCCCGATCCCCGGCATCGCCGAGCAGGCCGTGGGCCTCAAGACGATCGAGGAGGCCGTGTTCATCCGCGACCGCCTGCTCACCAACTTCGACAAGGCCGCGACGCTGCCCGCCGGTCCCGAGCGCGACCGCCTCCTGACGGTGACGGTCGTCGGCGGCGGCTTCGCCGGCATCGAGATCTTCGCCGAGCTGCGCTCGTTCGCCAGTGCGCTGCTCAAGAAGTACCCGGAGCTGTCGTTCGACGACACGCACTTCCACCTGATCGAGGCGATGGGCCGCATCATGCCCGAAGTGTCGCTGCCGACCAGCCACTGGGTAATCAAGAACCTTGCAGAGCGCGGCGCGCAGATCCACCTCGAGACCCAGCTCACGAGCGCTGTCGACGGCCACATCGAGCTGTCGACCGGCGAGAGCTTCGACACCGACCTCATCGTCTGGACGGCCGGTGTCATGGCCAACCCGACCGTGGTCCGCCACACCGACCTCCCGATCGAGGAGCGCGGCCGACTGCGCGTTCGCGCCGACCTGCGCGTGGGCACCGATGAGGAGATCGTCGAGGGCGCCTGGGGCGCCGGCGACGTCTCGGCCGTTCCCGACCTGACCGGCGCGGGCGTCGGCGGGTACTGCGTGCCGAACGCCCAGCACGCCGTGCGCCAGGGCAAGCTGCTCGCCAAGAACCTCATCGCCGACCTGCGCGGCGAGCTGCCACGCCAGTACTACCACAAGAGCCTCGGCGCGGTCGCGGGCCTCGGGCTCGGCATCGGCGTGCTGCAGTCAGGCAAGATCGCCATCAAGGGCGTCGTGGGCTGGTTCGCGCACCGCGGCTACCACGGTCTCGCCATGCCGAGCTGGGAGCGCAAGTGGCGCGTGCTGTGGGGCTGGTGGAACAACTTCTGGCTCGGCCGCGACGTCGTGTCTCTCACCGCGCTGCAGCAGCCGCGCGCCGCCTTCGAGGAGTTCGCGGCCCGGCCGAAGCCGGCCGTCGAGGCCGCGCCGGCGGAGGCCCCCAAGAAGACCGCCACGAAGAAGGACAAAGTGCCGGCGGAGGTCGCTGCCAAGTAGGCTGCACGATTCTGACGTTAAGGCCCGGTCCCGAGTGAGGGACCGGGCCTTCGTCGTGCCGGTCAGAGTTGCGGTTCGGCGTTACCGTCCACACGCACGCGCCCCTGCCCGAGGTCGGCAATTGCGCGCAGCGCATCCGCGCGTTCCGTCTCGGGCAGGCGCAGCCGCAGCAGGACGTCAGCCGCGTACTCGGCCTCGGGCTCCGTGTACCCGGCGGCGTCGGCCCACCGGCGCACGCGTTCGGCGTCGGCGTAGTCCGCGCGCAGCTCCAGGATCGCCTCCCGCACACGCTCGACGGTCTCCGCCGCCGCCAGCGCTGTTGCGATCGCGTCGGTGTAGGCGCGCACCAGCCCGCCGGCGCCGAGCTTGACGCCGCCGAAGTAGCGGACCACCACCCCGAGCACTCCCTCCAGCTCGTGATGGCGGAGAACCTCCAGGATGGGCCGGCCGGCCGTTCCCGACGGCTCGCCGTCGTCCGACATCCCGGACTGGCCGCCGGCGAGCAGCGCCCAGCAGACGTGGGCGGCGCCGGGGTGTTCGGCCCGAAGCCGCGCGACCTCCACGAGTGCGCCCTCCCGGTCGGCGACCGCGAGAGCGCTCCCGAGGAACCTGCTGCGACGGATCTCGAGCTCGGAGGTGACTGGGGAGGCGAGGGTGCGACTCACGCTCTTACGGTACCGGTGGCGCTCGCTGCTAGCCTGGTATCGAACTCATCGGTTCAGTAGCGCGTGCTGAGCCCGAGGATCGGAGGGGCTATGACGAGGACCGTGGATGACCCGCTGAGTCGCACGTTCGCGGCGCTCGCGGATCCGACGCGGCGCGCCATCCTGGCACGCCTCGCCCGAGGTTCGGCGAACGTCGGGGATCTCGCCGCCCCGTTCGACATGAGTTTCACCGCGGTCTCGAAGCACCTCCGTGTCCTCGAAGGCGCGGGCCTGGTCTCGCGCGGCAGGGACGCGCAGTACCGCCCGGCGACGCTCGATGCGCGACCGCTCGCGGCGGTGTCGGCGTGGATCGATGACTACCGCGCGTTCTGGGGCGACAGCTTCGACGCGCTCGACGACTTCCTCGCCGGCTCCCACCTCTCGGGCTCCGCCGGCCGCATCGGCGAGGACGAGCCCGACGGACCGGACGAGGAGGGCCAGCGATGACGGGCATCACCGACGAGGGCATCGAGATCGACCGCGAGTTCGCGGCGCCCCCGACCGCCGTGTTCGCGGCCTGGACCACGCCGGAGTCGTTCGCCCGTTGGTTCGGGGGCCGGGACGTGCAGGTCCCTCTCGACGGCCTCGACTACCGTGCCGAGGTGGGACGCGCGTGGTCGGCCATGATGGTGCTCCCCGACGGGAGCACGATCGACTGGGCAGGGGAGTTCCTGGAGGTCGATCCGCCGTCACGGCTGGTCCTGACGCTCACCGACCGGCCCTTGGTCGGCCAGCGCGCCGTGCTGACCGTGGACCTCACGCCCACGCAGACGGGAACGCGCCTGCGGATGACGCAGCAGACCCCGGGCTTCACCGACGAGCAGCGGCTCGGCACGATCGCCGGATGGCAGACGTTCCTCGACGTGCTGGCTGAGATCGCCGAGAGCTGACCTGGCTGCGGGTTCTCTCGATCTTTTCGGCGTTTGTATAGAACCAATAGGTTCAGAACCTGTAGGTTTATTACATGGCAGAGCAACTGCCGACTTCCACGAAAGGATCCACCATGCGCACCCTCATCGTCTCCACGTTCGTCTCCGCCGACGGCGTCGCCCAGGCGCCCGGCGACGACGCCTCCTACCGCAACGCGGGATGGACGTTCCGCGGCGTCGAGTTCGACCCGGCCGCGTACGAGCTCAAGGGCCGCGAGCAGGAGGAAGCGAGCGCTGTCCTGCTCGGCCGCACCAGTTATGAGCTGTTCGCCCCTGTCTGGCCGTCGATGGACGAGTTCGCCGGGTACAACGCCATGCCTCGCTACGTCGTCTCCACCACCCTCGAGGACGACGACGAGCGCTGGCCGGCTACCGTCCTGCGCTCCCTCGATGACGTCGCAGAGCTCAAGCGCGGCGACGGAGGCCCGATCATCGTCCACGGCAGCCTCGAGCTCGCCCGCGCCCTGGCCGACGCCGATCTGGTCGACCGCTACCACCTGCTGATCTTCCCCCTGCTGCTGGGAGAGGGCGCGCGGCTCTTCAGCGATTCCGCCCACGCGACGGTGACGCTCACGGTGGCCGAACACGAGGTCTACGGCAACGGCGTGCAGAAGCTCGTGTACGACGTGAAGCGGTGACTTGGCTCACGCGACCGAAGCGGATCGCGGCAGTACCCCCAGTGGGACTCGAACCCACACTCGGGCGATTTTAAGTCGCCTGCCTCTGCCAATTGGGCTATGGGGGCCGAGCGGCTTCGGGGCACCGATCGGGCGGGCGGGGCACGCCCGTGGGTCAGCGGTTGCGGTACGGCGATTTCACCATCTGCACGATGGCGCCGAGCGCGAGCGCGCCGCCGACGATGATGACAGTCCAGATGAGTCCGATCAGCACGCCTTCCATGGGTCCAACCATATACGGTGCGGCACGCGCGTGCCCCTTGTCGCGCCCATCCCATCGGCGGAGGGTGATGCCATGATTCGAATCGGTTCCATCGTGTGGGGCGTTCGCGACATCCCGCGGGCGGTGGAGTTCTGGTCGGCTGTGCTCGGCTATGGGCCGTTGTACGAGCCGGATGTCGACTGGGCGCTCCTTGCACCCGCTGCTGGAGCCGGGCCACGGCTCGCGCTCAAGTTGGTCGGCAGCGAAGCGAACCCGTCTCCGCGGCACCACCTCGACCTGTATGCCGACGACCAGGGGGCCGAGGCCGACCGGCTTCGGGCGCTCGGCGCGACCGACGTCGAGTGGGACTACGAGGACGGGGCCGACTATATCGTGCTCGCCGATCCGGACGGCAACCGGTTCTGCGTCGTCGCCGCGGGGGAGGCCGCCGCGACGCCGTGAGAGGACATTCAGGCCGTCCAAAGGTCGCATCCACCCTGGTCGTGCACACTCTGTGACGACACCCTTTCTGGTGAGGTGTCCTCCGTCCCGGCTGGAGCCCGAGATCCCCCGACGTAAGGCTCCGGCCGGGTCGCCTCATGTCCGCGCCAGCACCAGTGAACCGCCGGTAGACTCCCCGGGTGACCGACACGAGATGCCCCTGCGGCAGCGGCGAGACCTACGCGAACTGCTGCGGCCCGCTCCACTCGGGCACGCCCGCGCCGACCGCCGAGCGGCTGATGCGGTCGCGGTTCAGCGCCTTCGCGCTCGGGGATACCGACTACCTCCTGCGCAGCTGGCATCCGTCGACCCGCCCTGCGACGCTCGCGTTGGACGACGGTCTGCGCTGGTACCGCCTCGACATCGAGTCGACGCGTCAGGGTGGGCCCTTCGACCGGGAGGGCGTCGTCGCCTTCACCGCGTTCTACACCGGCGCAGAGCACGGCTCGCTTCGGGAGACCTCACGATTTGTGAAGGGCGGCGGGAACTGGTTCTACGTCGAAGCCCTCTGAGGCGACCCGGCCACCGGCCGCCTCACCGCGCCGGTTCGACGTACCGTTCCCACAACCACACCGACACGCTCAGCACCGCGAACACCAGCGCGGCGACGACCAGTGTGACGACCCCGGCCCCGGCCTGCACGAGAGAGGCGACCGGGAGCAGCAGCGCGAACAGCAGGGTGTAGACGACGAGGGCCAGCGCCAGCCAGAGCGGGCGCGACCAGCGCAACACGGCGCGACCGGCGAGGCCGCCGAATGGCAGGAGGGCGATCGCCGTCGACCCGATCGCGATGAGGGCGACCGAATTGGCAAGTTCCACCACGAAGGCGGAGGCGTCCCCGGACGGTGTGGGAAGCACGCCGACGGTCAGCCATGCCAGCACACCGCAGGCGGCGGTCGCGGACAGCTGGACGGCGGCGGTGCGGCCGCGCGCGATCCTGTCCGCGGCCTCCGGGAGCACCGCGCCGAGCACGAGGCCGAAGAGCAGGGCGGGCTCTAGCCCGATGAGCCGGGAGCCGAGCGCGGTCGCGGCGACGACGACGAGGAGGCCGGGCCGCACGACCGGCCGCGCGAGCGACAGGCCGAGGTGCCGCGTCATCCCGCGCGCCGCCAGCACCCAGATCGCGTTGACCCCGATCACGGCGAGCGCGACGGCGGCGAGCAGTCTCACGTAGGCCGCGGCGTCCTGGACCGACGTCGACAGTGTCACGAGGGCGGCCGCGGTGACGCCGATGACGGGCGCCAGCCAGACCGGTTGCGTCCCAGGCGAGGCGGCGGCCTGCGCGCCCCTGAGCAGGGCATCGGCCTCGCCGAGCTCCGAGCGGGTCCGGTTGCGCCCGAACAGCGACGTGCGGCTCCCGCGCGGCTCCCGCGGTCGGGAGAGCGCGGCGACGAGCAGGCGGGCGGGCAGAACGAGCAGGAGGAGCGCGGCGACCGCCAACCCGACCGAGCGCAGCCATCCCGGCACGGAGGCCGCCGTGACGACCGGTGCGGACGCCGTGCTGAACGGGGTGTCCGTCCAGCCCTTCGTCTCCGAGTGCGTCGGAGCCGACGGGGGCGGCGGAGCGGCCGTCGGCGGAGCCGGCTGCGCAGGAGCAGGGGTCGTCGAGGGAGAGGACTTGGTCGTGGCCGGCGGAGCAGCGGCCGCGGCCTCGACCGAGATCGCGACGGCGTTGCTGCCGGCGCTCACGTTGCCTGCGATGTCGCGCTGCAACGCGGACGCGAGGTAGTCGCCCTGCTTCAGGCCCGCGCCGCACGACCACGCGGCGCCGGTGACCGTCGCAGTGCAGGCCACAGTCGTCCCGTGCGACGTGCTCGCATAGACGGTGACGGTCGCTCCCGGCTCGCCGGCGCCGCCGAAGGCGATCTCCTCGCCGGCCGCCGCGGTCGTGCCTGGCGCGGGTGTCGTCAGCGTCGGCGCGCCCGGCGCCACGGTGTCCACGACGACCGTGATGGACCGGCTCGCGCCGGAGCGGGTGGACGAGAAGGGCGCCACCTGGGTCGCGGAGACGGTGTGGGCGCCGTCGCGGAGCCTCGGGATGACGCATCCCCAGCTGCCAGTGCTGTCCGCGGGGAAGGAGCAGGAGCCGCCGGTGTCGGCGGTGACGGTCACCGCGGCACCGGGATAGGCCGTGCCGCGGATCCCACCGCCGGTCGCACCTCCGTCGGCCGAGGTGATGGTGGGAGGCGTGAGGACGTCGATCCGTCCGCTGTCGGCGAGGCCCGTGCTGCGCGACTCGGCGCGCACGGGCACGCCGGGGCCGTCGGGGAGCCGCTGGATGGCGCACCGGAATCGGCCGTCGTGGCCGGCGGCGGCCGTGCAGCGCGAGTCGGCGTTCGTGGACGATCCGCCGGAGACGTCGATGACCTCACCGGGACCGGCGGTGCCCGAGACGGTCAGCGGCAGGGTGGTGACGAGGCGGCTGGGGAGGGGATCGAGCTGCGGTGGTCCGGGAGTCGGAGTGGGCGTCGGCGTGTCGGAGGCCGCGTCGTCCGGAGCCAGACGCGAAGACTGCTGGGGTGCTGTGGCGGAACGGGCAGTGCCGGTCGTGCTGCCGGTGGAGGCCTCCTGCGCGGCGGAGGCCGGGCTCGCGGAGGCCGGGCTCGCGGAGGCCGCGCTCGCGAGCGCCGCGGTCGCGGTCAGCGCCAGCAGCAGACCGCTCAGGGCAGCGAGGAACAGTCCGGTCGCCCCCCGCGGCCGGACTGGTGGTGACACGTCAGACAGAAATACCCGCATTCCATCCCATTCCAGGCGGGCGACGCACCGCATGTCAAACCACCGGGCCGGATTTACGGCATACTGACAAGTGGGTCAACTGTCCCATTTCGCGCGAGGGTGCGCGAAACGCCCGCCGCGAGGAGCTCCGATGACGCGCATTCCCTCGGCTGACCGCCGCGCGGCACTCGTGCAGGCGGCGCTCCGGGTCATCGCCCGCGATGGCGTAGCTGCCGCCACGACCCGCAGGATCGTCGGCGAGGCGGGGATGCCGCTGGCCAGCTTCCACTACGTCTTCGAATCCCGCGACGAACTGATGGTCGAACTGATCAACGCCGTCGTCTCCAGCGAACAGACCGATCTCGAGCCGGCACTCGACGCCGCCCGAGCCCCCATCGGACTCCGCGCGGCGATCCGCTCCGGCCTCCAGCACTACTTCGACGGCGTCCGGGCCGACCCCGATCGCGAGAAGGCCATGTTCGAGCTGACGCAGTGGGCGCTGCGCGAGCCGGGCTTGGCGCCGCTGGCCGGGCGGCAGTACGACCGCTACTACGAGCTCGCCGAGCGCGCCGCGAGGGATGCCGCCGACCTCACCGGCAGCGCCTGGAATCGCCCGCTCTCGGAGGTCGCCCGCCTTCTCGTGACCCTCACCGACGGCGTCACGATCGCCTGGCTCGTCACCCGCGACGACGCCGCGGCCGAACGTGCACTCGACTTCGCGGCGGACGCGCTCGCCGCGCTCGCCGACCCGGCCGGCGGCGATGCCGCCCGATCCCTCCTCCACAACCCGAATGCAGGTGCCCGATGACCCATACCTCGACGCCGACGGTCTTCGCCGAACCCACCCGGCGTGTCCCCGGCCGCTGGATCGCCGCCTTCGCCGTCGCCTGGCTGGGGGTCTGGATGGCGCAGCTCGCGCCCATCCAGAAGCTGCTGCCCGACCAGGTGCAGTCGCAGCTGCACACCGACTACTGGGTCGACAACGTCATCGCGTTCGGGATCATCTCGGGCATCTCGGGCGTGTGCGCCATCGTCGCCTATCCGCTCACCGGCGCGCTGTCCGATCGCACGACCAGCCGGTTCGGCCGCCGCCGGCCGTGGATCGCCGGCGGCGCCCTGCTGTTCGCGGTCTCGCTCGTGCTGCTCGGCTTCCAGACGACGATGGTGGGGATCGGGGTCTTCTGGTCGCTCGCGCTCACCGGCTTCTGCGTGCTCACCGCAGCGCTCACGGCGACGATCTCCGACCAGGTGCCGGTGGATCAGCGCGGCTACGTCTCCGGCTGGATCAGCGCTCCGCAGGCGATCGGGATCATCCTCGGCGTCTCGCTGGTGACCTACTTCTTCGTCGGGGCGCTGCTCGGCTACACAGCGATGGCCGTGCTCCTGGTCGTGCTCGTCTTGCCGTTCCTGTTCCTGCCCGACGCGGTCCTGCCTGCCCACCTGCAGGAGAAGATGACCGTCCGGGGCATCATCGAGGGTCTCTGGATCAGCCCGCGCGAGTACCCCGACTTCGGCTGGACGTTGCTCAGCCGGGTCCTGGTGAACTTCGGCAACGCGTTCGGGACCTCGCTGCTGCTGTACTTCCTGGAGTTCGGCCTCCACGACGAGCACGCCGACGACGATCTGCTCGTGCTGATCCTCATCTACATGGTGTTCGTGATCATCGCCTCCCTCGCCCTCGGCCGCCTGTCCGACCGGCTCGGGAGGCGCAAGGCCTTCGTGTTCATCTCCTCGGCGCTGCAGGGCGTCGCAGCGCTGCTGCTGGCGTTCGTGCCCGAGCTGACGGTCGCGATGGTGGCCGCCGGCCTGCTCGGCCTCGGCTACGGCTGCTTCCTCTCCGTCGACCAGGCGCTCGCCACGCAGGTGCTTCCCGACCCGGAGAACCGGGGCAAGGACCTCGGCATCATGAACATCGCCACGGCCGTGCCCCAGGCGATGGCCCCGCTGTTCGGCGCCGCGATCGTGGCCGCCCTCGGCGGGTTCGTCGGCCTGTTCGTGCTTTCCGGGGTGTTCGCATTCGCGGGCGCGCTCGCGGTCGCCCGGGTGAAGGCGGTGCGCTGATGCCGCGCACGACCCCGACTTCGCAGAACTCGCCGAAGACGCAGAACAGACAGAAGGACGCCGTGAACCCGATCGATCTGACCACCAAGCCGGCGCCGGCCGAGCGCACCTGGACGACCCCCGATGTGTTCTGGCCCGCGCTGACCGTCGCGACGGCTCGCCTCGACCCGGCCTTCGGCGTCCTGCATCTCCCGGCACTCCGCCACAACGCGCACGACATGCTGCGGCGCGCGGGAGGCAGCACGGACCGTCCGGGCAAGGCGATCCGCGTCGCCTCCAAGTCGGTGCGGGTGCGGTCGGTGCTGGACGCCGTGCTCGCGCTGCCCGGGTACGCGGGCGTGCTGGCGTACACCCTCCCGGAGGCGCTCTGGCTGGCCGAGGGCGACGCGGAGCACCCACCGATCGAGGACGTCGTCGTCGGCTACCCGACGGCCGACCGGGCCGCCATCGCACGTCTCGCCGCCTCGCCGGAGCTCGCCGCGCGCGTGACGCTCATGGTCGACTCGGTCGCCCACCTCGACCTGATCGACGCGGTCGTCCCGCCCGCCGATCGCGAGATCATCCGGCTCTGCCTCGAACTGGACTCGTCGTGGGACGCGCCGGTGCTCGGCCACATCGGCGTCTACCGCTCCCCGCTGCACACCGTGCAGGCTGTCGGGGAGGTCGCCGAGGCGATCGTGCGGCGACCGGGCTTCGCACTGGTCGGGATGATGGGCTACGAGGCGCAGATCGCCGGCCAGGGCGACAACCCGCCCGGGCGCCCGGCCTGGGCTGCGACGCTGCGCTGGATGCAGAAGAGCTCGCAGGAGGAGCTGCTCGCACGGCGCGGGGAGGCCGTCGCGACCGTGCGCGAGCTCGCAGAGCTCGAGTTCGTGAACGGCGGCGGCACCGGTTCGCTGGAGTTCACGGCCTCCGACCCGTCCGTCACCGAGATCGCCGCCGGCAGCGGCCTGCTCGGCGGTCACCTGTTCGACACCTACCGCGGGTTCCGGCCGGCGCCTGCCGCGTCGTTCGCGCTGCCGGTGGTGCGCCGGCCCGACGAGCGTACCGCCACCCTCCTCGGCGGTGGCTGGATCGCGTCCGGCCCTCCCGGGGCCGATCGGCTCCCGAAGATCGAATGGCCGACCGAGCTGTCGATGGTCGACCGCGAGATGGCGGGCGAGGTGCAGACCCCGGTGACCGGCGCCGCCGCCGGCATCCTGCGCATCGGCGACCGGGTCTGGCTGCGGCACACCAAGTCCGGCGAGCTGAGCGAACACGTGAACGACTTCTACCTCGTCGACGTCATCGACGGCCGTGCCGCAGTCGTCGGGTCCGTGCCGAGCTACCGCGGCGAAGGGAAGGTCTTCCTGTGACCGCGACCGGAGCGGTGTGGCGCAACTGGGGCCGCAGCGAGTCGATCCGGCCGCAGCGCGTCGAACGTCCGCGCGACGCCGAGGCCGTGCAGCGCGCGGTCGCGGCCGCGGCGAAGCAGGGGATGCGGATCAAGGCGGTCGGAGCCGGGCACAGCTTCACCGGCATCGCGGCCGCTCCCGGAGTGCTGCTCGACCTCGAGGACATCAGCGGCGTCCTCGACGTGGATCTCGAGCGCGGCCGGGTGCGTCTGGCCGCCGGCACGCACCTCCACCAGCTGCCGCGGCTGCTGCGGCCGTACGGCCTGGCCCTGCAGAACATGGGCGACATCGACCGCCAGACCATCGCAGGGGCGACCTCCACCGGCACGCACGGCACCGGCGGTGCGTTCGGCGGTCTCGCCACCCAGATCGTCGCGGTCACCCTCGTGACCGGGTCGGGCGAGCTGCTGACGATCAGCGACGATGAGAACGCCGAGCTGCTCCCGGCGGCGCGGCTCGGCCTCGGAGCGCTCGGCGTTCTCGTGGACATGACGCTGCAGTGCGTCCCCGCCTACCTGCTGAAAGCGGTCGAGCGACCGGAGCCGCTGCAGCAGGTGCTCGACAGCTACCTGGACCGTTCGGCGTCGGAGGACCACTTCGAGTTCTACTGGTTCCCGCACACCGAGACCGGGTTGACCAAGACGAACACCCGCTTGCCCCTCACCGAGCGGCGGGCGCCGCTGTCGACGGCCGGCCGCTGGGTCGACGACGAACTCCTCGCCAACGGGATCTACCGCGGAGTGTGCGCGGTCGGCACGATGGCCCCGGCGATCATCCCGCCGTTCAGCCGTCTCGCGCAGCGCCTCACCGGCAACCGCGACTTCACCGACTATTCGCCGCGGGTGTTCGTGACGAACCGCACGGTGCGCTTTCGCGAGATGGAGTACGCGATTCCACGGGAGGCCGTGCCCGGCGCGCTGGCGGAGGTGAAGGCGCTCATCGAGCGTCAGGGCTGGCGTATCTCGTTCCCGATCGAGGTGCGCTCGGCGGCGGCCGACGACAACTGGCTGTCGACGGCGTACGGCCGCGAGAGCGGCTACATTGCCGTGCACCGGTACTTCCGGGAGGACCCGACCGCGTACTTCACCGCGGTCGAGGAGATCATGAAGGCGAGTGACGGCCGGCCGCACTGGGGCAAGCTGCACTTCCGCGACGCCGAGTCGCTGCGCGAGACCTATCCGCGGTTCGACGCTTTCCTCGCCGTTCGAGACCGCCTCGACCCCGACCGCCGCTTCGAAAACGCCTACCTGCGCCGCGTCCTCGGCCCCTGACCAACCCCCGAGTACGCGAACTGTCTGCGTACTCGGCCCCTGACCAACTCGCGAGTACGCGAACTGTCTGCGTACTCGGCGGTTTCTGACCGATTATGGGCGTACTCGAGCGCTGCTACGCGGTGCGGCGCTGGAGGGTGAGGGCGCCGACGACGACGGCGCCGACCGCGAACGCGCCGATGATCAGGAGCTGGCCTCCCACGTAGGCGGCATCGTGCGAGTTCGTCGCGACGGCGTTGAGCGCGTCGACGGCGTGCGACAGCGGCAGCCAGTCGCTGATCTCCTTCAGTCCGGCGGGAAGCTGGTCGCGGGGGAGGAAGATCCCGCCGAGCAGGATCTGCGGGAACACGATCGCCGGCATGAACTGCACCACCTGGAACTCGGTGCGGGCGAACGCGCTCGCGAACAGGCCGAGCGTGCTCCCCAGGACCGCGTCGGTCACCGCGACCGCCACCATCAGCCACGGGTCGCCCTTGATGTCGAGCCCGCACACCCAGATCGCGTATGCCGAAGCGACCAGCGACTGGACGACGGCGAGCAGACCGAAGGCCAACGTGTAGCCGAGGATGAAGTCCCCCTTGCCGAGAGGCATCGACAGGAGCCGCTCGAGGGTGCCTGTGCGACGCTCGCGCAGGGTCGTGATGCTTGTCACCAGGAACATCACGACGAAGGGGAAGAGCGCGAGCATCGCGGGCCCGATCGTAGAGAAGACATCGGTGTCGGTGAATATCCAGGCCACGAGCCCGATCAGGAGGCTCGGGACGGCGAGGAGCAAGCCGATCGTCCGCGGGTCGTGCCGGATCTGCGTGAGGACGCGACCCGCGGTGGCGAGAGTGCGGCCGGCGTTCATCGCGCGGCCCCCTCGTCGCTCCTGCCGCCCTGCTCGTCGTCCTGTGCCGGCTCGTCGAGCGCGTGGCGGGGATGGTGCCGACGCAGCAGGGTGAGGAACGCGCCCTCGGCATCCGCCGCGCCGGTCTCGGCGAGCAGCTCCTCCGGCGTGGTGTCGGCGAGGATCGCGCCTTCGCGCATCAACAGCAGCCGGTCGCAGCGCGTCGCCTCGTCCATCACGTGGCTCGAGATCAGGAGGCTCGTTCCGCCGTCGGCGAGACGGTGGAAGAGCGACCACAGCTCGACGCGCAGCAGCGGGTCGAGCCCCACCGTCGGCTCGTCGAGCACCAGGAGATCGGGGGAGCCGAGCAGTGCGGCGGCCAGCGAGACGCGGCTGAGCTGGCCGCCGGAGAGAGTGGAGACCAGCTGTCCGGCGTTCGCCCCCAGGTCGGTCGCCTCGATCGCGCGCTCGACGTCGTCCTTGCCCGCTCCGAGCACGCGGCGGAAGTAGGCGAGGTTCTGCCGCACGGTCAGGTCATCGTAGACGCTCGCGGCCTGGGTCACGTAGCCCACCCGATGGCGCAGCGCGGCCGAGCCGGCAGGCTGGCCGAGCACCTCCACTCGGCCTCCCGCGACCCGCTGCACGCCCACGATCGATCGCATCAGCGTCGTCTTGCCGCAGCCGCTCGGCCCGAGGAGGCCGACGACCTGTCCGCGCGGGATGCTCAGGCCGAGCCCGTCGAGCACCGCAGTGCGGCCGCGGCGCACCAGAAGGCCCTCGATCACGACGGCGGCGTCGACCGAATTCATCATGTGATGAATTATTCGCCCGATCCGACCCGCCCGTCAAGATCGCCGAAGAGATGCCACTGGATCACCGGTCCCACCCGCCTCGCCAGCTCGTCGGGAGCGGCGCTCGCGACCGGCTCGAGCTTCAGCGCATAGCGCGTCATCATCAGGCCGACGATCTGCGACGCGGCCAGGTCGGCGCGGAGGTCGGCGTCGTCGGTGTGGGCGAGGGACGCCAGACGGGTGAACACCTCTCTGGTGAGGAACTCGCGCAGCATCCTGGTGCCGGCGCCGCTGCCCAGCGCGGTACGCAGGATGAGCACCATACGTCCGGCGGCGCGCTCGTCCTCCAGCTGGGTGAGCAGGTAGCGCACCAGTGTCTGGCCGATCGCCTCGCGCGGCGCGCCAAGCACGACGTCCAACACGCGATCCGGCCGCAGCGGCGCCTCCAGCGTCGCCGCGAACAGGTCGGCTTTGTCGTCGAAATAGTGATGGACGAGTGCCGAGTCGACACCCGCTCGGCGGGCGATGGCGCGCAACGACGCGGCCTCGTAGCCGCGGTCGGTGAACTCGTCCGCGGCCGCCCGGAGGATGGCCGAACGGGTGGAGGCCGCGCCGCGCTCTTTGCGCGGTCGTCCCCGTCTGCGGCGTTCGGCGATGTCGCTCACGACAGCAATTCTGCACCCGGGAACCGCGGGCCTGTCCATCCCCACTGCGGTTGCTTCGAGAGTGGTGGGAAGGCAGTGGGAGGCGCATCCGCGCCCGTTAGGATGCTGTCAGCACTGTCGATCAGCGCCCACACGCATAGGAGTTCCCGCAATGGAATGGCTCATTCCGGTCATCATCGTCGTCGTGCTCGTTGCGATCATCGGAATCTATTTCTGGGCCACGTACAACTCGCTGGTCACCCTGAAGGTCCGGGTCGACGAGGCGTGGAGCGACATCACGGTGCAGCTGAAGCGCCGTGCCGACCTCATCCCCAACCTGATCGAGACGGTCAAGGGCTACGCCGCGCACGAGCGCGGGGTCTTCGAGTCCGTCACCAAGGCGCGCGCCGAGACGCTGACGGCCCAGACGCCGGGTGAAGCGTCCGCGGCCGAGGGGCACATGCAGACGGCCCTGAAAAGCATCTTCGCCGTAGCGGAGGCGTACCCGCAGCTGCAGGCGAGCCAGAACTTCCTGCGCCTGCAGGCCGACCTGGTCGACACGGAAGACAAGATCCAGGCCTCCCGCCGGTTCTACAACGGCGGCGTGCGCGAGTTCAACACCAAGATCAAGGTCTTCCCCAACCACCTGTTCGCCCGCCGCCTGGGCTTCAGCGAGCGGGAGTTCTTCGAGGTCGACAACCTGGCGGCGATCGCCGAGCCGCCGCGCGTGCAGTTCTAGGTCGTCGATGTACAGGGCTATCGCCAGGAACAAGCGCAACACCGTCTTCATCATCCTGTTCTTCCTCGTTCTCATCGGCGCGCTCGGATGGCTGTTCTCGGTCATCTACAACAGCTGGGCGATCCTCGCCTGGGTCGCGATCGGCGCAATCGTCTACGCCGTCATCCAGTACTTCATGGCCTCCGGCCAGGCGCTCAGCATGTCCGGGGCGGTTCCGATCACCAAGGCCGACAATCCGCGCCTGTGGAACGTCGTCGAGAACCTCTCGATCACGACCGGAACGCCCATGCCTGCGGTCTACATCGTCAACGACCCCGCGCCCAACGCCTTCGCGACGGGGCGGGACCCGCAGCACGCCTCCGTCGCCGCGACCACGGGCCTGCTCGACATCATGAACGACGCCGAACTGGAGGGCGTGATGGCGCACGAACTCGGCCACGTGCGCAACTACGACATCCGGCTCTCGATGATCGTCTTCGGCCTCACTGTCGCCATCGGCCTCATTGCCGACATCTTCGTGCGCATGGCGTTCTTCGGCGGCAACAACCGCAACAACAACAACGGTGGCGGCGGAAACCCCATCGTGCTGGTGGCCGGTCTCATCGCGGCCGTCATCGCCCCGCTCGTGGCCACGATCGTGCAGCTGGCGGTCTCGCGTCAGCGCGAGTACCTCGCCGACGCGACCGGCGCGATGACCACGCGGCACCCGGACGCCTTGGCGAGCGCCCTCCTCAAGCTGCAGGACTACGGCCGGCCGATGCGGCGCCAGAACAGCAGCATGGCGCACCTCTGGATCGCGGAGCCGCTCAAGCCCAGCGTCATGAGCCGCCTGTTCTCGACCCACCCGCCCATCCCGGAGCGCGTCGAGCGCCTCGAGAAGATGGGCTCCTCCTTCTAGCTGCTGCTGATTCCGGAGATCGCGGCGCGCCGCTCGCTTCGGCGTCCGTAACGCCGGAGGTCGCGGCCGTGTGAGTGCCGACCTCCGGAGTTGGCCGCACGCGGGCGGCGCGCCCCGGCGTTCGTATTTCCGGACACTGGCGCGAGCCCACACCGGATCTCCGGAGTTACGGTTGCGGAGGCGGCGTGTCGTCGCCGATCTCCGGAGTTGGCCGCACGTGGACGGCGCGCCCCGGTGTTCGTAGTTCCGGACACTGCCGCGAGCGCCCACCGGATCTCCGGACTTACGGTTGCGGAGGCGGGGTGTCGTCGCCGATCTCCGGAGTTACGGCCGCGCGGCCTCCAGCTCGGCGGTGCCGGTGTAGCGGTAGCGCACGCGCGTGCCCACGGCCTGCTCGTCGACCGGGCGCCACTCGGTGCCCGCGTTGGTGGCGCCGTCGACCACGTCGATGTCGCGGATCAGGTCGGCGGGTGCGCCGTCGAGGTATCCGGTGATGACCTCGGCGTAGACCGTCGAGTCGGGGTTCAGCAGCACGGCGATGTAGTGGGTGGACTCGCGGACGTCGTCGGTCGTCACCCACATGCGGCCGTCGAACTGCACGTGCGCGCGGCCGTCGGATCCGCGTTTGACGCCCGTGACGATGCCGTCGCGCCAATGGTCGCCGTCGCGGTAGGCGAAGAGCTCGCGCATGGGCTGTTCGAAGTCGGCCTCATCGGCTCCGTCGGCGTTCAGATACTCCAGCGGTGAACTCATGCCCGCACCTTACCCCTGCGCGCTGCGGCTCCGCGAGGGTGCAGGAGGCCGGTCGAGGAGGCGGGATCAGAGCTCGGCGGCGAGCACCGGCGCAAGGTCGCCACGCGCACCGTCGGCGACCCGCACCTCGCCGAGACCTTGCCACGCCGCGGTCTGCGCCAGCAGCGGCACCAGGCGTTCGGCGATGGGTCCGCCGTGGCCGGACTCGGTCCACGCGGACTGCACGCGCAGCACCCCGGCCTGGCGATCGCTCTTGAGGTCGATGCGGCCGACGAGCTCGTCGTCGAGCAGGATCGGGAGCGAGTAGTAGCCGTAGACGCGCTGCGGCGCCGGCGTGTATATCTCGATGCGGTAGTGGAACCCGAACATCCGCAGCGCCCGGTCGCGGAACCAGACGACCGGGTCGAACGGCGACAGCAGGGCGGCGGCCTCGATCGACCGTGGCTTGCGCGCGTCGCGGTGCATCCAGGCCTTCACGGGACGGCCGCCCGGTCCCTCCCACCCGCGCACCTGCACGGGGATCAACTCGCCCGCGTCTTCGAGTTGCTGGAGGGCGCGCTGCACCGGCGGACCCTTCAGCCGGTAGTAGTCGGCGAGGTCGCGTGCGGTGCCGATGCCGTGCGCAACGGCCGAACGGCGCAGCAGCTCGCGGAGGGCGTCGTCGTCGTCGACCGTGCGGTCGAGGATGCTCGCGGGCAGCACGTCGTCGACCAGGCCGTACCGGCGCTGGAAGCGCGTGCGGCCGGCGATCGCCACCTCGCCGAAGAGGAACATCCGCTCAAGAGCGCGCTTAACCTCCGACCAGCCCCACCACGGCCCGGAGCGCCGGTTGGCGTCGTGCTCGATCTCACTCGCCGCCAGGGGCCCCTTCGTCGCGAGCTCGGAGCGCAGCCACTGCAAGGTGCTCTCGTTGGCGGCGAACCAGGCGTTGCCAGTGCCGTAGCGCTCGCGGTAGGCGCGCATCCGCCACCGGAAGAGCGGCCAGTCGTCTTTGCGGACGAACGCTGCCTCGTGCGCCCAATACTCCGTGTGCGGCCCACCGGCCTCGAACGTCAACCGGTCGAGCAGCGTGCGGTCGTAGGCGCCCAGGCGCGCGAACGCCGGGAGGTAGTGGCTGCGCTCGAAGACGTTGACCGAGTCGATCTGCAGCAGGTTGATGCGGTCGATCAGCGCGTTGAGCTGACGCGTGCCCACCACCGCCGGCCGCGGCCTCCCGAAGCCCTGCGCCGCGAGCGCGATGCGTCGTGCCACGGCGGGGGAGAGCTGTTCGACCACGGCCCGACACTATCGGCAACGTCCGACATCGAGCGTTCACCGAGCCGTCAGCTGCCGCTGGCCCCACGAGCCCGTCCGCCTCCCTGGCCCCTGGTACACGCGGTCGTACCGCGTCGTACCGGCCGTCGGGTCGCAAGAGCCCGATTTCGAGGAGGATGCCATTGTGACTCCTGCCCCCGAGCCGATTGCCCCTACCCGATTGCCCCCGACCCGACTGCCCCCGAGCCGACGGCACTCGTCGGAGACGTGCAGCCAGCCGTGACCGCGCCCTCCCGCACCTGGCGGCGACCGGCTCTGAGGCCGGCTCGACCGCTGTCCTCGCGGGAGCGGCGGCGTCTCTCATGTTCGCGGGCATCGCAACGGTCGTCATCCTCCGGCGTCGGCTGGCGAGCCGCTGACCAACCGGTGGACGGTGAGGTGCTCAGCACGCCTCCCGTCCACCGCGGCTGGCGGCATCGTGGGAGGCGCGGCGGCCTGGCGCGAGCCGCAGTGTAGAGTAATCCTCATGTCTGGCATGTCCCGGGGGTGGACGCCGAAACTTCGGACGCCATCGACCCCGCATCCTTCGTGAAGACCCTCTCGCCGAGTGACGTGGTCACTCGGATCCGTCCCGGCGACATCCTGCACTGGCCGCCGTTCCTCCTCCCCATCGACACCATCAGCCCGACGCACACTGTCGGGAAAGGCCGCACGAACCTGACAGTGATCGCGTCCGACATCATGCAGACGGACACCTCGGGAACGCCGTATGCGTCGTTCACCTTCCGGCAGGTGCCCTCTGGAGGTCCTGGTGTATCCGTGCACTTCGACCCCGCCGCCTACGGGGTGACGGGGGTGGCGAACTACGTCATCTCGTTCCTCATCTCTACGAGCGCACCGGTGACGCTCACGGTCGGCGCCTACGCCGGCGCCGGCAGCGTCACGGGAACCGGGGTGAAGACCGTGAACGGCAACGTGTCGGTCGCGGTCGGGTTGCAGAACGTCCCGCCGGGACAGCCCACCTACGCTTCGATCCAGCAGACGTCGTCCGGACCGTCCTGGTCGTGGTTCTCGACCTCGATCGACCATCCACCGCTGGTGTTCGAACCATGAGCGCACCCGCAGGATCCGAACGCGCGCGCCCCTAGACTGACGGCCATGGCACAGATCGACGCCCCGGCACCGCAGAACCCGCCGGCCCTGCAGAACGGCCCGAACTCTCAGAAGGACGAGGGCCCGTCGGTCAGGGCGCGCTTCCTGAGACGCAGACGCGACCTCGCTGCGCCGGCCGAGCCGATCGACGAGTCGCTGCCGCGCAGTGTGCGCCTCGCGGGCGCGTGGTCCTGGCGCCTGCTGGTCGTCGGCGCGGTCATCGCGGTCGCGATCTTCCTGATCGTCCAGCTCCGGCTCATCGTCATCCCCGTGCTCGTGGCAGTGCTCCTCGCCGCGCTGCTCGTGCCGTTGAAGGACTTCCTGATCCGCCACCGCTGGCCATCCTGGCTGGCGATCCTCACCACCGTGGTCGCGCTGATCGCGGTGGTCGGCGGCCTCTTCTATCTCGCCATCTGGCAGGTCACCCGGCAGAGCCACGAACTCCAAACCCAGTCGGTGGCGGCTTTCGAGCAGTTCCGGGCCTGGCTCACCACCGGCCCGCTCGGCCTCACCGCCGACCAGATCGACAGCGCGTTCCAATCGATCTGGACGTCCCTCCAGCAGGACAGCCAGGTCTTCATCTCCGGTGCGCTCTCCATCGGCTCGACGCTGGGCCACGTGCTCACGGGCGCCCTGCTGACCCTGTTCAGCGTTCTTTTCATCCTCATCGACGGGCGCAGCATCTGGGGGTGGGTGGTGCGGATCTTCCCGAAGACCGCTCGAAGCGCTGTCGACGGCGCCGGCCGGGCCGGCTGGACGACGCTCCGCAATTTCGCCAAGGTGCAGGTGCTCGTCGCCTCGATCGACGCTCTCGGCATCGGCCTCGGGGCGTTCTTCCTCGGCCTGCCGCTCGTCATCCCGATCGCCGTGCTGGTGTTCCTCGGGTCGTTCATCCCGATCGTCGGCGCTGTGATCACGGGCGCCCTCGCGGTCTTGATCGCCCTCGTCTTCAAGGGCTGGGTCTTCGCGCTGATCATGCTCGGGATCGTGCTTCTGGTCCAGCAGATCGAGGGGCACGTGCTCCAGCCGCTCATCATGGGCACCGCCGTCAAGGTGCACCCGCTCGCGGTCGTGCTCGCCGTCGCTGCCGGATCGCTTCTCGCCGGTATCCCCGGAGCGCTGTTCGCCGTCCCGTTCGTCGCCGTGCTCAACGTGATGGTGCACTACGTCTCCTCCGGGGTCTGGCGGGGCAGGCCTCCGGAGGTCATGGAGGCTCCTGCCGGAGCGATCTGGGAGACGGTGCCACGGCCTCTGCACCGCCCGTAGTGACAGTGCGCGCGTCGCATACATCCGGCGGTATACGACCGCGAGTAGGCTGTGCGAGTGGACACCGCGACCGAATCGACGCGCACACCGTTCGCCGGCCCCGGCCTCGAGGAGATCGAGGCGGCGCGCGCGATCGTGAGCCTGGTCGCCCAGCCGACTCCGATCGAGACGTCCCGGTACCTCACCGATGTGATCGGCGCTCCCGTGATCCTCAAATGCGAGAACCTCCAGCGCACCGGCTCCTACAAGATCCGGGGGGCGTATCACCGGCTCTCGAAACTGACGGCCGAGGAGCGGGAGCGCGGCGTCGTCGCGGCGTCGGCAGGCAACCACGCGCAGGGCGTCGCTTTCGCCGCCCGCGAGCTGGGCATCCACGCCACGATCTTCATGCCGGTCGGCGTCGCCATCCCCAAGTTCCAGGCCACGCGGGCGTATGGCGCCGACGTGGTGCTCAGCGGCAGCATCGTCGACGAGACGCTGCGCGCGGCCGCCGACTTCGCGGCGGAGACCGGCGCGGTGTTGATCCCGCCGTTCGACCACCCGGACGTGATCGCCGGCCAGGGCACGCTCGGGCTCGAGATCCTCGACGAGGTGCCGGATGTCGCGACGATCGTCGTGCCCATCGGCGGAGGCGGCCTCATCTCGGGCGTGGCGAGCGCCGTCAAGCAGCGCGCCGCCCGCGAGGGGCGCACGATCCGGGTGATCGGGGTGCAGGCGGCCAACGCGGCCGCCTACCCCGCTTCTTTGGAGGCCGGGGAGCCGACCGAGATCGGCGTCGTCGCCACGATCGCCGACGGCATCGCCGTGAGCAAGCCGGGCATCCTCAACTTCGAGATCGTGCGCGACGCGGTCGACGCGGTGGTCACGGTCACCGAGGACGACATCGCCCGTGCCCTCCTGGTGCTGCTGGAGCGCGCGAAGCTCGTCGTGGAGCCGGCGGGGGCCGCCGGTGTGGCCGCGATCCTGGCAGGTCTCGTGCCGGCCGACGGGCCGGGCTCGGTCGTCGCGATCCTCTCGGGCGGCAACATCGACCCGCTTCTGATGCAGCGGGTCATCGCGCACGGCCTCGCGGCCTCCGACCGCTATCTGCGGCTCTCGATCATGCTGCCCGACCGCCCCGGTCAGCTCGCGCGCATCGCGGAGATCCTCGCCGGCGTCAACGCCAACGTCGTGGAGGTGCTGCACACGCGGCACGGCAACGGACTGCAGCTCAGCCAGGTCGAGCTCGTCGTCTCGGTCGAGACGCGCGGCACGGAGCACCGGCAGCAGGTCATCCAGGTGCTGCGCTCGGCCGGCTACGACCCCGTCCTCGAAGAGGAGTAGTGGCGTCCCGCCTCCGAGCACAGGAAGACCGCTCGGATCCGGCGTTCGGACGAGCGGTCCTCCTGTGTTCGGGGGTTAGGGGCCGGATTACTGGCCGGTGTAGGTGTCGACTTTGGTGACCTCGACGGCGATCTGGCGGCCGTTCGGCGCGGTGTACTCGGTCTTGTCGCCGACATTGAGGCCGAGGATGGCGGCGCCGAGCGGGCTCTGCTCGCTGTAGACGGGGAGGTCGGTGCCGGCCGCGATCTCGCGGTTGCCGATCAGGAAGACGCTCTCGTCGCCGGCGATGGTCGCGGTGACGACGGTTCCGGGCTCCACGACGCCGTGGCTCTCCGGCGCCTCGCCGACGGTCGCGCTGCGCAGCAGGTTCGTCAGCTGCACGATGCGGGCCTCCATTTTGCCCTGCTCGTCTTTGGCGGCGTGGTAGCCGCCGTTCTCCTTGAGGTCGCCCTCTTCGCGGGCCGCTTCGATGCGCTTCGCGATCTCGTTACGGCCGTTGACGCTGAGCTCCTCGAGTTCGGCCGAGAGGCGGTCGTACGCGTCCTGCGTCAGAAAGGTGACCTGTGACTCCTGGGACATGGTGAACTCCTTCGCGCCTGCGGTGTGAACCGCATTCGGCTGATTCCCGGCCGAGGCCGGTGGGTAAAGTAGACGCCCCGGCCTCGGCCGGGGCGTATCCAGAGCATGTTAGGTCAGCCAGCAGGTGTTAATCAAACCCGTGTTGCTCTGCGCGATGGTTCGGATCGTCTCCGTGTGCGTCGTCACACGTGCGTCGCTGGCAGAGTAGCTCACGATGCGCCAGCCCACGATCGCGTAGTCGTCGTTGAGCGCCTGCAGCGCGCAGGTGACGCCGGTTCCCGGCTGGGCGTTGATGGTGAACGTGATCTCGACGTGGTGCGCGTCGGGGATGGTGTAGGCGGTGTCCGTGGTCTCCAGGTCGGCCTGGTTGTTGTCCCAGCCGGCCCAGAAGACCCAGGCGGTCACGACGGCTACGACGGCGAGCCCGCCGCCGACGAGCAGCCAGCGGTCGCGGCGGCGTCGGCCCGGAGTGCGACCGTAGCGGGTCTGGAGGGTGGGCGACTCGGGAGTCGCGGACGGCGCCTGGTTCTCGCCTGCCATCGCCGTTGCCGTATGCCCTCTCGGTGCGCGTTCAGGCCCGCCGTCGGGGCGACGGTAGGCTGAGACAAGACTAGGAGGCGAAGCTGTGAATCGCGCTTCGTGCCCCCGCTCGGCTCCCGACCTGAAAGCCGGCACCACTCGCGAAAGGGAAGGCTCCCATGCCTCAGAACGCCTCGTCCGCACGAACCGGTGAGGCTGCGTGATGGGGGAGCTGCTGCTGAAGGCCGGGGTCTGGCTGGCCGCCACGCCGACCCCGACGCCGACCTCCGGCCCGAACGAAGATCAGGTCACGCCGGGCGTCGTGGGTTTCACCGTGACGTTCCTGATCGCGGTGGCCGCCGTCCTGCTGGTCATCGACATGACGAGGCGGATCCGCCGGGTGCGCTACCGCGCCGAGATCGCTGAGAAGCTGGATGGTGAGCAGACCGCCGACGGCGACGACGAGGGGCCTTCCGCCTCCTCTTGAGTCGCGTGTCTGCCCGTCAGCCGTTGTAGGCGGGGTTCATCGCGATCAGCAACGTCGCCGTCCAGTGGCAGAGGAACGCCAGCACGGTCAGCGTGTGGAAGATCTCATGGAACCCGAAGACCCCGGGGAACGGGTTGGGGCGTTTGATGCCGTAGATCACGGCGCCGATCGTGTAGAAGACACCGCCGACGCACACCAGCACCATCATCGCGACGTTGGCGTTCAAGAGATCGACGATGTACATCATCGCCGCCCAGCCGAGCAGCAGGTAGATCGGCACGTAGAGCCAGCGAGGTGCGTTGATCCAGAACACGCGGAAGCCGATGCCGACTAGCGCGCCTCCCCAGACGATGCCGAGCAGCAGGACGCCCTTCTGCGGAGGAAGGGCCAGCACGGCGAGCGGCGTGTAGGTGCCGGCGATCAGCAGGAAGATGTTGGCGTGGTCGATGCGCTTGAGCACGACCTTCGTGCGGGGCTCCCAGTTGAAGCGGTGGTAGAGCGCCGAATTGCCGAACAGCAGCATCGACGTCACCATGAAGACCGCCGACGCCCATTTGGCGGGAGCCCCCTGCGCCAGGCAGATGAGCACGATCCCCGCCGCGATGGACACCGGGAACATGCCGGCATGGATCCAGCCGCGCCAGGTCGGCTTGATGTCGGTGGGGTTCGCGGGCGAGGCGTCGAGCAGTGGGATGTTCGGCAGATCCGGGCCTCGAGAGTCGTCCTCCTTGACCGCGGCGTCGGCGGGCTGGAGGTCGGCGGCCGGCTCTGCGAGCAGCCGGGCGACATCCTCGGGCTCGTGGGCGTTTCGCGGCGTCATGGAGCAAGGTTAAGGCAGACGGGCGGTCGGAAGCTGGAAGACCTGTCTCTCGGGCCGCGCTAACGTAGCTGCGTGAGCAGACGGAGTTCCGAGACGGCCAATGGGGTGCTCTACGGTCTGTACCAAAAGCGGCTGCGGCGCTATCTCGCGGGGCTCGGCCGGGAGTCGTTGCCGCGGCACGTCGCGATGATCATCGACGGCAACCGGCGCTGGGCCCGACAGGCGGGGCTCACGACGGCCGCGCACGGACATCGCGCCGGCGCGGCCAAGATGCGCGAGTTCCTCGAGTGGTGCGACGACCTCGGTATCGAGGTGGTGACCCTCTACCTGCTGTCGTCGGACAATCTGACCAACCGCGACAGCTCCGAGCTCGCCGACCTGATCGAGATCATCGCCCAGCTGGCGGAGGACCTCTCCCGCTACCGCGACTGGCACATCAAACACGTCGGCTCGACGGCGGGTCTCCCCGAGCGGCTGGTGGACGCGCTCGCCGAAGCCGAGAAGCGCACGGCGGGCACGACGGGGATGCACATCAACCTGGCGGTCGGCTACGGAGGCCGCAAGGAGATCACCGACGCCATGCGCAGCATCGTCGCAGCCCATCACGCCGAGGGCGGCAGCTTGGAGACGCTGGCCGACCTCCTCACCCCGGATCTCATCGGCGCGCACCTGTACACCGGGGGTCAGCCCGACCCCGACCTCGTCATCCGTACCTCCGGCGAGCAGCGGCTGAGCGACTTCATGCTGTGGCAGAGCGCGCACAGCGAGTTCTATTTCGTGGAGGCTTTGGGGCCCGACCTGCGACAGGTCGACTTCCTGCGCGCGATGCGCGACTATTCGCGCCGCCAGCGCCGCTACGGCTTCTGAGGTCGCGCTCGACCCGTCGCAGGTGATCCTCGGCGTGAAGCCGATACGTGTCGGCTCCGATTCGTCAGGGTCGCAGCGCGACGGGCAGGATGGTGGCGGAGGTCAGGATGACGACGATCGAGGAGTTCGCCGCCGGATTCGGCGAGGAGCCCGGATACCTGGACTACGGACGCGTGGGACCGCTGTCGAGGGCGGTGCGCGCCGAGCTGCTGGGGCAGTACGAGGTGCTCGCGAAGGCTCGTTTCGGCACCGTCGACCGGATGGACGCCGAGAACGAGCGCGTGCGAGAGGGGGTCTCCGTCCTCACCGGCTTCCCCGCCGAGCGGATCGCCTTCCAGCCCAACGCCTCCACCGGGCTCCTGCACGCCGCCTTCGGCCTGACCGGCGGGGAGGTGCTGCTGTCGCCTGGCGAGTTCCCGAGCGTGACGTACGCGGCCGTCCGTGCGGCCCAGGCGATGCGCGTCGTGACACCGGTGTGGCTCGAGACCGACCACGGCCGCGTCACGCCTGCGCAGATCCGGGAGCAGATCACCGAGTCCACCGGCGCCGTGATGGTGAGCCTCGTCGACTCGCGCACCGGCTATCTCGCCGACATCGACGGGATCCGCCAGGTGATCGGAGACCGCCTCCTCATCGTCGACGCGATCCAGGGCTTCGGCGTGGTGGATGCGCCCTACGGGGTCGTCGACGTCGTCGTCTCCGGCGGTCAGAAGTGGACGCGCGCGGGCTGGGGCACGGGCTTCCTCGCGCTCAGCGAACGGGCGATCGAGCACCTGACGCCCGTCTTCAGCGGATGGGTCGGCACCGGCGCAGGTGAGTTGTGGGACGAGGTCGTCGACCCCGCTCGGGACGCGTCCGCCTTCACCGTGTCGGAAGCCGACCCCGTCGCCCAGGCGCGTTTCGCCGCCGCGCTGGAGGAGATCGCGGCGGTCGGCGTCGGCGAGATCTCCGCCGCCGTCTCCGACGTCGGCGAGCAGGTGATCGACCTCGCCGACCAGTTCGCCGTGCCGGTGGCGTCGTCGCGAAACGCCGCCGAGCGTGCGGGGATCGTGGTGCTGGAACCGCTTCCGGAGCAGCTCACGGTGCTCGCGGCCTCCCTGTTCAACCACGGGATCACGGCCACGGTGCGTGCGACCAGCGTGCGGCTGAGCATGCACGCCGGAACGACAGGGCAGACGCTCGACATGCTGCGCGCCGCGCTGACCTCCTACGCCTCAGCGGCCTGATCGCGCGCCTCCCACAACTGGGGGTGAAGGTTCACTGCACGAAACACGACACGCGGTCGTCGGGACTTCTCCTGTCGGCGGCGCGGCGTACCTTCGACTCATCGGGCACGGCGCCCGATCGAGGCGGCCACATAAGTTCGTTTTCGGAACCCACTGGCCGGCTCGCCAAAGTATCCGCCGGCTCCTGCGGAAGCGGAGCGGCGGGGTGGGAGTGGTCGTGGCTGAATCAGGAACCCGGCAGTTCGAGTCGGCATCGAGCGGAATCCGTCAGAGCGAGCGCACGTACGTGCTCGACACGTCGGTGCTGCTGTCCGACCCCAAGGCGATCTTCCGGTTCGCCGAGCACGCTGTCGTCATCCCTGTCGTCGTCGTGAGCGAACTGGAGGGCAAGCGGAACGATCCGGAGATCGGGTACTTCGCGCGGCAGGCACTGCGCAACCTGGACGACCTGCGCGTCCAGCACGAGCGGCTCGACTTCCCGATCCCGGTGGGCGACGGTGGTTCGCTTCGCGTGGAGCTCAACCACTCGAACATGTCGGTGCTGCCGAGCGGCATGCAGCTCGGCGACAACGACTCCCGCATCCTCGCGGTGGCGATGAACCTCGCGAACGACGGCCTGGCCGTCACGGTCGTCTCCAAAGACCTCCCCATGCGCGTCAAGGCGTCGTCGATCGGTCTCGCGGCGGAGGAGTACCGGCACGAGCAGGTCGTGGACAGCGGCTGGACGGGGCTCGCCGAGATCTCGCTCGGCAGCGACCGGATGAGCGATCTCTACGAGAAAGAGTGGATGCGCACGCCGCTCGTCGACGGGCTCCCGGTGAACACCGGCCTCATCGTGCACTCCGACCGCGGGTCGGCGCTCGGACGGGTAGTGGCCGAAGGCGAGGTGAAGCTCGTACGTGGCGACCGCGACGTCTTCGGCCTGCACGGACGCAGCGCGGAGCAGCGGCTGGCGATCGACCTCCTGCTCGACCCCGAGGTGGGGATCCTCTCGCTCGGAGGCCGCGCCGGCACCGGCAAGTCGGCGCTGGCGCTGTGCGCCGGGCTGGAGGCCGTGCTCGAGCGGCAGCAGCACAAGAAGGTCATGGTCTTCCGGCCGCTCTACGCCGTGGGCGGCCAGGAGCTCGGCTACCTGCCCGGCGACCAGGGCGAGAAGATGAACCCCTGGGGTCAGGCCGTCTTCGACACCCTCGGCGCGCTCGTCTCGCAGAACGTGCTAGACGAGGTGCTGGACCGCGGCATCCTGGAGGTGCTGCCGCTGACGCACATCCGCGGCCGTTCGCTGCACGACGCGTTCGTGATCGTGGACGAGGCGCAGTCGCTGGAGCGCAACGTGCTCCTCACGGTCCTGAGCCGCGTCGGCCAGAACTCGCGCGTCGTCCTGACACACGACGTGGCGCAGCGGGACAACCTGCGCGTCGGCCGCCACGACGGCGTGGCCTCGGTGATCGAGACGCTGAAGGGGCACCCGCTGTTCGCGCACATCACGCTGACACGGTCGGAGCGCTCGGCGATCGCGGCGCTGGTGACGGAGATGCTGGAGGGGAACGAGCTCGCCTGATGCAGGTCCGGTGGCCTGTGATGAAGGGCGGGGTGAAAGAACCCACCTAATTGTGAGGAGTTCCGGTATTCCGGTATTCCTTGTGGAATCGTGAGCGCGCCAGAGACACACGCCTAGCGTGGGGTCATGGGGGTAACAACGATCCGGATCGCTCTCGCGGCCGGTCTGAGCGTCGCACTGCTGGGGGCACAGGACGCCGGACCGGCCGCGGTGGGAGCTCTCTACGTCGCCGCGGTGACCGCGGCCCTGGTGCGGTACGACCTGCGAGAACGGCGGCTGCCGAACGCGCTCGTGCTGCCCGGACTCGCCTTCGTGGCTGTCGGTGCGGTGTGGAGCGTTCTGAGCGGTGCCGGCGGCATCGCGCTGGTGGTCGCCGCGGCCCTGTGCTCGCTGGGCGTGCTGCTCGCGTTCCTCGTGCTCGCCTGCGGCGGCGGGCTCGGCATGGGCGACGTGAAGCTCGCGGCCCTGCTCGCGTCGGCCCTGGCGGCTCTCGTGGCCGAGCGCGGGCCGCCGGGGGAGGCCGTCGCTGCCGTCGCCGCCTGGGTGGTGGCGTCGCTCGTGCTCGGCGGGCTCGCGGCCGGGATGCTGCTGGGCTCGCGCGTCGGGACGACGTTGGGCGGGCCCGTCGAGTTGCCGTTCGGACCGGTTCTGCTCGTGACGTTCTGGGCCGTCGCGCTCGGGTGGTGAGACGCGACGAGGCGCCCCTCCGAATAGGCGGGGCGCCTCGGTCGAGAGCCGGCGTTGCTCGGCCGGGATCAGCCGGGGTGGGTCATGCTCAGCACGTCGAGCGCCGAGTCGAGCTGCTCCTCGGTGATCTCGCCGCGCTCGACGAAGCCGAGGTCGATCACGGCCTCCCGCACGGTGATGCCCTGGGCGACCGCGTGCTTGGCCACCTTGGCGGCCGCCTCGTAGCCGATCACGCGGTTGAGCGGCGTGACGATCGACGGGCTCGACTCGGCGAACGCGCGAGCGCGGTCGAGGTCGGCCTCCAGACCGGCGATGGTCTTGTCGGCGAGCACCCGGCTGGCCTGCGTCAGCAGACGGATCGACTCCAGCAGTGCGGTGCCCATGACCGGGATCGCCACGTTGAGCTCGAAGAGCCCGGAGGCGCCGCTCCAGGCGATGGTGGCGTCGTTGCCGACGACACGGGCGGCGACCATCAGCACGGCCTCCGGGATGACGGGGTTGACCTTGCCCGGCATGATCGAGGATCCCGGCTGCAGGTCGGGGATGTGCAGTTCGCCGAGGCCGGTGTTGGGGCCGGAGCCCATCCAGCGGAGGTCGTTGCAGATCTTGGTGATGCTGACGGCGATCGTGCGCAGGGCGCCGGAGGCCTCCACCAGGGCGTCGCGGTTGGCCTGGGCCTCGAAGTGGTTGCGCGCCTCGGTGATCGGCAGCTCGGTCTCGGCGGTCAGCAGCTCGATCACGAGCTGCGGGAAGCCGATCGGGGTGTTGATGCCGGTGCCGACCGCGGTGCCGCCGAGCGGGACCTCCGCGACACGCGTCAGCGCGGCCTGAACCCGCTCGATGCCATAGCGGATCTGCGCCGCGTAGCCGCCGAACTCCTGGCCGAGAGTGACCGGGGTCGCATCCATCAGGTGAGTGCGGCCCGACTTGACGGCCGTGGCCCAGAGCTCCGCCTTCTCTTCCAGCGCCACCGCGAGGTGGTCGAGCGCGGGGATGAGGTCGTCGATCAGCGCGCCGGTGACGGCGATGTGCACGGAGGTCGGGAAGACGTCGTTGGACGACTGCGACGCGTTGACGTGATCGTTCGGGTGCACCGGGCGGCCGAGCCGGCGGGAGGCGAGCGTCGCCAGCACCTCGTTCATGTTCATGTTCGACGACGTGCCGGAACCGGTCTGGTACACGTCGATCGGGAAGTCCTCGTTGTGCGCGCCGCTGATGACCTCGTCTGCGGCGGCGGCGATGGCCTCTGCGACATCGGCGTCGACGACGCCGAGACGCGCGTTGGCGAGCGCGGCCGACTTCTTGATGCGGGCGAGCGCGGCGATCTGAGCCGGCTCGAGAACCGATCCCGAGATCGGGAAGTTCTCGACGGCGCGCTGCGTCTGCGCGCCGTAGAGGGCGGCTGCGGGAACCCGCACCTCGCCCATCGTGTCGTGCTCGATGCGGTAATCGGTACCCGCCTGGGTGTCCACCACGGTGTGTTCTTCCTTTCTGAGCTCGAACGCGTCAGCGCCCGTGCGATGAGTCGGCGACCGGTTCGGCCATACCGACGACGGCGTCGGGAACGACCCGACCTTCTTGGAGCCGGTAGTTCGCCCCGACGATGGCGAGGAGGTTGGCGGCGACGGCGTCGCTGAGGATCTCCGAGCGCGCGAGCAGCTCGGCCACGGTGTCGCGCAGGTGTTCCTTCCCGACCTCGGACGCGTCGACCTCCGACGGGACGACGGGCCGGTCGGCCGCCGTGCCGGAGACGCGGTGCACGACGGGCACGATCGGGGCGATGAGCCGGGCGATGCGCGGCGGAAGCGGCTCGGCGTCTGCGGCCTGCGACGCGATGGCGGAGGCGACGGCCCCGCACTCGTCGTGGCCGAGCACGAGGATGAGCGGCACGTTCAGCACGGCCACGGCGTACTCCAGCGAGGCGATCGCCGAATCGGAGGCCACCTGGCCGGCGTTGCGGACCACGAACGCGTCGCCGAGGCCGAGATCGAAGATGATCTCGGCCGCGAGGCGCGAGTCGGCGCAGCCGAAGATCGCGGCGACCGGGTTCTGCCCCTGGGCGACCGTCTCACGGCGCTCCACGTCTTGACGGGGGTGCTGCGGCGTGCCCGAGACGAAGCGCTCGTTGCCGGCCAGCAGTTCGTTCCAGACGCGGCTTGGACGGGTCGTGGGCATCTACTTGCCTCCGGGGGTCGGGGATCCGAGGTCGTGCAGCCGGCCGGTCAGCGTAACTGCGACCGTCGTGAACTCGTCGTCGCTCGCGGTGCCGAAGACGACGACGGTGCTCTTCCCGGCGGTCGTGGCCAGCGCGTACGCGACATTGCCCGCGTCGGAGCCCGCCGAGCGGTTGTCGTAGACATCCCACGTGACGCCGTCGATCGTGCGGGTGCCCGCAATGCGCGTGCGGTTCACCTGGTCGGCGACCCAGCTGTCGTTGGCGTGGAAGCCCTGGACGATGCCGATGTACTGGCCCTTGGGCGTCAGGAGGCCGATGTACCAGGCGTCCACCTTGTCGGACGTCTTGGTGCGGAGCTCGGCGCTGTTCGACTTCCAGCCGGAGGGGAGCTCCGGCACGAGGAGCTTGTCGGGCTCGCTGCCCTGCGCCTGCTGTGCGACGGCGGCGTAGTCGACCGGCGGGGTCGACGCCGTGGGGTTGCCCCGCGGCACGATCAGGACGATCACGGCGACAAGCGCCACGGTCGCGATGAGCGCGTAGACGAGGTTGTTGACCGTCTGCCGGTTGCGGTGGTTCGCCGAGTTCTGCGCCTTGCGCGCAGCGGTCTCCTCCGGCGTCTCCGGTCGGCCGAGCTCGGCGACGACAGCCGGCGGCTTGGTGCGTGGGCTCATGTGCCGGGCGCCCCCGAGGCCTCCGCGACCGCGCCGGCGCGTGCGGCGTCGAGGCGGGCCTTCGCGCCGATCAGCCATTCCTCGCAGTGGCGCGCCAGCGCCTCTCCGCGCTCCCAGAGGGCGATCGACTCCTCCAGGGTGATGGAGCCCTGCTCCAGCTCCCCGACGACGCGGATGAGCTCATCGCGCGCCTCTTCGTAGGTGAGCGCGCTGATCTCGGGGGTGGGCATGGTGACCATTCTATTTGTCTCGCTGGGCGGCCGCTGGATCGGCCGCTGGATCGGCGCCTCCATCGGTCGCAGGCGACGCCAGCCGCTCGCCGGCCGTGGCGGCGAACGCGCCGCCCGCGACTGTCACGCGCACCACCGCGCCCTCCGGAGCTTCACTGGGCGAGCCGACCACGTGCCCCGTCGCGTTCTGCACGATCGCGTATCCGCGGTCGAGCGTTCCCTGCGGGGAGAGCGCTCGCAGCCGGCCGCGGAGGTCGGCGATCCGCGTGGTCTCGCGATCGGCCAGGCGCTCGATGAGCTCGGCGCCGCGGGCGACCTGTCGGGTGAGTTCCTGGGCCCGGGAGTCGATGATCCAGCCCGGCGACGCCAGCGCGGGGCGCGTGCGCAGGTGGCCGATGCGGTCGATCTCGTGGCCCAGCAGGTGGGTGAGTCGCATGCCGATCCGGGAGCGGGCCTGCTGGACGCGGGCGAGCTCTTCTGCGACGTCGGGCACGACGCGCTTGGCGGCGTCGGTCGGGGTGGAGGCGCGGAGGTCCGCGACGTCGTCGAGCAGCGGCCGGTCGGCCTCGTGGCCGATGGCGCTCACGATCGGCGTGCGCGCCTCGGCCGCCGTGCGGACGACCCGCTCGTCGCTGAAGCCGAGCAGGTTCTGGAAGTCGCCGCCGCCGCGCGCCACGATGATGACCTCCACCTCGGGGTCGGCGTCGAGGGCGCGAATGGCCGCCACGACCTCGGTCGGCGTCCTGTCGCCTTGCACGGCGGCGTGCACCACGCGGAACCGCACCTGCGGCCAGCGCAGCTGCGCGTTGCGGAGCACATCCTTCTCGGCGTCGGAGTCTTTGCCGGTCACCAGCCCGATGGTGTGCGGCAGGAACGGGAGGCGTCTCTTGCGCTCGGTCGCGAACAGGCCCTCGGCCGTCAGCTGCGCGCGCAGGCGCTCGAGCCGCTCGAGGAGGTCGCCGAGGCCCACATGGCGCATGTCGGAGACCTGCATGGTGAGACTGCCGCCCTTGACCCAGTAGTTGGGCTTGACCGCGGCGATGACCCGGTCGCCCTGTTTGAGGTCGGCGGGGATGCGGGCACGCACCGACGACCAGATCGTGAACGAGATCGTGGCGTCTTCGCGCAGGTCTTTGAGTTTGCCGTAGACGTTGCCGCCCGACACGCCCCACTGCGTGATCTCGCCTTCGACCCACGCCGTGCCGAGGCGATCGATCCAGCCGCGGATGCGGTCGGCGAGCAGTGCGACCGGCCACGGGGCGTCGAGGGTCGGCGGCCCGGGCGTCATCGTCGGCGTGCTCGTCGGCGTGCTGCCTGCGACCTGTGCCACCCGGCCTCCCATTCGTTCTTCAGCGCGCTCCGCGTACGATCGAGGAGTGAGCGATGCGACCATCAGCCTCCCCATGCCCCGGATCCCCGTCAAGCGGGACACCGGTGCGCGCGGACGGCTTCAGGATATCCCGGTCCAGGGACACAAGCGCGTGCTGTTGGCCGCCCCGCGCGGGTACTGCGCCGGAGTCGACCGGGCCGTCGTGGCTGTAGAGAAGGCGCTCGAGCACTATGGTGCGCCGGTCTACGTGCGCAAGCAGATCGTGCACAACGTGCACGTCGTCTCCGAGTTGGAGCAGCAGGGGGCGATCTTCGTCGACGAGGTCGACGAGGTGCCGACGGGCGCCCATGTCGTGTTCTCCGCGCACGGGGTGTCGCCCGCGGTCGTGAACGCCGCAGCCGACCGCGGCCTCCTCGCCATCGACGCCACCTGCCCGCTGGTCACGAAGGTGCACCGCGAGGCCGTGCGCTTCGCCCGCGACGACTACGAGATCCTCCTCATCGGCCACGAGGGCCATGAGGAGGTCGAGGGCACCGCCGGTGAGGCGCCCGACCACGTCACGCTCGTGAACGGCCCCGACGACGTCGACCACATCGAGGTGAAGGACCCCGACAAAGTGGTCTGGCTGTCGCAGACCACGCTGTCCGTCGACGAGACCATGGAGACCGTGCGCCGCCTCCGAGAGCGCTTCCCCAACCTCCAGGACCCACCGAGCGACGACATCTGCTACGCGACGCAGAATCGCCAGGTCGCCATCAAGAAGGTCGCGGAGGAGGCCGACCTCGTGATCGTGGTCGGCTCTGCCAACTCGTCCAACTCGGTGCGCCTTGTGGAGGTCGCCCTCGAGTACGGCGCGACCGCCGCCTACCGCATCGACTACGCCAGCGAGATCCGCCAGGAGTGGCTCGAGGGCGTCGCGACCGTCGGCGTGACCAGCGGTGCGTCGGTCCCGGAGGTGCTGGTGCAGGAGGTTCTCGCGGATCTCTCGGGCGCAGGCTACTCCGAGGTGAAGGAGGTCAAGACGGCAGAGGAGGACCTCATGTTCTCGCTGCCGAAGGAGCTCCGTAAGGACATCACCGGCAGGCAGGACGCGCGGGCGCTGGGCGGTCGCGGCCACTGACGCCTCCCGTGCGGGTGGTCAGCCTGGCAATCCACCTTAAGCTGAAATATCTGATGACCAGTGCGTTACGCTCAATGCATGCGTAATCGGGGATCAGCGTGAAGCAGGGGACGGATGTCGATCGGGGGGCCGGCTCGCTGTGGTCGGAGTTCGGCGACCAGTGGCTGCTGCTGCCGAACCTCGTGACCTACCTGCGGGGCCTTCTGCTGCCGGTCTTCGTCGTGATGCTCGCGCTGGATGCCTACGGGTGGGCGCTGGCAGCGCTGGCGATCATCGGTCTGAGCGACTGGGTCGACGGATTCCTCGCCCGGCGACTCGGCCTCGTCTCGCGGCTGGGGCAGTGCCTCGACCCGCTGTTCGACCGAGTGGGCGTGATCGTGATCGTCGTCAGCTGCGCGGCTGTCGGGCTCGCTCCGTGGTGGCTGGTGGCCGTGCTCGTGTCGCCGGAGCTGGTGCTGGGCTGCCTCCTCCGGGTGCGCCCGCAGGCCCGCCGCATCGTGCAGCCCACGCGGATCGGCAAGGTCCGCACCGCCCTGCTGCTGGTCGGTTTCCCGCTGCTGATCCTCGCCGCGCCCCACGCGCTCGACTCCGCCACCCTGACCGCGACCGCCGGCTCGCTGCTGGCGCTCGGCGCAGTCGGCCATCTCGTCGCCGGAGTGCAGTACGGACGGGCGCTGCTGGCGGCCGACGAAGCCGGCCAGGTCAGCCGGCCCGCGCCCTGAGGCCTCCGGGTCGGTCAGGCCTCCAGAGTGCGCACCGACGCGGGATCGGCGGCCGCCGAGCCGCCGAAGGCGGGGCGGTACGCGGGAGGCTCGGCGAGCTCGACGGCGTCCGCGACGACCACCGACACGTTGTCACGGGCGCGGTGGCGCAACGCCAGAGCCACCAGCGCGTCTGCCGCGTCCTGCGGTGTCGCCGCCGTGTCCAGTGCGTCGGCGACCTCCAGGACGGGCACGTAGTCGGTGAGCCCGTCGCTCGCCAGCAGCCAGCGGTCGCCGCGCCGCAGGGGCTCCGCGGCGACGTGCAGAGCGGCGGCGTCTTCGGGCGCCCCGCCCAGCACGTGGGTCACGACCGAACGCAGCGGATGGTGGGGGACGTCGGCCTCCGCGATCGCACCGGAGGCCAGCAGCTCGCGCACCAGCGAATCGTCCTCCGTGATCTGGGCCAGGCCGCCGTCGCGCAGCCGGTAGGCACGCGAGTCGCCGGTATGGGCGACGAGCACCTGCTCCCCGTCGGAGAACAGACCGACGAGCGTGGTCGCCATCCCCGTCAGCGCGGAGTCCATCCGCACGCGCAGCGCGAGGTCCGCGTTGGCGATGGCTACCAGCTCACGCAGCCGCCCCTCGTCGGGGAGGCGGCCCTCGGTCGAGTCCAGCATCGACGCCAACCGAATGGCCACGGTGGCCGACGCCACTTCGCCCGCCGCATGTCCGCCGACGCCGTCGGCGACGAACGCCGACCAGACGACGCGTAGAGCGAGTCCTCGTTGTCCTCCCGGTAGTCGCCGCTGATCGACGCCTGGCCCGTCTCGAAGCCCAGGGGAGCGGGCGGCGCAGGCGAAGCGCCGGAGACGATGTCGTCGGCGTTGCCCGCGATCCACTGCATGAGCGGGAGCAGGTGCGCCGTGACCTCCCTGCCGCGGCCGGTCAGGCTGTAGTCGACCCGCGGCGGCACGGTGGGTTGCGCAGTTCGCAGCACGAAGCCGTCCTTCTCGAGGGTGCGGAGGGACTGCGCGAGCATCTTCTCGCTGATGCCCTGGACGGTGCGCCGCAGCTCACCCCAACGCAGGTCGCTGCGGGCCAGGGCGACGAGCACGAGCACGCCCCAGGTGCTCGTGACGTGGTTGAGCACGATGCGCGACGGGCACTCCGACGGGAGCACGCCGTCGGTGAAGCCGAGGGTCTCGAACGACGGGAATCTGGTGTCCACGTCAGTAACTTACCGAGAAGTGGGTACCTCCGACAGGGAAGTATCGCAACCTCCCACCGGTTGCGAAGGGAGACCGAACGAAAGGAAACACCCCATGACCATCGTCGTCACCGGAGCAACCGGACACCTGGGCCGGCTCACCGTCGACTCCCTGCTCGAGCGCGGCGTGCCCGCCGCCGACATCCGCGCCGTCGGGCGCAGCGCGGAGCGTCTCGCTCCATTCGCAGCGCTCGGCGTGCTGACCGCCGTCATCGACTTCGAACGGCCGGAGACCCTCGACGCGGCCTTCGCCGGTGCGGACGCGCTCCTGCTGGTGTCCGGCTCGGAGGTCGGTAAGCGCATCCCGCAGCACCGCAACGCGATCGAGGCGGCCACGCGGGCCGGCGTCGGGCGGATCGTCTACACGAGCGCTCCGCACGCGACCGACACCGATCTGATCCTTGCGCCCGAGCACGCCGAGACCGAGCGTCTCTTGGCGGCCTCCGGCCTCCCGGTGACGGTGCTGCGCAACAACTGGTACACCGAGAACTACACCGGTCAGGTCGACATCGCGGCCGCGACGGGCGAGCTCGTCGGCAGCGCGGCCACCGGACGGGTGGCCTCCGCGTCCCGCAAGGACTACGCGGAGGCCGCGGCAGCCGTGCTCACGACGGACGGACACGAGGGAGCGGTCTACGAGCTCGGCGGCGACGTCGCGTGGACGTTCGACGACCTCGCGGCGACGATCGGCGAACTGCTCGGCCGCCCCGTCTCCTACCGGTCGCTGACGCCCGAGGAGCACACGGCCGCGCTGCGCCAGGCGGGTCTCGACGAGGGGACGGCCGGCTTCGTGGTGGCCCTCGACGGCAACATCCGCGATGGCGCGTTGGCCGAGGTGACCGGCACACTGAGCGAGCTCATCGGCCGGCCGACCACCCCGCTTGCCACAGGATTGACCGAGGCGCGGGCGACCAGCGCCGCAGCCTGAGCGAACCGGCCGGCGCACGACCGCTCAGACGGAGGCCGACACGCCTGGAGTCGGCGTGGGTGTCGGTGAGTGTGTCGGTGCCGGGCTCGTCGGAACGGGCGAGCTCGGCGCCGGGGTCGGCGAGATCCCGCTGTAGAAGTCGAGCAGGACAGGGTCGGTCGAGAAGATGATCCCGAGGATCGCGAAGAGCGTGATCAGAGCGACGACCCCGGCGACCAGCGGAACGTAGAACGCCAGGCGCTTCTGCACCAGCAACCAGACCGACAGGCCGGCTGAGATCGCCCAGATCCCCGCCATCGCGACCGTTCCCGCAGTGATCAGGGGCGCGACAGATGGATCCTGCACGTACGCACCGAGGTTCTGCGACGAGTGCAGCAGCGCCATCGCCGCGGGCAGTGCCTGCAGTGTGCCGATCGAGTACGACATGCCGAAGAACCCGAGCACGAGCATCACGACGGTGAAGGCGAGGTTCCAGCGCGGCGCGTCCGCGCGCAGCTGAGGGCCGGGACGGTACGGCCCGTGGCCGTTCGGACCCGGCCCAGCCGGCGGCTGCGGCGGTGCGGGAGGGTGCTGCTCGACCTCCGACGCCGCCGGGCTGTGGTGCGCGGTGTCCAGGCGATCGGCATCCTGCGGCGGACGCCACACCCAGCCGGGAGGAGCGAGCTCACCGTACTGGGGGCGCGGACGTTCGTCCGGCCTCTTCTCCGGCTCCTGCTCGTTCATCCCCCCTACTTCCTGGACTACTTGCCGGAGTGCCCGGCGCTGCCCAGCTGCGTGGTGGCCTCGACGACGCGGGCGGCCATCGCCGTCTCGGCGACCTTGCCCCAGGCACGCGGATCGTACAGCTTCTTGTTGCCGACCTCGCCGTCCACCTTGAGCACGCCGTCGTAGTTGGACATCATGTAGCCGGCGATCGAGCGGGTGAACGCGTATTGGGTGTCGGTGTCGATGTTCATCTTCACGACGCCGTTGCGGACCGCCTCCGCGATCTCCTCGTCGGTGGAGCCGGAGCCGCCGTGGAAGACGAGGTCGAGCGGCTTCGGGCCCGTGCCGTACTTCGCCGCCAGGCCGTCCTGGATCTCCTTCAGGAGCTCGGGACGCAGCTTCACGTTGCCCGGCTTGTAGACGCCGTGCACGTTGCCGAAGGTCAGAGCGGCCATGTAGCGGCCGTTCTCGCCGAGACCGAGGGCCTCGACGGCCTGCTCCACGTCGCCGAGGGTCGTGTAGAGGGCTTCGTTGGAGCCCTCGTGACGCACCCCGTCCTCCTCGCCGCCGACGACGCCGATCTCGACCTCGAGGATGGCGTTGATGGCCTTGGTGCGCTTGATCATCTCCTGCGCGATCTCGAGGTTCTCGGCCAGCGGCACGGCCGAGCCGTCCCACATGTGCGACTGGAAGATCGGGTTGCGGCCGGCGCGCACCTCCTCCTCGGAGGCGGCGATGAGCGGGAGCACGAAGTCGTCGAGGGCGTTCTTCGGGCAGTGGTCGGTGTGCAGCGCGACGGTGATCGGGTAGTTCTTGGCGACCTCGGTGGCGAACCTGGCGAACGCCAGAGCGCCGGTCGCGCGTGCCTTGACCGTCTGGCCGGCGAAGTAGTCGGCGCCACCGGTGGTGACCTGGATGATGCCGTCGCTGCCCGCCTCGGTGAGGCCCTGGAGCACCGCGTTGATGGTCTGCGACGACGAGACGTTGAACGCGGGATACGCGAACCCGCCCGCCTTCGCCTTGTCGAGCATCTCTGCGTACTGGTCCGGCGTGGCGATGGGCATTGCGGCTCCTTGAGGAATCGGGGTGTCGAACGGGACTCATCATACCGAGGCCGTCGGTGCGGCCGGCTGTCGGGTCGCCGTCGAGGAACGTTCACCCGCTACAGGCGCGCCGCGACCAGCGCGTGGATACACTGGCATCGCCGTCGTCCGGCGGCTGACACCGTCGTTCGACTCGCCGGTGTCGTTCTCGATTCGTCCGGGAGGACCCATCATGACCAGCACCGACACCGCGACCCTCTTCCTGCATCCCGATCGGAACCTGGCCATGGAGCTGGTGAGGGCGACCGAGGCCGCCGCCATCCGCGCCACGCCGTGGATCGGGCGCGGCGACAAGAACGCGGCCGACGGTGCTGCCGTGGACGCGATGCGCAAGTTCCTCGGCACGGTGAACTTCGACGGCCTGATCGTCATCGGCGAGGGCGAGAAGGACAACGCCCCGATGCTCTTCAACGGCGAGCACGTCGGCAACGGCCGGGGACCGGCGTGCGACATCGCCGTCGACCCGATCGACGGAACCTCCCTGACGGCAGCCGGGCGCCAGAACGCGCTGTCGGTGATCGCGGTGTCCGACCGCGGCACCATGCTCGATGCCTCGAGCGTGTTCTACATGGACAAGATCGTCACCGGGCCGGAGGGCCGGGGAGTCGTCGACCTATCGCAGTCCATCGGAGACAACATCCGAGAGCTGGCGAAGGCCAAGGGCAAGCCGATCGGCGAGGTCCGCGTCGCGGTGCTGGACCGGCCGCGCCACGAGGGCCTGATCGAGGAGATCCGCGCGGCCGGCGCCGGCACCCGCCTGATGCTCGACGGTGACGTGGCGGGCGGCATCAACGCGGCCCGCTACGAGTCGCGCATCGACATGTGCGTCGGCATCGGCGGCAGCCCGGAGGGCATCACCACGGCCTGCGCGATCAAGGCGATCGGCGGTTTCATGCAGGGCCGCCTCGCGCCGAAGGACGACGCGGAGCGCGCGCAGGGCATCGCCGCCGGCCTGGAGATGGACCGCATCTACGGCGCCGACGACCTGGTGAAGGGCGACAACACCTTCTTCGTCGCGACCGGCGTCACCGACGGCGGCCTCGTGGAGGGCGTGCGCCGCAAGGGCCCGATCATCCGCACCGAGTCGATCGTGCTGCGCTCCAAGTCGGGCACCATCCGCCGCGTATCCGCCGACCACCTCACGGAGAAGTGGCTGTCGCCGGACGAAATGTAGGCTGCGCGGCGCTGGCGAGCCCTTCGCGACGTTCGGTGCTGGCACGCTCCTTGAGCGCAGTCGGCGCGAACGCAGCGCGACTCTCGTGGTGCCTCCGCGACGTTCGGTGCAAATGTGGCGCTAGCGTGCTGTGTTCGTAACGTTCGGCGCGAATGTGCCAGCGTGTGGTGTTCGCGGTGTTCGGCGCGAATGTGCGAGCGTGTGGTGTTCGCGGCGTTCGGCGCGAATGTGGCGCAGCGTGCGGTGTTGGTAAAGTTCGGCGCGAATGTGGCGCTAGCGTGCGGTGTTCGCAACGTTCGGCGCGAATGTGCCAGCGCGTGGTGTCGCGGCGTTCGGCGCGAATGTGGCGCCAACGTCAGGCCGCGCCTGATGCCGCATCGCTCGCAGCGGCTCGCTGCTTCTCCTCCAGGGCCAGCTTGTCGATGCCGTGCATGTCGCGCGCGTCGTCGGTGGGGACCTCCACCCGAACTCGCGCCTCTGCCTGTGCCTCCAACTCGTTCACGAGTTCGAACGCGGTGAGCTCGCGCGGCGCCTCCTCGATGCCTTCGAGTGCGCCGATGACCTTGGACTCGTCGAGCGCGCCGAGCTTGCGGGCCGCTGGGAAGACCTGGCGTTCGAACGAGCCGACGAACCCGTTGTAGTCCTTGACGGTGCGTTCGATCGAGCGGCCGAGCTTCTCGATGTGCCCGGCTGTCGTGCTGAGCCGGGTGTAGAGCGTGCGGCTGAGGTCGAACAGCTGCTTGGCCTCCTGGGTCAGGACGTCTTGCTGCCAGCTGAACGCGACCGTCTTCAGCACCGACCACAGGGTCACCGGCGACGCGAGCGCGACGCGCTTGCCGAAGGCGAACTCCATGATCGACGGATCGGCCTCCATCGCCGAGGAGACCAGCGATTCGCTCGGGATGAACGCGATCACCAGCTCGGGGGAGGACTCCAGGCCCGTCCAGTACGCCTTGCTGCCCAGCGTCGTGATGTGATCGCGGACCGCCTTGACGTGCTGTTTCAGGAGCGCTTCGCGCTGCGCCCCCTCGGCGCCGGTCGCCGTGGCGGGGATCTGGCTTGCCTCGAGGTAGGCGTTGAACGGCACCTTCGCGTCGAGCGCGATGCTCTTGCCGCCGGGGAGCCGGATGATCATGTCCGGGCGGCCCGCGCCCGACTCCGAGTGGATGCTGGACTGCACGTCGAAGTCGACCCGCTCGATCAGGCCGGCGGCCTCCACGACGCTCCGGAGCTGGGTCTCGCCCCACACTCCGCGGGTGCTGTTGGAGCGCAGGGCCGACGCCAGCGACTCGGCGGTGCTGCGCAGTCGCTCCTCGGACTCGGCGGCCGAGCGGAGCTGCTGGGTGAGCTGGCCGTGCTGCTGGTGGCGCTGGGTCTCGAGCTCGACGACCTTGCGCTGCATGTCGGTGAGGCTTTCTCGGACGGGCGCCAACGCCTGCAGCACCTTGCTCTCGGCGCGCTCGCGCTCGTTCTGGGCCAGCGACTCGGCCCGATGCCGCTCCTCCGTCTCGCGCAGCTGCTCCTGAAGACCGCGCAACTGTTCCTGCAGCGCGTCGACGCGCGTGTCGGCGGCTGCGAGCTCGGCTCGCAGCTCCGACTGGACCGCCACCTCCGCGGCGCGGACCTCGACGAGCTCCTTCTCGTGCCGGGCGGCGACGATCGCGGGGCTCTCGGCCGGCTGGGCGGCCGCCTCCCGACCGCGCAGCAGCCTCATGACGGCGAATCCCGCTGCTGCGGCGCCGACGACGAGGCCCACGAGGAGGCCGAGAAGGAGAGCGAGCGTGTCCATGGCCTCAGTGTGGCAGGGGCCGCCGACACCGGCCGCGAACGTCGGCGGGCGGGGCGGGAAATCGTCCCGACCCGCCCGCCGCCGACCTGCGCTTCAGCGGGTGAACCGTACCTTCAGCTCCTCTTCGAGAGACTCCAAGCTGCGTCCTCGGGTCTCGGGCAGGGAGCGGGCGACGAAGACCACGGCGCCCACGCCGACCGCGGCGAAGAGGAAGAAGGTCGGCGAGATGCCCAGCCCGTCCACCAGCTGGGGAAAGAGGAAGCCGACCAGGAAGTTGGTCAGCCAGAGGACGAGGGCCGCCAGGCCGAAGGCCGCTCCTCGGATGCGGGCCGGGAAGATCTCGGCGAGCATCAGCCACGTCACCGGGGAGACGGCGCCCTGCTGGAAGGCCAGGAACGTCACCGTCAGCGAGAGCACCACGAAGGGCAGCGCGGGAGACCCCTCCAGCAGAGCGGAGGCGCCGCCGACCAACAGGAGGGAGGTGGTCGTGCCGATCAGCCCGACGATCAGCAGCGGGCGCCGGCCGACCCGGCCGAGGAGGGCGATTCCGACGAACGTCGCGAGCACAGAGATCACGCCGTTGGCGATCTGCCCGATGAGCGCCCCCTGCTGGTCGAACCCGGAACGCTGCAGGATCTGGACGCCGTAGTACATGATCGAGTTGACGCCGGTCAGCTGCTGCACCATTGCGATCCCGAGCCCGATGACGAACACGCGCCGGATCCACGGCACCGCGAGCTCGCGCAGCAGTGGCGTGCGCACGGCCCGCTCGTCGTGGTGGCGGATCTCCGCGGCCTCCCGTTCGGCCTGCTCTTCGGCACGGATGCGGCGCAGCACCGCGATGCCCTCGGCGAAACGGCCGTGCAGGATGAGCCAGCGGGGGCTCTCCGGCACAACGAGCATCCCGAAGAACAGCACGACGGCGGGCAGCGACGCGACGACCAGCATCCACCGCCAGACGCCCGCGTGATCGGGGATCACCGCGGCGAGCACGGCGTTCACGACGAACGCGGCCAGCTGACCGGAGACGATCATGAGCTCGTTCTGGGTCACGATGCGTCCGCGGCGCGCGGCGGGGGAGAGCTCGGCCAGGTACAACGGCACGACCACGGAGGCTCCGCCCACGGCGAGGCCGAGCACGAACCGGGCGGCGATCATCACGCCGATCGTCGGGGCGAACGCGCAGGCGAGGGCCGCGATGAAGAAGATGACGGCCAGGCCGGCGATGAGTCGGCGGCGACCGCGGCGGTCGGCTATGCGGCCTCCCATGAACGAGCCGAGTGCGGCGCCGATCAGCAGCGAGGAGACGACGGTCCCCTCCTCGAGCGGGGTCAGCGCCCGCTGATCGAACTGCATGAACGGCAGTGCGCCGCTGATCACGCCGGTGTCGTAGCCGAAGAGGAGGCCGCCGAAGGTGGCCAGCACAGCGATCCGGCGCAAGAACCGGCGCGCGCCCGGATCGTCGGGATGCGGCGGTTCGGCGCCCGCTGCGGATAGTGCCGCCGTCGTTCGGGGATCTGGGGATGCGGTCATGAGCGCTCCTTCGCGTCTTGTTGCTATGTCTGGACATTAGAACCAGACGGACGAAGTTGCAACGCTTGTATTCCTGAGGCTTAGACGCCGGAACAGCCGGCCATCGAGTTGGCAGGACACGCCGTCCACGCAGCGCCGCACGCGGCGTGTTCTGCCAACTCGATGCAGGAGGCCTACGCGGCCGCGGGGACGCCGATGCGGCCGATGCGGGCGCCCGTCAGCGCCGAGAGGTCGTCGATCGTCGCGGCCTCGTGCCGACGGGCGGCGTGCACCACGATCGCCGCGCAGGCCTCGGCGTCGGCGAGGGCGTCGTGGTGGCGGAAGTCCTCGAAGCCCGCCGCCATGGCCGCGACCGGGAGGCGGTACGACTCCAGGTGGTAGGTGCGGCGGGCGACCTGGAGGCTGCACAAGTAGCGGTACTCGGGGCAGGACACGAAGGTGGCGGCGCAGGCCGCGCGGATCACACCCATGTCGAAGCCGGCGTTGTGCGCGACGAGGTGGTCGTCCTCGGCGAACTCCACGAGATCGGCCAGCTGGTCGACCCAGCCCGCTGCATCGGCGACGTCCTCCGGCTGGATCCCGTGGATCCGGACGTTCCACTCCTGGAACAGATCGTGCCCGAGCGGCGGCCGGATGAACCAGCTCGCCCGGTCGACGACCCGCCCGTCGCGCACCTTCACCAGCCCGACCGAACACGCGGACGCCGCAGAGGAGTTCGCGGTCTCGAAGTCGATGGCGGTGAAGTCCAGTGGCACGCCTGAATGCTGACATGGCCCACCGACGTCGGCCGTGCGCAGCGCCGGGCACGCCCGAATCCGCCTGGCGGGTAGGGTCGCGGTATGCGGGAGAGGCGAGGGCGGGAGGCGCACGCGCGGTCGTTCGACCGGGCGGCGGAGGTCTACGAGGCGGCGCGGCCGGGTTACCCGGCGGACGCCGTAGCCTGGCTCACCGACGGTGCGGAGGGTCCGGCCGTCGACCTGGGCGCCGGCACCGGCAAGCTGACGCGTGCTCTTGTCGGCCACGGTCTGGAGGTCGTGGCTGTCGACCCGTCCCCGCAGATGCTCGCGGTGCTCGCCGAGCGCGTGCCGGAGGCCGACGCCCGGCTCGGGAGCGGCGAGAGCCTCCCGCTGCCCGACGGGAGCGCCGGGCTCGTCGTCGCCGCACAGGCGTGGCACTGGGTCGACCCCGTGGTCGCCGTGCCGGAGGTCGCTCGCGTGCTTCGTCCGGGCGGGCGGATCGGGCTGGTCTGGAACGACCGCGACGAGAGCGTCGAGTGGGTGCGCGAGCTGGGCGAGCTGATGGGTTCGGGGGAGGCGGTGGTCGGCGAAGACGAAGACCCGGTGGTCGGGCCTCCCTTCGGTGCGCTGGAGCGCCTCGACGTGCACTGGGTGCAGGCGCTCACGCTCGACGGGCTGCTGGATCTTGCGCGCTCGCGCAGCTACTTCATCACCAAGGACCCCGGCGCGCAGGCGGCGGTCATCGGCTCCCTGCGCCGCCTCCACGCCGAGCACCCCGACCTGGCCGACGCCGAGACCATCGAGCTCCCGTACGTGACCCGCTGCTACCGGGCGACCTGGGCGGCTGAAGCAAGCCGCGGCCGCCCGTAGAATGGACGACCGTGGCTCTCACTATCGGTATCGTCGGACTCCCGAACGTCGGCAAGTCGACCCTCTTCAACGCGCTGACCAAGAACGACGCCCTGGCGGCGAACTACCCGTTCGCGACCATCGAGCCGAACGTCGGCGTCGTGAGCCTGCCCGACCCACGGCTCGAGAAGCTCGCCGAGCTGTTCGGCAGCGAGCGCATCCTCCCGGCTCCGGTGTCGTTCCTCGACATCGCCGGCATCGTCAGGGGCGCGAGCGAGGGCGAAGGCCTCGGCAACAAATTCCTCGCGAACATCCGGGAGGCCGACGCGATCGCACAGGTCGTCCGCGGCTTCTCCGACCCCGACGTCGTGCACGTCGCCGGCAAGGTCGACGCGGCCAGCGACATGGAGACGATCAACACCGAGCTCATCCTCGCCGACCTGCAGACCCTCGAGAAGGCGGAGCAGCGCTACGAGAAGGAGGTCAGGGGCCGCAAGCTGGAGCCCGTCGTGCTGGAGACGGCCCGCGAAGCGATCGCGTACCTGAACTCGGGCAAGCCGCTCTCGACCTCCGGGATAGACCTGGAGCCGATCCGCGAGCTGGGCCTGCTCACCGCGAAGCCCTTCATCTACGTGTTCAACGTGGACGAGGACGTGCTGACCGACGACGCCCGCCGCGCGTCGCTCGCGGCTCTGGTGGCTCCCGCTCAGGCGGTGTTCCTGGATGCCAAGCTGGAGTCCGAGCTGATCGATCTCGACGCGGCCGACGCGGCCGAGCTCCTGGCCTCCACCGGCCAGACGGAGAGCGGCCTGGACCAGCTCGCCCGCATCGGCTTCGACACCCTCGGCCTCCAGACCTACCTCACAGCCGGCCCGAAGGAGTCGCGCGCCTGGACCATCCACAAGGGCTGGAAGGCCCCGCAGGCGGCCGGCGTCATCCACACCGACTTCGAGAAGGGCTTCATCAAGGCCGAAGTCATCTCCTTCGACGACCTCGTCGACGCCGGTTCGGTGCACGAGGCACGCGCCAAGGGTAAGGCGCGCATGGAGGGGAAGGAGTATGTGATGCAGGACGGGGATGTGGTGGAGTTCCGTCACAGTTAGGCATTGGCCGAGACGAGTGTGACGTTCCTGCGCCGAAGAACGGTTCGGGCGTTCGCGCCATGCCATTCCGGTCACGCGAAAGCCGTGCTCGGCAGGTAACCGAGAATTTGCCCGCATGCCGTGACTTCACCCTGATGCACCTGGCTCTCGCAGAATTTCGCGACAGGTGGATTCCCAACCTGTCGAGTGGTGTGTTTCAGATCGGTGTGAGCTGTCCGGAAATTGTGGACGGGGTACTCCTCACCCCCGCTGAAGTTCTCGCCGGCCTCGACGGGACGTCAGCGGGTTAGCGAGATGGAAGGCGGAATGATGTGGATTTCCGCTTCCCAAGTACGTGCACTGCCAAGGCTGACTGACCCTTTCTAAACAACGAGAAGCGCGATGACATTGCTCAAGATCGTTGTTATCGCTAGGATTTCGCCAATCGAACTCCGGGAGGCGCGATGTCCGGCAGTAGCGCAGAAATCGCTAACGCCGTCATCCGCGGTGAGGCAATTCTCCTGACAGGTGCTGGGTTTTCCCGCGGACTAACAGATTCCTTCGGCGATTCTCTTCCCATTGGAACTGAGCTTGCCGAAAGCATCTGGCCGATTGCTTTCGGCGACGCTCCATTCGAGCCAGATACCCCACTGAGCCTCGTGTACGCCGCTTGCATGGTGAAGTCCGCCACTCTCCTCCGAGACCAACTAGGACGCCACTTCGAGGTCGATAGATCGCTAATCCCAGAACGCTATCGGGCGTGGTTTTCGCTTCCGTGGCATCGCGTCTACACCCTTAACATTGATGACAGCGACGAAGCTCTCGTTGAGCAGCTAGCTGTAGTTCCCCGACACGTTGTGAACGGTTGAGGTGAGCGAAGACCTCCGTGGAGGATGTGGGTTACCACACTCACATCTAGCCAACGGAGGTCTTCGTGACTCACGCTAATGCACCGTTGACGCCGGAAGGGCGTCGACGGCTGGTCGAGCTGGTTCTGGAGCGCGGGTGGTCATTGCGGCGGGTGGCGGAACGGTTCCAGTGCTCGCCCGCGACGGCGAAACGGTGGGTCGATCGGGCACGCGCAGGCTTGCCGATGACCGACCGACCCTCCCGCCCGCACTCGTCCCCGAATCGGTGTCCGGCCCGGTTGGAGCGCCGGATCGTGGCGTTGCGGTTCAGGTGGCGGTGGGGTCCGCATCGGATCAGCTACGGTCGCGTCCCGGGTGGTGGTGTAGTTTCCCGGTTCTGGGCGTCGCGCTGTCGACGTGGAGAGCCATCGTGGGATGGTCAGTGAGAACCGATCAAAGTTACTCACGAAGGACACAAACCACGATGGCTCTAGACCAGTCTGCCCTGCTTGATCTGCTTGCTCAACTGAAGCTGACCGATGTTACCGACCGGGTCCGTTCCGCGACTGAGGCTCTCTACCAGGAACTGATCGACGCGGAAGCGACCGCGTTCATCGGTGCGGGCCCGTTCGAGCGCTCTGCCGAACGCACCACCCAGCGCAATGGCACGAGGCCGCGGACGTTGACCACGACCGCTGGGGATCTGGATTTGAAGATCCCGAAGCTGCGTCAGGGAACGTTCTTCCCGGCGCTGTTGGAGCGGCGCCGTCGGGTTGATCAGGCATTGTTCGCGGTCGTGATGGAGGCGTATCTGCATGGGGTGTCGACCCGTAAGGTCGATGATCTCGTCAAAGCGCTCGGCGCGGACAGCGGCATCTCCAAGTCGGAAGTGTCGCGGATCTGCGCCGGCTTGGACGCGGAAGTCGCCACCTTCCGTGACCGAGACCTTGCAAGCCTGCAGTTCCCGTATGTGTTCCTCGACGCCACCTACTGCAAAGCCCGCGTGAACCACCGCATCGTCTCCCAAGCCGTCGTCGTCGCCGTCGGTGTTGCCGCGGACGGGCGCCGAGAGGTCCTCGGCTTCGATGTCGGCGACAGCGAGAACGAAGGCTTCTGGGCGGCGTTCCTGCGTTCGTTGAAGGCCCGCGGCCTTTCCGGGGTGCACCTGGTCATCTCGGATGCGCACACGGGACTGAAGAAGGCAATCGGCACTGTCTTCCAGGGCGCATCGTGGCAGCGCTGCCGGGTGCACTTCATGCGTAACGTGCTCTCGATCGTGCCCAAGGGCTCGCAGGACATGGTGGCCTCGATCATTCGCACGATCTTCGCCCAACCCAACGCCGAGCACGTGTTCACCCAGTTCGATGAGGTGACCCGCATGCTCACCCGCTCCCACCCGAAGGTCGCCGCCATGCTCGAGGATGCCAAGGACAACGTTCTCGCGTTCACGGGGTTCCCGCAGAGGCATTGGCGACAGATCTGGTCCACGAACCCGTTAGAACGGGTGAACAAGGAAATCAAACGACGCACCGACGTCGTCGGCGTGTTCCCCACCCCCGCCGCCCTGCTGCGCCTGGCCGGGTCGGTTCTGATCGAACAACACGATGAATGGGAAGCCAGCGACCGCCGCTACTTCTCCGAAGCCTCCATGCTCGAGCTGAAGACCATGAACACACCCACCGACACGATCGAGGAGGTGAAACCCCTGCCCGAACTCACCGCCGCCTAAACTAGAACAACTGACCCACACGGTGGTCGAGAAACTCCACCACACAACGGGACGTGACCTCAGCTACCACCTCGGTGTTCCCCGTTCCACCGTGGGCAGGGTGCTGGCCCGGTATCGGATGCCGCTACTGCACCACCTCGATCAAGCGACCGGGCTCCCTATCCGCAAACCGAGGGCTGTCCGTTATGAGCACGCTCGCCCCGGCCAGCTGGTCCATGTCGATATCAAGAAGCTCGGCCGCATCCCCGATGGTGGTGGCCACCGAGTCCTGGGGCGGGCAGCAGCACCGTCCCGGCACCGCGGCCGCGGCTATGCGTTCCTGCATCACGCTATCGATGACCACTCCAGGCTGGCCTACTCGGAGATCCTGAACGATGAGCGCAAAGAGACCGCCGCCGGATTCTGGCTGCGCGCCAACGCGTTCTTCACCGCCGCTGGGATCACCGTCACCGCGGTCATGACCGACAACGGTGCGTGCTACCGGTCGAAACTGTTCGCCGACGCTCTCGGCACGAGAGTCAAGCACCGGCGCACGCGCCCCTACCGGCCGCAGACCAACGGGAAAGTCGAACGGTTCAACCGCACCCTGGCCACCGAGTGGGCCTACGCGCACGCCTACCTCAGCGACGAAGCCAGAGCCGCAACCTACGACACCTGGCTCCATCACTACAATCACCACAGACCCCACACCGGAATCGGCGGCCTCGTCCCCTCAGCCCGCGTTCACAACCTCACGGGGAACTACAGCTAGTCGCGGTTGCACAGACGAGATACACGCGCCGGGCTCCAGAAGCGTTGGAGGACGTGTCATCTCGCGTACGCGACGCCAGCAAGGGCAGCCCGGATTATTTGCTAGGTTTGGCGCCAGCTTGGTCGGACGTCGTGGACGGGTACGCCGCGAAATTCGAGTTTGACGCCAAAATGGCGAGTGCTATCGATCGGCTCACCGCCGGAACGGTCACCGTTATCGGAAGTGCGGGGTCGGGAAAGACCACTTCGCTTATGCGGTCCGCCGCTTCTCTCTCGGCTGACGGCAACTCCGTGCTGGTCACGTCCCGTTGTGTGGTGGAGTTTCTCGACCACCGTGTGGGTCAGTTGTTCTAGTTTAGGCGGCGGTGAGTTCGGGCAGGGGTTTCACCTCCTCGATCGTGTCGGTGGGTGTGTTCATGGTCTTCAGCTCGAGCATGGAGGCTTCGGAGAAGTAGCGGCGGTCGCTGGCTTCCCATTCATCGTGTTGTTCGATCAGAACCGACCCGGCCAGGCGCAGCAGGGCGGCGGGGGTGGGGAACACGCCGACGACGTCGGTGCGTCGTTTGATTTCCTTGTTCACCCGTTCTAACGGGTTCGTGGACCAGATCTGTCGCCAATGCCTCTGCGGGAACCCCGTGAACGCGAGAACGTTGTCCTTGGCATCCTCGAGCATGGCGGCGACCTTCGGGTGGGAGCGGGTGAGCATGCGGGTCACCTCATCGAACTGGGTGAACACGTGCTCGGCGTTGGGTTGGGCGAAGATCGTGCGAATGATCGAGGCCACCATGTCCTGCGAGCCCTTGGGCACGATCGAGAGCACGTTACGCATGAAGTGCACCCGGCAGCGCTGCCACGATGCGCCCTGGAAGACAGTGCCGATTGCCTTCTTCAGTCCCGTGTGCGCATCCGAGATGACCAGGTGCACCCCGGAAAGGCCGCGGGCCTTCAACGAACGCAGGAACGCCGCCCAGAAGCCTTCGTTCTCGCTGTCGCCGACATCGAAGCCGAGGACCTCTCGGCGCCCGTCCGCGGCAACACCGACGGCGACGACGACGGCTTGGGAGACGATGCGGTGGTTCACGCGGGCTTTGCAGTAGGTGGCGTCGAGGAACACATACGGGAACTGCAGGCTTGCAAGGTCTCGGTCACGGAAGGTGGCGACTTCCGCGTCCAAGCCGGCGCAGATCCGCGACACTTCCGACTTGGAGATGCCGCTGTCCGCGCCGAGCGCTTTGACGAGATCATCGACCTTACGGGTCGACACCCCATGCAGATACGCCTCCATCACGACCGCGAACAATGCCTGATCAACCCGACGGCGCCGCTCCAACAGCGCCGGGAAGAACGTTCCCTGACGCAGCTTCGGGATCTTCAAATCCAGATCCCCAGCGGTCGTGGTCAACGTCCGCGGCCTCGTGCCATTGCGCTGGGTGGTGCGTTCGGCAGAGCGCTCGAACGGGCCCGCACCGATGAACGCGGTCGCTTCCGCGTCGATCAGTTCCTGGTAGAGAGCCTCAGTCGCGGAACGGACCCGGTCGGTAACATCGGTCAGCTTCAGTTGAGCAAGCAGATCAAGCAGGGCAGACTGGTCTAGAGCCATCGTGGTTTGTGTCCTTCGTGAGTAACTTTGATCGGTTCTCACTGACCATCCCACGATGGCTCTCCACGTCGACAGCGCGACGCCCAGAACCGGGAAACTACACCACCACCCGGGACGCGACCTCCGTGCTTTGGTTGGGTCGGGAAACCGAGGCTCCTATTGGCGATATCAGACGCGAAGTGCGAGAACGAAAGCCGGACTTTGTTTTCATCGACGACATCGACAGATTCGGCAATGACTCCGCGACCCTGCTTCGCGGACTCCAGAATGAAACGGACGCGCTAGTCGTCGTGGTGGGGTGCCGCAGCGGCCGCTACTTTCAATTGAAGTACGAGAACACGATAAGCAGCGATGTTCATCTCGAACAGGATCGATTGTCCAATGAGGATGCAGATTCGCTCCTCGGTCAGCTCGCACGCGGCAATCGTCTGGGCGCACTTGTGGCGTTGAGCCACGACGAGCGTGTGCGAAAGATACGTGAGCGCGATGATCGTCAACTTCTCGTAACGCTGATCGAGGCCACCTCCGGCGAGCGGTTCCACGACAAGGTCGCTGGTGAGTGCAGATCACTCAGCGGCGCCGATCTCGACATATACGGCGTGGTTTGCACATCGGCTTGGGCAGACAATAAGCCGCTGTCGCGGCAGGACATCCTGTTTGCTTCCTCGCGGTCTTATCCGCCGAACGAGGGTATGGCGGCACTTCAGCGGCTGGAACATTCCCATCTGCTCGTTGCAGAGAAGTCGGGCTACCGAGCCCGTCATCGGGTCGTCGCTGAGTCCGCGATGGACCATTTCCGCTCGGAAGGCCAGCTAGAACTCTGGCTAGTGGACCTCATTTTCCTTGTCGCATCGCACCACCAGCCTGCTAATGTGCGCCGCACGCGATATGGACGCCTGCTCATCAGGCTGGTGAATCACGAGAATCTCAAGAAGCTCGTGGGTGATACGTCGGCGGTTCAACGTATCTATGGAACCGTCGAGGAATGGCTATCCCGGGACCCACACTTCTGGCTTCAACGCGGCAGCTTCGAAACGACGTACGGGGATCTGAGCTCGGCGGAGAATTTCCTGCGCCAAGCTCGAGCACTTTCTCCGGATGACGTTTGGGTGGACACCGCTTGGTCGATGCTCCTTATGAAAAAGGCGCTGCGAGTGCCGACGGCACCAGATGCATCGGTGTATGCAGCGGAGGCGTTCGAGATTGCAATTCCGATCATGAAGGACACCAGCAAGAACGCGCCCCACACGTTCGCGGTATATCTCAAATACGGTCTTCAGTGGCTTAGAGGTCGCGCCGGTAGGTGATGGTGTGGCGTTGCGTTGAGGTGGGCACGAGGCCTGTTAACCACGGTTGTGTGAATAACTCGTTGGTTTCCAGGACGCCTCGTGCCCGCTGTTCCATCTTCGATCATTGACCCGATCTGGCACCAGTTCGAAGCGCTCATCCCGCCCGTGGTGGATGAGCATCCGCTTGGGTGTCACCGGCCACGTGTTCCGGACCGGGTCGTGTTCGACAAGCTGGTGCAGGTGCTCGTGCTCGGCGCCGCGTACGCAAAGATCGCCGACAGCGCCTGCTCGGCGACCACGATCCGTCGACGGCGGGATGAATGGATCGTCGCGGGGATCTTCACCATGCTGGAGCAGATCTGTCTGGACTCCTACGACAAGATGATCGGACTGCAACTGGGTGACTTGTCCGTGGACGGGTGCATCGTGAAAGCCCCCTGCGGTGGCGAAGCTGCCGGCCGTTCCCCGGTAGACCGTGGGAAACAGGGCACGAAACGCTCCCTCCTGGTCGATGGGCGAGGGATTCCACTCGGATGCGTTGTCGCCGGCGCGAACCGTCCAGACTCCCCGCTGCTTGGTCCGACCCTGGAGAAACTGAGCCGGTTCGGCTTCAACCTTCCCGAGCGAATCACGGTGCACCTGGACGCAGGCTACGACAACACCAAAACCCGCGACCTACTCGACGTCCTCGGGTGCGACTACGTCATCAGCAAGAAGGGCGAACCGCTACAAGCCGGCGCTCGGTGGGTCGTGGAGAGAACGAACTCCTGGCACAACCGCGGATTCCGGAAACTCCAGATCTGCACCGAGGTCCGCACCCGCGTGATCGACGCGTTCATCGCCCTCGCCGCCGCGATCATCACCACCCGCAGCCTCATCCGCGAAGCCTGGACCCGCTACCGCTGGAACACCAGACCCAACCGACAACCATGACCTACCGGCGCGACCTCTTAGGCAAGCGCCTCTCGCGACTGAAGAAAAGCGAAAGCTGCGGCGCGACCTCTTAGTGCCGTCATCGTCCCGATTCTCTTGGGCGTCATCGGGCCGCTGATATCTCGTGAGGCGGGCAGCCGCGAGTACCGGCGTATCAAACGCCACGCTCAACTTCGGTCGTTGCTTGCAGACGGGAGTGAAGCGGCCAAGAAGATGGACGTGCTTCTTGACCACGAGGTCGGCCGCCTCGCGGATCGTTCCTCGGCGCGGGCTTCGAGAAAGCTGAACGGCGGGAACCTGGCCGCGATCGTGGTCGTTTCACTGATCGGCGGTCTTGTCTCATTCGGCCTCGTGACGTGGGCGCAAGCGAGTACCGGCTTCTGGGCATGGGTCGCGTGGGTTGCCTTCGGACTATGGACGTTAAGTGTTCTGGTCTTCGTGCTCGTCGGAGGACTGGCTAACTTGTATAAGACGGAAGATGTCGAGTCGGATGCCGCAGCGTCAGTAACAGCGGATGGTAGCTGAGTGGGGTTCCCCTTCAACGTGTAACCGCCCGCGCAGGCTTCGTGACGGCCCGCGTATTCGAGGCGCGTCGTCGCGTGCATCGTGCCGACTCTCCCGAGCAGCGCAAGGCCCCCACATCTTCGGCCGTACGCCGAAGACCGCCCCCGCTAGGACCTTCGACACTTCTGCCCCGAGACTGGTGGGCACATCGTGTTGATCATGCAGAAGCTCAAGCGCAGTACCGCCCCATCGCGGACACGGCGGGTGGTCGGGCTCTCGGCGATCAGCGCAGGGGTCTTCCTGATCCTGACGGGTCCGCTGCTGTTCCTGGATCGCCGGCGCGGCCGAACGATACCAGGGTCCAGGGCCGCGGAGTCCATCACAGCTCGTACCGACGATGCCGGCCGGTCAGGCCCGGCTCCGCGCGTGCCTGCCTGGGCGGCAGTGGCACGGTGCGTCGGCATGAGTTTCGCCATGCTGGCGCTGCGCAGGGTGCACCTTCCGCAGGACAACGTGGGCAGGATTCTGCGCTTCGCCGACGGCAGCACCGCACGGGTGTTTCGGGAGACGAGAGTCGACGTCGCTCCACCGTCCGATCCGTGCCTCCTCGTGGTCGCCTTCACCCTCCGCCTTGTCAGCGGCCCGGCGCATCGCCTCTTCGAGGTCGAGAGCGTGCTCAACACCCCGCTTTTCGTCGGGTTCCCGGGCCTGGTCTCCAAGCTCTGGTGCGCCCATGACTCGAACGGCGTGTACCGGGGTGTGTACGAGTGGGACGGCCCGCAGAGCGCTCAGCGCTATGCCTCCTCCTTGTGGCGGGTCCTCGAAATCGGGTGTGTCCCGGGCTCGATCCGGTATCACGTGGTGCCGGGACTCACCCGCGACCAAGTCCTCGTCGAGCCTGCCCTGTTGTCGGTGGTGGCGGGCGAGTCGGCCGCCGACGCCTGGTGGTGCCTGACCGGGTCGTCATGACGACCGACACCGATGTCCTCGTCGTCGGAGCCGGGCCGACAGGGCTGACGACGGCACTCGAAGCGAGTGCTCACGGCGCGAGTGTGCGGATCGTCGACCGGCGTTCGCAGCTCTTCCGTCCGTCGAGGGCGATGATGCTCCACGCCCGTGCCCTCGAATGTCTGCGTCCGCTCGGGGTCACGACCGAGCTTCTCGACAGGGCCGACACGTCGCCGGAGGTCCGGCTTCATCTCGGAGTCAGGGCGGTGCAGGTCCGACTGGGGCGCGTGGACCTTTCCGACACGGCCTTTCCTCATCTGACGCTCGTGCGTCAGGCCGACGTGGAGGACGTGCTGTGCTCTGCTCTGCTCGCGCGCGGGATCCGTGTGGAATGGGGAACGGAGTTCGTGGGCCCCCGCGCCATCGGCGGCGGAGAGGGCGGCGTCCGCGCCGTGCTGCGGTCGCCCGGGAGCCGCGACACGCAGCATCGGTCCCGGTTCGTCGTCGGATGCGACGGGCAGACGAGCACGGTGCGCACGCTCGTCGGTGCGGCGTGGCGTGGCGCGCCGTACCGGGTGGAGGCGATCCTGGCCGACATCGAGCTGGGCTCGGCGCTGGAGCCCGGACTGCTCCACGTGGCTGTCGGACCTTCGGGCCTGACGTTCCTCTTCGCTCTCGGCGAGGGGGCCACCTGGCGCATGCTCGCCACGCGTCCCGCCCGCGCAGCGGCCTCCGGATCGTTCGGCCAGCTGGGGCCCAGTGTGCCTGCGGACGAGGTACGGCTGCTGCTCCGCGGAACAGGCCTCGCCGGGACGATCGAGCGGGTCAGCTGGTCCGCCCGTGTGCCGTTGCAGCATCGCGTGGCGAGCGTGTTCCGGAGAGGGTCGCTCTTCCTTGCCGGCGACGCGGCTCACGCGCACTCGCCGGCTGGCGGGCAGGGGATGAACAACGGCATCCTCGACGCCGTCAACCTCGGCTGGAAGCTCGGTTTCGCAGCGACAGGCTCGCCCACGCCGGAACTGCTCGATTCGTACGAAGTGGAGCGCCGCCGGGCAGCTCAGGAGGTTCTGGTGCTCACGCATCTCATCTTCTTCGCTGAGGCCTCACCCAACCCGGTCGCGCGGCTCGGCCGGGGCGTGCTTCTGCCTGTCGTCGCTCCGCTGCTGCCGCTGCTCATGCGTCAGAGGCTCCTCACCGCGGCGGCCGTCAGGCTCCTCGCCCAGCCGTATGTGCGCTACCGGCACAGTCCGATCTCGCGCGACGCCCTGCCGCGTGGAGGGCGCCGGTCACGGCCCGGCGACAGGCTTCCCGACCAGACCGTCGTGGTGGACGGAGGTACGGCGCGCCTTCACCAGCTGACCGCGAGTCCCGGCATCCATCTCCTGCTCGGAAGGGACGTTCCGGACGACGCCGCGGACGACACCCTGCCGACGGGGCCGATGCTGCATCGGCACCGACTTGACGACCGTCCGGGCACGGAGCTCGTCGCAGTGCGCCCGGATGGCTACATCGGGTTCCGTTGCGAAGCGGGCGACCGTCATCTCCTCGCTGAGTGGTTGCAGCGCCTCGGGGCACTCTGAGACGGTGTGCAGTGATCTGTGAAAGCGTGTCGTAGATCGCGCACATTCGCCCCGAAAGATGCGAATAGCGCAGATATTCGCGCGATTCGCGGTGAGTCGCGCGCCCCGATCGAGCTACGCCCGCCGGACGACCACTTGCACCGTCCCGCTCTCGGCCGTGCCGAATCTGCGGTTCGAGGGGTCACGGTTCCGACGTCAGCCGCGCATACGCGATCGTCGTCTGCAGCCAGATCCAGCTGCCGGTAGCGCTGCCCCGCACGAGGTCCACGTGCATCGTGTCGCCGGGGTCGATCGAAGCGGTGCCGAGGTGGAGGGTGCGCACCTGAGGCTGATCCAGTGTCCAACTCTGCGGGCCCGCGCCGGTGTTGGCCGACGCCTCGATCGTCACCGTCGCGCCCAGGTCGAGGAAGAACGGGACGACGGTCCAGCCGATGTCGTAGGCGTGCGGCTCGGTGATGGCGAAGTCCGACGGCGTGAAGCGCAGCGAGATCCGGAACCAGTCCGGCGGCTGGCTGGGGTGGACGTCCCACGAGTAGAAGAACGCCGGGTTGAGGTCGGGCGCGAACAGCACGTCGCCGGTGGCGATGGCCGACGGGAGGGTGAGGTTCACCCCCGTGGCGAGGTTGCGGGCGAGATGCCCGGCGTCGATCGTGGCGATGGTGCCGGGGAACTCGCCCACCGGGAGGCTGGCGAGCTGCCCACGAAGCCGGTCGGCGAAGTCGGCGAGCTCCGAACGTTTCGGACGCCGGGCGCTGCTCGGCGGGTTCGTGATGTCGTCCATGGTGCCGCACCCTACGCCGCTGCCGCCGCCGTGGCGCTACCCGGCCTCCATCGATTCGCGCAATGGGTGAGAGGCGGCCCGCCTCAGAACTCCCGCAGCACCCGCCCCTTCGGCCCTGCCACCAGTGTCCCCGCGGGCACGTCCTCCGCGATCACCGCGCCGGCCGCGATCACCGCGTCCCGTCCGATCGTGACGCCCGGGAGGATCGTCGCGCCCGCGCCGATCCAGACGTTCTCGGCGACGTCGATGGGGCCGCCGGTCAGCCAGTTGCGGCGGTCCTCCACGTCGACCGGGTGCCCGACCGTGATGAAGGTGACCTTCGGCGCGATCATCACGCGCTCGGCCAGCCGGATGCCGGCGTAGTCGAGGAACGTGCAGTTCTGGTTGATGAAGACCCGCTCCGCCAGCTGGAGGTTCAGCCCGTGGTCGGTGAAGAACGGCGGGTAGATCGTCACCCGCTCGGGCAGCGGGCGGCCCAGGATCTGCTCGAAAAGCTCCGCCTTGCCCGCCTCGTCGTCGAACGGCAGGACATTCAAGCGCGACGTCAGCTCGGTCGCGCGAAGCACCCGCTCCGACATCGCCTGGAACTCGGGGGAGTGGATGCGCGTGAGGAGGTCGCTGGACACTCCACGATCCTCCCGCTGTCCCCGGCGGCGTGCTCGACGGACACGCCACGCTCGGCACTGTCGGTCCTCCCGGGTACGCTCGGGGCATGTCGATCGAGGTGCTGCCCGCGACCGGTCGCTGGGACGACTTCGCCAGCTTCATGGTGCCGCGCAAGCCGGGCGGCGGCGGCTGCGTCTGCATGTCGTATCGCGACGCACGACTGCCGATGCCTGAGCGCATCGACTACATGCACCGCGAGTGCGAGACCGAGCCGGGGCCGGGCGTGCTGGTGTACGCCGACGGGGAGGTCGCCGGCTGGTGCTCCGTCGCGCCCAAGTCGACCTATCGGCGGCTGATGAACTCGCGCACCATCCCGCATGTCGACGAGGAGCTCGACCCGTGGTCGATCGTCTGCTTCGTCGTGCGCGGAGGCTTCCGCAAGCGCGGGCTGATGCACGACCTCCTCGACGGCGCGGTCGAGCACGCACGCGCGAAGGGCGCGGCGATCGTGGAGGGCTACCCGGTCGACACCGCCGGCGAACGCGTGGACGTCATCAGCGGCTACGTCGGAACCGTCGAGCTGTTCGAGAAGCACGGTTTCGCCCGGCTGCAGGCCACAGAAGCCCACTCCGGCGGCAGCGTCCGCTGGATCATGCGCCGCGAGCTCGGCTGAGCCCGCATGGCCGGCTGAGAGACGAGAGACGGCCGCCGACCCCTCAGGATCGGCGGCCGTCTCGTCGCTGGGAGATGGAGGGCCCGGCTCACCCGCGGCTGATCCGCCGCCGGTAGATCGACATCGCGAAGCCGTAGGCGACCACGAGGATGCCGACGCACCAGGCGAGGGCGATCCAGATGTCCCCGCTGACCGGCTGCTCGGCGAAGAGCGCCCGGATCGTGTCGACGATCGGCGTCACCGGCTGGTGCTCGGCGAACCACGCCACCGGAGCCGGCATGGTGTTCGTGGGCACGAACGCCGAGCTGATGAACGGCAGGAAGATCAACGGGTAGGCGAACGCCCCCGCACCATCCACGCTCTTCGCCGAGAGGCCGGCGATGACGGCCACCCAGGTCAGCGCCAAGGTGAACAGGACGAGGATGCCGGCGACCCCCAGCCAGGCGAGCGCGCTCGCCCCGGTGCGGAAGCCGATCAGCAGCGCCACCAGCACGACCAGCACGACCGAGATCATGTTGGCGACCAGCGAGGTGAGCACGTGCGCCCACAGGATGCTCGACCGGGCGATCGGCATCGACTGGAACCGCTCGAAGATCCCTCCTTGCAGGTCCATGAACAGTCGGTACGACGTGTACGAGATGCCGGAGGCGATCGTGATCAGCATGATCCCGGGCAGCAGGTAGTTCACGTACGAACCGGTGTCCGGACCGGTGTTGATCGCGCCGCCGAGGACGAACACGAACAGCAGCATGAGGGCGATCGGCACGATGGTGACCGTGATGATCGTGTCCAGGCTGCGCGTGATGTGCTTCATGGACCGCCCGGTGAGGACTGTGGTGTCTGCGACGAAGTTCGCGGTGGACATCAGGACTCCTTCGAGGTCTCGGGGGCCGGGGTCTGCGTGGAGGCCGCTGGTCCGACGATGGCGAGGAACACGTCCTCGAGGCTGGGCTGCTTCTCCACGTACTCGACCTGGGCCGGGGGGAGGAGCTGCTTGAGCTCGGCGAGCGTGCCGTTCGCGATGATGCGGCCCTCGTGGAGGATCGCGATGCGGTCGGCGAGCTGCTCCGCCTCGTCGAGGTACTGCGTGGTGAGCAACACGGTGGTGCCGCGGCCGGCGAGGCGCTTGACCGTCTCCCAGACCTCGAGGCGCGCTTGCGGGTCGAGTCCGGTCGTCGGCTCGTCGAGGAACACCACCGGCGGGTCGCCGATGAGGCTCATCGCGATGTCGAGGCGGCGGCGCATACCTCCCGAATACGTGCCCACCTTGCGGCCGCCTGCGTCGGTCAGTGAGAAGCGGGCCAGCAGGTCGTCGGCGATGCCGGCGGGGTTCTTCAGGTGGCGGAGGCGGGCGACCAGGATGAGGTTCTCGCGTCCGCTGAGGATCTCGTCGACGGCGGCGAACTGCCCGGTGAGGCTGATCGACCTCCGCACGTCGTCGGACTGGCGGGCGACGTCGAACCCGTTGACGGTCGCGGTTCCGGTGTCTCCCCTGAGCAGGGTGGACAGGATCTTCACCGCGGTGGTCTTGCCGGCGCCGTTCGAGCCGAGGAGGCCGAAGATGGTGCCCTTCTCGACGTCGAAGTCGACGCCGCGCAGCACGTGGAGGTCTTTGTAGGACTTCTCGAGGCCGCGCACCTGGATGGCGGGTGCGGCTGTCGTGGTCGGGGTCATCATTCCTTCTCCTGGGCTCGTTCGGCCGCCTCGACGGCCTCGGTGAGGCGGGCGCGCTCCTTGTCGATCCAGCGGGTGCCGACGTAGGCGGCGGCGAACTCGTCGGCGAACTCGACCGGGTCGTCGCCGACGATCTCGCGGATCGGCGTGCCGTCGGTGGCCGCACGCTCGAAGAGGTCGACGAAGTCGCCCATCATCGTCATGATCGTGTCGCCGTCGACGATGCCGCCGTTGTACATGAGGTAGCGGTTGACCGCCTTCGCGACGCCGTTGTAGGGCTCGGGGAGAGCCTCCAGGCGGGCCTTGAGCTGCCGGTACTGCTTCTTCTGCTCGAGCGATCCGGTGACCAGCTCGATCCACTTCGACGCCATTTCAGTGTCCTCCATCTCGGAGCTGTTCAAGCCGTTCTGCGAGGAAGCTCCAGGTCCTCCAGAATTCTTCGAGGTATTCGCGTCCCGCTGCGTTGAGCGAGTACACCTTGCGGGGCGGCCCCTTCTCGGACGGGACCTTCTCTACGTCGACGAGGCCGCGCTGCTCCACTCGGACGAGCAGGGCGTACACGGTGCCCTCGGCGATGTCGTCGAACCCCTGGTCACGCAGCCACGAGGTGATCTCGTATCCGTACGCGGACCGGGTCGACAGGATGGCGAGGACGATGCCCTCGAGAGTGCCCTTCAGCATCTCGGTGGTCTGCTTGCCCATGACGCCCTCCTAACTACTCAGTGCTGTTGACTACCACTAGATAGTAACGCCGAGTACCAGTAGTTAGCAACACTGAATAGCAATTTTTTCTTCGCGCCTCAAAAGGGCGAGCGGCAGGGAGGCGGGAGGGGGTCAGCGGGAGGTGGGCGCCGACAGCACATCGTCGATGAACGCGGAGGTCGTCGCCACGATCAGCTCGCGCACATCGCGGGCGCCGAACGGCGACGACTTCAGCGTCTTCATCCCGTGGTCGGCACCGGGCACAGTCACGACGCGGAGGCTCGCGCGGTCGCCGGGCGCGGCCTCCACCGCGGCGCGCAACAGCTCGGCGCCGCCGAAGGTGTCGCGATCGCCCTGCAGCACGAGGGTGGGCACCGTCGGCGTCAGCAGTTCGTCGAGGCGCGAGGCGTCGGGCCGGCCGGGCGGATGGAGGGGAAACGCCAGGCACAGCACGGCGGCGGCTCCGGTGGCGCCGGCGGTGCGGCAGGCCACGCGTGCTCCAGCGCTACGACCGCCCACGATCACCGGGAGGCCGCCCGCGAGCTCATCGACGGCGGGTGCGGTCTCGAGCCAGGCGGCGTCGAGCGCGGGCGCGCGGGAGGCCACCCGCCTGCCGGCGACCCGCCAGGGCTGCTCGTACCGGGCCACGGTGATCCCGGTGGAGGGGAGTTCGGAGGCGAGCGCCACGAGATCGGCCGCACCGATGCCACCGCCCGCACCATGGCCGATCCAGAGCAGCGCACGGGGCTGAGCGGCCGCCGCCACGGTCAGGCGCCCCTGGCCGGCCGCGGTCGGGACCTCGATCACCACCTCGGCCGCTGAGTCCACACCATGACGCTACCGGGCGCGGCGCGCGGCCGCGTCCGGCAGCTCGGCGATGCCCGCCGGGTGCCGCTCACCGGCCGTTCGGTGAGCGCGGCCCGCCGCCGCGGCGAGGCGCGCGGGTGTCGGCGCGGGTCACGATGTCCGGCTCAGGTGTGTCTGGGCCCGGCGGCCGCTCGGCCGCGAGGGCCGCGTCCGCCGCGGCAGCGTCGGCGGCGATGTCCGCGGGTACGCGCCCGGGCACGAGCGGCTTCGCCCGCAGCAGGCGCGCGTGCAGGACGTCGCCGACGAAGAGGTCGTACACGAGCACGCCGATCACGCCGCCGATCAGCGGCCCGAGGATGGGCACCCACATGTAGCCGCTGAACCAGGCCCCGTTTCCGGGCACCGCGAGATTCCCCCAGCCGGCGACCCAGGCGAGCAGACGCGGCCCGAGGTCACGAGCCGGGTTGATCGCGTAGCCTGCGTTGGCGCCGTACGACATGCCGATGGCGGCGACGGCGAAGCCGACGATCAGCGGGCCGAGGTTCGACTGCACCGCCGTGTTGCGCATGTCGATGACGGCGACGATCAGGAGGACCAGGAACATCGTCCCGACGATCTGGTCGAACAGCGGCCCCCACATGTTGCCGTTGTAATACGGGGCGGGGAAGGTCGCGAAGATCGAGAACGACGCCAACGTGTGGCCGTTCACCTTCGCACCTTTGCTCGCTGCATCGAACGCCCCGATCGCGGGAGCGTAGACGCCGAGCACGAGGGCTGCTGCGACGAACGCGCCGAGCAGCTGGGACGCCATGTAAGGGAGGACCTTCACCCAGGCGAATCCGCGTCGCACCGCGAAGGCGAGTGTCACGGCCGGGTTCAGGTGAGCGCCGCTCACGCCTCCGGCGATGTAGACGCCGAAGACGACGGCCATCGCCCATCCCCACGTGATCAGGAGCCAGTCGCCGGTGCCCAGGAAGAAGGTCGTCGGGCCTTCGGTTCGGCCCGACCCGGGGAGTGCCGCGACGGCCATCGCCACCACTCCGTCACCGAACGCGATCAGGACGAACGTCCCGAGGAACTCAGCGAGGCATTCGCCCCAGAGCCCTCCGCGCCGTTTGAGGCCCCAGCCCCGGACCAGGACAGGGATCGTGTCATCGCTCATTTCCGCACCTCCGCACGGGAACAGGTACGGGCGCGCTGGTGCGCGTCCTGGCGCGCCATCGCGCCGATATGATCAGTGGTACGCCAATATGTGCGATTGTGCAATGAAGTCTTTTTGCGCACGCGCACAGATCGGGAGACGTGTGAATGAGTCTGACCAGCCGGCTGGGAATCGACGTGCCGGTGGTGCTGGGTCCGTTCGGCGGGCTCTCATCCATCGACCTGACCGCGGCCGTGAGCACGGCGGGCGGTCTGGGCTCGTACGGGCTGTACGGATTCGACGGCGACCGAATCCGCGCGACGGCGACCGAACTGCGCGCTCGCACTGATCGCCCCTTCGCGCTCAACCTCTGGCTGCCGCACCGGGAGGCCGGGGAGCACGATCCCGCGGCGTTCGATCGTGGAGAGTTCGACCGCGCCGTCGAGGGGATGGCCGAGTTGTACGCGGAGGCCGGGGTGCGGCCTCCCGAGTGGCCCGTCGCGCCGCTTCCCCGGTTCGACGAGCAGCTGGAGGCCGCCCTCGACGCCAGACCGGCCGCGCTCAGCTTCGTGTTCGGCGTGCCGTCGCGCAACGTGGTCGAGGAGGCGCACCGCCGGGGGATCGTGGTCATCGGTGCCGCGACGACGGTCGACGAGGCGCGGGCTCAGGAGGCCGGGGGCGTGGACGCCGTCGTCGCTTCCGGAGCCGAGGCTGCGGGCCACCGGTCCTCGTTCCTTCTCGAGTCGGAGCGGAGCCTGGTGGGCGGCCTCTCACTCATCCCGCAGGTCGTGGACGCCGTCGGCATCCCGGTGATCGCGGCGGGTGGGATCGCCGACCGCCGGGGCGTGGCCGCCGCGTTCGCGCTCGGAGCCTCGGCGGTGCAGGCCGGTACGGTCTTCCTCGCCACGGCGCAGTCCGCGGCGCCGGCGATCCACCGCGAGCGCATCCGCGCCGCGCTCGCCACTGACACCGTGCTCACCCGCGCCATGAGCGGCCGGGTCGCCCGCGGCCTCCCGAACCGCGCCGTGCGCTCGATCGAGCAGAGCGGTGCGGGCGCGACTTTCCCGCTGCAGAACATCCTCACCGGCGTGTTCCGCCGCGCGGCGCAGGCGCAGGGCGACCGACCGGAGCTGCTTTCGCTCTGGATGGGTCAGAGCGCCGGGCTGTCGCGGTTCGACGATGCGGCCGATGTGTTCGCCGAGCTCGCGGCGGGCGTGCCCGACGGCCGGTGACGCCCGCCGGCAGAATCGCGTGGTGCGGCCGTCCTGCCTGTATGCGGACACCCGGGTCGTCTTGCTTGGCGTCGCTCACTGCCGATGGAACCGCGAACCTGGCGCCGGCGTCGTCGTACTGGGCGCTGAGGTCGCGGGGTGGGGGTCGGGCGGTGGTTCCGCCCTCCGAGTCGGGTGGGGATGCGGAAGCGGGCGGCGACGAATGCTGGCTCGCCTTCGGGTGCCGCGAGTGCGGTGTGGTCCGCAAAGCGCAGGGGCTATGCGTGCGTTGTGGCGCCGAGCCTCTCGCCTGACGGCGTCGCGCCGCGTGCGATCCTGGGTCGATCGGGTAACCGCATGGCATTTAGAACCATGGTATTCTATATGCTCGGCCTCCGGGCGAAACAGTGATGCAGTGCCTTGTATCGGGGCCGTCCGTGACCCTTTCCGCCGAGCAATGCCGTGTGCCCTGTGGTGCCTCTACTCGACCGAGTCGCGCGGGCACGCGAGCGTGAGCCGGGCTCCGTAGTACCCAAAATAGGAGAATTCCATGAATGAGAGCAAATCGACCGATCCGATCGCTGACGAGGCGACGACACGGGACAAAATGCTGCGGCGGCGCACGGTCGTCGGCACGGCCGCCTGGGCTGCCCCGGTGATCGCGATGTCGGTCGCTTCGCCCGCGCATGCTTCGTCGGGGCCGGTCGTGACGCTGACGTTGGACGCGCCGGCCACGGCGGTGGTCGGGATGCTGGCCCCGGACGTCGTCTACGCGACCGTTTTGGCCGACGATAGCCCTGCGGCGGGTGTGATGGTGACGTTCACCGTCGCCAACGCTTCGCTTGGTGGCTTCGGTGCAGATGGTGAGCAAACCGTGACGGAGGCCACCAACGATGCCGGTGTCGCCTACCCGCCGGCGATGCTGCTGAAGGCGGAGGGCGAGGTGGAGGTCACCGCGACGGCGAGTGGTCGCACTGCGGTAGCGCTCATCACCGGGCAGGCGGCGAACGGCACGATGGCGTTCAAGCAGTCCGAGGTCAACGCGGCTGCGGCGTCTACATTCGCCCTCAGTGGGGTGCTGACCCGGACGTCGGGTACGGGGTACCCGGCCGAGGTGAGCATCGCGTATCCGGACGGGTTCTCCGGTCCTGTCACGGTTCCTGTCGACCAGGCCACCGGTGAGTTCCTCGTCGCCGGCGTGAGCGCGGGCACCCTCGACGGTTCGATCATCGCGAGCGCGCCGGGCTTCGGGACGGCGAGCGTCGCGATCACACTGGTGCTCGGATACATCTCGACGCCCCAGGCGATATACGGGGCTGGTAAGGACCTCCCCGCTCCGCGAGGAACATATGCGATCACCGGTACGGTCAACCGGGTCACACCCGGTGCCAACCTTCCCGCCACGGTCAGCATCGCCTGGAAAACGCTTAGCGAGGGCATACAATACGAGAACGTGACCGGGTTCACGAACGGTCAGACCGTGCCGGTGGACCAACTCACCGGAGCCTTCGCTCTGCCGATCCTAACCCCCATTGACACCGGTCGGGCGGACGGTGCGGGCGGCTTCTTTGACATCTCTGCCCCCGGCTACCTAGCGTTCGAGGTCGCTGTGTACAACCGAGCCGATCCGGGCATCATCGACCTCTACAACAATATGTCGACCACGCCGGCGATAACCGTCTTCGCCCCGGGCGAGACTCGCGACGTGCCCGGACAGTCGATGAGCTGGGGGACCTTGCACGAGGTGGTATATCCCGAAGGTTTCAGTGGCCCTGCGACGTTCAGCACCGATTCACGCGGCGGGTATATCGTCCGCGGCGTGAAGGCCCCGGAATACATCACCACGGATGTGTGCCTCATGCGCGAACCTGGATCGGGGGGGTATACGTCGCGCGGAATATTCTCCGTCCTCTGATCTCGACGTCGACCAGGCCCCTTCCGCACATCCTCACCGGCGTGTTCCGCCGCGCGGCGCAGGCGCAGGGCGACCGACCGGAGCTGCTTTCGCTCTGGATGGGTCAGAGCGCCGGGCTGTCGCGGTTCGACGATGCGGCCGATGTGTTCGCCGAGCTCGCGGCGGGCGTGCCCGACGGCCGGTGACGCCCGCCGGCAGAATCGCGTGGTGCGGCCGTCCTGCCTGTATGCGGACACCCGGGTCGTCTTGCTTGGCGTCGCTCACTGCCGATGGAACCGCGAACCTGGCGCCGGCGTCGTCGTACTGGGCGCTGAGGTCGCGGGGTGGGGGTCGGGCGGTGGTTCCGCCCTCCGAGTCGGGTGGGGATGCGGAAGCGGGCGGCGACGAATGCTGGCTCGCCTTCGGGTGCCGCGAGTGCGGTGTGGTCCGCAAAGCGCAGGGGCTATGCGTGCGTTGTGGCGCCGAGCCTCTCGCCTGACGGCGTCGCGCCGCGTGCGATCCTGGGTCGATCGGGTAACCGCATGGCATTTAGAATCATGGTATAATATTTGATCGGCCTCCGGCGAAACAGTGATGCAGTGCCTTGTATTGGGGCCGTCGGTGACCCTTTCCGCCGAGCAATGCCCTGTGCCCTGTGGTGCCTCTACTCGACCGAGTCGCGCGGGCACGCGAGCGTGAGCCGGGCTCCGTAGCACCCAAAATAGGAGAATGCCATGAATGAGAGCAAATCGACCGATCCGATCGCTGACGAGGCGACGACACAGGACAAAATGCTGCGGCGGCGCACGGTCGTCGGCGCGGCCGCCTGGGCTGCCCCGGTGATCGCGATGTCGGTCGCTTCGCCCGCGCATGCTGCGTCGGGGCCGGTCGTGACGCTGACGTTGGACGCGCCGGCCACGGCGGTGGTCGGGATGCTGGCCCCGGACGTCGTCTACGCGACCGTTTTGGCCGACGATAGCCCTTCGGCGGGTGTGATGGTGACGTTCACCGTCGCCAACGCTTCGCTTGGTGGCTTCGGTGCAGATGGTGAGCAAACCGTGACGGAGGCCACCAACGATGCCGGTGTCGCCTACCCGCCGGCGATGCTGCTGAAGGCGGAGGGCGAGGTGGAGGTCACCGCGACGGCGAGTGGTCGCACTGCGGTAGCGTTCATCACCGGGCAGGCGGCGAACGGCACGATGGCGTTCAAGCAGTCCGAGGTCAACGCGGGTGCGGCGTCTACATTCGCCCTCAGTGGGGTGCTGACCCGGACGTCGGGTACGGGGTACCCGGCCGAGGTGAGCATCGCGTATCCGGACGGGTTCTCCGGTCCTGTCACGGTTCCTGTCGACCAGGCCACCGGTGAGTTCCTCGTCGCCGGCGTGAGCGCGGGCACCCTCGACGGTTCGATCACCGCGAGCGCGCCGGGCTTCGGGACGGCGAGCGTCGCGATCACACTGGTGCTCGGATACATCTCGACGCCCCAGGCGATATACGCGGCTGGTAAGGACCTCCCCGCTCCGCGAGGAACATATGCGATCACCGGTACGGTCAACCGGGTCACACCCGGTGCTGACCTTCCCGCCACGGTCAGCATCGCCTGGAAAACGCTTAGCGAGGGCATACAATACGAGAACGTGACCGGGTTCACGAACGGTCAGACCGTGCCGGTGGACCAACTCACCGGAGCCTTCGCTCTGCCGATCCTAACCCCCATTGACACCGGTCGGGCGGACGGTGCGGGCGGCTTCTTTGACATCTCTGCCCCCGGCTACCTAGCGTTCGAGGTCGCTGTGTACAACCGAGCCGATCCGGGCATCATCGACCTCTACAACAATATGTCGACCACGCCGGCGATAACCGTCTTCGCCCCGGGCGAGACTCGCGACGTGCCCGGACAGTCGATGAGCTGGGGGACCTTGCACGAGGTGGTATATCCCGAAGGTTTCAGTGGCCCTGCGACGTTCAGCACCGATTCACGCGGCGGGTATATCGTCCGCGGCGTGAAGGCCCCGGAATACATCACCACGGATGTGTGCCTCATGCGCGAACCTGGATCGGGGGGGTATACGTCGCGCGGAATATTCTCCGTCCTCTGATCTCGACGTCGACCAGGCCCCTTCCGCATCCGGCGGAGGGGGCCTGGTCGTGTGTGGCTACAGCTGATATGTAGTGCCTTCTTGTTAAGAGGGCGTGGTGAGGCGCCGTCCGGGAGTGCTCCTGGGCGGCGCCTCTTGCTTCGTGGTGTGATTGGTTGGTGAGCGTGTCTTCGACGCGCGGTCAGTCTGATATTCGCGGGTTGGTTACCGCAGGATGGTTCTTCGGCGGGAGCGGGATCGCGTGTCTAGGATCGAGCGTCGTCGACGATGTCGGCTGCTCATAGCTGTGTCGCGGGTCGCTCCTCGCGCTGCCACCGGCCTGTCAGGTCACGAAGCAGCTCAGGGGGTCAGTCGCTCATGACGGCCAACGACCAGCACCAGCCGGCGAGTTCGCGGGCGACGGCGATGTTCGCGCCGGTTCCCGAGATCACCACGAGCCCTCGCAGCGGCGGACGTGAGATCCCACCGTCTGCGTAGCACAGCACCGAGGCGATATTGGGGCTGGTGGTGCCAGGTGTCGGCGCTCGTTAGGAACTGGTCAGTTTCGCTCTTTGAGATCTGAACAGTTGTGTGTGGTTAGTTTGCCGCGTTTTCGGCGCGGACGGAGGGTAGCGTCTCGATCTCGGTGTTTCTGAGTCGATAGCTGGAGCCCTTCAAGGTGACGACTTCGGCGTGATGGACGATGCGGTCGATCATGGCCGCGGCGACGACCTGGTCGGAGAAGACGTCGCCCCAGCGGGCGAAGGGCATGTTGCTGGTTAGGATCAGCGACGCGTGTTCGTAGCGGGATGAGACGAGTTGGAAGAACAGGTTCGCGGCGTCTTGCTCGATCGGGATGTAGCCGACCTCGTCGACGATGATCAGCCCGTAGCGGCGCAGCTTGGCCAGTTCGGCGCCGAGCTTGCCGACCGCGTGGGCCGCTTGCAGGCGGGTGACCCATTCGGTCGCGGTGCCGAACAGGACCCGGTGGCCGAGGTGGGCGGCTCTGATGCCGAGCGCGATCGCCAGGTGCGTCTTTCCGGTTCCGGGCGGGCCGATCAGGACGACGTTCTGCCCGCCTGCGAGGAAGGCCCCGCCGGCCAGGTGAAGGATGGTGTCGCGTTTGAGTGCGGGTTGGTGATCGAACACGTAGTCCTCGATCGTCTTGCGGGCGGGGAACCCCGCCGCCCGGATCCGCAGCTCTGATCCGGAGGAGTCCCGGGCGGAGACTTCCCGGTCCAGGACGGCGGCTAGGTATTCTTCGTGGGACCAGCCGGCGTCGCGGGCCTGGTCGGCCAGCCGGGCGGCGTGCTCCTGGATGCGCGGCGCTTTCAGCGCCCGGGCGAGGTGGTCGATCTGCTTGATAGCGGTGGTGGTCATGCGGTGTGCTCCTCCTGGTCGAGGGTGATGCCGAAGAAGGCGTCGTAGTCGGCCAGATCCCGCAGGATCCCGGCATCGTCGATGGTCTTCGGGCGCGGTTGCTGGAACGCGGTTCGCAGCCGGCCGGCGTTGCTGACGTGTTCGGGGTCGGTGATCCGTCCTGCGCGTCCCCAGCTGCGGGGATGGTCGGCGACCAGCCGACCGGCGAGGCGGGCTTGGACCCGTTCCAGGTCGGCGCTGATATCGACCATCCGATCGATCACTGCCGGGTCGACGGAGTAGTCGTTGCCGAGGACGGGCGTGTAGTAGTCCCGGCCGACTCGGATCCGGTTGCGGAACCCGGCCTGCGGATCAACCGGCGGCAGGACAAGCATTGCCTTCCGGTCGAGCTCGATCAGCTGAGTCGGGCTGGCCTGCAGCGATCGCACCGTTCGTTGATTCGCTCTGGCCAGCCAGGTCACCAGTTGCGCGTTGAAGTCGTCGGGGTGCTCGAACTGCCGTCCGGGCATGAACGAGGTCTCCAAGTACTGGTTCGCTCGTTCGACGATGCCCTTGGACTCCGGGTCGAAGGGTTTGAGCTGAACCATCCGGGTCGCCAGAGTCCCGCAGAACCCAGCGACGCCCTCCGCGAGATGGTTCCGGCGGCCGATGCCGGCCTCGTTATCCCAGATCAGTCGGCGGGGAACCGCGCCGAGCTGCTGGCTCAGCAGCGACCACATGCCCGCCAGCAGATCCGGTGTCCTGCGGGTCGGCAGCATCCGGGCGGTGATGAACCGTGAATACGAGGCCACGATCACCAACACCGGGAACGACGCCCACTGCCCCGGTCCCGGTCGGGACCCGAACCGGCGGGAACCAGAGATCGCACTGGACCTGATCGCCCGGGGAGTAGTCCAACCGGTCCGCAGGATCCTTCGGCGCATACTCCGGCCGTAGCAACGCAACCCTTTTCCGGAACCACGACGGCGATCCTGCCCAGCCGACCCGTTCAGCGATCACCGTCGCCGGCATCGTCGGGAACTCGGCCAGCAGCGACCGCACCCGCGGCTCGAACTCGTCGAACGAGGACGGCCGGTCCGGGGTCTGGAACCTCGGCGGCGACTCCGAAGCCAACGCCTTCAACACCGTCGTGCGCGAGATCCCGAGCTGTCTTGCGATCTGCGCCTTCGGCACTCCTTCCGCCAGATGCAACTGCCGAATCAAGGCCCAATGCTCCAAGGAGATCACCCGTCCAATCGTGGAGTAGGTGTCCAGTTCTCAAAGAGCGAATGTGTTCAGTTCTTCACGAGCGGCGACACCAGGCGGCTTCGACGAGCAGGCGACGGGCATGTCCATTGCCGGTCTTGGTGATCGGTCCCTGCATTCGAGACTGACCCGAGGAGAACTCGGAGGGCATCAAGCCGACGAACGAGCCGATGCTGTTCCCCGTGAACCGTGTCCAGTCGCCGATTTCGACCGCGAGCGATCCCGGTCAGCACGCTCACCCCACGCAAGCATCCCAGCCGGCGCCCGATCGGGGTGAACTCGCTATCGTTCGCGAGGTCTGCGATCGCCTTGTCGAGTCGGTCTCGACGGGCCTTGATCTGCAGTACGGTCTCATACTCCGCATCGAATGCGGCCCGCGATGCGGAGCCGGTCAGGTGCTGCTGGGTGAGCCACCGGTCATGTTTAGTCGTCCACGCGGCACCCTCGTCGTAGACGAGCCCCTGTCGCAGCAACAGTTTGCTCAGCCGATGACGGGAACGCATCAGATCGCCCCTGCAGTCTTCCCGGGCCCGCACCAGATCCCGTGCGGCTTCCTGATCGGCAGAGGGGACCGAGACCGGGGTGACCTCATCCAACCGCAGCAACCGGGCCAGGTGCACGGCGTCTGTCGCGTTGGTCTTCACCGGATCCCCGCTGGGATTTGCAGCTTCGATGGAGCCGCGACTACGCAACGCACCCCCGCGGCCGTCAACACAACCCGAACCCCGTCGGGCCTGCCTCATATGCGACCGCGATCGGGCCCGGCAGACCCCGCACCCATTCCAGAATCCGATCGCTGCCCGGCGGCAGCTTCGCCTGAAACAACTCGCCTGTCACACATCAATCGCCGCTGCCGCGACGGAACGAGCATGCACATCCAGTCCAACACTCGTACGCTCAGTGAACACGGGGCCTCCCACAACTGTCGGATAGGCCGGGCGGACCACCTCCACCCGGTAACCCACGAGTTTTGTGAGCGTGGCCCCGTCCCGTAACCCCCTCACCCGAAGAGGGTCACTCCAAACCGTCTAGACGCCCGCCGTTCCGGGCAGCAGCAGGGTGAACCGCCCGTCCGCGTCGGGCAGGTCGCCTGCCGCGCGGGCGAAGGCGCGGAACGACGCCACCGCGACGCTTCGCTCGTCGGGGTCCATCTCGGCCAGAACCTCCGCCAGAGCGGACCGGCGGTGACCGATGACGCGCTGCACCAGCTCGGCGCCGGCGGAGGTCAGCGCGACGCGCACGAAGCGGCGGTCGTCGGGATCTTCGGTGCGGTGGACCAATCCGGCGCGCACCAGCTTCTCGCACGTGCGGGTGGCGTTGGAGGCGTGCACGCCCAGTTCGGTCGCGACGTTGCCGAGAGTCTGCGGCCCGTGCGTCGCGATCATCACCAGCACGCGCAGCTGCGGTGACGTGACGATGTCCTCCACCTCGGACACGGACCGCGCGGCCACCCGCATCATCACATCGGCCGCCCGGAGTGCGGCGTCGACTTCTCTGGCGTGCTGGTCGTCGTGACTCACCCTCTAGTTCTACCGCGTATCGCCGGCTATGCGTACGGACGTGCGGCTGATGGACGCGCGAGCCGCCTTGGAGCGCCGTTCGCCCCCTTCCGTGCGGGTAGCCATCGGGGGATAATTGCGATGTCGCAACTAAGGAGGCGATCGACATGGTCGAAGCGCAGGAACGCGACGCGGTCGAGGGCCGGTACACCCAGGCCGAGCCCGAGACGGCAGAAGGCCGCACCGTCCACGGTCAGTACACCGAGGGCGAAGGGCACCCGGGGCCCGACACCGAGATCGCGGGCGCATACGTGGGCTCTCAGCGTGAGGGGAGGCCTCCGATCGTGAGGAGCACCCATCAGCGCATCGGGAACTACCCGAAGGCGGAGCACGAAGCGCACCCCGAGAAGGAGGAGAGCACCGAGGAGGCCGACACCGAGGAGACCGACGAGGGGCGCTGAGCGCGCGGCCAGCGCACGCTAGCCCGCCGAGGGGCACGTTATCGCCCCTAAAACCGCATTTTAGGGGCACTAACGTGCCCCTCGGCGGGCTGGGCGGACGCGGTGGCGGTCGTGGTCACGATGCGGCCCGCCCCTCGACGGTCTGAGACTTCGCGGCCTGAGTCTCCGCGGCCCGAGACCCCGCGGCCTGAGACCCCGGGGCGCTCAGGAGGTCCGGAAGGGGGAGGTCCGGATCGCGAAGGCGCTCGCGAGCGACCGGAGCGCGTGAGGCCACGAGCGACTTGATGTCGTCGTTGACGTCCCAGACGTTCACGTTCATGCCGGCGACCACCCGGTTCTCGCGCAGCCAGAAGGCGATGAACGAGCCGGAGGACGGCTCCCCGCGGTAGACCACCTCAGCACCCGCGGTGAGCGGCGCGAAGCCGGCGTACTCCATCCCCACGTCGAACTGATCGGTGAAGAAGTACGGCACGGCGTCGTGCTCGACGCGCTCGCCGAGCATTGCCCTGGCGGCGGTCGTGCCCCCATCGATCGCGTTGGCCCAGTGCTCGCTGCGCAGCCTCCCGTCGATCAGCGGGTGGACGGCGAACGCTATGTCGCCAGCGGCCCACACGTTCGGCGCGCTCGTCCGCAGCGACGAATCGGTGAGCACGCCGTTGCGGACCGCGAGCCCTGCGTGCTCGGCCAACTCGATGACGGGCACAGCGCCGACACCGACGATCACGACGTCGGCGGGCACCACGTCGCCGTCCGCCAGGCGCACGCCGGTGGCGTGGCCGCCCTCGCCGGCGATGGAGTCGACCTCGACGCAGGTCCGGATGCCGACACCGTGCGCCGCGTGCACGTCGGCGAAGTAGCTGCCGAGTTCGTCGCCGAGCGCGCCCGCCAGCGGGATCGGGTCGCGCTCCAGGATGGTGACCTCGTTGCCGAGAGTGCGAGCGCTCGCCGCCACCTCCATCCCGATCCAGCCGGAGCCGATCAGCACGACCTCCCGGCCGCCACCCGCGATGATCTCGCGCAGCCGGTCGCTGTCGTCGAGGGTGCGCAGCGAGAGCACACCGTCGAGGTCGGCGCCTCGGATGGGCAGTCGACGCGGGACCGAGCCGGTCGCCAGCAGGGCCCGGTCGAAGCGGTGGGTCATCCTGTCGGAGTCGGTCACCGTGCCGGCCGTCGGGTCGAGTCGCGCGATGCGCGTGCCGAGGTGGAGGTCGATGTCGTTGTCGCGATACCAGGCCTCCTCGTGTACGTCGAGGGAGGCACGGAGGTCGGTGCCAGCGAGGTAGCCCTTGGAGAGCGGCGGACGGATGTAGGGCAGGTGACTCTCGGCGCCGAACAGCCGGATGGCGCCGTCGTAGCCGGCCTCCCGCAAGGCGGTCGCAGCGGTGGCGCCGGCGAGGGAGGCTCCGACGATCGCGATCTGGAACGGTGAGTTCATCGCTCGGCCCTCCCCACAGCGAAGCGGCGTGCGTCGTCGAAGCGACGCGCTCCTGGGCCTGCGAGCTCGCCCGTGAACCGCGAGGTGCGGGTCATGGCGCCGGGAGCGCGCACGCCGCGCACCGCCATGCAGAGGTGCTCGGCCTCCAGCACCACTCCGACCCCGCGCGGCTCCAGCTCGGCGTCGAGCCAGTCGGCGACCTGCACCGTCAGTCGTTCCTGAAGCTGTAGGTCGCGCGAGAAATGCTCGACGGCACGGGCGAGCTTCGAGAGGCCGAGCAGCCGATCGCCGGGCAGATAGCCGACGTGGGCCACGCCGCGAAACGGCATCAGGTGGTGCGCGCACAGCGAGGTGAACGGGATGTCGCGCAACAGCACCAGGTCGTCGTAGTCGTCGTCGTTCGGGAAGGTGGTCGGCCGCAGCGGCGGAGCGTCGAGCAGCTCGGCGAAGGCGGCTGCCACCCGCCGTGGGGTGTCGGTCAGCTGCGGGTCGGCGGTGTCGCGCCCGAGCGCGTTCAGGAGGTCGGCGATCGCGGCCTCGGCGCGCGGCCGGTCGATTGTGCCCGTCCACGGTCCTGGCAGCGGGTCGTGGACCGGGCGGAGCGGTGGGTGGTCCTCATGGAACTCTGTCGTCAGCGACATCGTGGCCTCCTCGTGCTGTCCTCCGGCTTCGTGCTGTCCCGAGCTTCTGGGGCGAGGATACGTACGCGTCTCTTCTTTTGTCAAGAACTACTTTTTTAGAGCTATGATGGGTGCATGACCAACGATGATCTGACCGCGGTCGCGGCGCTCGCAGAGCCCGTGCGCCGTGAGCTGGTGCGCCTCCTGGAGGCCTCCGGCGAGCCGTTGGGGCGCGACGAGCTCGCCGACCGCGTGGGTGTTCCGCGGGCCACTGGGGCCTTCCACCTCGAGAAGCTGGTCGACTCCGGCGTGCTGGTCGCGGAGTTCCGTCATCGCGGCGACAGGCGCGGCCCGGGCTCGGGGCGCCCGGCGAAGTTCTACTCCCTCGCTCGCGATGAGTTCGCGGCGACCATCCCTCCCCGGCGGTACGACCTGGCCGGCGAGCTGCTCGCGAGCGCGGTCGAGCTCTCCGACGGCACGGGACGACCCGTTCGGGAGTGCTTGCTGAGTGTCGCAGCCGAGAACGGCGCGCGTGGCAGCGATGCGACCCGGCCGCTGGGCGACACCCTCGGCGATCTCGGCTACGAGCCGGTCGACGACGACCAGGGCGGTTACGTGCTCGCCAACTGCCCGTTCCACCGCCTGTCGAGCCGCCACACCGACGTGATCTGCTCGGCCAACGTGGCCTATGTCGCAGCGCTCAGCGCCGGAGCGAGCGATCCACGCGAGACGTGGCTGGAGCCGCTGGAGGGCGGCTGCTGCGTGCGCGTCGGGCCGGCCTCCATCAGGCCGCCGGTTGATGGCAATCCAACCGACTGAGGATCCCGTCAGCGGCTGAGCTCAACCGTGAACAGTGACGCGACAGGAGACCTCTGACGACGGGTGGTCCGAGATGGAGCGGTTGATGCCAGGGTCCCGGCTGCCGCGCACGCGGCGGCCCTCGGCGAGATCCGTCTCGCGGAGGTCTTGAGGTTGTGCGCCCGGGGGCCTAGTTTGTGAACCACGCGTGTGAGCGCTCTCACACCCCGGTGAATTGCGAAGGAGCACGATGAGCCGAAGAGTTGTCCGCCGAGGCGGCCTCGCCCTGACCGCCATCTCGGTCGCCCTGGCACTGACTCAACTCGCGGGCGCCGCGCCTGCGCTCGCCGACCCGAACCCCCAACCGCTGCCTCCCGCCACCCGCTTCTTCACGCCGACGCCCAGCGCCGGGGCGGTGAAGCAGGTCGGGCAGCTCATCGCAAAGCGCGACCTGAAGGACGCGGCGCTGATCACCAAGGAGATCGCAACACCGCAGGCGGTGTGGTTCACCGACGGCACGGCCGCCGTGGTCAAGCAGAAGGTGCGCACGGTCGTCGTGGAATCCACCCTCACCCGGACGGTGCCGACGCTGGTGGTCTACAACGTGCCCGGCAGGGACTGCTCGCAGTACTCCTCCGGAGGCGCCGGCAGCGATGAGGCGTACCGGACGTGGGTGGACGGACTCGCCGCAGGCCTGAGCAGCTCCCAGCGCGTCATCGTGATCGTCGAGCCGGATGGACTCGCCAACCTGCCCAGCGACTGCCCCTCTGCCTACCCCGGCCAGGATGTCGCGGCGCTGACGGCGGGACGGATCGCAGACATCAAGTACGCCGGGATGACGATCACGAAGTCGGATCCGCAGGCCCTCGTCTACCTCGACGCCGGCCACAGCGCGTGGCACTCGGTCGGCGACATCACCACGCGCCTGGAGCAGGCCGGCGTGGCGGACGTTCAGGGCTTCTCCCTCAATGTCTCCAACTACCAGTTCACTCCGAACCTCGAGGAGTACGGCAGCTGGGTCTCCGACTGCCTCGCCTACACGACGTCCGTCAAGGCCGGCGACACCGGCAGCTGCGGCGACATGTACTGGAGTGGCGGACCAGCCAACAACTGGACCGGCACGGCCCTGAACCCGAACGGCCAGTGGAGCCCGACGGCCACCGACTCGGCGCTCAACACCGCGGGGATCGACTCGCGGTACGCGAGCATCCTGGGTACAGCGACACCGACAGCCCATTACGTGCTCGACACGAGCCGCAACGGACGAGGGCCGTGGGCTGCGCCCGCGTCCGCGGGCTACCCGGACCCTCAGACCTGGTGCAACCCTCCCGGAGCGGGACTGGGCGCCCGTCCCCAGGCGGCGCCCGCACAGGCGGCGTATCCCCTGCTGGACGCGTTCCTCTGGGTGAAGACGCCGGGCCAGTCGGACGGCCAGTGCAACCGCGGCATCAGCGGGAGTACGACAGACCCCGAGTGGGGTGGAATCGTGGACCCGGCGGCGGGCGCCTGGTTCCCGCAGCAGGCCCTCCAGCTCGCCCAGAACGCGGTACCGTCGCTGTTCTGAACGTGAAACGGCCCGAGTGTGGTCCGATCCCGTCGCGGCGAGGGCACGTGTTTCCCTGGAAGTACGGGCCTTATGGAGCTGCCACGGTGGGCGACTGACGGAAAGCACGTAAATCACGACCATGCACGGTGAGGGCTGGTGGAGCCTGGACTCCGCCAGCCCTTGCCGTTTTCGATTCCGGCTTCAGAGGCCGATGCCGCCGTCCGCGGGCGGCCTTCTGTCTGAGTGGGTGACATCTTCACCCGCACGTGGCGAACAACGGACGCTAACCACCGCGAATCGGCCCGGAGGTCACGCTCACCACGCCGTCGATCGAACCCAGCTCCGCGAGGAGCCGATCGGCGTCTTTCTGCTTGCCGCGCACGTGAACGGCGAGTTCGAGATCGCGGTCGGAACGTCGGCGAAGGTCGTCCACGCGCGCGTGCATGCCCGCGGTGGCGAGACTGTCGAGCACGGTACCGAGCTGCTCTCCGGTCGGAGAGACCCGGACGAGCAGCTGGTTCTCCGACCTCCTGCGGAGGAGCCGTTCGGCGATCGGCAATGTGCCGACAGTCACGAGGTGCAGAGTGGTCCCCGCGACGGCGAGCAGGGGAAGACCGGCGCCGCACGCCATCCCGACCGCCGCCGTCACCCAGATGGAGGCCGCCGTGGTCAGCCCGACGACGTTGCCGCGATTCACGAAGATCACGCCGGCGCCGACGAAGCCGATGCCCGTGACGACCTGCGCGGCGATCCGGGAGGGGTCGACGGCGCCCAGCCCGAGCGAAGCGAAGCCGTAGGCCGAGACGAGAGTGAACAGCGTGGCGCCCAGCCCCACGAGGATGTGCGTGCGCAGCCCTGCGCTCTTGAACTGGCGTTCGCGTTCGATGCCGATGACCGCGGAGAGCACGAAGGCGAGCAGGAGCAGCAGCAACTGGTCCGCCAGCGTACCGGTGCCCAGCCACATGCTCATGGGCGGGAGTTTAGGAGGGTGCGGCCTCCGTGGCACCCCTGATCCGGCCGCGGGGCCGCACGAACACCAGCAGGCAGAGGTGCACCACGGCGAGGCCGCTCGCTATCGAGACGACCGCCAGCCAACTGCCGGAGGTCGTCCCAGTGCTGAAGAGCAGACCGAGAACCGTCGTCGCCACGATCGCACCGACATAGCGGGAGGTTTGGAAGATACCGGCGGCGACCCCCGCGTCCTCCGGGCGCGCGGCGGAGTACAGCGACTGGTTCATAGCGATGCTCACCACGCAATACGGGATTCCCAGCCCCGCCGTCAGCGCCAGCATGACCCACGGCGCCGTCGTCGCGGCAGCGAACCCGAGCAGCACGGCGCCGACGACCAGTGCCGAGGCTCCAGCGAGCAGCGTCGGCCGAAGCCCGACGCCCTCGATCGCGCGCGCCGCCAGCGGGGTGACCGCGATGGTCACCGCCGCGAGCGGGAACATCAGCAGCCCGGTGATGCCGGCCGAGTAGCCGCCGTGCTCCTGAAGGTACTGAGGGAGGCCGAAGAACGCGCTGTAGTAGACCACGTTGAAGACGGCGAAGCACAGGTAGACCATCAGCAGCCGTCGGTTGGCGGCGAGCAGCCGCAGGTCGAGGAACGGGTGCCGCGTGCGCAGCTCGCGCCAGACGAACAGTGCCGCGGCGATCGGGACCACCGGCAGCAGCCACCAGAGCGGTTGCGGGCGCAGGTCGAGCAGGAAGATCAGGAGGGCGGTGAGGGTCGTGACGAAGAGCAGGATGCCGGGCACGTCCGACTCGGCGACGATGCGCCGCAGCGGGGCGCGGTGGAGCTCAGAAGGAGCTCGAAGCGGTCCTGCGACCCCAGCGCCGAGGGAGCCTGCGACCGAGGTCATGGTCTGTGACCGAGGGTCGGCCTCGCGTGGCGCAAAGACGCTCACCCCCACGAAGGCGAGGGCGGCGAGCGGAATATTGACCCAGAAGATGGCCTGCCAGCCGAGGAAGGTCACCAACGCGCCGCCGAGCACCGGACCGATCGCGGCACCGGAGGTGTTGGCGATCTGGATGCGGCCGAGCAGGCGCGGAGTGCCGACCGCGCTGCTCGCCGCGACAGCGCGCAGCATCGCGATCGCCGACGGGAACGCCGTCGCCGTCCCGACAGCGAGGGCGACACGCCCGGCGCACACCGCGGCGAACGAGCTCACGAACGGGGTCGCGGCGCAGGCGAGCGCGACCACGAGCATGCCGAAGAGGAAGAGGCGGCGCGGCCCGAAGCGGTCGGCGAACCGGCCCATGAGCGGCTGCCCGGCGGCCGATGCGAGGTAGAAAGACGTGACTACCCAGGTCACGGTCGTGACGCTGACCTGGAAGTCGCGCTGCAACGGCACCAGAGCGACCGCGATCATCGACGAGTTGAGCGGGTTCAGCAGCGTGCCAAGGCTGAGTGCCGCCACCGCCCAGCCCGCACGGGCGGGGGCGGGCGCGTCGGTCACCTGACCACCTTACGCGGGTGGGCAGGCCCCGCCGGCTTGCCGTGACCAACGGTCTCAGTCGGCGGTCTCAGTCATCGAGGTCGCCGGTGGTGAGGGGAATCGTCGACCGGTACGGGTACGCCGGCATCGACGAGAACTCCTCGTCCTCGTCCAGCACGTACACGTCGTAGGCGAGAGCGCCCGCGAACGTGGTGGTGACCCGGATCTCGCCCGGCGGACAGCCTCCGATCAGGGGCACGACCACGACACTGTCCAGGGTGCGGCCGTCTTCGTACAGAAGTGCCGCTTTGATGGTTCGCGTGAGAGCGTCCATGGCCGGACTTTACGCCGCCGCCGCGCGACGACTTGACGGCGCGCGGGAGGACGGCGAAAGTGTTTCCTGGAGAGGACGCGATGGGAACGCTGATCTACGACGGGGCCGACGGCTTCACGTTCGACGACCGGGTGCTCGCACATCTGCAGGCGGTGATCGCCACGAAGCTGCGCCGACGCGAAGGATTCCTGCTCCTCTGGGCCGACCGCACAGCGGGAGCGGAGCCGATACTTCGGTCGATCTGGCTCGACCCGTCGATCAGCCTCCAGTTCGTGTTCGCACGTCCGGAACTCCCCGAGCTCAACCGGGAATGGCTCACGATCCTCACCGAGAAGGCGAACAGCAACAGTGGGCTCCTGCTCGAGGACGACCTGCGCGCCGAGATCCGCGAAGAACTGCCGGAGGGTACCTACCGGGACTCCCGCCCCAAACGCCAGGGCGACTGACGTGGGCAAGCTGATCTACGGCAACAGCCGCGAGTACGAATTCGACGACCGCACGCTCTCGCACGTCAAGATCGCCCTGGTGACCAAGCTGCGTCGCCACGAGAGCTTCCTGCTCAACTGGGAGATCCCCGTCGAGCAGGGCGGAGGCCGCATGAGCCTCTGGATCAGCCGCGAGATCCCGCTGTCGTTCGTGTTCAGCGGCAGCCGACCTCCCACGCTGAACGAACGCTGGATGGAGGCGCTGCTGCACACCAGCCAACGCACGGGCGGGATGGTCATCATGACGGAGGACGCTGCGGAGCGCGGCGAGTTCACCGATCGCTGAGGCAGCGCTCCTGGCAGCCTGGACGCCCACTGCGAAGCAGCGTCGAACGGCCGATACCGCTCTACCATCGAGGTGTGGACAAGGTAGAGAGTCGGCGCGGCAATCGGGCCGAGCGTGCGGCCGAATGGCTGGACGCCAAGCTGCTCCCGGTCCTCGGCCCGCCTCCTCTCGGCCCATACGGCCAGGAGGCACCGAGGACGGAAGCTGCGACGTGCCCGCTCTGCACCCGCCGAATCGACGAGCACACGATGGAGCGCGACCACGGTCACGCCTTCCTCGTGTGCCCGTCGCCCGCGCGGACGCAGTTGCAGGTCGAATGAGCGACCGGTGAGGAGCACTTGCGGCGCGGCCGTGAGCGCTGGGGGGAGATGTGCGTCGGGGGCGGCTATGTCGCTCGGACAGGCGGTACCAGCAAGAGGGGTAGAACTCCGTAGACGAATGACCCGAAGATCACGAGGATCCACGCCCCCAGGACCGACCTGTACGGATCGCCCGCGTGAAGGGTGAGCCCCGCCGAGACCAGCCATTGCGACGCAGCAATCGCGGACACGCTGCTTAATGCAAGAAGGACCAGCCGTCTCGCTAGGGGATGGATGCGCGGGAGCACCGCCACGACTGCGCTGACAGCTCCGGCGATGGCGGAGACAGCGAATGTTGCGGCGAAGAACTCACCGGTCGGGGTCGCGCGGTCGGCCGCGCCATTTGATGACCAGTGCGTCCCGACCGCTTCCGGAAGTTCTTGGTCCCATGTCAACCATGACCCAGTGCGACGACTGACGGGAATACGGATGCAAGCACGGCGGCCAGCCTGCGTAGCGTGTTTGACGTGTCACCCAGGCATTTCGATCTCGCGATAGGCATGACGTATCGTGACGCTCACTGCTGCAAGCATTAGCACGACCATCGCGATCAAAAGAAACGGGAAGCTCGGTGGGAGCAGGTACAGTGCGGCGATCACCGGAAGAGCCGTAATCGACAGAAGAATCTGCTTCGACATGTGCGGCAGAAGTGACTGATGTACAGCTTTCCACAACGCCTCGTCCTTCATCTTGCGTGAAATCCTGAATCCAACGAGCGGATTGGGACCCACTTTGATCGCCAGCACTGTTAGCAGGTAAGTCACGACTGGGATGGCAGCGACAAGGACGGTAAGCCCGAGTTCAGGCAGCGTGCGCAACCTCTTCTACTTTCGGCCGCCTAGGGGCCTGGGGACATGACGGCGCAATCGGCGATACAGCCACAGCGAGTAGCCATCCCGCGCGCACCAAAGGCCGCCTCTGCATTCACGTATGCGACTCGAATCACGCACGCCCACAGAAGAATGTTTGGAGCATGGTGCCGCGACGTCGGTCTTCGAACCATCCGAACCAACGCGTGTCACCCAGGCTTGCTACAGCGAGTAGGACTCCTGTGTGAAACGTGGAAATATAAATCTAAGATTTCCATTAGGAAAAGCTAACACGCCAGCGCCGCGACGCGAAGTGATACAGCGGAGCTAGGGCAGCGCGGAGCGATGCCGCGACCCCAGCTCCGAGAGAGCCCGCGACCAAGGTTTCCACAGGTCAGGGCAGCAGCGCGAGCTTGCCGCCGGGGTGGCCCTCGGCGAGGAATCGCAGGGCCTCGGGGGCGTCGGCCAGCGAGTAGGTGCGCGCGATCGGCACTTGCAGGCGGCCTTCGGCCGCGAGCTGCAGGAGGCGCGGTCGCACCGCGTCGCGGAATGCGGCGCTCTCCGGCTGCGCGCCCGCGACAGCGTGGAAGCCGTCGCTCTTCGCCCGGTCGGCGGCGACGATGGTGACGATGCGGCCGCGGTCCGGCACGAGCTCGAGCGACACCTCCACCGCCTCCTGCGTCCCGACCGCGTCGAGCGCGGCGGCGATCGGTCCATTCGCTGCCGCGCGGACCCGGTCCGCGAGGCCGGGGCCGTAGGCGACCGGGTGGCCGCCGAAGCGGCGGACCCGCGCGAAGCTGTTCTCGCTCGCGGTGCCGATGACGTGTGCGCCGAGTTCCACGGCCTGCTGCAGGACGTTCACGCCGACCGCGCCCGATGCGCCGTGCACCAGGATGGTGTCTCCGTCGCCAACCCGGGTCACGTCGAGCATCTGGGCGGCAGTCGAGCCGGCGAGCAACAGGTTCGCGGCCTCCTCGTCCGTCAGCCGCGCGGGCTTCGCGAACACGTCGGATGCCGGAACCGTGACCTCGGTGGCGTAACCGCCCTGGATGCGGAAGGCCACGACGGGATCGCCGGGGGCGCCGCCGCCCGAGGCGATCTCGGTGTCGGGGCCGAGCTCGAGGAGTTCGCCGGCGACTTCGTAGCCGATCGGCGCGGGAAGCGCGAGGCCCGGACGCGGGCTCGCGACGTGCTTGAAGTCGGCCGGATTGACACCGGCTGCGCGCACGCGGATGGTGACTTCTCCTCGCCCGGGGCGCGGGACCTCCCGCTCCACGAACGACCAGGTGTCGGGGGAACCCCACCGTTCTGCCATCCACACGCGTGCCATGGAGACAGTCAACGCGCGGATCCTGTGCGCCGCCTCAAGATCGTGGCGTGCGCCGCGCCTCGAACCAGGCGGCGCCACGACCGACCCAGAGCGGAAGGGCGATCGCGACGGCGAGCCCCATCGACAGGATGCCCGCGATCGGCTCGCTGGTGAGCGCCGTGTAGAGCCCGACAGCCAGCTGGATCAGGCTCGCCAGCAGCACGATGACACGGGCGACGTCGGCCCCGCGGAAGACGCCGAAACCGACTGCCAGGTAGGCGAGCGCGACGACGAGGTAGCCGATCGACGACGCGAACAGACTCCCGGCCAGCGTCGAGGGGAGCGCCCCGGGCACTTCGGCCAGCACGAGGACGAGAATGCTGAGCACGAGTTCCAGCGCGCCGACGGCCCAGCAGAGCACCGCGACGGCCGTGACCACCGCTGGTCGACGTCCCGGCTCGGGTCGTTCGGGCGGCTCCGGTCCGGCGGCGGGCACGCTCACGAGGGCGATACCGAGTCGGAGGCCTTGCCGCTGTGACGGACGCGACGCGACGGCGCCGGCGCCAGCCGGAGCATCTGGGCGGTCGAGCTGTCGTCGAGCTCGACGAGCGTGCTCCGGGATTTGATGAAGTCGCTGAACGACCGGAACCCGAGCGCCTTCTCGCTGAACGACGGGTCCATCCGCTTCATCTGGCCTTTCACCGACGAACTGTGCAGCCACTCGGAGTCCTCCGTCTCGTGGCCGAGCTGCATCGCGCGGGCGAGCAGCCGCGTGGCGACGATCTGCGGATCCTCGGCGGGCTCGTCCGCAGGCTCCGGCTCCGGCGTGGCCGCCTTGCGTTTGCGGGCGGGACGCTTCGGCTGCTCCGCGTCCGGCGCGTTCTCGCCGGTCTCCGCGGCGGCGCCGCGTCGGCTGCGCGCTGACTCCGACCCGGTGGCGCTTGAGGTGGCTTGCTCTGCGGCCTCTGCTGCGTCCTCCTCGACCGGGCCGACCGTCTCAGCGGCATAGGTCGCCGCCTCGTCGCGTGCGACGCCGGGGAGGTCGTCGTAGCTGACGAACTCGTCGCAGGCCGCGGCGAGGGAGCGGGCCGTGGAGCCGGCGACGCCGATGCCGATGACGTACCGTCCGAGGCGCTTGATGCGCTGGGCCAGCGGGATGTAGTCGGAGTCGCCTGCGACGATGACGGCGTGGGTGAGTTCGGGGAGGCGGAAGAGATCCTCGACCGCATCGACCGCGAGGCGGATGTCGGCCCCGTTCTTGGCATACGCCGCCGCAGGGAACAGCTGTACCAGGTCCACGGCCCGCCCGACGAGCTGGCCTCGGTACTCGGCGTTGACGGCGGCGGACCAGTCCGCGTACGCCCGGGTGAGCACCAGGGTGCCGAAGGACGACGCGAAGTCGATGACCGCGCCGAGGTCGACGCGCGCTTCGGCCAGCTTCGCCACGAACGCGGGCTTCGGCTGCGTTCCCGACTTCTGCCGGTCGCGCATGAACTGACCCCGGCCGTGCACCTGGTCGTAGCGCGAGATCACGATGTTGTCGAAGTCGATATAGACCGCGACGCGGCCGTCCCCAGGTTCACTCATGCAGTCACGATATCCCGCGGAGAGCGCGTTCCCTGCCTCCGTGACCGTCGGCAAGGGAGGAGATCGCGGTTGACACGCCGGTTCACGGCACGGAACGGAGGTGGTCGACAGGGGATTGCCGCGAGTTTCCTCCGTTCGCGACGCCCGGCGATTCAGGGACCACTCCATGCACAGCGTCCGGCGACGTCGTGTGCACTGAACCGCTTCAGTCCGAGGTAACCTGGGCCCGTCCGGCGAGCGAAAGGAGCGGTCGATGGTGTCAGCGACACGCGTGACGATCGGCGGCCTCGCCGACAGGCTCGGGCTGTCCAAGGCCTCGGTGTCGTACGCGCTCAACGGCCAGCCGGGGGTGAGCGATGACACCCGCCGGCGCGTGCTCGACCTCGCGGACGAGCTCGGCTGGCATCCCAGCTCGAGCGCTCGTGCTCTCTCCCGCGCGCGGTCCGACGCGATCGGGATCGTGCTGCACCGCGATCCGGGCTTGCTCGGCACCGAGCCGTACTACATGAGCCTGCTGGCCGGGGTGGAGGCCGAGCTCGCCGAGAGCGGCCAGTCGCTGCTGCTGCGGATGGTCGGCACCTCGAACGGACAAGACCTGGCCGCCTATCGGCGCTGGAGCGCCGAGCAGCGCGTCGACGGCGTCATGCTGTTCGACATCGTCGTCGGCGACCCCCGGCCGGCGCTGCTCGACGAGCTGGGGCTGATGTTCGTGCTGCACGGCAATGACGAGGAGGTGGCTCCTGGCCGGGTGCTGCTCTACGACGCGTCCGGCGACGCGCGGTTGCTGGTCGAGCATCTGCATGCGCTGGGGCATCGCCGCATCCTGCACATCCAGGGTCCCAGCGAGTTCGAGCACGAACGCGACCGCGCGGAGGCGATCGCGCGTTTCGCGGCCGACCTCGGCATGCGGGCCGCATCGGAGCCGTCGGATTACTCGATGGAGGTCGGCGAACGCATCGCGGCGGCCCACGCCGACGATCCGGGGCTGTCGGCCATCGTGACCTCCAACGACCTGCTGGCGCTCGGGGCCCAGGCGGCGCTGTCGCGGCGCGGAAGGGACGACGTCGCCCTGGTCAGCTGGGACGACTCCCTGATCTGCCGCCTCGGCTCGCGCCCGCTCACGGCACTCGCGCGGTTCCCCGAGGAGCAGGGCAGGCGCGCCACCCGGATGCTGCTCGACGAGCTGGCCGGTGTCGAGACGCCGACCCATTTCGCGCGCGCCTCCGAACTGGTCGTGCGGTCGACGAGCGTCCGCGTGACAGCCTGAGAACGTATCCGGTATACACCGGATTTCCCCGGCGTCAACGCTTGGCATCACTGAACCGGTTCAGTTATAGTCGCCCTGGTGCTATGTGCGCTCTCCGGCGGCAAGCGCCCATCAAGAGACGAAGGAGTCACAATGAGGAAACGCGTCATCGCCGCGGCAGCGCTTGCGGCCACGATCTCGCTCGTGGCAGCAGGCTGCAGCAGCAGCGGTTCGACATCGTCGGCCAGCGGGTCGACTATCACCTACTGGGCAAGCAACCAGGGGACCAGCCTCGACAACGACAAGCAGGTACTCACCCCGGTGCTGAATGATTTCACCAAGAAGACCGGCGTGAAGGTCAAGCTCGAGGTCATCGGCTGGAACGACCTGCAGACGCGCATCCAGACCGCAGTCACCTCCGGACAGGGGCCCGACGTTCTCAACATCGGAAACACCTGGGCCGCTTCCCTGCAGGCGACCGGGGCCTTCCTGCCGTTCGGGGACAGCGAGATGAAGGCGATCGGAGGCAGCGACAAGTTCGTGAAGACCGCCCTCGACACCGGCGGCGCGGCGGGCAAGACGCCGACCAGCGTCCCGCTGTACGGCCTCGCCTACGGCCTGTACTACAACAAGAAGATGCTCTCCGACGCCGGCGTCAAGCCGCCGACCACCTGGGAGGAGCTGGTCACCGACGCCAAGAAGCTGACGACCAGCACGCAGTTCGGGTTCGCTCTCGCAGCGGGCAGCTACACCGAGAACGCACACTTCGCGTTCATCAACTCGGCGCAGAACGGCGGCGAGTGGTTCGACAGCAAGGGCAACCCCACGTTCACGTCCACCGCGAACGTCGACGGCATCAAGCGCTACCTCGACCTGATGCAGACCGACAAGGTCGTCAACACCTCCAACGCGCAGTACGACAACGGCGTCCAGGCGGTCAACGACTTCGCCACCGGCAAGGTCGCGATGATCCTCAACCAGAACAACGCCGACAGCTCGATCGCCGCGAATGGGATGAAGTCCGACCAGTACGGCGTTGTGCCCTTCCCGTCGCCCGATGGCGGCAAGCCCGTGGCCAGCCACGTCGCGGGCATCAACCTGTCGATCTTCAAGAACACCAAGAACAAGGACGCCGCTCTCGAATTCGTCAAGTACATGACGAGCGAGTCGACGCAGACGACACTCGGTAAGCCCTACTCGAGCCTGCCGGTGCTGAAGGGCGCCAAAGCCGTGTTCACGGACAACCCGGACGAGGCCGCGACGTTCACGAAGATCTACAACGAGATGTCCAAGCCTCTGCCGCTGGTGCCGGCCGAGGACCAGTTCGAGAACACCGTGGGCAAGGCGATGAACGACATGTTCGCCAAGATCGCCACCGGTGGCACGGTCTCCGACTCCGACATCAAGTCGGCGCTGCAGGCCGCGCAGGACCAGGTCAAGCAGTCGATCGGCGGCTGACGCTCTGACCGACACGCTCGCCGGGCGGGAGCCCATCCCGCCCGGCGAGCACGGACCACCTGAAGGAGACCCATGTCAACGACGACAGACGTCCGCGGACCGGCGGCCGCGCAGAAACCGGCTCCGGCTCCGCCCGCACCGAAACGGAAGCGCCCCAAGGGGTGGTGGCTCCCGTTCCTCCTGCTCGCACCCGCGATCGTGTTCGAGCTTTTCATCCACGTCGTCCCGATGCTCACGGGCATCTGGATCAGCTTCCTGCAGCTCACCAAGTTCTTCATCGCGAACTGGAGCGAGGCGCCGTTCGTCGGCCTGAAGAACTATCAGGTCGCACTCGATTTCAACGGCTCGGTGGGCGCCGGCCTCCTGCATTCGTTCTTCGTGACGGTCGGCTTCACCATCCTGGTGGTCGGGCTCTCCTGGGTGCTCGGGATGGCCGCGGCGGTCGCGCTGCAGGGCCGCTTCCGGGGCCGCGCGCTCTTCCGCACCCTGTTCCTCGTGCCCTACGCGCTGCCGCTCTATGCCGGCATCATCACGTGGAAGTTCATGTTCCAGAAGGACACGGGCGCGATCAACCACTTCCTCTACGACAACCTGGGGATCTCCGGCGACAAGCCGTTCTGGCTGATCGGCGGCAACGCGTTCTGGGCGATCGTCATCGTCGCCATCTGGAGGCTGTGGCCGTTCGCCTTCCTCATGCTGATGGCGGGTCTCCAGTCCGTCCCGTCCGAGGTGTACGAGGCGTCGGCCGTCGACGGGGCCAAGCCGTTCCGGCAGTGGCACGCGATCACCCTGCCGATGCTGCGCCCGGTGAACTCGGTGCTGCTGCTCGTGATGTTCCTGTGGACGTTCAACGACTTCAACACGCCGTACGTGCTCTTCGGGAGCACGGCACAGCCGGCGGCTGGCGACCTCATCTCGTTCCACATCTACAACGCGTCGTTCCTGACCTGGAACTTCGGCTCCGGAGCTGCCATGAGCGTGCTCCTGCTGCTGTTCCTGCTGCTGGTCACCGGCGTCTACCTGATCTTCGTCAACCGGAGGAACCGCAATGCGTGAGACCCGATCTTCACACGTCTTCCGCTGGGTCGTCGTCGCATTTCTGACGATCTTCACCGTCGTTCCGCTCTACGTGATGGTGACGTCGTCGATCAAGCCGCTGTCGGAGGTGCAGGGCGCGTTCTCCTGGTGGCCGCAGACGATCACCTTCCAGCCCTTCATCGACATGTGGTCGACCGTCCCGCTGGCGTCGTACTTCGTCAACAGCCTCATCGTGTCGAGCGCGGCGACGCTCATCAGCCTGGTGATTGCGGTCTTCGCGGCGTACGCCGTGTCGCGCTACCGCTTCAAGGGCCGCAATGTGTTCACGACGACCGTGCTCTCCACGCAGATGTTCCCCGGCGTCCTCTTCCTGCTGCCGCTCTTCCTGATCTTCGTGAACCTCAACCAGGCGACCGGCATTCAGCTCGTCGGCACCAGATGGGGCCTCATCATCACGTACTTCACGTTCGTGCTGCCGTTCTCGATCTGGATGCTCGCCGGCTACTTCGACGGCATCCCGCGCGAGCTGGACGAGGCCGCGAAGGTCGACGGCTCCGGGCCGATGGGCGCGCTCTGGCATGTCGTGCTGCCCGCGGCCCGACCGGGTCTGATCGCCGTCGCGATCTACTCCTTCATGACCAGTTGGGGCGAGGTGCTCTTCGCATCCGTGATGACGACGGACGCGAACCGGACGCTCGCGGTCGGTCTGCAGCTCTATTCGACGCAGACCAACGTCTACTGGAACCAGATCATGGCGGCCTCCCTCGTGGTGTCGGTTCCGATCGTGGTCGCGTTCCTGCTGCTGCAGCGCAACTTCGTCGCCGGCCTGACCGCCGGGGCGGTCAAGTGACATCGCGGAACCCGGAAGGAAGCATGGATCGTCCATCCCCTGTGCTCGCAGTCGGCGACGCACCCGTGGTCTGGCTCGGAGCGAACTTCTGGTCGCGCACCGGAGGCCCGCTCATGTGGAAGCGCTACGACCCCGCGGTCATCCGCGAAGAACTGCGCGTCCTCGCCGACCACGGCCTGAACATGACCCGCTCGTTTTTCTACTGGCCCGACTTCCACCCCACGCCGGACACGCTCGACGAGCAGTGCCTGGCCAATTTCGCCGACTTCCTCGACGCGCACTCCGAGACGGGGATGACGACCGTGCCGACCTTCCTGGTCGGGCACATGTCGGGCGAGAACTGGGACCCGTCCTGGCGGGAGGGCCGCGACCTCTACAGCGACGTCTGGTTCGTCGGTCGCCAGGCCTGGTACGTGCGGGAGCTCACCGCGCGGTTCGCCGCGCATCCCGCGGTCGCCGGGTGGCTCCTGACGAACGAGATGCCGATCTACGGCGGTGAGGCGCCGCGCCCGATCGTCGACGCCTGGGCGTCGCTGCTGGTCGACGCCGTGCGGGCGGGCGGCGGCACTCAGCCGGTCTCGGTCGGCGACGGCGCGTGGGGCATCGAGACCACCGGTCACGACAACGGCTTCTCGGTGCGCGACCTCGCGCGGCACACCGACTTCGTGGGCCCGCACGTCTACCGCATGGAGACCGACCAGACCCGGCAGCACCTGAAGGCGGCGTACATCGCCGAGCTGGCGGGAGTCGGCGGCCTCCCGGTGGTCATGGAGGAGTTCGGTCTGACCAGCGACTTCGTCTCCGACGAGGGCGCCGCGTCGTACTACCGGCAGCTGCTCTACACGACCCTGCTCGCGGGCGCGACCGGATGGATCGCCTGGAACAACACCGACTACGACGACCTGGCCGATCAGCGCCCGTACTCGCATCACCCGTTCGAGATGCACTTCGGCATCACCGATCGCACCGGCGCCCCCAAGCCGCCGCTGCGCGAGCTCGCCCGATTCGCCGCCGACCTCGCCGCGATCGACCTCCCGAATGTGGAGCGCACTCCGGTTGACGCCGCCATCGTGGTGCCGTCGCATCTGGAGGCCGACTATCCGTTCACGCAGGAGGACGAGCGCGCCCACATCGTGGTCACCGGCGAGCAGTCGTATCTCGCCGCGCACGAGGCGCACATCCCGGTCGCGGTGGTCCGCGAGCGGGAGGACGGCGGGGTCCCGGCGGGGTACGGCCTCTACCTGCTGCCGTCGGTCAAGCAGCTCTGCGCGACCTCCTGGCTGCAGCTGGAGGAGCTCGCCCGGGGCGGTGCGACGGTGTACGCGTCGTACTCCCACGGCGACAGCGCTGTACAGCGCGGACCGTGGTGGACCAACACCGAGGCGCTCTTCGGCGTCCGGATGGCCAGTTCCTACGGCCTGGCGGAGCCGGTCGCCGAGGAGGTCGCCACCCTGCGCTTCGTGCACGACTTCGCCGGTCTGACGGCCGGCACGACGCTGTCGTTCCCGGCGGCGGGGAACGAGAACGGCCGGACCTTCCTTCCGGTACGGGCGACCTCCGGCACCGTCGTGGCCGTGGACGCCCACGGCCGCCCCGCGATCGTCGTGAAGGAGCACGGGGCGGGACGGGCCGTGCTGTGCACCTACCCGATCGAGTTCTTCGCGTCCGCTCGGGCGCGCGTGAACCCGGAGGACACCTGGAAGCTGTACACGGCTCTGGCCGATCTGGCCGACGTGGAGCGCGACGTGCGCCTCGACGACCCTCGCGTGTTCGCGGACACCCTGGTGCACGACGACGGCCGCCGGTTCGTGGTGTTCGTCTCGCAGCACGCGTCACCGATCACGGTGCGACCGCAGGTCGCCGGGGAGTTGCGCACGCTGAAGGGCGAGCCCGCGCCGCAACTCACGCTCGACCCCTACGGCGTCGCCGTCCGCGAGCTCGTCCTCGACTGATCCGTCGAGGGGCACGCAAACGCCCCTAAAACTCGCGGTTAGGGGCATTTGGGTGCCCCTCGATGACCCGTCAGGAGGCTGCGGGCGCGTGGCGCTCGAGGAAGTCGTAGACCTCGGTCGAGTCCACGCCGGGGAACGTCCCGGTGGGCAGCGCCGCGAGCAGTGAGGTGGGCGTCCGCGCGGCAGGCCACGCCATACCCTCCCAACGCTCCGCCAGGGCGCCAGAGGGGCGGCGGCAGCACGACTCGTCCGGGCAGCGCGACACGGCGCGGTGCGTCGTCTCGCGCCCTCGGAACCACTTGACGTGGGCGAACGGCACGCCGACGCTCACCGAGTAGTCACCCTCCTTCGCCTTCTCGATGCGGGAGGTGCACCAGAACGTTCCGCGCGGGGTGTCCGTGTACTGGTAGTAGGGGCTGAACCGGTCGGCGACGTCGAAGACCGTCCGCGCGGTCCAGCTGCGGCAGACCGGCGTACCCTCGATGGCGCCCAGCGCGTCGGACGGGAACGCGACGGAGTCGTTCTCGTAGGCCTTGATGATCGTGCCCGACTCGTGCACCTTCATGAAGTGCACCGGGATGCCGAGCCGCGCGGTCACGAGGTTGGTGAACCGGTGGCAGGCCGTCTCGTACGACACCGCGAAGGCGTCGCGGAGGTCCTCCATCGAGATGCGCCGGAAGTTCTTGGCCTCGGTCAGGAACGCCACCGCGTCCTTCTCGGGCAGGAGCAGGGCCGCGGTCAGATAGTTGGTCTCCACCCGCTGTCGCAGAAACTCGGCGTAATTTCGCGGCTCGTCGTGCCCCAGCAGCTGGGAGGCGAACGCCTGCAGGATCGGGGAGCGGGAGTCGCGGGAGGCCGACTGCTCGGTCGGCAGGTAGATGCGGCCGTTGCGCTTGTCGGTCACCGACCGGGTGGAGTGCGGCAGGTCGCCGACGTAGTGCAGCGAGAACCCGAGGTGGTCGGCCATGTCGGCGACGGTCTGGTGCGAGACCGGGCCGCCGGTGTGCCCGACGGCGCCGAGCAGGTCGGCCGCGATGGCCTCCAGGTCGGCGAAGTAGTTGTCGCGCGCCCGCATCGTCGCCCGCAGCTCCGCATTGGCGCGGCGCGCCTCCTCCGGGGTCGCGGCCCGCTCGCGGTGCAGCCTCCCGACCTCCTGGTGGAGGGCGAGGATCGCCCGCAGCGTCGGATCGGGAACCGACTTCGACACCCGCACCGGATCGATGCCGAGCGCGGCGAACACCGGGCCGCGCTGGGCGCGCTCGACGGCGATCTCGAGGGCCGCGCGCTCGTCGGGCGCGTCAGGGGCGAGGAGGTCGTCCACGCTGACACCCAGCGCTGCGGCGATGGCGCGCAGCTGAGCGAGTCGCGGCTCGCGGTTGCCGTTCTCGATCGCCGAGACTTGCGAGGGGGCGCGGTCGATCGCCGCGGCCAGGGCCTCCAGGGTCATCGCCTTCTCGAGCCGGTAGGCGCGCACGCGGCGGCCGAGAGTGAGTGCGTCGGTCACGGTCGCCTCGTCGTCGACCGTGACAGCGGTGTCGGTCATGCAGGCCATCGTGACACTCGACCGGAGTTCTGGCAAACAGAAGAACTCGGGAATTTCTGCAGACGGATCTGGTCCGCCGGTGGAGCGGGGCAGGCACGATCGTGTCATCCGATCCGACCGATGGAGGTTCCCATGAACACCGATGAGCTGTCTGGAACGGCGGGGCGTCCTGGAACGGCAGGGCATCCCGGCGACACCACGCAGACCGCTGCCGAACTCCGGCTCGAGTGGGATGCCGACCCGCGCTGGTCCGGCATCCGCCGCGATTACACCGCCGAAGACGTCGTGGCGCTCCGCGGCCCTGTCCGCGAGGAGCAGACGCTCGCCCGGCGCGGCGCCGAGCGGCTGTGGGAGCTCATCCAGCGCGACGGCACCGGAGCCGACGCGACGTGGGTGGCTGCGCTCGGCGCCCTCACCGGCAACCAGGCGGTGCAGCAAGTGCGGGCCGGCCTCGAGGCCATCTACCTCTCCGGCTGGCAGGTCGCCGCCGACGCGAACCTGTCGGGCCAGACCTACCCCGACCAGAGCCTGTACCCGGCGAACTCGGTCCCGGCCGTGGTGCGCCGCATCAACAACGCGCTGCTGCGCGCCGGCCAGGTCGAGGGCGCTGACGGCCCCGTCGCCGACTGGATGGCGCCGATCGTCGCCGACGCCGAGGCCGGGTTCGGAGGCCCGCTCAACGCCTACGAGCTGATGCACGGGATGATCCAGGCGGGAGCCGCGGGCGTCCACTGGGAGGACCAGCTGGCGAGCGAGAAGAAGTGCGGTCACATGGGCGGCAAGGTGCTCATTCCGACCGGTCAGCACATCCGCACGCTGAACGCCGCCCGGCTCGCAGCCGATGTGGCCGACGTGCCGACCATCGTCATCGCCCGCACCGACTCGCTCGCGGCGACGCTGCTCACGAGCGACCACGACGAGCGCGACCGCCCGTTCCTCACCCGCGCCCGCACCGCGGAAGGCTTCTACGAGGTGCGGAACGGCATCGAGCCTGTCATCGCGCGCGGCCTCGCCTACGCGCCGTACGCCGACCTCCTGTGGGTGGAGTCGGCCGAACCCGACCTGGAGCTCGCTCGCCGGTTCGCCGAGGCCGTGCACGCCGAGTACCCCGGCAAGAAGCTGGCCTACAACTGCTCGCCGTCGTTCAACTGGCGCCAGCACCTCGACGACGAGACGATCGCCCGCTTCCAGCGCGAGCTCGCCGCGATGGGCTACGCGTTCCAGTTCATCACCCTCGCGGGCTTCCACGCCCTCAACCACTCCATGTTCACGCTCGCCAAGGACTACGCCGACCGGCAGATGAGCGCGTACGTGGACCTCCAGGAGGCCGAATTCGCCTCCGAGAGCTCCGGTTACACCGCAACCCGCCACCAGCGGGAGGTCGGCACCGGCTACTTCGACCGCATCCAGGCCGCGCTCAACCCCGACAGCGCAACTCTCGCCCTGGTCGGTTCCACCGAACAGCGCCAGTTCTGATCCGCGCCCGCCGCGGACCGAGAGACAAGGACACGACCATGATCGAGATCACCGGGCCCCGCGTCGACGGGGCAGACGACATCCTGACCCCGGAGGCCCTCGCCTTCGTCGACCACCTGCACCAGGCGTTCGCCGCCCACCGCCAGGAGCTCCTGCTGGAGCGCCACCGACGCCGGTCGGAGGCCGGCAACGGCCGCGACCCGAAGTTCCTCAGTACGACCGACGCCGTCCGCGAGGACCCGACCTGGCGGGTCGCCGGCGCGGGACCCGGCCTGGAGGACCGACGCGTGGAGATCACGGGCCCGACCGACCCGAAGATGGCGATCAACGCCCTCAACTCGGGTGCGCGGGTCTGGCTCGCCGACCTGGAAGACGCCACGAGCCCGACCTGGGAGAACATCGTCGGCGGTCAGCGCGCCTTGCACGACGCCGTCCGCGGTCGTCTCGCCTTCACCAGTGCGGAGGGGAAGGACTACCGTGTCACCACGCCGCACCAGCACACGCCCACGATCGTGATGCGCCCGCGGGGCTGGCATCTGGTCGAGAAGCATCTCGCCGTCACCGACCGGGCCGGCCGCACCGCGCCGGCGAGCGCCTCCCTCACGGACTTCGGGCTGTACTTCTGGCACAACGCGGCGGAGCTGGTCGCGTCGGGCCGCGGTCCGTACTTCTACCTCCCGAAGCTGGAGTCGCACCTGGAGGCGCGGCTGTGGAACGACATCTTCGTCTTCGCCCAGCAGCGCATCGGGATGCCGGTCGGCACGGTGCGGGCCACGGTCCTCATCGAGACCATCCCGGCCGCGTTCGAGATGGAGGAGATCCTCTACGAGCTGCGCGACCACTGCGCGGGCCTGAACGCCGGGCGCTGGGACTACATCTTCTCGATCATCAAGACCTTCCTCGGCCGCGGGCGGCGCTTCGCGTTCGGCGACCGCCGCGGGATCACGATGACCGTCCCGTTCATGCGCGCCTACACCGAGCTGCTGGTGGCGACGTGCCACAAGCGCGGCGCGCACGCGATCGGCGGGATGAGCGCTTTCATCCCCGACCGGCGCGACGCGGAGGCCACCGAGCGCGCCCTCGCGCAGGTCGCCGACGACAAGCGCCGGGAGGCAGGCGACGGCTTCGACGGCACCTGGGTCGCGCATCCCGACCTCATCCCGACGGCGCTCGCCGAGTTCGACGCCGTTCTCGGCGACCGCCCGAACCAGCTCGCACGGCTGCGCGGAGACGTGCAGGTCACCGCGGACGACCTCCTGGACATCGGCTCGGCGGGCGGCACGGTGACCGACGCCGGAGTCCAGTCGAACGTCTCGGTCGCCGTGCGGTACATCGAGGCCTGGCTGCGCGGCACGGGGGCTGTCGCGATCGACGGGCTCATGGAGGACGCCGCGACCGCCGAGATCTCCCGCTCGCTGCTGCGCCAGTGGATCGAGAACCGCGTCGTCACCGACGAGGGGACGAAGGTCGACCGGGAGCTCGTCGCCGGGGTCGTGGAAGCGGAGCGCAGCCGCCTCGCGGCCGCGGCGCGCGCCGCCGGAGTGGACGACCGCTTCGACGACGCCGCCGAGTTGCTGTGCGAGGTGTCGCTCGCGGAGGATTTCCCGACGTTCCTGACGATCCCGGCGTACACCTGGTTCCTCGTGGACGAGCCGCAGGCCGAGGAGCCCCGGGCGGACGAAGACTGCGAGCTGGCGCCGGCCGTCTGAACCGGGCGCGGCGGACGCCGACGGCTGTGGTTGCCGTCACCGGGGGTGGTGCTTGAGATACCTCTCGAGCACCACCCCCTGATTCAGTTCGGGGTCGCGCGCCCCGACCAGCAGCGTGACCATCGGATGCGTCCGAGCGAGCTCCCTCAGCTGTTCGACGGGGCCCGGGTTCGCATCGAGCTCCGCCTCGTAGCGTGCCGTGAACTCGTCGAACAGAGGAGCCTCGTGGTGGAACCAGCGCCGCAGCTCCGTCGACGGAGCGAGGTCCTTGAGCCACAGGTCGACCTTCGCCTTCTCTTTCGTGAGCCCGCGCGGCCAGAGCCGGTCGACGAGCACGCGGAAGCCGTCTTCGACGGCGGGCTCGTCATAGACGCGTTTGACGACGAACACCGTGTGCGCCTCCTAGAGCATCGTGAGGGTCGGCTCCTCGTGCGTGGCCACGGGGAAATGGGCGAGGAACACGACGCCGTCCGGGCCTGCGTCGAACCGGGAGATCCTGGTGCCTTCCTCTTCGTAGAAGGTGTCGCCGACCTCGAGCGTGCGCTCGGCGCCTCCCTCGATCTGGTAGATCGCCGAGCCGCGTTCGATCGAGCCGACGACCGGGCCGTTGTGGAGGTGCAGGCCGCCCGCCACATTCGGCTGCATCGTGATGCGGCGGGTCTGGATGCGACCCACCGGGCGCGGATTGGCGAGCATCACGTCCTGCACGATGCTGCGTTCGATCGGCTGGGGGTCCACCGGCTGGACCTCTTCGGTGCCGCTCACAGTGGCGCCAGTAGCGCGCTGCGAAGGCTGTCGCTGAGTCCCGGAGGCACTTCGACCGAGACGCCGAGAGCCTGGATGGCGCGGCTGAAGTAATTGCGGGCGGCGGCCGCGAGCGTGATGTCGACGATCTCGCGATCGGTGAACCCGAGCTCCCGCAGCCGAAGCGAGTCGGCTTCCGTCATGGAGGCGGCGTCGGTGCTGATGCGCTCGGCGTACTCCATCATCGCGACCTCCGCGTCGCTGAGGCCGGCGTTGCGGTAGTCGCGCGCGACTGCCTCCACGGTGTCGACGTCCATGACGGCGAGCGTTTTGCGGCCGTGCGCGAGCCGGCAGTGCTGGGAGTGCGTGCCCTCGGCGGCAGCCAGGGTCACGAGCTCATAGCGGCGAACGCCGAGCTGCGACACGATGGCACGGATCAACTGCTCCCACGCCTGGTAGGCCTCCGGATTGGCGGCCATCACGCGCGTGTATTCGGCCACGTAGCCGAGGTCGCGCTCGTCTTTCGCATAGATCTCCGCAACGGCTCCGGTCGCCTCACCGGGGTCGACGGTCTGGATGATGGCCATCGGTTGCCTCCTCGCATCGTGCGCGACTCATCGTGCCACCGCGCGGCGGCGAGTGCCAGAGGGCTCGGCGTCCGGAATGCCGTCGCGGTGCCGTCGGGCTCCGTTGGTGATCCCCTTTTGTTCGGTGTCAGTGCGCGAACGCCACGTCCGACGGCGCGTCGGCCGGCTTCGAGATGAAGAACGAACCGACGACCCCGAAGAGCGAGATGATGGCCGCCGCGAGGAATGCCATGCGGATGCCGCCCGCGGTCGCGGCATCGAGCGTCGCGCCGCCTGCTGCGAGAGCAGCCGCCTGCGCCGAGAGCACCGCCACGAGGAGGGCGGTTCCCGCGGCCCCACCGACCTGCTGGATCGTGCCGAGGATGGCGCTGCCGTGCGAGTACAGGTGCGGCGGCACCGCGCCGAGCCCAGCGGTGAACAGCGGCGTGAACATGAGCGCGAGCCCGAGGCACATCGTGATGTGGGCGATGAGCACCAGGTAGCCCGGAGTCGTCTCGGTCACCATCGTGAGCGACCACATCACGAGGCTGACCAGAATGGCGCCGGGCACGACGAGCACGCGCGGACCGTATCGGTCGTAGAGCCGCCCGACGAACGGCGCGGCGAGGCCCATCACCAGACCACCCGGCAGCAGCAAGAGGCCCGTGCCGAGCACATCCAGGTGCAGCACGTGCTGCAAGTACAGCGGCAGGACGATGATCACCCCGAACAGGGAGGCCGTCGTGGTCGCCATCAGCACGATCGCGACCGTGAAGATCGGGCTGCGGAAGGTGCGCAGGTCGAGCAGGGCGCGGTCTCTGCGCTGCAGGAGGAGCTGCCGCGTGATGAACGCCGCCAGCGAGACGACGCCCACGGCGAGCGATCCCCAGAGCAGGAGCTCGTTGCCGGCGGCGGCCGCTCCGGACTCGCCGCTCACTGTCAGCCCGTAGACCAGGCCGCCGAAGCCGAAGGCCGCGAGGATCACCGAGAGCACGTCGATGCGGCTCTTCTGGGCCTCGGTCACGTTCTCGACGAAGCGGATGCCGATGAGCAGCATCACCAGCGCGATAGGGAGGACGATCAGGAAGATCCAGCGCCAGGCCAGGAAGTTGAGGACGATGCCGGAGATGGTCGGGCCGACCGCCGGGGCGACCGAGATCACGATCGAGACGTTGCCCATGGTGCGACCGCGGAGCGCGGGTGGCACGAGGGTCATCAGTGTGGTCATCAGCAGCGGCAGCATGATCGCGGTCCCACACGCCTGGATGACGCGGGCGGCGACGAGCACCCCGAACCCGGGGGCGAGCGCGGCCACGAGCGTACCGAGCGAGAACAGCGACATGGCGGCGACGAAGACCTGCCGTGTCGTGAAGCGCTGCAGCAGGAAGCCGGTCATCGGGATGACGACCGCCATCGTGAGCATGAACGCCGTGGAGAGCCATTGCGCGGCGAGCGCGTCGACGTGGAGGTCGTCCATGAGCCGCGGGATGGCGACGCTCATGATCGTCTCGTTGAGGATCACGACGAACGTTGCGGCCAGCAGCAGCCAGATCACGCGCTGGTCGCGCGGTGCGATGCGCGGCCGTGCGGAACCGGAGCCCGGCTCGGTGTCGTCCTCCCGGGACTGATCGAGTGCGTCGGAAACGGGCGCAGGTGAGGTCTTCTCAGTCACTCGCCCAACACTAGCCAGTGCCTCCGACATCGTGGGTTTCGTGCAGGTGAACAGGGCATCGGTTCACTGTCCGCGGAATGCGGACGCGGACCCTCCTGTGGCCAGCGCGGCCACGGAGCGATAAGATTGCAAGCAATGTTACGTCTTTGATCTGCCAATACAAGTCGGTTAGTCTCGTCCCAGCGCGGGCGCCTCCGGCGATCGGCGCGGCCCTCTTGCACTCCAGCGACGGCAGTTAGGACTCCGATGACGTCGAGCCCACCCACTTCGCCATCCTCGGTTCATCGCGGCGACCCGCTCGTGGTCCTCGAGCGGGTCGACAAGTACTACGGCGACCAGCATGTGCTGCAGGCCATCGATCTCAGAGTGGACCGAGGTGAGGTCGTCATCGTCATCGGTCCGAGTGGTTCGGGCAAGTCGACGCTCTGCCGCGCCATCAATCGACTCGAAACGATCGACGGAGGCCAGATCACGATCGATGGCATTCCGTTGCCCGCAGAGGGCCGCGCCCTTGCAGAGCTTCGGTCCGATGCCGGAATGGTGTTCCAGTCGTTCAACCTGTTCGCCCACAAGACCATCCTCCAGAATGTCACGCTCGCGCCGCGGAAGGTGCGGCGGCTGCCGAAGGCGGTGGCCGAGGAACGGGCCCTTCAGCTTCTCGACCGCGTCGGAGTCGCGAGCCAGGCCCACAAATACCCCGCTCAACTCTCCGGCGGCCAGCAGCAGCGCGTGGCGATCGCCCGCGCCCTGGCCATGGAGCCGAAGCTCATGCTCTTCGATGAGCCCACCTCCGCGCTCGACCCCGAGATGATCACCGAGGTTCTGGATGTCATGGTCGGACTGGCCCGCGACGGCATGACGATGATCGTGGTCACGCACGAGATGGGATTCGCCCGACGGGCAGCGGACCACGTGGTCTTCATGGCCGACGGGAAGATCGTCGAGCAAGCGCCTCCCGGCGAGTTCTTCGACGCGCCCAAGACCGATCGCGCGCGCGAGTTCCTCTCCAACCTCCTCACTCACTGACGATCCCGAAAGACGATCCCGGAAAGACCACGATGAAGAAACGCCACCTCCTCGCTCCGACCCTTGTCGCACTCGCGGCCCTGTCCCTCAGCGCGTGCTCCGCCGACACGACAGGGGAGGCGTCGAGCGAGTCCGGGCTGACGTACACCGTCGTGAAGAACGTCGACCTCGTCGGCAGCCCCACCTACGACGCGGCGAAGAAGGCCGGCACCGTGAGGATCGGCGTGAAAGAGGATCAGCCCGGGCTCGGCTACCTCGACGCCGCCACGGGGAAACGGAGCGGGTTCGACATCGAAGTCGCGCGCTGGATCGCCGCATCGCTCGGATTCGATGACAGCCAGGTCCAGTACAGGGCGATCCCCAGTGCCAACCGTGAGGCGGCGATCGTCAACGACGACATCGACTTCTACGTCGGGACCTACTCGATCACCGACAAGCGCAAAGAGCAGATCGGCTTCGCCGGACCGTACCTCGTCACCGGTCAGGGACTGCTGGTCGTGAAGGGTGAGAAAGGCATCTCGAGCGAGGCCGACCTGGCAGGCAAGACCGTTTGCTCGGCGACCGGTTCCACGCCCGTCCAGAACATCAAGCAGAACTTCCCCGACACCCGCACGACGGAGTTCGACACGTATTCTCAGTGCGTCACCGCGATGCTCGACGGCAAGGCGGACGCCGTGACCACCGATCAGGCCATCCTGATCGGATACGCCGCGCAACGCCCCGACGAGCTCGCAGTCGTCGGCGAGCCGTTCAGCGTCGAGAAGTACGGCATCGGAGTCGCGAAAGAGGACGCGGCTCTGCGGCACTTCATCAACGCGACCCTGACGGACGGCGGTGCGCAGTGGAAGGCGATCTATGAAGCGACGCTCGGCAAGTCGGGCACGACGATCAGCCAGCCTCCGGTCGACGACTACAGCTGACCGGCGACGACGACCATGGACGTGCTTCTCGGCAACAGCGACGTCTTCCTGAACGGATTCGGGACAACGGTTCTGCTGTTCCTGTGCGCAACGCTGGTGTCGATCGCGGTCGGGCTGTCGCTTGGCGCGATGCGTGTCTCACCTATCGGTGTCCTCCGCGCGACGAGCGTCGCGTATGTAACGCTCGTGCGCAACACCCCGCTCACCCTGTTGATGTTCTTTTTCGTCTTCGGATACCCGAAGCTCGGGCTGCCCGACCTGGACTACTTCTCGCTCGCGGTCGTCGCGCTCGGTCTCTACACGGCGAGCTATGTGGCCGAAGTCGTTCGCGCGGGTGTGAACACCGTCCCCGCCGGTCAGGCCGAGGCCGCGCGTGCGCTCGGGCTCAGCTTCGGCCAGTCGATGTCGAGCGTCATCCTGCCGCAGGCACTGCGCGCCGTGTCGCCTCCGATAGTCTCCGTTCTGATCGCATTGCTGAAGAACACCACGATCGCCGCGGGGTTCTCCGTGGCCGAAGCCGGTGCGATCCGCGCCACGCTCTCCGAACGGGGTGAGCCCGCGCTGCCCGTCATGCTCTGGGTGGCCTGCGGGTTCGTCGTGCTCGTGATGCTGTTGTCGCTCCTTCAGCGAACGGCCGAGCGCAACTGGAGCATCGCACGATGAGCGCGGTCCTGTTCGATGCGCCCGGTCCGCGCGCGCGCCGACGCAACACGCTGCTCGGCGTGGTCGCCGCGGTGCTCGTCGTGGGTGTGCTCGCCTTCATCGTGTGGCGATTCGCCGTGACAGGCCAGTTCTCGTCCGACAAGTGGCGGGTGTTCGGATTCCCTCTCGTGCAGAGGAGCATCCTGCAGGCGCTGGGTTCTACCCTTCTCGCCTTCGCCTACGGCGCGGTCCTGTCGCTGGCGCTCGGACTTCTGCTCGCGATCGGGCGGTTATCCGCCCGATCGTGGCTGCGGGTGACGTGCACGGTCGTCGTCGAGCTGTTCCGCGCGGTGCCTCTTCTCATCCTGATGATGATCGTCTACTACGGGCTTCCTCCGTTGGGCGTCACCTTCATCACACCGCTGATCGCCGTCGTCACCGGACTGACGCTCTACAACGGCGCGGTGCTCGCCGAGGTCTTCCGCACCGGCGTGCAGTCAGTGCCGCGTGGTCAACGTGAGGCCGCGGAGGCGCTCGGCATGCGGCGGGGCCACGTCCTCTGGCAGATCCTCCTGCCGCAGGCCACACGAGCGATGCTCCCGGTGATTCTCGCCCAGTTCGTGGTCATCCTGAAAGACACGGCGCTCGGATTCATCGTGACCTATCAGGAGCTGCTCTACTACGCGAAGTATCTCGGCTCGAACTTCCAGTACGGCGCCCCCTTGATCCCGGCGACCATCGTCGTCGGCACTGTCTACATCGGGCTCTGCCTGGTGCTGTCCGGCGCGTCGAAACTCGTCGAGCGTCGGCTGAAGGGAACGAGGCGCACTCGGCCCGGCACCCGAGTCGCGGTGTCATCGCAGCACGATGACGCTGATCGGGAGGACGCGGCCCGCTGAGCGCTCAGCTGCCCAGCGCGGAGACCTCCCGCACGGCGTCGGCGACAGCGGGGGCGACCGCGAGGAGGTCGGCCTCCGTGACGTCGGCGCCCCACGAGAACCGCACGGCCGTCCGGGCCACATCCTCGTCGTAGCCGAGGGCGAGGAGCACGTGCGAGGCGTCCTCACTGCCTGCAGCGCAGGCGGAGCCGCTCGAGGAGACGATGCCGCGACGCTCCAGCTCCAGCAGCACGGTCTCGCCATTCGTGCCGGGGAAGACGAAGGACGCCGTACCGGGCAGCCGCTGCGACGGATGCCCCGTCAGCTGCGCGCCGGGAGTCCCCGCGACCACGGCGGAGACGAACGCGTCGCGCGCCGCCGCGGCGCGAGCGGAGTTGGCCACCCTGTCGCGCATCGCCAGGCGCGCAGCGGTCGCCAGCGCTACGGCGCCGGCCACGTTCTCGGTGCCGGAGCGGCGGCCGCGCTCCTGCCCGCCCCCGTGCACCACGGGCTCAAGGGGGAGGCGGCCGCGCACGAAGAGCGCTCCGATGCCTTTGGGAGCGCCGATCTTGTGGCCGGAGACGCTGAGCGCATCGACGCCGAGGTCGCGCACGTCGAGCGCGAGCCAGCCCGCTGCCTGCACAGCGTCGGTGTGGAAGGGGACGCCGTGCTCGTGCGCCAGCGCCGCCAGCTCCGGCACGGGCTGAAGGGTGCCGACCTCGTTGTTCGCGAGCATCACGCTCGCCACGGTGGTGTCCTGTCGCAGCGCCGCAGCGAAGTCGGCGGGCGAGACCCGTCCGTCACGCTCGACCGGCATGACGGTGACGTCGAATCCGTGGAGGCGCACCAGATAGTCGACGGAGGCGAGCACCGCCTCGTGCTCGATGGGCGTGGTCACGATGTGCCGTCCGCGCGGGGCGCCGAGGGCGATTCCCTTGATCGCGAGGTTGTCGGCTTCCGTTCCTCCGGAGGTGAAGACGACCTCCGACGCCCGGCAGCCCAGCCACGCGGCGACCGTCGCCCGAGCGTCCGCCAGTGCGCGCGCTGCCGACTCGCCGACCGAGTGGCGGCTCGACGGGTTGCCGAAGTCGCCGGTCAGGTACGGCCACATCGCCTCCAGCACCTCCCGGCGCACCGCGGAGGTCGCGGCCGCGTCGAGGTAGAGGCCGTTCACGGCGCGTCGACCGCCACGTCGAGCCCGAGGTCGAGCGAGCGGACGCTGTGCGTGAGCGCTCCCGAGGAGATGACGTCCACGCCGGTGTCGGCGATCTCGCGCACGGTGGCGAGGCTGACGTTGCCGCTGGCCTCCACGATGGCCCGGCCGCCGACGATCGCCACGCCCTCCCGCAGCTCGTCGAGCGTGAAGTTGTCGAGCATGATCGTGTCGACCCCGGCGGCCAGCACGGGCTCGATCTGGTCGATGCGGTCGACCTCGACCTCCAGGTGCGTGGTGTGCGACATCCGGGCACGCACCTCCCTCAGCGCGTCGGTGACCGAGAGTCCGGTCTGCGCGGTGAGCACGGCGAGGTGGTTGTCCTTGGCCATCACGGCGTCCGACAGCGAGTAGCGGTGGTTGTGACCGCCGCCGCTGCGGACCGCGTGGCGTTCGAACGCGCGCAGGCCCGGCGTGGTCTTTCGGGTGTCGACGATGCGGGCGGAGGTGTGCGCCACCTCGCGCACGAAGGCGGTGGTGAGGGTCGCGATGCCGCTCATCCGCTGCACGAAGTTGAGCGCGACGCGCTCGCCCTGGAGGACCGAGCGCGCGGGCCCGGTGACGGTCGCGAGCGTGTCTCCGGTGTCGAACGCGTCCCCGTCGCTCACCGCGAGGTCGACCCGGATCGCCGGGTCGGTGAGTGTCATCGCGGCGGCGAAGACGGCGCCTCCCGAGAACGTCCCCGGCTCCCGCGCCGAGAGCCGTGCCGTCGCATATGCCGTTTCCGGAATGAGCAGCTCGCTAGTCAGGTCGCCCCAGGGTGCGTCCTCGGCCAGGGCGGCTCCGACGACGTCGTGGATGATCTGGCGGGTCAGCATGGAACGGTCACCTCGGTCGGTACGGGCAGCGGTGCGAGCACCGTGTGATGCGGTGCCGCGTCTGCCGGGAGCGGGAAGTCGGAACGGAAGTGGGCGCCGCGCGACTCCTCGCGCGAGAGTGCGGCGGCGACCACGAGTCGCCCGAGCTGGAGCAGGTTGGCGTCCTCTCCCGGTTCGGGGAGGCGCATCGCCGCGAGTGCGCGCGCGGCGCGTTCCAGCCCGGCGCGGTCGCGATGGAGGCCGGCGCCGGCCCACAGCACCTCCTGGAGGCGGGCACGATCGAACTGCCGATCAGGCTCGGATGCCTCCGGAGGCATGGACTCGGCGGCGACGGTCGGTCGCTCGGTCCAGACCGGTGCGTCCGCCCACGGAGCGTCGATCGCGCCGGCGGCGCGGTGTGCGAAGACCAGGCCCTCCAACAGCGAGTTGGAGGCCAGCCGGTTCGCCCCGTGCGCTCCCGTGCACGCGACTTCGCCGACCGCGAAGAGGCCGGGGACGCTCGTGCGCCCATGCGTGTCGGTCGCGACGCCGCCCATGGCGTAGTGCGCGGCCGGCGTCACCGGCACCGGGCTGCGGGACCAGTCGATGCCCGCGGCGCGGCAGGCCGCGTCGATGGTCGGGAAGCGCCGGGCGAGGAAGGCCGCACCGAGCGCCGTCGCGTCGAGCACGACGGGGAGGCCGTCCTGCGCTGCCATCTCGACGGCGATCGCCCGGGCGACGACGTCGCGCGGGGCCAGCTCGGCGTCCTGGTGCGCATCGAGCATGAACCGCTCGCCGCGCGCGTTGCGCAGCACGGCCCCCTCGCCGCGGACCGCCTCTGACACCAGGAACGTGCGCGAGCCTCCGTCGCCGGAGGGAAGCCGCAGTGCCGTGGGGTGGAACTGCGTGAACTCGAGGTCGGCGAGCAGCGCCCCCGCTCGCCACGCCGCGGCCACCCCGTCGCCCGTCGCGATGGCGGGGTTGGTCGTGTGCGCGTACAGCTGTCCCCAGCCGCCGGTGGCGAGGATCACCGCGTCTGCGTCGAGCACGGTCTCCGTGCCGTCGGGGAACCGCAGCGCGACCCCGGAGGTCGCGCCGTCCGACACGAGCACGTCGCGGAGGAAGGCGCCCGTCACCACGCGGATGCCCGCGCGGCGGACGGCGGCGTCGAGCGCGCGCTCGATCTCCGCGCCCGTCGCGTCGCCCCCCGCGTGAAGCACGCGTGCGCTCGAGTGCGCTGCCTCCAGACCACGGGCGAGTTCCCGGCCGTGCCGGTCGTCCCGGTCGAACGCGACACCGAGCGCGATCAGCTCGCGCACGCGCCGCGGGCCGTCGCCGCAGAGCGCCTCCACGGCGGCGAGGTCATTCAGTCCTGCACCGGCGCGCAGGGTGTCCGCGACGTGGGCGGCGACGCTGTCGTCGGAGAACACCGCCGCGGCGATGCCGCCCTGCGCGTACCGGGTGCTGCCGTCGGCGATCGTGCCCTTGGTGACGACCGTCACCTCGTGCCGCTCGGCCGCCCGCAGCGCGGCGACGAGACCGGCGATGCCGCTGCCGACCACGACCACGCGGGCCATGTCAGGCCGCCATCGTGGTGTCCGGCCGCGCCGCGAGCATGCGCTCGAGCGCGACCCGGGCGGGAACGGCGACATCGTCGGAAACGCGCACCTGGTTGAGCACCTCGCCGCGCACCAGGCCCTCCAGTACCCAGGCCAGGTAGCCGGGGTGGATGCGGTACATCGTCGAGCACGGGCAGACCACCGAGTCGAGGCAGAAGATCGTGTGCTGCGGGTACTCGGCCGCGAGGCGCTGCACCAGGTTGATCTCGGTGCCGATGGCGAACGTCGAGCCGGCGGACGCCGCCTGGATCGCCTTCACGATGTAGTCCGTCGAGCCGTACTCGTCGGCCGCGTCGACCACGTCCATCGGGCACTCGGGGTGCACGATCACGCGCACGCCGGGGAACTCGGCGCGGGCGTGCTCGATCTGGCCGACCGTGAAGCGCTTGTGCACCGAGCAGAAGCCGTGCCACAGGATGACCTGCGCCTCCTCGAGCGTCGCCGCGTCGTTGCCGCCGAGCGGCTTGCGCGGGTTCCAGAGCGGCATCCGCTCCAGCGGCACGCCCATCGCCTTGGCCGTGTTGCGGCCGAGGTGCTGGTCGGGGAAGAACAGCACGCGCTGCCCGCGCTGGTAGGCCCACTCGAGCACGGTGGCCGCGTTGGACGAGGTGCACACGATGCCGCCGTGCTCGCCGCAGAACGCCTTGAGCGCTGCCGACGAGTTCATGTAGGTGACCGGGATGACGGGCACCCGGCCGTCGACGTCCGGCTCGGTGCCGTACAGCTCTTCGAGCGCCTCCCAGCAGTCTTGCACCGAGTCGAGATCGGCCATGTCGGCCATCGAGCAGCCGGCAGCCAGGTTCGGGAGGATGACGTTCTGCTCCGCGCGCGAGACGATGTCGGCGGTCTCGGCCATGAAGTGGACCCCGCAGAAGACGATCGTCTCGGCCTCCGGACGGGCCTTGGCCGCGTTGGCGAGTTGGAAGGAGTCGCCGACGAAGTCGGCGTACTGCACGACCTCGTCGCGCTGGTAGAAGTGGCCCATGACCGCGACGCGGTCGCCGAGTGTCGCCTTCGCCACGCGGATCCGCTCGGCGAGCTCCTGCTTGGAGGCAGTGCGGTACTCGTCCGGCAGTTCGCCCTGACGCGGAGCGTGCGCCGGGATGGGGTCGGCCAGCGAGGCGCCGGGGCCGTACGACGGCGGCGCGGAGTCGAACAGCCACGGCCCGTCGGCGAGCTCCGGGGCGCACGTCGCGCCGTCGAGGCTGCCGCTCGCGATGAGCTGAATAGTGGTGTCGACCGATGCGATGGTCATGACTGCTGCTCGCTTTCCGGGGTGGGACGTGGTTCGGAGGCCTGACGGTGTTCGTGGGACGGGCGTGATCCGTACGGAGGCTGCTGACGGGGGAGCGGCCCCGCGTCGGCGAGGTCGATCGAGTCGTTGTAGCGGTAGAGCCGGGGAGGCCGGTGACGGGTCCCCATGAGGTAGTCGCCGGTCGGGACGATGGCTCCGGAGGCCTCGATCGTGCGACGGAAGTTGGCCGGGTCGAGGGGCCGACCGAGCACGGCCTCGTGCACCTCGCGCAGCTGTGAGAGTGTGAAGCGCTCGCCGAGGAAGGCGTGGGCGATGCGGGAGTACTCCATCTTGGTCCGCAGCCGCCAGAGCGCGTACTCGACGATGACGTTGTGGTCGAACGCCAGCTGCGGGAGGTCGTCGGCGGCGAACCAGCCGACGTTCTCGCCTGCGGTCGCCTGCTCGGTCTCGGCGCTGCCGACCAGAGCCCAGTAGACGATGGACACGACGCGGTCGTCGCCGGGGGAGCGCACGGCGTCGCCGAAGGTGTAGAGCTGCTCCAGGTAGCGCGGGGTGAGCCCTGTCGTGTCCCCCAGCGTGCGTGCGGCTGCGTAGGCGAGGTCCTCGCCGACCCTGAGCGGGCCTCCCGGGAGCGCCCAGCGCCCGTCGTACGGGGCACGGATGCGCCGGACGAGCGGCAGCCACACCTGGGGCTGGCCTCCCGTCTGCTCGTCGGAGCGAAGCGCGAAGATGACCGTCGACACGGCGAGCATCGCGCTCGCGTGTTCGTGTGCGGCCATTTCGGGCCTCCCGTCCGACTAAAGGTCTCCATGACCCTAAGTTGTCGGCCATCTTAGTGTCATTCTGACCAGAACGCCAAACCGAGGTCGGTCTTTCTAAGAGGTCGCGCCGGTAGGTGATGGTGTGGCGTTGCGTTGAGGTGGGCACGAGGCCTGTTAACCACGGTTGTGTGAATAAGAGGTCGCGCCGATAGGTAGGGGTGTGGCGTTGGCGTAGGGCAGGCACGAGCCCTGTTAAACACGGTTTCGACCAAGATTCCGTCGTTGCCCAGGAGTGCTCGTGCCTGCTGTTCCATCTTCCATCATCGAGCCCATTTGGGCGCAGTTCGAAGCGTTGATCCCACCCGTCGTGGACGAGCACCCGTGGGGTGGCCACCGGCCGAGGATCCCGGACCGGATCGTGTTCGACAAGCTGATCCAGGTACTCGTCCTCGGTGCCGCGTACGAGAAAATCGCCGACCACACCTGCTCGGCCACCACGATCCGCCGCCGCCGCGACGAATGGATCACCGCGGGACTCTTCACCGAACTGGAACGGCTCTGCCTAAACGGGTACGAGAAGATGATCGGCCTGGATCTGGCGAACCTGTCCGTGGACGGGTGCATCGTGAAAGCACCCTGCGGAGGTGAGGCCGCGGGCAGATCCCCGGTAGACCGGGGAAAGCAGGGCACGAAACGCTCGGTCCTGGTCGATGGCGGCGGGATCCCGCTCGGCGTCGTCGCAGCGCCAGCGAACCGGCACGACTCGCCCCTGCTCGCCCCGACCCTGGAGAAGCTGGCCCGGTTCGGGTTCGACCTGCCCGAGCAGATCACCGTGCACCTGGACGCCGGCTACGACTCGGGCAAGACCCGCAACCTGCTAAGCAGCCTCGGCTGCGACTGGGTCATCAGCAAGAAGGGCACCCCGCTCCAGGCCGGCGCCCGCTGGGTCGTGGAACGCACGAACTCCTGGCACAACCGCGGCTTCAAGAAGCTCCACATCTGCACCGAACGCCGCGTCCGCGTGATCGACGCGTTCATCGCCCTCGCCAACGCCATCATCATCGTCCGCCGACTACTTCGCGAAGGATGGAAACGCCACCGCTGGCACGGCAGGAGCGCCCGACAACCCTGACCTATCGGCGGAAGCTCTAACTCGTTGGTTTCCAGGACGCCTCGTGCCCGCTGTTCCATCTTCGATCATTGACCCGATCTGGCACCAGTTCGAAGCGCTCATCCCGCCCGTGGTGGATGAGCATCCGCTTGGGTGTCACCGGCCACGTGTTCCGGACCGGGTCGTGTTCGACAAGCTGGTGCAGGTGCTCGTGCTCGGCGCCGCGTACGCAAAGATCGCCGACAGCGCCTGCTCGGCGACCACGATCCGTCGACGGCGGGATGAATGGATCGTCGCGGGGATCTTCACCATGCTGGAGCAGATCTGTCTGGACTCCTACGACAAGATGATCGGACTGCAACTGGGTGACTTGTCCGTGGACGGGTGCATCGTGAAAGCCCCCTGCGGTGGCGAAGCTGCCGGCCGTTCCCCGGTAGACCGTGGGAAACAGGGCACGAAACGCTCCCTCCTGGTCGATGGGCGAGGGATTCCACTCGGATGCGTTGTCGCCGGCGCGAACCGTCCAGACTCCCCGCTGCTTGGTCCGACCCTGGAGAAACTGAGCCGGTTCGGCTTCAACCTTCCCGAGCGAATCACGGTGCACCTGGACGCAGGCTACGACAACACCAAAACCCGCGACCTACTCGACGTCCTCGGGTGCGACTACGTCATCAGCAAGAAGGGCGAACCGCTACAAGCCGGCGCTCGGTGGGTCGTGGAGAGAACGAACTCCTGGCACAACCGCGGATTCCGGAAACTCCAGATCTGCACCGAGGTCCGCACCCGCGTGATCGACGCGTTCATCGCCCTCGCCGCCGCGATCATCACCACCCGCAGCCTCATCCGCGAAGCCTGGACCCGCTACCGCTGGAACACCAGACCCAACCGACAACCATGACCTACCGGCGCGACCTCTAAGAGGTCGCGCCGGTAGGTGATCGTGTTCGACAAGCTGGTGCAGGTGCTTGTTCTCGGCGCCGCCTACGAGAGGATCGCCGACGCGTCTTGCTCGGCCACTACGATGCGCCGACGGCGCGACGAGTGGATCGACGCGGGCGTCTTCCGTACGCTGGAGCAAGCCTGCCTCGACTCCTACGACAAGATGATCGGCCTGGACCTGGCGAATCTGGTGGTCGACGGGTGCATCGTGAAAGCCCCGTGCGGCGGCGAAGCCGCCGGTCGTTCCCCAGTGGATCGCGGCAAACAAGGCACGAAACGTTCGCTTCTGGTCGACGGGAACGGCATCCCGCTGGGACGTGTGACCGCGGCGGCAAACCGGAACGACTCGCTGCTGCTGGCGCCGACACTGGAGAAGCTGAGCCGGTTCGGGTTTCACCTTCCCGAGAACATCACCGTGCATCTGAACGCCGGCTACGACAACGGGAAAACCCGCGACCTGCTCGCCGCCCTCGGCTGCGAGGGAATCATCAGCAACAAAGGGCGAACCACTACAAGCTGGGAGACGATGGGTTATCGAGAGAACCAACTCCTGGCACAACCGAGGCTTCCGCAAACTCCACATCTGCACCGAGCGACGCGAACGAGTCATCGACGCGTTCATAGCCCTCGCCAACGCCATCATCATCACCCGACGCCTGCTCACCGAAGCATGGTCACGCTACCGCTCTGGGACACCAAACCCACCCGACAACCATGACCTACCGGCGGAAACTCTTAGGCATTGAAAGAGCAACTATGTTAGACGTGTCATGAATAGTTTCACTCGAAGATTCCGTAAGGTCTCGGTGGCCGCAGCATCCGTGTTCGCGCTCGCCATCGCGACTCTCGCCTCTGCGCCGGCACAGGCCGCGCCCGAATACATCTACCCGACCGTGTCGCGCACGGTCTCTGACAGCTTCGCGGCTCACGTGTCGCGACAGCCGCCATCGTCCAACCCGGGGACGGATTACGTCGTCCCTGTCGGGACGTCGGTTCAGGCAGTCCGCGCCGGTACCGTCACGATGTCGGCTTGGTGGGGAGACGGCGGCAACACGGTGCGCATCGACCACGGCGGGGGGATCGTCACGGAGTACCTCCACAACAGCGCACTCCTCGTGAGCGCCGGGCAGCGTGTCCAGCAGGGTGAGACCATCGCTCTCTCGGGCAACACCGGCAGCTCCACCGGGCCGCACCTCCATATCGTGCTTCGGATCAACGGCACGAACGTCGACTTCGAGAAGTACGTCGGCGATACGACGGCGAGTCCCGCGGGCGGCACGCTCACCTACGCAGCCGTGCTCGCGACCGGTGGGACGGCGATAGCGAAGGGCGAGCTGAACAGCGCGTGGACCACGCTGACCGGGAGCGTCGACCAGATCGCCGTCGCGGCGATGGCGGGCGGTCCCGTGATCGCGGTCCGGACCACGAACGGCACCGTCCTCACCAAGTCGGGGTACAACGGCGCCTGGACGACGCAGGTGACCGGCGCCCGCTCCGTCGCACTGACCGGCGACGAGACCACGGGGGTGTCGCTCGCCGTGATCCTGGAGAGTGGAACGCTCATCGCGAAGACCGGGCTGGGCGCCCCCTGGGTCACGCTGACCTCGGGGGTGACCGACGTCTCCATCGCGAGCGACCCCGTGTACGGACTGACGATCGCGGCGGTGTCCGAGACCGGCATGATGTCGGTGAAACAGGGGCTCTCCGGATACTGGCAGGCGCTCGTCAACCCCGCGGCTGCGGTCGAAGTGGCCTCCGATCCGCTCCGTGGCCCGACCTTCGTGGTCCTCTCGCCGGAAGGGACGGTGTGGTCCAAGACGGGCATCAGCGCGCCGTGGGTGACGCTGACCTCCGGTGCGACATCGATCGCGGTGGCGAGTGATGCCTCGGTCGGCCCGTCGATCGGTGTCGTGCTCTCCAGCGGCACGGCGATCGTCAAGTCCGGCGGCCTCTATGCGCCGTGGGTGACCATCGTCAACGATGCGCGCGAACTCGCGATCGACTCCGACGCCGGCCGCGGGTTTACCGTGATGTATCTCTCGACCGGTGGCACTGTCGCGGTCAAGAGCGGGCTCGGCGGCACGTGGACGACGATCACGGGCGGCGCGACAGCGATCGCACTGCCTTAGCGATCGCCTCCCTGCGCGCGTTCTGCGCCGCATCGCACGCAGGCGCGCGCGGGGAGCCTCGGATGCGGATATGCTGGCCGGATCAACTGAATACCGGGCCAATCAGGTCGATGCGGGAGAGTCGCGCGCAGTGCGCGGCACCGAAGGAGCAATCCTCCCCGACAATCTCTCAGGTACGTGTACCGCATCGGACTGGCCACTCTGAAAAGCAGGGCAGCGCGCACGCGCTGGTCTCGCCCACGGTGAAAGCCGCGACCGCCTCGACGCGGTCGCGGTGAAACTCTCAGGCCGGATGACAGAGGGGGAGTTCTTCATACGTCAGCGCGCGTCGCGCTGCCGTTCATCCCTCCGGCGACGGCCGGCGAACGGAGAACTCATGAGCTCGCACCAAACCCATACGGAGCAATCGGCCGATTCGGAGCAGCCGGCCAATTCAGAGCAATCGGCTGAACGCACCTCCCCGCTCCACGATGCCCACACGGCGGCGGGGGCGTCTTTCACCGACTTCGCCGGCTGGCAGATGCCGGTCCGTTACTCCAGCGATCTGGCGGAGCACCACGCCGTCCGCACCGCCGCCGGCCTGTTCGACCTCTCGCACATGGGCGAGATCGTGCTCATCGGTCCGGAGGCCGGCCAGGCGCTCGACTACGCGCTCGCCGGCAAGCTGTCGTCGCTCGCGCTCGACCAGGCGAAATACAGCATGCTGCTGTCGCGCGTCGGCGGGATCCTCGACGACCTCGTCGTCTACCGAACGGGCGACGACCGCTACATGGTCGTCGCGAACGCGTCCAACCGGGAGGCCGTCGCCGAAGAGCTGCGCGACCGCACCGCCCCGTTCGACGTGGAGGTCTACGACGAGAGCGACGACATCGCGCTGATCGCAGTGCAGGGCCCCGCCGCCCTGAGCGTCGTGCTGGCCACCCCCGGGTTCCACATCGAAGGCGGCGACTTCGCGCAGCGCGTCACCGACCTCAAGTACTACTGGAGCGTCCCGGCCGAGTTCGAGACCCATCCGGTGCTCGTCGCCCGTACCGGTTACACCGGCGAGGACGGCTTCGAGTTGTACACCGCGCCGGACAACGCCCGTGCCCTGTGGGACGCCCTCCTGGAGGCCGGAGCAGCGCAGGGACTGGTCCCCGCGGGGCTCGCCAGCCGTGACACGCTGCGGCTCGAGGCCGGGATGCCGCTCTACGGTCACGAGCTGGGTCGCGACACGATGCCTGCCCAGGCCGGGCTGGGCCGCGTGGTCAACCTTGCCAAAGACACCGACTTCGTCGGCCGCGCCGCGAGCGAGGAGGGCCCGGACGCCGAGGCGCGCGTGCTCGTCGGCCTCATGGGCGAGGGCAAGCGGGCAGCCCGCGCCGGGTACCCGGTGCTCGCGCGCGCCGTCGACGGCGGCGACGAGGAGGTCGGCGTCGTGACCTCCGGCGCCCTCTCGCCCACGATCGGCGTCCCGATCGCCATGGCGTACGTCTCGCCGCGGTTCGCCCGCCCCGGCACCGAACTGCACGTCGACGTGCGCGGTTCCAGCCTTCCGTTCACCGTCACCGCCCTCCCCTTCTACAGCAGAAAGAAGCATTGACATGGCCGCAGAGCAGGACCTGAAGTACACCGCCGAGCACGAGTGGCTCCTCGTCGAGGGCGACACCGCGACCGTCGGCATCACCGGCTATGCGGCCGAGAAGCTGGGCGACGTGGTCTTCGTCGAACTGCCCGCCGAGGGCAGCGATGTCGCGGCCGGGCGTGTGGTCGGCGAGATCGAGTCGACCAAGTCGGTCGGCGAGCTCTTCGCCCCGGTCGACGGCACCGTCGCCGAGGCAAACCAGGCCGTCGTCGACGCGCCCGAGCTGGTCAACAGCGACCCGTTCGGCGATGGCTGGCTCATCAAGGTCACCTTCAGCGCCCTGCCCGACGGTCTCCTCTCCTACAGCGAGTACAAGGCCCTCACGGGCGAGTAAGGCTTCTGCACGACATGAGCGACCTGTTCCAGATGCGTCACATCGGCACCGACGGGGACGCGCAGCAGTCCATGCTGTCCGCCATCGGCTTCGAATCGGTGGAGGCTCTCGTCTCCGCCGCCGTGCCGGACTCCATCCGCGTGGACGCCTCCCACGTGTCCACGCTGCCCGCTCCCCTCAGCGAGCGAGCAGCCCTGCGCGAACTGCGAGCGCTCGCCGCCCGCAACACGGTGAACCGCAGCCTGATCGGACTGGGCTACTACGGCACCATCACGCCGGCGGTGATCAAGCGCAACGTCCTCGAGAACCCGGGCTGGTACACCGCGTACACGCCGTACCAGCCGGAGATCTCGCAGGGTCGCCTGGAGGCGCTCATCAACTTCCAGACGATGGTGTCCGACCTGACGGGTCTGGACACTGCGAACGCGTCGATGCTCGACGAGGGCACCGCGGTCGTCGAGGGGATGCTGCTGGCGCGCCGCGCCTCCAAGGCCGCCGGTGTGAAATTCGTGGTCGACGCCGACACCTTCCCGCAGACGCTCGCGCTGCTGCGCAACCGCGCGGAGGCCGTCGGCATCGAGCTCGTCGTTCTCGATCTCGCGTCGACGCCCGCGGATGCCCCCGAGCTGCACGAGGCGTTCGGCCTGTTCGTACAGTACCCTGGCGCCTCCGGCCGGGTCTGGGACCCGTCCGCAGTGATCGCCTCGGCGAAGGCCGTCGGCGCGGTCGTGGTGACCGCGGCCGACCTGCTCGCGCTCACGCAGCTGACCTCGCCGGGCGAGCTCGGTGCCGACGTCGCCGTCGGCACCAGCCAGCGGTTCGGCGTCCCGATGGGCTTCGGCGGGCCGCACGCCGGCTACCTGGCCGTCCGCAAGGGTCTCGAGCGCCAGCTCCCCGGCCGCCTGGTCGGCGTCTCGCAGGACGCGATCGGCAAGCCCGCCTACCGGCTCACCCTGCAGACCCGCGAGCAGCACATCCGCCGCGAGAAGGCGACCTCCAACATCTGCACCGCGCAGGTGCTATTGGCGGTCATGGCCGCGATGTACGCCGTCTACCACGGCCCCGCCGGCCTCCGTGCGATCGGCCGTCAGGTGCACCTGTCCGCCGTCGCTGTCGCCGAGGCGCTTCGCGCGGCCGGCGTCGAGGTGCGGTCGCGGTCGTTCTTCGACACCCTCGTCGTCAAGGCGGACGACGCGGCTGTCGTCGTCGAGCGCGCCCACGAGCGCGGCCTGCTGCTGCACGCGGTCGACTCGGGCCTCGTCTCGCTGAGCCTCGACGAGGAGTCGGCGGCCGACCTGCGCGACGGCGTCTTCCCGCTCGCCGACCTGATCGAGGTGCTCGGCGGCACGGTGGCGGGCGAGGCGACCGTCTCGTTCGGCTCCGAGCCGTCGTTCGAGCCGGCGCTCGCCCGCACGTCCGCGTTCCTCACGCACCCTGTGTTCTCCACGCACCACTCGGAGACCGCTCTGATGCGCTACCTGCGCCAGCTGCAGGACCGCGACTACGCGCTCGACCGCGGGATGATCCCGCTCGGCTCGTGCACGATGAAGCTCAACGCCGCCACCGAGATGGAGGCCGTCACCTGGCCCGAGTTCGCGGCCCTCCACCCGTTCGCGCCCGCCGCCGACGTCGCGGGGTCGCTGGAGCTGATCGACCAGCTCGAGGGCTGGCTCGCCGACATGACCGGCTACGACACCGTCTCGCTGCAGCCGAACGCGGGCAGCCAGGGCGAGCTCGCCGGCCTCCTCGCGATCCGCGGGTACCACCGCTCGCGCGGCGACGACCAGCGCACGGTGTGCCTCATCCCGCAGTCCGCGCACGGCACCAACGCGGCTTCGGCCGTCCTCGCGGGGATGAGCGTCGTGGTGGTCGCGACCGACGAACTCGGCAACGTCGACCTCGACGACCTCCGCGCGACGATCGCAGCGAACGCCGACACTCTCGCGGCCCTGATGATCACGTACCCGTCGACGCACGGCGTCTACGAGCACCAGGTCGTCGCCATCACCGCGGCGGTGCACGAGGCCGGCGGCCAGGTCTACGTCGACGGCGCCAATCTCAACGCCCTGCTGGGCTATGCCCGGTTCGGCGACTTCGGCGGCGACGTCAGCCACCTCAACCTGCACAAGACGTTCTGCATCCCGCACGGCGGCGGTGGGCCGGGCGTCGGCCCGGTAGCGGCGAAGGCGCACCTCGCGCCGTTCCTGCCCGGGCACCCGCTCGCGCAGGACGCCACGCACGTGCTCGCCGCGACGCACGTGCTCGCCGGCGCCGGGGGTGACGAACACAGTGGCGACGCCGAGCGCATCGTGCACGGCGGCGGTCCCGTCTCGGCGGCGCCCTACGGTAGCCCGAGCATCCTCCCGATCAGCTGGGCCTACGTGCGGATGATGGGCGCCCAGGGCCTCACCGACGCCACCGGCGCCGCGGTGCTCGCGGCCAACTACGTCGCGGCGCGGCTTCGCGAGCACTTCCCGGTGCTCTATGCGGGCGAGAACGGTCTCGTCGCGCACGAGTGCATCCTCGACGTCCGGCCGCTCACCGAGCGCACCGGCATCACCGTCGACGACGTCGCCAAGCGGCTCATCGACTTCGGCTTCCACGCGCCGACGATGTCGTTCCCTGTGGCGGGCACGCTCATGGTCGAGCCGACCGAGAGCGAGGACCTCGCCGAGCTCGACCGCTTCGTCACCGCCATGATCGCGATCAAGGCGGAAGCCGACGCGGTGGCGGCGGGGGAGTGGCCGGCCGACGACAACCCGCTGCGAGGCGCTCCGCACACCGCGGAGTCCGTCGCGTCGTCCACCTGGGACCACGCCTACACGCGCGAGCAGGCCGTCTACCCCGTGCCGGCCCTGGTGCGGAACAAGTACTGGCCTCCGGTGCGGCGCATCGACCAGGCCTACGGCGACCGCAACCTCTTCTGCGCCTGCCCGCCTCCCGAGGCCTTCGCGTAGGCGCGAGCACCCGTCGAGTACGCCGAAAATCGGCCGGAAACCGCCGAGTACGCAGAACGTCTGCGTACTCGGCGGTGCCGGCTAGCTGTATGAGGCCACGACGTTGTTGACGCGGAGCGGTGTGCCGCTCGCACCCATCGCTTGTGCGAAGGCGTGGGGCGAAGGCAAGAGCCGTTGTCCGTCACGATGCGTTCGATGTTAGTGGTGCCGTGCGCCGCGAACCAGGTGCGGGCGCGGTCGAGGAACGCGACGGCTGTGACGGCCCTCTCGTCGGGCAGCGCTTCAGTGTAGGCGAGTCTTGAGTACCCGTCGATCGCGGAGTGCAGGCAGGCATATCCGGTCTTGGTGCCGCGTGTCTTCGTGCGCGCGACGACCTTGGCGTGCTCGCTTGCTTTGCCGTGCGCGCGCCAGCCGCCGCCGTCGGGGATGCGCCCGACTTTCTTCACGTCGATATGAACCATGTGAACGGGCCACTTGGCGATGATGCGCTGCGGCTCCCGGTTGGTCTCTCCATTCGGGTCGCTGAATTTGCGCCGGTTCAAGCCGAGCTGCGAGAGCAAGCGCGTGATGGAGGTGAGCGTATTCGGTCGCGTGCCAGGTCGATGCTTCCAAGCCCCAGCTTGCATATCCGACTAGAGCTGAGTCGTCGATGGCAACAAGCGCCCGAATCCTCGGTTCGGGGAGGAACAGCATCGCAGCTAGCGCCGTGTCCAGGTCTCGGCGAAGAGGCGCGGCCCGTTCGTACAGGGCATGGTCGAGGAGTTGGACCAATTCAGGCAGATCGCTCTCGCGCACCGGGCGGACTGAGACCGATTCAGCAATCACAGGTGATCGACTCCACAGGTGCGGTCAGCGAGTCCTTTGCCCGAAGGATGCGGCCATGCTCGTCCTCGACGGGGTAGCCCTCGCGGGCCCAATACTCAAAGCCGCCGATCATCTCCTTGACCTGGTAGCCCAGCCTCGCGAACTCCAGCGCGGCCCGGGTCGACCCGTTGCAGCCCGGGCCCCAGCAATACGTCACGATCGGCGTCTCCAACGCAACCTCATCGAGCGCACGGGACACGATCTCAGCGGTCGGCATGTGTACGGCCCCGACGATGCGCCCCTGCGCCCAGGCAGCGTCCCCACGAGAGTCGATCAGCACGAACCGGGCATCGCGTTCCTGATCAGCGTGCACATCTGAGGCGTCGGTCTCGAAGGCGAGTTTGCCCGCAAAATGCGCGACGAAGAGGTCGGTCGAGACGGTAGTAACTGTCATGCCCGAAACGCTATTCACGGCCACACGCAATCTAAAGGGCCGTTCCCCGGCGCTCGGGCCCGAATGGCTTCGATTTCATGGCAGTGTTGCCACATGACCGCGAATCTCCCTTTTGAGCCTGACAGAGTCGATACTGCGATCCTGTCGTCGCTCAGGCCAACGGCCGGCAAAGCATCGCAGAGCTGGCGCGGGGTATCAACATGAGCCACAGCGCCACCGCCGAGCGCGTACGCCGACTCGAAGAATCCGGTGTCATCAGCGGCTACGGCGCGCACGTCGACCCAGAACGACTGGGCTTCACCATCCTGGCGTACCTCCGCTTGAGGTACCCCAGCAGCATCTACGAACCGCTCCACACCCTGCTCGCCAACATTCCCGAGGTCATCGAGGCGCACCACGTCACCGGCGACGACTGCTTTATCATGAAGGTCGTCGCGACCAGCATGAAACACCTGGAACAGGTCAGCGGAAAAATCGGCACCCTCGGCAGTGTCACCACCAGCGTCGTCTACTCCTCACCCTTGCCACCCCGCCCGCTACTCCCGCCCGACTAACCAGCCGCAGCTACGCGTCGACAACCTCCTGGCCAGCAACAGCTAGCTAGGCGAAGATGCCGGGCCAAAGGGCGACGGCGAGGGGGTAGCCGACGAACGAGACGATGTCGATGATGACGTGCGCGACCACCAGCGGCATCACCCGGCCCCAGCGGGTGTAGCACCAGCCGAAGACGACCCCCATGATGGCGTTGCCGACGAAGGGTCCGAATCCCTGGTAGAGGTGGTAGGTGCCGCGCAGGACGGCGGCCGAGAGGATGATCGTCCACTGTCCCCATCCGAGCTGGCGCAGACGGGTGAAGAGGTAGCCGACGATGATCACCTCCTCCTGCAGACCGGCGCGGACTGCGGCGAAGATCAGGATCGGCACGGTCCACCAGTAGGTGTCCAGCGGCGAGGCCTGCACCTGCACCGTCAGCCCGAGCACCCGGCCGAGCGCATAGAAGAGGATGCCGGGAACGCCGATCACGAGGAAGAGCAGCGCGCCGCCGCCCAGGTCGCGGCCAGGTCGGCTCAAGTCGAAGCCGATGCGTCGGAAGCCGCTGCGCCGGGGCTGCCAGAGCAGGAAGATCACCAGGGCGACCGCGAACAGCGGGAACGCGTTGCCGAGGAACTGGTAGACGAAGTCGAAGACCTGACGGCTCGACTGGGACGGGTTCACCTGGGCCGTCTGGTCGGCCAGGGGCGTGCTCCGCGTGGAGCGGTCGATGATCGAGACGATCGAGTACACCGCGGACTGGCCGAGCGAGACGCCCAGGACGATCGCCACCTCCCACCAGAGGCGCGACCGGCCGCTTCGCTCGACGGGAGTCTCGGCCGACCACGTCGCCGGGGCCGCCGCCGTCGTGTCATTGCTCATATGTGCATCCTGCCAGGCTGCGGGCGCCTGGGGTGCGATATTGTACCTGCGCGAATTTCGCCCCGTGGATGCGCGATGCGCGCGGATTCTTGTGTTTGGCGCTTCAAGGGCGCCGATCTGAGGGCCGCAACGCAACAATCCACCGACTGAGTTACCACTGTGTAACGTTTTCCTGCCTCATTTTGCATTCACCCTCAACGGTACCTAGGGTCAGTCTTATCCCGCGGGGTTCGGGTGCTCTCGCACGCCCGTACCGTCGCACACTTCGCACAGGAGGAACATTGCACATCAAGGGAAGAAAGGTCAGGTACGCGGTCAGCGCCGTCGCAGTCGCCGGTGTTGCTGCGCTCGCGCTGTCAGCCTGCACCACGTCCGGCAGCACGGGCACCTCGTCCACAGCCAAGGGCGGCACCGTGACGGTCGCTGTCGTGAACGACTTCACCTCGTTCAACTCGCAGACCCCGCAGGGCAACCTGGACACCAACGGCCAGGTCGGCTACCTCGACGGGTCGTACGGTACTGGTTTCCAGTACATCGACAACAACTACAAGATCGTTCACGACGACAAGTTCGGCAAGTTCGAGAAGCTCTCGGATGACCCGCTGACGGTCAAGTACACCCTGAACAAGAACGACAAGTGGTCCGATGGACAGCCGGTCACCGCTGACGACATGATCTTCGCCTGGGCCATCGCCTCCGGTCACTACGACTCGGCGAAGTTCGACGACCAGGGCAACGTGACCAGCGGCACCCAGTACTTCACGATCGCGGGCTCGACCGCAGGAGTCGACTCGACGGCCTTCCCGACCGTGGGCGACAACAACACGTCGATCACCCTCAAGTACGCCACGCCTTACGTGGACTGGGAGCTCGTCAACCCGATCGCCCAGCCCGCGCACATCGTGGCCAAGAAGGCGGGGCTCTCCTCGGCCGCCGACCTGACCAAGCTGCTCAAAGGCCTGCCCAAGGGCGACCCGAGCAACCCGGCTCCGGTGGACGCGACCCTGAAGAAGGCCGCCGACTTCGTCAACACCGGCTACGACGTGACCGCGTTCCCGACCGACAAGGACCTGCTGGTCTCCTCCGGCCCGTTCGTCGTCTCGTCGTGGACCCCCGGCCAGTCGCTCACGATGGAGCAGAACAAGTACTACGACGGCGGACTCAAGCCGAGCGTGGACAAGATCGTGTTCCGCATCATCCCGGACGCCAACGCCCAGGTCACCGCTCTCCAGAACGGTGAGGTCGACATCATCAACCCGCAGGCCTCGGCCGACACGCTCACCGCCCTCAAGCAGACGAGCGCGAAGGTCCTGACCGGCGACCAGGCGTCGTACGACCACCTCGACCTGAACTTCGGTTCGCAGGTCTTCGCCGACCCGAAGGTCCGTGAGGCGTTCCTCAAGACGATCCCGCGTCAGCAGATCCTCGACTCGATCGTCACCCCGGTGAACCCGAAGGCCAAGGTCCTCAACTCGCAGATCTGGCTGCCGAACCAGCAGCCCGAGTACGGCGACTCCGTGAAGAACAACGGTTCGAGCAAGTACGACAAGGTCGACATCGAGGGCGCCAAGGCGCTGCTCGCCGGTGCCACCCCGACCGTCCGAATCCTGTACAACACGAACAACCCCAACCGTGTCGACGAGTTCCAGGCCATCCAGACGTCTGCCGCCAAGGCCGGCATCAAGGTCGTCGACGCTGGCTCGCCGGACTGGAGCAAGCTCCTCCCGGGCGGCAACTACGACGCGTCGCTCTTCGGCTGGATCAGCCCGGGTGCCGGCACGTCGCAGATCCCGCAGCTGTTCACCACCAACGGTGGCGGCAACTACAACCGCTTCTCCGCGGCGAACGACGACGCTCTGGCCACCCAGACCACGCTCGACAAGAACAAGCTGGTCTCGCTGGAGAAGAACATCGACAAGACCGCCTTCTCGCAGGGCTACGGTCTGCCGCTGTTCCAGCTGCCGGGTGTCTTCGGCGCCAACGCACGCGTCGACGGCGTGAAGTACATGGGCAACCAGAACGGCCCGTTCTGGAACTTCTGGGAGTGGACCGTCAAGTCCTCGACCGCGAAGTAACGCTCGACCCAGAGAGTGCCCGGGAAACCCCCGGGCACTCTCGCGACGGGGCGTCGGCTTCGAGTCGACGCCCCGTTATCATGTACTCGGCGGTCGTGATCCGACCGTTATCTCGAAATCGCGCCTGGCGAGCCCCCAACTCCGCCGACCGACCCGTTCATGGCGCGCCCTGTCAGTGAAGGTTTTGAACCTATGGCGAGTTTCATCCTGAGACGTCTCCTTGTCTCAGTACTCATCATCATCGCCGCTTCGTTCCTGATGTACATGCTGGTCGCGTACAGCGCCGACCCGCTCCAGGATCTGCGAAGCAGCAATTCCCCCAACAAGACGCAGCTCATCAATGCGCGCATCCAGCTCCTCCAGCTCGACGTCGTCCCTCCGTTGCGGTGGCTGCTCTGGCTCGGAGGCGCCGCCAAGTGCCTCATCCCGTTCGCCAACTCGTGCGACCTCGGATCGACCATCTCGAACGCGAAGGTGGTGGACATCCTCCCGCAGGCGCTCGGCTCGACCGTCCAGCTGGTCACCGTCGCCCTCATCCTCGCGATCCTTCTCGGTGTCACCATCGGCATCGTCACCGCCCTGCGGCAGTACAGCGGGCTCGACAACGTCGTCACGTTCCTCAGCTTCTTCCTATACTCCCTGCCGGCGTTCCTCGTAGCCGTGCTCCTCAAGGAGTTCGTCGCCATCGGCTTCAACAACTTCCTCACGAACCCGACGATCCCGTGGTGGGTCGCGGTGCTGATCGGGGTGGTGGCCGGACTCATCTGGCAGTCGCTCATAGGCGGCGATATGCGCAGCCGCGCCATCACGTTCGCCGTCTCCGGCGTCGCGACCGCGGGCGTCCTGCTGCTGATGAGCGCGACCAACTGGTTCCTTCACCCGGGCCTCGGGCCGGTCGTGATGATCCTCCTGATCGCCGGCGCCGTGACCGGCGCGACCGCGCTGACCGCGGGGCTGCAGAACCGCCGGGCGCTGATCTCTGCGAGCATCGCAGGTGCCGTCGCGCTGATCTGCTACTTCGGACTGCAGTGGCTGTTCAACATCTCCACGCCGTCCACGATCGTCATCCTGGCGATCGTCGCGATCGTCGTGAGCCTCGGCATCGGCTGGCTCGTGGGAGGCTACGACCGCGGTCAGAACATGCGCGTCGCCGTCATCGTCACGATCGTGTCGGGCTTCCTCATCGTGGTCGACCGTTTCATGCAGGCGTGGCCGACGTACTTCCAGGACACCAACGGCCGCCCGATCGCGACGGTCGGCTCGTCCACCCCGGGCCTCGAAGGCGACATGTGGGTGACGGGGCTGGACACGTTCACCCACCTCGTGCTGCCGACCATCGCGCTGCTGCTGATTTCGTTCGCGTCGTACACGCGCTATTCGCGGGCCGGCATGCTCGAGGTCCTCAACCAGGACTTCATCCGCACGGCGCGGGCCAAGGGCCTCCCCGAGCGGACGGTCGTGGTGCGGCACGCGTTCCGCAACATGCTCATCCCGATCACGACGCTGGTGGCGTTCGACGTCGGAGCCCTGCTCGGTGGCGCGATCATCACGGAGAAAGTGTTCGCCATCCCCGGCATGGGCTCGCTGTTCTACGCAGGCCTGTTCCGCGGCGACCTCAATCCCGTCATGGCATATTTCGTCGTGATCGCGATCATGGCCATCCTGTTCAACTTCCTGGCAGACCTGGCCTACGCCGCGCTCGACCCGAGAGTGAGGGTCCGCTGATGTCGACCACTGAACCGATGATCGCCGACGAGCTGCAGGAGCCGAGCTCCCCGCCCGTCAGCCAGGGCAAGCTGATCTGGAAGCGCTTCCTCTCGAACAAGATCGCCGTCGCCAGCGCCGTCCTGTTCATCCTCATCGTGCTGTTCTCCATCTCCGCCATCGGCATCGGCCCGATCCACGGCTGGTGGAAGTACGACTTCAAGGAGCTGAACGATCAGGTCAACCAGGGCGCTCCCAGCGCCGAGCACCCGTTCGGACAAGACCGCATCGGCAAGGACTACTTCGCCCTCACCATGCGCGGCATCCAGAACTCGGTGCTCGTCATGGTCGTGCTCGGCCTGATCGCGAGCGTCGTCGGCGTCGTGGTCGGCGCCATCGCGGGGTACTTCCGCGGTGTGGTCGACGCGATCCTGATGCGCATCACTGACGTCTTCATCGTGATCCCGGCGCTGGTCATCGGCTCCGTCGTCGGTCACATGTTCGGAGGCCTCGGCGCGTTCTTCCTCGCCCTGATGCTCGGGTTCTTCTCGTGGATGGGCATCGCGCGTCTGGTGCGCGGCGAGTTCCTGTCGCTGCGCGAGCGCGAGTTCGTCGAGGCGGCCAGGGTGGCCGGTGCGTCGGACACGCGCATCATCTTCAAGCACATCCTCCCGAACGCCATCGGTGTCGTGATCGTGTCCTCCACGCTGATCATGGCTTCGGCCATCCTGCTCGAGACCGCGCTGTCGTTCCTCGGCTTCGGCATCCGGCCGCCGGACGTCTCGCTCGGCCTGCTGATCAGCTCGAACGAGTCGGCGTTCCAGACCCGTCCGTGGCTGTTCTGGTGGCCCGGCGCGTTCATCGTGACGCTCGCGCTGCTGGTCAACTTCGTCGGCGACGGTCTGCGTGACGCGTTCGACCCGCGTCACCGCCGGTTCAACCTGCGCAAGATGCGCGAGCAGGAGCCTGAGGAAGGCGAGGACGACGAGTTCGGGCCCCGCACGGGCGCATCCCTCGCGGAGGACGTGCTGTGACATCCGCCCGCGCTGCGATGCTGGTGGCCCCCGGTTCTCCCGGGTCAGGCCGCCAGCATGGCAGCGAGCGTGCCGACCGCGAGCACGACCAGCACTGCCAGCGTGACGATGTGCCAGCGGACCGACACGGGCACCTGGTCCGCCAGACCGCTGTCGATCGCGCCGCTCTGCTGGAGCTGGGCCCAGCGGCGGCGGACGACCTCGGCCGCGGCTCCCGACTCGGTCGACAGCAGGTCGCCTGGGCGACGCGCGCTGTCCGCGACGTTCGGCTTGCCGATGCGTCCCCTGGTCTCCTGGCGGGTGGCGCGCAGCGTGCGGGCCGTGCCGGGGGCGGGCGCGGACCATACCGGGAACTTGCGGCCGGGCGTGTACAGCGTGAGCGCATACTTGGTGTCCACGTGGATGAGAGCCTGCCACGGGATGAGGATGGTGCGCGTGACGTTGACCACTTCGATGCCGTCGTCGGCCACCGTGAGCTGCGGGCGCCAGAGCAGCGCCCAGCCCACGAACGCGAACAGTGCGCACGGCACAACGTAGAGCAGGCGCATGTCGTGCACGCTCACCAGAAGGCCGACGATCAAGGCGGCAGCGGCCGCCCCGATCAGCACGGCAAGGACCCGGTTGAACCGGGACACGAAAACCTCGCGTTCGGCGGGCGAGACGTAGGGCATGGCTCCATGCTCTCATCCCGCACCGTCTCCGCCTCGCCCGAGCGCACCCCCGAAAGGAACCACGAATCATGACCGAGAACACCACCGGTGGGGCCGGGGTCGTCATCGGCGCCCCCGTGCTGGAGGTCACCGACCTGTCTGTCGATTTCGGCGTCGACAACATCTGGGTGCCCGCGGCCAAGAAGCTGAACTACACGATCAAGGCGGGGGAGGTGCTCGCCATCGTCGGCGAGTCCGGCTCCGGCAAGAGCGCGAGCTCGATGGCGATCCTCGACCTCCTGCCGGAGAACTCACGCGTGCAGGGATCGATCAAGCTGGAGGGCCGCGAGCTGACCGGGCTCACGCCCCCGCAGATGCGTCGCGTGCGCGGACGCCAGGTCGCGGTGATCTTCCAGGAGCCGATGACGGCCCTCAACCCGGTCTACACTGTCGGTTCCCAGATCATCGAGACGCTGCGCATCCACTTCGGGATGTCGCCGCACGAGGCGAAGGAGCGCGCGCTCGAGCTGCTCGAGATGGTCGAGCTGCCCGACCCCGTGAAGGCGTTCAACTCGTATCCGCACCAGCTCTCGGGCGGCCAGCGCCAGCGAGCCATGATCGCGCAGTCGATCTCGTGCGACCCGAAGCTCCTCATCGCCGACGAGCCCACCACGGCGCTCGACGTGACAGTGCAGGCCGAGATCCTCGAACTGATCCGCAGTCTGCGCGATCGCCTCGACAGCGCGATCCTCCTCATCACCCACGACATGGGCGTCGTCGCCGACCTCGCCGACAACATCGTGGTGATGCGCAAGGGCGACATCGTCGAGTCCGGCACGGTCAAGGAGGTCTTCGACGCGCCGCAGCACCCGTACACGATCGCCCTCCTCGAGGCCGTTCCGCACCTGGGGCAGCGCGAGGACGAGGAGATCGACACGACCGCCGCCCTCGCCGCTGGGACCGAGAACCCGGACGCCGAGTTCGCCGAACGCATCCGCGTCAATGAGCGCATCGCCGCCGCCGAGCACGAGAAGGCGGAGATGGACAAGCGGAAGGTCGTCGTCGACTTCGAGAAGGTCGCCATCGAGTACCCGAAGCACGGCCGGGTCCCGGCATTCCGGGCCGCGACGGACATCGACCTCACCATCCACGAGAGCGAGGTCGTCGGCCTGGTGGGTGAATCGGGCTCGGGCAAGACCACGCTCGGTCGCGCCGCGATCGGGCTGCTGCCCATCCACTCGGGCAAGCTCGTCGTCGCCGGCCAGGACATCAGCAAGGCGAACCGCGACGAGATCCGCAAGCTGCACCGCAACGTCGGCATCGTGTTCCAGGACCCGTCGTCGTCGCTGAACCCGCGCCTCCAGATCGCCGATTCGATCAGCGAGCCGCTGCGCCTGGCCAAGGGACTCAAGGGCGCCGGCCTGGCCAAGGAGGTCGACCGCCTGCTCGACGCCGTCGAGCTGCCGCGCGGCTACCGCAGCCGGTTCCCGCACGAGCTCTCCGGAGGCCAGAAGCAGCGCGTCGGCATCGCTCGCGCGCTGTCGCTGAAGCCGCAGGTGCTGATCGCGGACGAGCCGACGAGCGCGCTCGACGTCTCGGTGCAGGCACGCGTGCTGGAGCTGATGCAGCAGCTTCAGAAAGAGATGAACTTCGCGTGCCTCTTCATCACGCACGACCTCGCCGTCATCGACGTGCTGGCCGATCGGATCGCGGTTATGCACCACGGCAGGCTGGTCGAGGTGGGCACGCGCGACGAGATCCTGCGCTACCCGAGGGAGGCGTACACGCAACGCCTCCTCGCCGCGGTGCCGCTGCCCGACCCGGAGCAGCAGCGCGCCCGCCGCGCCCTGCGCCTGGAACTGCTCGCCGCGGGCTCCGACGAGGTCGTTCCCGTCAACGAGGGCCTGCCCCAGCAGCCGGAGCCGCCGGTGGCCCAGGGGCTGTAACCCTCGTAAGTTCCCATCGAGCTGAGAAGGCAATCGCAGCAGCCCTCGGCAAACGCGGAAAGTGGGCGGGCGCGAAATCGATCGCGACCCGCCCACTGGCGGAGCCTGGGTCAGTGATAGCTCACGCAGTGCGATTCGCTGTCCAGAGTCACGGGCAGCCCTTCGGCATCGACGAATCCCCAGGTGAGCGGGTGGCGATCGGTTGTGAAGGAGTGTTCGCCCGGTTGAACCGGGCTGCCGATATCGCTCTTCGCGTTCGAGGTGTTGTTCTCATAGATCGCGAGACTCACCTCGTCGGCGTTGCGCCACGACACCTCGACGACTCCGGCGCCGCATCCCGTCGTCTGCCTCTCGCTGACAGTGGCCGTATCGACCGACCCGGATGCGACGCCGGAAGCGCCGAGACCTCCCACCGACAGGATCGCGATCGCCATTGCACTGAACGCCGCGATACGGCCGGGGGAGAGCTTGAAATTCACTTCGCCAACGTAACGTGAAGAATCGAAAATTCCAATTTGCCTCTAACAGTGTCAGAAGGGTCGCACCCCCGTAGGGTACGGGCCCTCTGTCGTTCACGCATCGCCCACGCGTCAAGAATGTGAAATCCGGAGACAGAAATTTGCCCTCGATCCACTCCGGGCACTAGTGTCTTGAATCGTACTGTGCCACCCGGGCGACCCCGGCGCTCCACAGTGATCCGGAGGGAAGGTAGCCGTGTCCACCAGGCTCCTGAAAATGAAGACCGCAGTCGTGGCTCTGGCCAGTGCGCTCGCGCTCACCGCCTGTGCGGGAGTCGATTCCTCGCCGAAGGCGACGACGGATCCCACCGCGATCGTCACGCTCAACGGAACGGAACCGCAGAAACCGCTCATTCCTACCGACACGAACGAGGCCGGCGGGCGCAGGATCGTCAACGCCGTGTTCGCTGGGCTGCTCACCTATAGCGCCGATGGGGAGTCGGTCAACGACGTTGCCGACTCGATCACGACGGACGATTCCCAGCACTTCGTCGTCACCATCGCGGGCGATCGCGTCTTCAGCAACGGAGAGAGGGTCACGGCTCGGTCGTTCGTCGATGCATGGAACTTCGCGGCGAGGAAGAGCAACGCGCAGCTGACGAGTTCGTTCTTCGCAGACATCCGTGGCTTCTCCTATGACGAGGACACCGAGCTCACGGGACTGACGGTCGTCAGCGACACGCGGTTCACGATCGATCTCTCCGCCCCGGTCTCCGACTTCCCGTTGCGGCTCGGGCACTCCGCCTTCTTCCCCATGCCGACGGTCGCCTACACCGACATGGAGGCCTTCGGCGAGAACCCGATCGGAAACGGTCCGTACATGCTCGCCGCCGCGAACACGTGGAAACACGACGAGAGCATCGAGCTGGTCGCGAATCCCTCCTACGCGGGGCCGCGTGTTCCGAAGAACGGCGGCCTCCGGTACGTCTTCTACGCGTCGTACGAGGCCGCGTACGCCGACCTGCTGTCCCGGACGCTCGACGTCCTCGACGTCATTCCCGATTCCAAGATCGCGTCGTACCTGGACGACCTCGACGGTCGCGGTGTCAACCAGCGGTCGGCGGCGTTCCAGGCGTTCGGCATCCCCGCGTCGCTCGAGCACTTCGCCGGCGAGGAGGGACGACTGCGCCGCCAGGCCATCTCGATGGCGATCGACCGCGCCGAGATCACCGCGGTGATATACAAGGGAACCCGTGTTCCCGCAAAGGACTTCTCGTCGCCCACGACAGGCAGCTGGTCCGCGACTCTCCCGGGGTCCGAGGTCCTCGAGCACAACCCGAAGAAGGCGAAGCAGCTCTGGGCCGAGGCCGACAGGATGTCTCCGTGGACAGGAGCGTTCCGGATCGCCTACAATGCCGACGCCGACCACAGAGACTGGGTAGACGCGGTGGCGAACAGCATCAAGAACACGCTGCAGATCGACGCGGCGGGTGAACCCGTGCCGACGCTCCGCCAGTTCCGAACCGCCATCGTCGAGAAGTCGATGGACTCCGCGTTCCGGTTCGGCCTCCGGGGCGACTACCCTGGCGTGCAGAACTACCTCGGTCCGATCTACGGAACGCGGGCGGCGTACAACGATATCGGCTACTCCAATCCCGAGTTCGATGCGCTGATCGAGAAGGGCCTCGCGCAAACCGACGTCGCCGCCGCGAACGCGGACTTCGACGCAGCACAGGTAGTCCTCCTGAACGACCTTCCCGCGATCCCGCTCTGGTACCCGAACGTCACGGGAGGCTTCGGGGAGTCGGTGCAGCATGTGACGTTCGCCTGGAACGCCTTCCCCGTCGTCGACCAGATCACGAAGACCTCCACCCGATAGTCGAGTCGCGGCGATGATCCGCTTCATTGGCTTGCGCGTCCTTCAGGCCGTCCCCGTCCTGGTGGGGTCGACGTTCGTCATCTATGCACTGGTCTTCGCTCTGCCCGGCGATCCGATTGTCGCGCTGTTCGGCGACCGCACGCCGAACCCGGCCGTGGCCGCCCGGCTTCGCGAGCAGTATCACCTGGATCAGCCCTTCATCATCCAGTACCTGCACTACCTCGGCGGGGTCGTCCGCGGAGACTTCGGAACGTCGTTCACTGGCGAGCCCGTCGCCGACATCCTCGCCCGCACCTTCCCGGTCACGCTCAGGCTGGCCGCGCTCGCGCTTGTCCTCGAGATCACGGTGGGCGTCACCCTCGGCCTCGTCAGCGGGTTGCGCGCGGGTGGCCCCTTCGACGCGAGCGTTCTCGTGCTGAGCCTTCTCGTGATCTCGGTCCCGGTCTTCGTCCTCGCGCTCGTGGCCCAGGACGTCTTCGGTGTCTGGCTCGGGTGGACGCGGCCGACGGTCGGACAGGGAGCGCCGATCCAGGACCTCCTCCTCCCGGCGGCGGCGCTGGCGGCGATCGGCGCGGCCGAGATCGTGCGCGTGACCCGGGCGACCGTCGCCGACACCGCCCGGATGGACTTCGTGCGTTTCGCGGCTGCCAAGGGCATGAGTCGTGGCCATGTCGCTCGCGTGCACGTGTTGCGCAACTCCCTCATCCCGGTGGTCACGCTCCTCGGGACGAACTTCGGGACGATGCTCGCCGGAGCGACGGTCGTCGAAGGGGTGTTCAACGTGCCAGGGGTCGGGCGGACGCTCTATCAGGCGATCATCCGGGGGGAGGGACCGACGGTCGTGTCCCTGGTCACCGTCATGGTCGTCGTCTACCTCGTGGTCGGCCTGGTCGTCGACCTGCTGTACGCCGTCCTCGACCCGAGGATCCGCCATGCCTCGTGACGTCATCGCACCTGCCGGCCGACCGAGCACGGTCTGGAGGGACGCGTGGCACGACATGCGTCGCCGACCGGTCTTCTGGGTCGCGGCGACGCTCCTCCTGCTGGTGGTCGTCATGGCGGTGTCTCCGGGGCTCTTCGCACATGTCGCGCCGAACGACGGCTGCCGGCTCGGCGACAGCAACGGCGATCCGACCGTAGGTCATCCGCTCGGATTCACGAAACAGGGATGCGATGTGTACGCCCGGATCGTGCACGGCGCGGGGACCTCTCTCACGGTCGGCGTCGTCGCCACGGCGGTCACCGCGGCCGTCGGAACCCTCTTCGGCGCCTGCGCGGGATTCTTCGGCGGCTGGGCCGACGCCGTGCTCTCCCGTCTCGGCGACATCGCCTTCTCCATCCCGTCCGTCCTCGCGGCCGTCGTGGTCATGTCCGTGCTCGCGTCGTCGGCGAACGTGTGGGTCGTCTCACTGGCGATCGGTACGTTCGCCTGGCCGGTGACCGCTCGTGTGCTCCGGGCCGAAACCCTCCGGGTGAAGACGGCCGAATACGTGCTGGCTGCGGAGGCGCTCGGATCGTCGCGGCGTCGCATCCTGCTGGGTCACGTGCTCCCGAATGCACTGCCTCCCGTCCTCGTCGTCATCACGCAATCGTTCGCCGGCGCGATCGTCGCGGAAGCAACGCTCTCGTTCTTGGGGATCGGGCTGCCGAGCGACGTGATGTCATGGGGGAACGACATCGGCCAGGCGCAGCGCGACCTGCGCACCGCCCCTCATACCCTCGTCTTCCCGTCGCTCGCGTTGTCGTCGACCGTGCTGAGCCTCGTCGTCCTCGGCGAGGTGATCCGGGACGCGCTGGACCCGAGAGCGGGGGCGCCCCGATGAACGGTGCGGCGGCCCCGTCGCCGGTAGATCCGACGGCTGTCGCGCCCCTGCTCGTCGTGCGGGACCTCCGGGTGGCATTCGCCGCCAGGGGCGGCGTCGTGACCGCCGTCGACGGCGTCGACCTCGCCGTGCACCGTGGCGAGACGGTGGCCGTCGTCGGCGAGTCCGGATCCGGCAAGTCGACCGTCGCACACGCGATCGCCGGTCTCGTGCCGCGCACCGGTGCCCTGCTCGGCGGATCCGTGGTGTTCGACGGCACCGAACTGACCACGCTCGGCCGGAGGGAGCTGGAGGCGGTCCGGGGCCGTGAGATCGGCTTCGTGCCCCAAGACCCGATGTCCAGCCTCAACCCCGTCTGGAGCGTCGGGTTCCAGGTGGAGGAGGCGATCCGGGCCAACAGTGTGGCGTCCAGTCGACGCGCGGTGCGGTCGAAAGCGGTCGAGGTCGTGCAGCAGGCCGGCCTCTCCGATGCCGCGAGGCGGCTGAGGCTCTTCCCTCACCAGCTCTCCGGAGGGATGCGGCAGCGCGTGCTCATCGGAATCGGTCTCTCGGGCGAACCGAAGCTGCTGATCGCCGACGAGCCGACCTCCGCTCTCGACATGTCCGTGCAACGGGTCGTTCTGGACCACCTGGCGCTTCTGACGAGGGACCGCGGCACGGCGGTGCTGTTGATCACACATGACCTCGCTCTGGCGGCGGAGCGCTCCGACCGGATGGTCGTGATGCATCGAGGCCGCGTCGTCGAGGTCGGATCGAGCCGTGAGGTCTTCGAGGACCCGCGTCACCCGTACACGCGCAGCTTGGTCCGTGCTGCGTCGAGTCCGGCCGGCCGGTCGGCGCTGGCCGTCGAGAGGCGGCCGCCGACCGCCGTCTCGCCGACGCCGGCGATCTCGGTGGAAGCCCTCACCAAGGAGTTCACGATCCGTCGCGGCCCGTTCGCGCGCGACACCGTCGTAGCGGTGGATGCGGTCACTTTCGAGGTGGCGAAGGGTACGACGTCGGCTCTCGTCGGCGAGTCCGGGGCGGGCAAGTCCACCGTTGCAAAGATGATCCTCCGACTGCTGGAGCCGACCAGCGGACGTGTGGTCGTCGACGGCCGGGAGACCGGGGAGCTGGCCGGGCGGGAGCTTCTCGAGCTCCGCCGTCGGATGCAGCCGGTCTTCCAGGATCCGTACGGATCGCTCGACCCGCTGCGGAGTGTCGGGGAGAGCATCGCCGAGCCGCTCGTGGTGCACCGCGTCGGCGATCGCTCGTCGCGGCGTGCACGGGTCGCAGAGCTGCTCGACCAGGTCGCCCTGCCGGCCGCCTTCGCGTCGAGGTTTCCGAACGAGTTGTCCGGAGGCCAGCGTCAACGCGTGGCGATCGCGCGGGCGTTGGCGCTGAATCCCGACATCGTCGTGCTCGACGAAGCGGTCTCGGCTCTCGATGTGCTGAGTCGGGCGCAGGTGCTCGAGCTGCTGTCCGATCTGCGGGAGCAGCTCAGACTCACCTACCTCTTCATCTCGCACGATCTCGCGTTGGTACGCGAGATCTCCGACGAGGTCTGCGTGATGCAGAAGGGGCGGATCGTGGAGCGTGGGCGGACCGCCGAGGTGTTCGCGGCGCCGCGCGACGCGCACACCAGGGCGTTGCTCGCAGCGATGCCGGGAGCGGCCGATCCGCACGGTCATGCCGTATTCACAGAAGGGGATGGCCGACTGGGATAGAATGGACCGTTCCCCATTTCTTTCTGACGAGAGTCGAGCCTTCACGCATGTCCGAGAACGCCGTCGCCCACCGCAGCGATCTGCGCAACGTCGCGATCGTCGCCCACGTCGACCACGGCAAGACCACGCTGGTCGACGCCATGCTGAGGCAGACCAACTCGTTCGGCGACCACGAGCACGTCGAGGACCGTGCCATGGACTCCAACGAGCTGGAGCGCGAGAAGGGCATCACGATCCTCGCGAAGAACACGGCGATCTCGTACAAGGGCACGCACGCCCCGAACGGCCCGATCACGATCAACGTGATCGACACCCCTGGCCACGCCGACTTCGGCGGCGAGGTCGAGCGCGGCCTGTCGATGGTCGACGGCGTGGTCCTCCTGGTGGACGCCTCCGAAGGTCCGCTCCCGCAGACCCGGTTCGTGCTGCGCAAGGCGCTGGAGGCCAAGCTCCCGGTGATCCTGCTGGTCAACAAGACCGACCGTCCCGACGCGCGCATCGACGCGGTCGTGCACGAGAGCCAGGACCTCCTCCTCGGCCTTGCGAGCGACCTCGCGGACGACGTTCCGGATCTCGACCTCGACGCCATCCTCGACGTGCCGGTCGTGTACGCCTCCGGGCGCAACGGTGCGGCGAGCCTGAACCGGCCCGAGAACGGCTCGCTTCCCGACAACGGCGATCTCGAGCCGCTCTTCGAGGCCATCCTCGAGCACATCCCGGCGCCGACCTTCGACCCGGAGGCGCCGCTCCAGGCTCACGTCACGAACCTCGACGCGTCGCCGTTCCTCGGTCGCCTCGCCCTTCTGCGGATCTTCAACGGCACGCTGAAGAAGGGCCAGACCGTCGCGTGGGTGCGTCACGACGGCGACGTGCACAATGTGCGCGTCACCGAGTTGATGATCACCAAGGCACTCGACCGGTACCCCGCCGAGAGTGCCGGCCCGGGTGACATCGTCGCGGTGGCCGGGTTCGCGGACATCATGATCGGCGACACCCTCGCGGACCCCGACGACATCCGCCCGCTTCCCCTCATCCACGTGGACGACCCCGCGATCTCGATGACGATCGGCACGAACACCTCGCCGCTGGTCGGCAAGGTCAAGGGCCACAAGCTCACCGCCCGCATGGTCAAAGACCGTCTCGACCGCGAGCTCATCGGCAACGTGTCGCTGCGGGTCCTCGACATCGGACGCCCTGACGCGTGGGAGGTGCAGGGCCGCGGTGAGCTGGCGCTGGCCATCCTCGTCGAGCAGATGCGCCGTGAAGGCTACGAGCTGACCGTCGGCAAGCCGCAGGTGGTCACCAAGAAGGTCGACGGCAAGACGTTCGAGCCGTTCGAGCACCTGACCATCGATGTTCCCGAGGAGTACCTCGGTGCGATCACTCAGCTGCTGGCGGCGCGCAAGGGCCGCATGGAGAACATGTCGAACCACGGCACAGGCTGGGTGCGCATGGAGTTCATCGTGCCATCCCGCGGCCTGATCGGCTTCCGCACCGAGTTCCTGACGATCAGCCGCGGCACCGGTATCGCCAACGCGATCTCGCACGGTTACGACGAGTGGGCGGGTCAGATCGTCACTCGGAGCAACGGCTCGATCGTGGCCGACCGCGCGGGCGTGGTCACTCCGTTCGCCATCATCGCTCTGCAGGAGCGCATGACCTTCTTCGTGAACCCCACCGAGGAGGTCTACGAGGGCATGGTCATCGGCGAGAACTCGCGCGCCGACGACATGGACGTGAACATCACCAAGGAGAAGAAGCTCACTAACATGCGCTCCTCCACGGCGGACACGTTCGAGTCGATGACGCCGTCGCGTCAGCTCACGCTCGAGGAGTGCCTGGAGTTCGCCCGCGAGGACGAGTGCGTGGAGGTCACCCCGGAGGCCGTGCGCATCCGCAAGGTCGAGCTCGATGCGACCGCCCGTGGCCGCGCGGCGGCGCGCCTGAAGCGCCAGGACGCCTGAGCCTCGACTCTCCCGCTTCGGCGCATAATCGACACATGAGACGTTCGCGTCTGCTCGCGATCCCGGTCGCGGCCCTCCTCACTCTGGGGGTCGCGCCCGCGCTCGCGGGCTGCAGCTTCCAGACGGTCGTGAAAGACGTCACCGGCGGCAACGTCGACATCGGCGGCGACAAGGTCCCCGCCGACTTCCCGAAGTCGGTCCCGCTGTACAAGGGCGCCGTGGTGTTCGGAGCAAGCGTCGGCAGCGGACACGGCAAGGTCTGGAACGTGACGGTCACGGTGCCGGACGCGAAGGCCTACCAGCAGATCGAGAAGCAGCTGACCGATGCCGGGTTCAGCGGCCAGTTCGGCGCGCAGGGTCCCGACGGCGGAGGCACGGGCACCTTCGCGAACGACCAGTACGGTGTCCTTGTCGTGGTCACTGACGCCGGCAGCAAAGGCTGGGTCGCCAACTACTCGGTGTCCCGCGCGGCCGTCGAGACGCCGGCTCCCACGGCGACTCGCTGACGCCCTCCCCACATTCACGCCGAATGTGGCGTCACGCGGTGTGGGCGACGGCATTCACGCCGAATGTCGAAAGCTACATTCACGCCGAATGTGGCGTCACGCGGCGTCGGCGATGGCATTCACGCCGAATGTCGGCGGTGGGACTCTACGCGAACAGCCCCGCGCCGACGTACGAGCCGTCGCGTGCTCCCGGCGGGACGGCGAAGATCGCCGAGCCGACGTGCTTGAGGTACTCGTTCATCAGATCGTTCTTCGCGAGCCGGTTCTGGATGGGGATGAACTGCGTGCGCGGATCCCGCTGGAACGCGATGAAGAACAGTCCGGCGTTCAGCCGACCCAGGTCGTCGTTGCCGTCGACGAAGTTGTAGCCACGGCGCAACAGCTGGGCGCCGTCGTTCATCGACGGGTGCGCGAGGCGCACGTGCGAGTCCGGGTCGATCTTCGTGCCGCCGGCCGGCGACAGCGCGAGGAAGTTCGGCTCGGTGAACTCGGTGCCGCCCGAGAGCGGTGCGCCCTCGCCCTTGTCACGCCCGACGATGCGCTCCTGCTCGCCCAGCTGCTGCCGGTCCCAGGTCTCGATGACCATGCGGATCTTGCGCGTCACGAGGTACGAGCCGCCGTGCATCCACGCCGACCCGTCGGAGGCGGCGGCCCACACCTGGTCGTCGACCACGCCGGCGTCCTCCGCCTTGATGTTGGCGGTGCCGTCCTTGAAGCCGAACAGGTTGCGGGGGGTCGTCTGGCTGCGCGAGGTGGAGGATGTGCGACCGAAGCCCAGTTGCGACCAGCGGATGGCGGCGCGCCCGAACGCGATGCGCGACAGGTTGCGGATGGCGTGAACGGCGACCTGGGGATCCTCGCTGCATGCCTGGACGCACAGATCGCCGCCGGTGAGCGAGTCGATCAGGGCGTCGCCGGGGAAGTGCGGGAGGTCGACGAGCGCGGACGGGCGCTTGCTCGCGATCCCGAAACGGTCGGTGCCGTCGGCGGCGGTGAACAGGGCCGGGCCGAAGCCGAACGTGAGGGTGAGGCCACCGGGAGGGAGGTCGAGCGCCTCCCCGGTGTCGTCCGGAGGCGCGTCGGCCGGACCGGACGCCGGGCCGTACCGGCCGGCCGGCCGGCCCTGCGTCATCCGCGCGGCGGCGACGGTCCAGTCGCGCAGCAGCTCGATGAGGCCTTCGCGGTCGAGGCCCGGCGCGACGTCGAACGCCGCGAAGTGCAGGCGATCCTGCGCCGGCGTGACGATCCCGGCCTGGTGGGCGCCGTAGAACGGATAGGTCGCGTCGCTGGGGGAGCTGCCGACCGCGTGGCCCACCACCGCCCCGGCTCCGAACCCGATGACGCCGGCGCCGACCGCTGCGCCCGCGAGCCCGAGCATGCCGCGCCGCGACAGGCCGGATCGCCCGGCGTCCCCCGCGCCTTCTGGGAGGGCAACGGGCTCCGGGCGGTCGACGGCCGCGTTCTCCTCGGTCACCGTCTCCTACTTGACCAGGATCGAGGTGAGCTGGCTGAGCGGCTCGCTCAGTGCGTTGACGGAGTGGGAGAGCTCCTTCACCTGCGCCGTCGTGAGCTCTGTGTAGCTCACGTAGCCGTCGCCGGAGGCGTACTGCGCGAGGAGCTTGTCGATCGTCGCGAACTCGCTGTCGAGCTTCTTCGCGGTGCTCGTGCCCGTGCTGCCCTTCTGGAGGAGGATCGCCCGGACGTTGCCGTAGGCGACCTCCGCGCCCTCCACGTTGGCCTTGAAGTCCCAGAGGTCGGTGTGCGAGAAGGTCTCCTCCTCGCCGGTGATCTTGGTGCGCGAGACCTCCTCCATCAGCCCGCTGGCGCCGTTGGAGATCTGGTCGAGGGTCAGAGTGAAGTCCGTGGCGTAGACGAGGTCGTAGAGCCTCTGCGTATCGGCCACGAGCTGGTCGGCGAGCTGCTTGCGTGCGGCGGAGTCGGAGGGCGTGAACCCGGCGGGAGCCCAGAGGTCCTTCTCGATGCGGTGCCAGCCGATCCAGGTCTGGCCCTTCTCGAGGTCTACCTCGCGGAGGTCGAGCGCGGGGTCGATGTCGCCGAACTGCTCCGCGGTCGGCTCGATGCGCTCGTAGAAAGTGCGCGCGGCCGGGTACTGGGCGCGCGCGGTCGCGTCTTCGCCCGCCTCATACGCGGCGGCGAACGTCTTCGTGGCCGTGAGCAGCTGCCCGGTCTGGTCCTTCACATAGCTGACGTAATTGGTCACGGCCTGGGCGACCTGCTTGCTCTCGCTGGCGGTCTCGGTGTCGCCGGAGCCCTTGGTGACGGAGAACTTCGCGAGCGAGGTGGGGATGCCGACCATGCCCTTCCTGCAGGCGGTGAAGTAGCCGCCCTCTGCCAGCTGCACCACGTAGTTGACCGTGGTGCCGGGGCCGATGTTCTCCTTCTCGCCGGCGATGCGGAGCTTGTCCTGCGCGAGCACCTCGAACTCGTTGACGTCGGAGCCCGAGTTGGTCACCTGGAACGTGATCGGTCCGGCCGGTGCCGTCGCGGGCTTCACCGTGCAGGAGCTGTCCGTCAGCGTGACCTGGATGGCCTCGGCTTCAGCGGTCGCCTTGTTGGGAACGCAACCGGTGAGGGCGAGTGCGAGGGCGGCGGCGCCGGCGAGGAGGCCGGTGGACGTGCCGAGGTGACGGAGCCGGGGCATGGGGATGCTGCACTTTCTGTTAGGAGGACGGTCTGCTCTGGTGGAGGTCGCTGCTGCGGCCGGGGAGTCGGGTCAGGAGGCGACCGGCGCGTGCGGGGCAGGCGCGCTCGCGGACTCCGCGGGGGAGGCGGCAGGGCGCTGGGCGGACCGGTGCTGACGCACGTAGAAGTACGCGACCACGACGACGTAGCCGACCCATGCGAACACCTGCAACCAGGTGGGCGACGGGTTGAAGTTGAGAATCCCGGCGAGCGCCGTGCCGTACCAGCTCGACGACGGGATCACGGTGCTGATGTCGTAGGCGTGGATGCCGGAGCCGGGGATCACGCCGGCTTCCTGCAGGTCGCCGATGCCGTACGCGAACACGCCTCCGGCGACCACGATGAGGAAGGCGCCGGTCCAGGTGAAGAAGGCGCCGAGGTTGATGCGGACCATCCCGCGGTAGAGCAGGAAGCCCAGCACCGCAGCGGTGATGAGGCCGAGCACCGCGCCGATGACGGGCTCCCAGCCGCCGCCGATGCTGGCAACGGTCGCCCACACGAACAGCGCCGTCTCGATGCCCTCGCGTCCGACGCTGAGCATCGCCAGGATGACCACACCCCAGCCGGCGCCGACGAGCACGGAGTCGAGTCGGTTCTGCAACGTTGACTTCATGCTGCGGGCGGTCTTGCCCATCCAGAAGATCATCCAGGTGACGAAGCCGACGGCGATGAGCGACAGCGTGCCGCCCAGGATCTCCTGCGCCTCGAAGCTGAGCCCGTAGGGACCCCAGGTCAGTAGCGCGCCGATCCCGAGCGGGACGACCAGGGCGATGCCCACGCCGATCCAGAGTTTCGAGAGGACGTCCCGTCGCCCGATCTTCACGACGTAGGCGACGAGGATGGTGACGATGAGCGCCATTTCGAGGCCTTCGCGGAGGCCGATCAGGTAGTTCGCGAACACAGGGATACCTTCGAACGGTAGCAGGGGATTTTGGTAAGGCTAACCTTACCTTCTCGACTCTAGATCACCTCCGCCGACGCTGTCCAGTTAGGATGCGAGAATGCTCAGCCGGATCGTCAACGCCGTGCTCTTGGTGCTAGGCGGCGCGATCGTCGGCGGCATCGGCACGGTCGCCCACCAGATCACCGTCACCTGGGGCGTGCCCATCCCGCTCGGGCTGATCGGCTCCCTCGTTTGCTTCACGGCCCTGCTCGTGGGGCTGCGCCTGCTCGGCGACTCGCGGTGGCCAGCGCTCTGCGCGGCTCTGGGCGCGATCGCCGTGATCCTGCTGCTCACGCAATCGAGCCCGGGAGGCTCCGTGCTGATCCCGAACAACCTGGCCGGCCAGATCTGGCTCGTTGCGCCCATCCTGATCGCTGCCGTCGTCGTCGCGTGGCCGGACGTGCGCGGTCGTCGCAGCGGGGCCGCCGCCGAGGCGCGGACGTTCTAAGCTAGAGGGGTAGCCTCCCGCTTCGCGAAGGGAATCCGATCCACAGTGACCTATGTCATCGCCCTCCCGTGTGTCGATGTGAAAGACCGGGCCTGCATCGACGAATGCCCCGTCGACTGCATCTACGAAGGCGAACGGTCGCTGTACATCCACCCTGACGAATGCGTCGACTGCGGAGCCTGCGAGCCGGTCTGTCCCGTGGAGGCGATCTACTACGAAGACGACCTCCCGGAGGAGTGGGCCGACTACTACAAGGCCAACGTGGAGTTCTTCGACGACATCGGCTCGCCCGGCGGAGCCGCCAAGGTCGGTGTGATCGCCAAGGACCACCCGATCGTCGCCGCGCTGCCCCCGCAGGCGCACTGACGTGGCGCTCGGGGAGCTTCCCGACTACCCGTGGGACCTCATGGCGCCCTACGCGGCGCGAGCGCGGGAGGCGGTGCCGTTCGGCGATGCGTCTGTGCTTTCCGGCGACGCGCCTGTGCTTTCCGGCGACGCGTCCGGCATCGTCGACCTCTCGATCGGGTCCCCCGTCGACCCGACCCCCGAGCTGATCCGGCACGCCCTCGCCGACGCGACCGACGCCCACGCGTACCCGCAGACCGTCGGCACTCCCGCGCTGCGCGAGGCGATCGCCGCCTGGTTCGAGCGGCGCCGCGGTGTGCCGGGCCTCGCTGCCGAGAACGTGCTGCCGACGATCGGCTCCAAGGAGCTCGTCGCCTTCCTGCCGTTCTTCCTCGGCCTGGGAGAGGGCGACGCCGTCGTGCACCCGAGCGCGGCCTACCCCACCTACGCGATCGGTGCGGCCCTCGCCGGGGCGCAGTCCGTCGCGAGCGGCGACCCGGCCGACTGGCCCGCGAATACGCGCCTGGTCTGGCTCAACAGCCCGGGCAACCCCGACGGGCGGGTGCTGTCGGTGGGCGAGCTGGCCGCCGCCGTCGCCCGCGCCCGTGAGCTCGGCGCCGTGGTCGCGAGCGACGAGTGCTACGCGGAACTCGGCTGGGAGCGCCCCTGGGACGAGGAGCCGATCCCGAGCGTGCTCGACCCGCGTGTCGTGGGCGAGGACCGCACGGGCGTGCTCGCCGTCTACTCGCTGAGCAAGCAGTCCAACCTCGCCGGGTACCGCGCGGCGTTCATCGCGGGCGACCCCCGCCTGATCGCGCGGCTCACCACCGTGCGCAAGCACGCCGGGCTCATGCTCCCGTCGCCGTTGCAGGCCGCGATGGTCGTCGCCCTCGGCGACGACGCGCACGTCGCGGAGCAGCGCGAGCGCTACCGGGCGCGACGGGAGCTGCTCAAACCCGCACTGGAGGCCGCCGGCTTCCGCATCGACCGCAGCGAGGCCGGCCTCTACCTGTGGGCGACCGAGGGGCGCGATGCCTGGGAGAGCATCGGCCGGCTCGCCGATCTCGGCATCCTCGCCGGCCCCGGCGTCTTCTACGGAGATCATTTCCCGCAGCACGTGCGGCTCTCGCTCACGGCGACGGACGAGCGGATCGCCGCAGCGGCCTCCCGATTGCGGGTATTTGGAGAGTCCCTCTAACCATCGGACTGCTCCTTTGGGCGATGCGACAGTTGCCGCGCGGGTTGGCTAGGCTGTAGCAGCAGGCTTCTCAGCGGCGCTGACACGAACGGCGCACGAAGCATTCCGAAGACCCCATCCAGGAGGCGTTGTGAGCGGACTCGGCACCGAGCAGGCAGGCACCGAGCAGGCACAGGCGGAGCAGCGCAGCCCGGCCCGCGAGGCGGCCGTCGCAGAACTGCGCTACCCAGGCGGAGTCGCCGAGTTCCCAATCCTGCCGAGCACGCAGGGCGCGTCGAGCATCGATCTCTCGAGCTTGACGCGGCAGACCGGGCTGACCAGCCTCGACTACGGTTTCGTCAACACGGCCGCCACCCGCTCGGCCATCACCTACATCGACGGCGATGCGGGCATCCTGCGCTACCGCGGCTACCCGATCGAGCAGGTCGCCGAGCACTCGACGTTCCTCGAGGTGGCCTGGCTGCTCATCCACGGCGAGCTTCCCACGCCGGCCGAGCTCGCCGACTTCACCGAGCGCATCCGCCGCCACACCCTCCTCCACGAAGATCTGCGTCGCTTCTTCAGCGCGCTCCCGCACGACGCGCACCCGATGTCGGTGCTCTCCAGCGCCGTCTCGGCCCTGTCGACCTTCTACCAGGATTCGCTCAGCGTGCACGACCCGGAGCAGGTCGAGCTCTCGACGGTCCGCCTCCTTGCCAAACTCCCCGTAATCGCGGCCTATGCGCACAAGAAGAGCATCGGCCAGGCGTTCCTCTACCCGGACAACTCGCTCAGCTTCGTGGACAACTTCCTCCGGCTCAACTTCGGCACGCTCGCCGAGCCGTACGAGGTGAACCCCGTGCTGTCGCGTGCGCTGGAGCGTCTGCTCATCCTGCACGAGGACCACGAGCAGAACGCGTCCACCTCGACTGTCCGGCTCGTCGGCTCCACGCAGGCGAACCTCTTCGCCTCGGTCTCCGCCGGCATCAACGCCCTCTACGGCCCGCTCCACGGCGGCGCGAACGAGGCCGTTCTGCAGATGCTCGCGGGCATCCGCGACTCCGGCGAGAGCGTGCAGAAGTTCGTCGAGCGGGTCAAGAACAAGGAGTCCGGCGTCAAGCTGATGGGCTTCGGTCACCGTGTGTACAAGAACTTCGACCCGCGTGCCAGGCTGGTCAAGCAGTCGGCGGACGAGGTGCTCGCCGCTCTCGGTGTGCACGACCCGCTGCTCGACATCGCGAAGGAGCTCGAGGAGGTCGCGCTCGCCGACCAGTACTTCGTCGACCGCCGCCTCTACCCGAACGTCGACTTCTACACCGGCGTGATCTACAAGGCGATGGGCTTCCCGACACGGATGTTCACGGTGCTCTTCGCGATCGGCCGCCTCCCGGGCTGGATCGCCCATTGGCGCGAGATGACGCAGGACCCGAGCACCAAGATCGGCCGTCCGCAGCAGCTCTACGTCGGCGACGCCGAGCGCAGCTGGCCCGCTGGCCGCTGAGCCTGTGCCCGAAGGGCGCGTCGTTGCCGCTTCGGAGGCCGAGAAGCGACGACGCGCATGCCCTTCGGCAGTTCAGGGCGTCAGCGTGAGAGTTTGGGTGGCCGCCGCCGCGACCGCTCGGGGGGAGAATGGCCACGGTCGGGTCTCGCCGCGTGCCCAGAGCGGCGCCTGATCGGCGTAGTGCGGGTCGAACGCGTGTCCGGAGGCCCCGGTCAGGTTGACCCAGGTGCTGCGGTCGAAGTCGGCGAGGTCGACCACCATCCGCATCGACGGCGCACGGTTGACGCGATAGCCGACGGAGGCGTCCCAGCCGGTGGCGTCCACGACGCTCGAGCTTCCGCCGACCGGGTACGGACCGCGGTTGAACAGCCATTCGATCGGCGCGACGCCCGACGAGCCGAACGAGGCATTGGTCAGTTCGAGGCTGTGGAGGCCGTCCCAGCGCCAGTTTTTAGCATTGCTGCCGAGCCGGCTCTGCGCCTCCTTCCAGGCCTGGTCGGCCGCGTACGCGAACATCTCGTCGCGGTCGGAGGTGCCCAGCTCGCTGTCGGCCCACCAGGCCGAGTCAGGATGCTGGGCGAGTCTGTCGACGACCGCGAACCAGCGGTCGCCTCCCGTCGGCGGGGCCGAGGTCGGCAGCTTGCGCGCGAAGGCGTCGGCGAGGAGGTTCTTCCAGAACACCGCGAAGTACGCGGCCGCTGCGCTGTCGCCGTCGTCGTGGTGGTCCCAGCCGCCCAACAGCGCCGCGCCTCGCGTGGCCCCCGACGTCGGGCCCGACTTCGCCCCTACCGCGAGCAGGATCGGGACGAGGGCCGCCGCATTCGCGTCGTAGGTATCCGACTGGATGGCGGACATGTCCTTCGATGTCAGGTTCTTGCCGGACTCGAGCAGCTTCTTCAACCGCACCTCGATCTGGTTGGCGCGGTAGCCGTGATCCCAGTCCTCGGTGATCATGGCGGCGAACCCGGGTCCGACGGCGGCGTTGTTGGCCGTGACGATGTAGCCGCTCGGCGGGTTGAGCGCGTTCGGGAGCTGCTCGTACGGGATGGTGCCGATCCAGCCGTACTGGCTGGTCCAGCCGGGAACCGGCACGGTGCCGTCGCCGCTCGCGCGCACGGGGATCAGGCCGGGCGCCTGGTAGCCGATGTTGCCGTCCACGTCGGCGTAGAGCAGGTTCTGCGATGGCACCTGGAAGGAGGCCGCGGCCGCGCGGAAGGTCGCCCAATCGTGCGCCGTGTCGAACGCGAAGATCGCATTCGCCGTCAGGCCGGGGGTCAGCGCCGTCCACTGAAGCGACAGCTGGAACTGCTGAGCGGGCACCCCGAACCGGCCGGCCTGGTCCTTCGCGATGGCAGCGTAGCCGTCGCTGAGGTCGGTGATGATCGGCCCGTGACGCGTCGAGCGCACCGTGATCCGCACGTTCGGGCCGCCGGCGACCGTGATCGTCTCGTGACGGATGGTCAGCGGCTCCTGCTTGCCGTCGTACTCGTAGGTGTTGTCGGCGACCTTCTCGACGTAGAGGTCGGCGACGTCCGGTCCGAGGTTGGTGAACCCCCAGGCGATGCGGGAGTTGTGGCCGATGATGATGCCGGGGAGTCCAGAGAAGCTGAAGCCGGCGACGTCGAACGGACAGTCCGGGCTGACCGTGGCGCAGTGGAGGCCGACCTGATACCAGACCGACGGCATCACGGCGCCGAGGTGCGGGTCGTTGGCGAGCAGCGGCTTGCCGGTCGCCGTGTGGGCGCCGGAGACCACCCACGAGTTGGAACCGATGTCGTCTCCGGCCGGCCCCATCAGCCGGGGGAGCGCGTCCAGGCTCGACGCCACCTCTTCGAGCCGGTCGCTGTACTGCTCCGCCGGCACCGCGGCGAGGGCGGCGGTCGCGTCCGCGAGGGCGGAGGCCGCTGAGGATGCCGAGGTCGAACCGGCCGGTGCGGCGTCCGGGGTCACCGTGGCGGGCGAGCCTCCGCCCAGCGTGGTGATGGTCGGGTGCTGCGTGTAGGCGTAGCCGGGATGCAGCTCGGCGATCTGCTCGGGCGTCAGTTTCGTGGCCAGCAGCGCGCGGTCGATCTCGTCCTCCAGGTTGGAGCGGAGATCCCAGGCCATCGCCTTGAGCCAGGCGACTGAGTCGGCGGGCGTCCACTTCGCGGGGTGGTAGCCCGGGTTCTGGATGCCGAGGACGGCGTACTCGAGCGAGAGCTCGGCGCCGGAGTGGGCGGCGAGGTAGGCGTTCACCCCGTCGGCGTAGTCCTGGTAGTAGCGCAGGGAGGTCTTGTCGAGCAGCGTGACCTCCTGCTCGGCGACCTGCCGCCAGCCGAGCGTGCGGATGAAGGTGTCGGTGGGGAGCTGGCTCGCGCCGAACAGCTCGGAGAGGCGTCCGGATGTGACGTGGCGGCGGAAGTCCATCTCCCAGAACCGGTCCTGCGCGTGAACATAGCCCTGGGCGCGGAAGAGGTCGTCCGCCGTGCGCGCGGTGATCTGCGGAACGCCGGCGGCGTCGCGCGCGACCGTGACCGGTGCGGTGAGACCTGGCACCTTCAGGCTGCCGGAGGTCTGCGGGAAGGAGCGCATGACCGTCCAGACGCCGAGGCCTCCGGCGAGCACGGCGAGCACGAGCAGCACGGCCAGGGTGACGCCCAGCGTTCGGAGAACGCGATTGTGCAGCTTCAGCCGGGGAGTGTCGTCGCCCACCACAGCTCCTCACGTCGATTCCGTCGCGCTTCCTGGGACTCTAACCCACGCGGGTGACGCGGCGGACGGAGCGCCGCGGGGTCGCGTGTCAGCGCGAGGTGAGCGCAGCCCACGCCATCCGCTCGAGCACCGGGCGCACCGAGGCGTCGGTGGCGTGCGATGTGCCGACGCGCGCGGAGTGCGGTGTCGAGTTGATGAGCCCGAAGGTGGCCTGGACCCTGAGTCGCAGCTCGTCGGCGCCGAGGGACGGATGGAGGTCGCCGAGCACGCGCATCCACAGTTCGATGTACCGGCGTTGCAGGCTGCGCACCGCCCGGCGCTCGTCGGATGCGAGGGCGTCGAGGTCGCGGTCCTGCACGCGGATGGTGTCGGCCTCCGTGAGCGCGAAGTCGACGTGGAAGGCGATCAGCCCGCGGAGCGCGCCGGCCGGGTCGCCCGCCTGCTGCTCGACCGCGGCGCCGCCGTCGAGCAGGTTCTCGCTGACGCCGACGAGGAGGGCGGCGAGCACGGCCTGCTTGGAGGCGAAGTGCCGGTAGACCGCGGGCCCGCTGACGCCTGCCGCCGACCCCAGGTCTTCGATCGAGACGCCGTTGAAGCCGCGCTCCGCGAACAGGCCGGCCGCGGCGTCGAGCAGGGCGGCGCGCCGATCGGCCTTGGCCTGGCTGCGCTGGGTGGGGCGCGCGAGCGGTTCTGCCGGAATGGTCTCGGTCATGGCGGTCGCTTTCGCAAGGTTCCCCGGGCGGGCGGGCTGGACAATCGGGTTAATGAACACTAACCTAAATTCGAGTTAGTAACCACTAACTCATGTCGACGAAGACGCGGGAGCACCATGACGCTGAGCACGGTTACGAGCGCGACGCCGAACCCCGCCCCGGCCTCCGAGCGCGACGACACAGCCCAGCGGGCTCTGGTCGCCGAGCTGCGCGAGCGTCTGCAGGTGGCGGCGGCCGGCGGACCGGAACGGGCGCGGGAGCGGCACGTCGCCCGCGGCAAGCTCCTGCCGCGCGACCGGATCGACACCCTCCTCGACGAGGGCAGCCCGTTCCTCGAGATCGCCCCGCTCGCCGCGACCGGGATGTACGACGACGAAAGCCCGGCCGCCGGCGTCATCGCCGGGATCGGCGTCGTCGAGGGCCGTCACGTCATGATCGTGTGCAACGACGCCACGGTCAAGGGCGGCACGTACTACCCGATGACGGTGAAGAAGCACCTCCGGGCGCAGGAGATCGCGCTCGAGAACCGACTCCCGTGCGTCTACCTCGTCGACTCGGGAGGCGCGTTCCTGCCGATGCAGGACGAGGTCTTTCCCGACCGCGACCACTTCGGCCGGATCTTCTACAACCAGTCCCGGCTGTCGGCTGCGAAGATCCCGCAGATCGCCGCCGTGCTGGGTTCGTGCACCGCGGGAGGCGCGTATGTCCCGGCCATGAGCGACGAGACCGTCATCGTCCGCAACCAGGGCACGATCTTCCTGGGCGGACCTCCCCTCGTGAAGGCGGCGATCGGCGAAGTGGTGACCGCGGAGGAGCTGGGCGGCGGCGACCTGCACGCTCGCACCTCGGGCGTCGTGGACCACCTGGCCGAGGACGACGAGCACGCGCTCGCCATCGTGCGCGAGATCGTGGCCACGCTGCCCCAGCCTGCGGCTCCGGCTTGGGAGGTGCTCCCCACGCGCGAGCCGCTGGGCGACGCCGACGAGCTCTACGGGGTCGTCCCCGTCGACGTGCAGGCGCCGTACGACGTGCACGAGGTGGTCTCCCGGCTGGTGGACGCCGGCGAGTTCAGCGAGTTCAAGCCGGAGTACGGCACGACGCTGGTCACCGGCTTCGCGCGCCTCCACGGGCATCCCGTCGGCATCGTCGCCAACAACGGCGTGCTCTTCAGCGAGTCGGCCCTCAAGGGTGCGCACTTCATCGAACTGTGCGATCAGCGCCGCATCCCGCTGGTGTTCCTGCAGAACATCTCCGGGTTCATGGTGGGCCGCGACTACGAGGCCGGCGGCATCGCCAAGAACGGCGCGAAGATGGTCACCGCGGTCGCCACCACCCGGGTGCCGAAGCTCACGGTCGTGATCGGCGGCTCGTTCGGCGCGGGCAACTACTCGATGTGCGGCCGTGCCTATTCGCCGCGCTTCCTCTGGATGTGGCCGGCCTCCCGGATCTCGGTCATGGGCGGCCAGCAGGCGGCGAGCGTGCTCGCGACCGTCAAGCGCGACCAGCTCGAGGCCCGCGGCGATCAGTGGAGCGCGGAGGACGAAGCGGCCTTCAAAGCGCCGATCGCGGCGCAGTACGAAGACCAGGGGAACCCCTACTACTCCACCGCCCGGCTGTGGGACGACGGCGTCATCGATCCGGCGCAGACCCGCACGGTCCTCGGCCTCGCCCTCGACGTGTGCTCGCGAGCGCCCCTCCCCGACACGGCCTTCGGCCTCTTCCGGATGTGATGGCGATGACCGACAACACTGGCAACGACCCCGCGTCCGCCGACACCGTCTCCAGCGTGCCGTTCCCGGCCGTGCTGGTCGCCAACCGCGGCGAGATCGCCTGCCGCGTCATCCGCACGCTGAATCGGCTGGGCATCCGCTCGATCGCGGTCTTCAGCGACGCCGACCGCGACGCCCCGCACGTGCGCCTCGCCGATTCGGCGGTGTGGATCGGCCCGGCTCCCGCCCGCGACAGCTACCTCTCGGTCGAGGCCATCGTCGACGCCGCCCGGCGCAGCGGCGCTGCGGCCGTCCACCCCGGCTACGGCTTCCTCTCCGAGAACGCGGCACTCGCCGAGGCGTGCGAGGCGGCGGGGATCGTGTTCGTCGGCCCCGCCGTGCACGCGCTGGAGGTCATGGGCGACAAGATCTCCGCCAAGAACGAGGTCGCCCGCGCCGGTGTCGCGACCATCCCCGGCATCGCGGAGCCCGGCCTGACCGACGAGGATCTGGTTGCGGCCGCCGAGCGGGTGGGCTATCCCGTGCTGGTGAAGCCGTCCGCGGGCGGCGGAGGCAAGGGCATGCAGGCGGTCCACGATCCCGCTGCGCTTCCGGAGGCCTTGCGTGCCGCGCGCCGGGTCGCCGCGTCCGCCTTCGGTGACGACACGCTCTTCCTCGAACGTCTCGTCTCCTCGCCCCGGCACATCGAGGTGCAGGTGATCGCCGATGGGCACGGAGCCGTCGTGCATCTGGGGGAGCGCGAGTGCTCGCTCCAGCGCCGCCACCAGAAGGTGGTGGAGGAGGCTCCTTCGCCGCTGCTGGACGAGGAGACCCGCGCCCGGATCGGCGAGGCCGCCTGCCGCGTCGCCGCGGGCGTCGGCTATGTCGGCGCCGGAACCGTCGAGTTCCTGGTCTCGGCGGAGCGCCCGGGCGAGTTCTTCTTCATGGAGATGAACACGCGGCTGCAGGTCGAGCATCCTGTCACCGAGCTCGTGACCGGGGTCGACCTCGTCGAGTGGCAACTGCGCGTGGCCGCGGGGGAGCCGCTCGGGCTCTCGCAGGACGACGTGCGCCTCGCCGGCCACGCCGTCGAGGCCCGGGTCTACGCGGAGAACCCGGAACGCGACTTCCTACCGGGCGACGGCACCGTGATCGCCCTGCGCGAACCGGCGGGTGAGGGCATTCGCGTCGACAGCGGCCTGGCGGTCGGGACGCGCGTCGTGACCGACTACGACCCCATGCTCGCCAAGGTGATCGCGTGGGCGCCCGACCGCGCAGGCGCGCTGGCGCGACTCGATCGCGCGCTCGCCGGCACCGCCGTGCTCGGCGTCGTGAACAACATCGCTTGGCTGCGCGACCTCCTCGTCGACGACGAGGTGCGGGCCGGCTCGATGGACACCACCCTCATCGATCGGCGGTTGTCCGCACGGGAGCCGGTGCCGGCCTCCACCGCGGAGCTCGTGGCGGCCGCGCTGCTGGCCCACCGCGAGCGGGAGGTCGCGACGCCGTCGGGTGTCGGGGCTCTGTGGGGCGCGCCGAGCGGCTGGCGTCTCGGGTCGCCGCGTGCGGTGCACTACGACGTGGACGGCACGACCGTGCAGGTGCTCGACGACCGGGTCACCGTGCGCGGCGCCGACGGACAGGCGACGGTGCACCTCGCTCGGATCTCTCCGGAGGCCGGCGCGCTGAAGCCTGGCGCGCTGCAGCCTGGCGCGTCCGGCGAGCCGGCGAGCGTCGTCCTCGACCTCGACGGCGTCGTCACCCGCTTCGACGCCGCACGTGACGGCACGACGATCTGGCTCGCGACAGCAGGTCGCTCCCGCGCGCTGCGCCTGCGCACGCCGGCCGAGCGGGTGGCCGCCGCCCTCGCCGCCCGGGAGGGCGGCCAGGGCGCGGCCCATCCCGAGGTCCGATCGCCCATGCCCGGCACCGTGGTCGCCGTCCCCGTCGCCTCCGGGGTGACGGTCGCCGCGGGCGACACCGTGGCCGTCGTGGAGGCCATGAAGATGGAGCACCGGCTCGTCGCCCCGACCGCCGGGGTCGTCACCGTGTCGGTCGCGCCGGGCGACCTCGTCAAGCTCGACCAGCTCGTCGCCGTCGTCGACGAGCTCCCGAGCGCCGAGTTCGCCAGCACCGAGCTCCCCAACGCCGAGCTCCCCAACGCCGAGCTCCCCAACGCCGAGTTCGCCCGCACCGAGCCCCCCAACGCCGAGTTCGCCAGTGCAGAGAACGTCCCGCCGACCCTGGCGGACACTCCCGAGCCGACAGAATCGGCCACCTCGTCCCGCGGCGAGCCCGCCGCGGCAGGGATCGTCACCACAACAGACAGGAACCTCCCATGACCATGCAGATGTCCCGCCCCGCCGACCTGGACGTCGCCGGCTTCGAGCTCACCGACGAGCAGCGCCGCCTCCGCGATCAGGTGCGCGACTTCGCCGACACCGTCGTCGCGCCGGCGGCCTACGAGTACGACACCAAGCGCAGCCTCCCGTACGGCATCGTCGCCGAGATGGGCCGGATGGGCCTCTTCGGCCTGCCGTTCCCCGTCGAGTACGGCGGCCAGGGCAAGGACTACCTCTCGCTGTGCCTCGCGGTGGAGCAGCTCGGCCGGGTCGACCAGTCGATCGGCGTGACACTGGAGGCCGGCGTCGGGCTCGGCGCGATGCCGATCTTCCGCAACGGCACCGAGGAGCAGAAGCAGCAGTGGCTGCCGATGCTCGCCCGCGGCGAGGCGCTCGCCGGGTTCGGTCTGACGGAGGCCGACGCCGGCTCCGACGCCTCCGGCACCAAGACCACGGCCGTGCTGCGCGACGGCGAGTGGGCGATCAACGGCAGCAAGCAGTTCATCACCAACTCCGGCTCCGAGATCACCAAGCTCGTGACGATCACCGCGGTGACCGGCGAGGACCGCCGCGCCGACGGCTCCATCAAGAAGGAGCTCTCGGCGATCATCGTCCCCACCGGCACGCCCGGGTTCGTCGCCGAGGCGGTCTACGACAAGGTCGGCTGGCACACCTCCGACACGCACCCGCTCACGCTGACCGATGTGCGCGTGCCGGAGGCCAACCTCCTGGGCGAGCGCGGTCGCGGATACGCGAACTTCCTGCACACCCTCGACGAGGGCCGAGTGGCGTTCGCCGCGCTCTGCACCGGCGCCGCCCAGGGCTGCCTCGAGGAGGCGATCCGCTACGCGAAGAGCCGCAACGTGTTCGGCCACCCGATCGGCTCCAACCAGCACATCGCCTTCAAGATCGCGCGCATGCAGGCCCGCGTTCACGCGGCGCGACTGGCCTACTACGACGCGGCCTTCAGGCTGGTCGCCGGTGTGCCGTTCAAGATGGAGGCCTCCATCGCCAAACTGGTCGGCAGCGAGGCCGCCATGGACAACGCGCGCGACGCGACCCAGATCTTCGGAGGCTACGGCTTCCTCAACGAGAGCCCGGTCGCCCGGCACTACCGCGACTCGAAGATCCTCGAGATCGGCGAGGGCACGAGCGAGGTCCAGCTCATGATCATCTCGCGCGCCCTCGGCTTCGAGTCCTAGCGCGCGCCCGCCCAGGCGGCGGACAATCTGACCACTCGACGGTTTTCGGACGACTTTCCGCCTACTCGGCGGCGTAGACAGAAGGAGGGGACGTGATCGACAAGACGGTGGCGAGCGCCGGGGAGGCGGTGGCCGACATCCCGAGCGGCAGCAGCCTCGCCGTGGGCGGCTTCGGGCTGTGCGGCATCCCGAGCGCGCTCATCCAGGCCCTGCTGGAGGCCGGCACGACCGACCTCGAGGTGGTCAGCAACAATTGCGGTGTCGACGACTGGGGTCTCGGCCTGCTGCTCGCCGAGCGCAGGATCCGCAAGATGATCAGTTCCTATGTCGGCGAGAACAAGGAGTTCGCGCGGCAGTTCCTCTCCGGCGAGTTGGAGGTCGAGCTGACGCCGCAAGGCACGCTCGCCGAGAAGCTGCGCGCGGGCGGCGCGGGCATCCCGGCGTTCTACACACCGGCCGGAGTGGGCACCCAGATCGCGGTCGGCGGCCTCCCACGGCGGTACGCCGCCGACGGCTCCGTCGCCGTCGCGAGCGAGCCGAAGGAGGTGCGCGAGTTCGACGGAGCGTCGTACGTGCTGGAGCGCTCCCTGCGCCCGGACTTCGCCCTGGTGCACGCCGCGAAGGGCGACCGGCACGGCAACCTGGTGTTCCACGCCGCCGCCATGAACTTCAACCCGCTCGCGGCGATGGCGGGCGGCATCACGATCGCCGAGGTGGAGCAACTGGTCGAGCCCGGGGAGCTCGATCCGGGGGAGGTGCACCTGCCGGGGATCTTCGTGCAGCGCGTCGTGCACGCGCCCGACGTCGAGAAGCGCATCGAACGGCGCACGGTGTCCGAGCCGGCGACCGCGGCCTCCGGCCAGGAAGGGAGCGACCGATGACCCTCACCCGCACCGAGCTCGCCGCGAGGGTCGCGCTCGAACTGCAGAACGGCCAGTACGTCAACCTCGGCATCGGCATGCCGACCCTGATCCCCAACTACATCCCGGAGGGCGTCGAGGTCATCCTGCACTCCGAGAACGGCGTCCTTGGCGTCGGCCCGTACCCGGCCGGCACCGAGGTGGACCCCGACCTGATCAACGCGGGCAAGGAGACCGTCACCGTCAAGCGCGGCGCCGCCTACTTCGACTCGTCGCTGTCGTTCGGGATGGTCCGCGGTGGCCACGTGGACGTCGCCGTGCTGGGCGCGATGGAGGTCTCGGCCTCCGGCGACCTGGCCAACTGGATGATCCCGGGCAAAATGGTCAAGGGCATGGGCGGGGCCATGGACCTCGTCTTCGGCGCCAAACGGCTCATCGTGATGATGGAGCACGTCGACAAGGAGGGCGGTCCCAAGATCCTCGCCGAGTGCACACTCCCGCTCACCGGCACGGGCTGCGTCGATCGCGTCATCACCGACCTCGCGGTCATCGATGTCACCCCGGACGGGCTCGTCCTGCGCGAGACCGCGCCGGGCGTCACTGTCGAGGAGGTCGTGGCGGCGACGGGTGCGCCGCTGGCAGTGGAGTTGGAGGCGGCATCGTGAAAGAAGTGGAGCAGCGGGGCCTCTACTACGAGGAGTTCGAGCTGGAGACGCGCTATCTGCACCGGCCCGGACGGACGGTGACCGAGGCCGACAACGTCCTCTTCACCACGCTCACGATGAACACCCAGGCACTCCACCTCGACGCGGCCTGGTCGGCGGGGCAGCCGTTCGGGGAGCGCCTGATGAACTCGATGTGGACGCTCGCGACCATCGTCGGCGCCTCGGTCGCCCAGCTGACCCAGGGCACGATCGTCGCGAACCTGGGGTTCTCCGAGGTCGCATTCCCGCACCCGCTCTATCATGGCGACACCCTCTACTCGGAGACGGCGGTGACGGCCAAACGGCTGTCGGCCTCCCGACCCGGCCAGGGGATCGTCACGCTCGAGCACACCGGGCGCAACCAGGACGGCGTCGTCGTCGCCACGGCGACCCGCCAGGTGATGGTGTGGTGCGAAGATGCCCATCTCGCGACGGCCGACGTATGACCGCCGGGTCGCCGGGCGTCTTCCCGTGGGGGCCGGCGCTGCTCTTCTGCCCGGCCGATCGGCCCGACCGCTACGCCAAGGCCATGGAGCGCGCCGACGCCGTGATCCTCGACCTCGAGGACGCCGTCGAACCCGCCCGCCGTGCGGCTGCACGGGAGGCTATCGCCGCCTCCGATCTCGACCCGGCACGGGTGATCGTCCGGGTCAATCGATCGGGCAGCGACGATCAGGCGGCCGACCTCGCCGCCCTCGCCCTCACGCCGTACAGCGCCGTGATGCTCCCGAAGGCCGAGCGTGTGAGCGATCTCCCCGCGCTGAGCGGGCTCGACGTGATCGCGCTGTGCGAGACGGCCGCCGGCGTGCGCGCCGCGGGCGAGCTGGCGGCCGCCGACGGAGTCGTCGCGCTGATGTGGGGAGCGGAGGATCTCGTCGCGTCGCTCGGCGGCACCTCCAGCAGGCGCGCAGATGGTCGCTACCGCGACGTCGCGCTGCACGCGCGCTCGGAGGTGCTGCTGGCGGCCGGTGCCGCCGGCACGTGGGCGATCGACACCGTCCACCTCGACATCGGCGATCTGGCTGGTCTCGCCGCCGAGGCGGAGGACGCCGTGGCCGTGGGGTTCGCTGCCTCGGCGTGCATCCACCCCTCGCAGGTGGAGACCGTGCGGCGCGCGTACCTGCCGGACGATGAGCAGGTTCAGGAGGCCGTCGAGCTGCTCGCGGCGGCCGAAGCGGCAGGCGGGGGAGTGTTCCGGCACCGCGGCCGGATGGTCGACGGACCGGTCATCGCGCACGCTCGAGCGGTCCTCCGTCGGGCGACCGGCACACCGTGATGAAACTGTGATGAACGATTATGACGCCGTTCACCGCTTTGGACATGTGGTGTCGGCGGCATGCCGTACTCTGCCCTTAACGTTCCAGAGCAGAGCACGTTCGAATCGATTCGATGCCACGGGTCGAGTTCCCGTGTGATATACCGCTCGAACGACTGGAAAGGGGGGATGAGATGCCACAGCTCCTTCCCCTGCGCCTGCTGGAAACCGTCGGGCTTCGCACGCCGGCCCAGCCCGCGCGGTCCGCCTCTGCCTCTGCCTCCGGCGACGACGAGACGGTCGCGCCGGCCACGGCTCCATCGGTGACCGCTGCTCCGGCGACTACTGCTCCGGCGACTACTTCTCAGCGCGCGGCAGCGTCCGCCAGTGACGCCGCATTCGTCGAGCCGTCGACCGACACTGGCGGCCCGCTCGACATTGACGCCCGGCTCGAGCGCACCGGCCCGCTCTCGATCATCGCGCCGCGCCGCATCGGCGAGAGCGACCTCGCGGTCTACCCGCTGTCGCTCGGCGCCAGCGTGTTCGGCTGGACGGCCGGCGGCGACACCTCCCTCGCGATCCTCGACCGCTTCGCCGCCCTCGGCGGCGACTTCATCGACACCGCCGACAGCTACGTCGGTGGCCGCAGCGAGGTCCTCATCGGCAAGTGGATGCGCGAGCGCGGCAACCGCGACGACCTGGTGGTCGCCACCAAGGTGGGCCGCCACCACGAGAACCCCGGTCTCGGTTCCGTCAGCATCGTCCGCGCGGTCGAGGCGTCGCTCGAACGTCTGCAGACCGACCGCATCGATCTGCTCTACTTCCACGACGACGACCCCGAGGTGCCGCTGGAGGACAGCCTCGCGACTGCCGGGTGGCTCATCGAGTCGGGCAAGGTCCGCTATCTCGCGGCCTCCAACTTCAGCGCCGACCGGTTGATCGAGGCGCGGATCATGGCGTCCGCCGGCCTGCCCAAGTTCGTGGCGATCCAGACCCAGTACAACCTCATGCACCGGGCCGAGTTCGAGAGCGCGCTGCGCATCGTCGCGGCGGCGCAGGGCCTCGCCGTGATGCCGTACTACGCGCTGGCCAACGGCTTCCTCACCGGCAAGTACCGCTCCAAGTCCGACCTCAGTGCCGACGCGCGCAGCGTCCGGGCCTCCGCATACGTCAACCGCAAGGGGATGCGCGTGCTGGTCGTGCTCGACCGCATCTCAGCCGAGCACGGCGTGTCGCCCGCGAGTGTCTCGATCGCCTGGCTGCTCGCCAAGCGCACCATCGTCGCTCCGATCGCCAGCGCGAGCCGCCCTGAGCAGGTCGACGGCCTGATGGCCGCCGCCGGCATCCGCCTCACCCGGGCCCAGATGCTCGAACTCGACCGCGTCTCCGAGTAACAGGGCATCCGCCAACTCCGGAGACCGACCCCGAAACGCCGTCGCGGAGTCCGCAACTCCGGGTATGCGGCAGCATCCGAGCCAGATCTCCGGAGTTGCCGACGGCCGCGTCGCGGCCCGTCCATAACTCCGGCACCACGCCGCGGATTGGCCAGGATCTCCGGAGTTGCGGTCACGGCGCGCACGTAGCGTGCCGACGCTCCGGAGTTGCCAGCTGGGCGCCTACGACTCTGCGAGGATGCGGTCGAGCGCGCGGCGCAGGGCGGCGCCCGCGGCGATCGGGTCGCCCACATAGCCGCCGGCCAGCGCGCCGTCGCGCGCGAGGATCAGGTCGTCCGCCGCATCTCCGGGCCGCGGGTGCCCGATCCGGCGGAACAGCTCCTCCATGTGCTTGGCGTACCAGTCGCGGTGCGCGGTCACCGCGACCCGTACCGGGTGGTTCTCGTCGGCGAACTGGGCGGCGGCGTTGATGAACGGATCGCCGCGGAAGCCCGGCTGAACGGCGTCGGCGTTGACGGAGTCCACCAGTGCACGCACGATCGCCTTCGGGTCGTCCGCCTCGCGCTCCTGCTCGGCGAACCAGTCGCGCGCCTGGCGGTCACGGCCCTCGACATAGGCGATGATGAGGAGGTCCTTGGAACGGAAGTGCTTGTAGAACGTCGCCTTCGTCACGCGGGCGCCTGCGATGATCCGATCGACCCCGACTGTGTGGATGCCCTCCTGGTAGAAGAGTTCGTCCGCGGTGGCGAGGATTTTGATCTTCGACGGCGCGGGCGGCCGGATGGTCGCGCGGGCACTTACGACCATCCGGTCGTCTCCTCTCTGCAGGAGGCTGGGCTCCTCTGGCGGTGCGAGACCCACCCGACCGGTCCAAGGGGGGACGACCGGTCAGGGGGGTGATATCAGTATAGTAATAGACAGACCAGTCTGTTTGTCCTCACATTCCCAGTCTCCGCTTTCGGCAATCCGCTGGCGTAGGGTGGAGGGGATGAACAGCGCAGTCGACCTCCCGCTCGGTCTGGCCGATCTCGCATTCGCGGCGTCGGGCGACGCGCTGGTCCGCCGCACGATCCTCCCCAGCGGAGTGCGGATCCTCAGCGAGCAGGTACCCGGTTCGCGCAGCGCCACGCTCGGCTACTGGGTGGCGGTCGGCTCCCGCGACGAGACGGAGGCGATGCCCGGCAGCCTCGGCTCCACGCACTTCCTCGAGCACTTGCTGTTCAAGGGTACGCGTACGCGCACCGCGCTCGACATCGCCGTCTCCTTCGACTCCGTCGGCGGCGAGCACAATGCGATGACGGCCAAGGAGTACACCTGCTACTACGCCAAGGTGCAGGATCGTGACCTCCCGATGGCGGTGGAGGTCATCGGCGACATGCTCACATCGTCGGTGCTCGACCCGACCGAGTTCGAGAACGAGCGCGGCGTCATCCTCGAGGAGCTCTCGATGGCCGAGGACGATCCGGTCGACGTGGCCAACGACCGGCTCTTCACGGCCGTGCTGGGAGACCATCCTCTCGGCCGTCCGATCGGAGGCCGGCCGGAGACGATCCGCGCCGCCACGCGCGACGCCGTCTGGAACCACTACCGGGCCAACTACCGGCCGCGCGACCTCGTGATCACCGCCGCGGGCGCCGTCGATCACGACGTGCTGGTGGCCGGGGTCCAGCGCGCGCTCGACGCCGCCGGCTGGGATCGGGACGACGAAGCCGTACCCGTCGACCGCCGCGCCACGACCCCGGCGACAGTGCGCCGTTCCGCCGGAGTGGTGACGGTGCAGCGTCCGATCGAGCAGGCCAACCTCATCATCGGCGTGCCGGGCATCGTAGCGACCGACGAGCGCAGGACGACGATGAGCGTTCTCAACTCCGTCCTCGGTGGCGGGATGTCGAGTCGGCTGTTCCAGGAGGTCCGCGAGAAGCGTGGGCTCGCCTACTCGGTCTACTCGTTCTCCGGCTCCTACTCCGACGCCGGCGTCTACGGGCTGTTCGCGGGCTGCGCCCCGGCGAAAGCCCGTCAGGTCGCCGAGCTGATGCTCGCCGAACTGCACCGCCTGGCAGACGGCGGGGTGACCCCCGAGGAGCTCAGCCGCGCGGTGGGGCAGCTCTCCGGAGGCGCCGCACTCGCCCTGGAGGACTCCGACACCCGGATGTCGCGACTCGGGCGGGCCGAGATCAGCCTGGGCGAGTTCGCCGACCTCGACGAGAGCCTCCGTCGTCTGCACCTCGTCACGGCCGACGGCGTGCAGCAACTCGCCCGAGACCTGGCGCAGCGCCCGGTCTCCGTCTCAGCGGTCGGAGGCGTCGACGATGACGTCTTCTCCGGCCTGGTCTCCTGATCCGGCCGTTCCCTCCCGGTCCATCGAAAGGTCTACCCCGTGCCTCATTACCTCTACCTCGTGCGTCACGGCGAGCAGCAGGACGCCGAGCACGGCCTCCCCGACGGTCCGCTGTCGCCGCGCGGCAAGCGCCAGGCCCAGCTCATCGCCGACCGACTGAGCGGCGTTCCGTTCACGGGCATGTATCACTCCCCGCTGGTGCGCGCGGAACAGACCGCATCGATCATCGCCGAGCGCATGCCGTCGCTCGCGCCGGAGCCGTCCAGCCTGCTGTTCGACTGCATCCCGTCGGGGCCGACGCCCGACATGCCCAAGGCGTTCGAGTCGTTCTTCGGCCCGGTGACGGAGGCTGAGATCGAAGCGGGCCGCGCCCAGATGGAGGACGCCGTCCACGAATTCCTGACGCCGGCGATGGGTGACAGGCACGACCTCCTCGTCACGCACAACTTCGTCATCGGCTGGTTCGTGCGCCACGTCTTCGACGCTCCCGCCTGGCGCTGGCTCGGCCTGAACCAGGCCAACTGCGGGCTGACGATCATCCGGGTGCGCTCGGCGAAGCCCCCTGTGCTCGTGGTGCACAACGACCTCGGCCACCTGCCGGTCGAGCTGCGCACGGGCCTGCCCGAGCTGCAGCCGGTCTAGGGCGCGGCGCTGGAGGCTCAGCCCAGCCGCTTGCGCAACCAGTCGGTCGCGTTCGGGTTCTCGTTGTACGGCTGGATGCTCTCGTAGCCGTGCGAGCGGTAGAGGCCGCCCGCGGCCTCCAGGCTCGCGTTGGTGTCGAGCACGACCTCCGTCGCGCCGAATCCGCGGGCGCGGTGTTCCAGTTCGGCGAGGATGGCGCGGCCGATGCCCTGACCGCGATGCGCGGGAGCCACCCAGAGGTGCTTGACCTCGTAGCGGACGATCTGCTCGCCGTCGTCGGTGTCGGAGAGCGGCACGCTCAGCTCGCGGATGCCGCCGCAGCCGGCCTCGCCGTCGTCGCAGGCGAGCAGGAAGACGCCGCCCGGCGGGACGAACTGGCCCGGGTCGGGGAACGTGGTGCGGTACGCGCCCTGAGCGGCGGGAAAGGTCACGGCCCGCTCGGCGAAGTAGTCCGCCAGCATGCGGTGGGCGGTCGTATCGGTGACGGAGACATCGGCGAAGGACACCATCCTCCCAGCGTAGTTCGCGCCCGAGTCTCGCGCCGAATGCTGACTTCTGCGGCTCCATTCGCGACGGTCGGGGCGACTGTGCGCGGCGGGTAGGGTGGACGGGTGACTGTTCGCGTGGCCGTTGCCGGGGCGACCGGCAAGCTGGGATCCGTGGCGGTGCGCCTCGTCGAGGCCGCCGACGATTTGGAGCTCGTGGCGGCTCTCGACTCGCGCACGCCGTTCGAGGCGATGCTCGGCGCGGACGTGCTCGTGGACATGACCCTCCCGCAGGTGAGCCCGCAGATCGTCGCGTTCGCCGTCGACAACGGCCTCAAGGTGCTCGTGGGAACGTCCGGCTGGTCGGCGGACCGCATCCTCGACCTTGAGCGTCGCGTCGCCGAGCACGAGGGCGGCGGAGCGGTCGTCATCCCCAACTTCTCGCTGGGCTCGGCACTCGGCACGGCCTTCGCGACCGTCGCGGCGCGCTTCTTCGACTCCATCGAGATCATCGAGACGCACGGCGCGGGAAAGGTCGACTCGCCGTCCGGCACGGCCGTCCGCACCGCCGAGCTCATCGGCGCAGCGCGCCTGCAGCGCGGGCCGGTCGACGCGCCGCACACCGATCAGCGTGCGCGCGGTCAGCAGGTGGCGAGCGTGCCGATCCACAGCCTCCGGATGCGCGGCGTCGTCGCCGAGCAGCAGGTGATCTTCGGCGGTGCGGGGGAGACCCTCACCATCCGGCACGACACGGTCGGCTCCGAGGCGTACGAGGCGGGAATCCTGCTCGCACTGCGGGCGGCTGCGACGACATCGGGGGTGGTGGTCGGCCTCGACAAGCTGATCGACCTCGGCATCGCGGAGCCCGACGGCGAACCGCCGCGGCCGACCGTGCGCGAGGTGTAGCGGCACCGATGCGCAACCGTCTCGCAGCGCTGTTGATGGCGCTCATCCTCGTCGTCTACCTCGTCCTGGTCGTTCAGCGGGCCGTGCTGCTGATCGCTTCGGGATCGGGCGTCGGGATCGCGATGGGCGTCGCGCTCATCGTGCTGCCGTTCATCGCGGCCTGGGCCATCGGGCGCGAGCTGCTCTTCGGCGCTCGCACAGAGAAGCTGGTGAAGCTCATGGCCGCCGAGGGCACGCTTCCCGTGGAGGACCTCCCGCACCGGGCCAGCGGACGTCCGCTGCGCGACGCGGCCGACGCCGATTTCCCGCACTACAAGGCCGAGGTGGAGGCCGCACCCGAGAGCTGGCGCGCCTGGTTCCGGCTGGGGCTTGCCTACGACGCGTGCGGCGACCGCCGACGCGCCCGCGAGGCGTTGCGCCAGGCCATCCGGCTCTACCAGGGGGAGCAGCGGGCAGGACGAACCGCGCACTAGCGCCCCGCCTCCCGCTGTCAGACCGGACGCACCGTCAGGCGGCGACCAGCTGCGCCATCGCGTCCTGCACGGTCGCGTCCTGGAACACGAACCCGTCGTCCAGCAGGCGGCGCGGCAGCACGCGCTGGTCGGCGAGCAGCAGCTCCCGACCCGCGTCGCCGAGCCCGAGGGAGACGGCGGCCCGAGGCAGAGGGAGGCCGTACGGCCGGTGCACCGCTGTCGTCAGCGCGCGGAGCACGTCACCGGCGGTCGCGGGCTCCGGCCCCACGACATTGACCGGGCCCGAGAGCGTCGAGGTGAGCAGGTGCACGATCGCACCGGCCTCGTCGCGCAGGCTGACCCAGGGCCAGTGCTGGCGCCCTCCGGCGATCGGGCCGACGAGTCCGGCCTTGGCGAGCGGGAGGAGCGGTGCCATCGCACCTCCGCGCCCGATCACCACCCCGGTGCGCACAGTGACGACGCGGGTCGCCTGCGGCGCGAGGTGCGCCGCCGTCTCCCAGGCGTCGACGACGTCGGAGAGGAAGCCGGTGCCCTTCGCCGAGTCCTCGGTGAGGGTCTGCCCAGGCCGGTCGCCGTAGTAGCCGACCGCCGAGCCGCTGACGAAGACGGCCGGAGGGGAGGCCGTCTGGCGCATCGCGTCCGCCAGTGTGCCCGTCGCCTCCAGCCGGGAGGCCAGGATGCGGCGGCGGTGAGCCGGCGTCCACGGCAGGCGGTTGAGAGACGCGCCGGAGAGGTTCATGACCGCCTCGGCCTCATCGAGGAGGCCGACGTCGATCATCCGCGTCGACGGTGCCCACGAGCGCTCGTCCGAACCGTGCGGCTCGCGCCGCACCAGGCGGAGGACGTCGTGGCCCTCCGCCCGGAGCCGACGGACGAGCTCGGTGCCGATCAGGCCGGACGCCCCGGCGACGAGCACCCGCATCGGTCAGGCCAGCGTCGCTTCGATCGTGATCGGGATGCCGACCAGCGCCCGCGAGACGGGGCAGGTGCGCTTCGCCTCGTCGGCGAGGCGCTGGAAGTCGTCCTCCGCGACCCCCGGCACGGTCGCCTCGACGAGGAGGTGACTGCCGGTGATGCCCTGGGAGGGGTCGAACGTGACGGAGGCGGTGGTGCGGATGCTCTCCGGCGGGGTGCCGAAGGTGGCGAGGACGTTCGAGAACGCCATCGAGAAGCACGACGAGTGCGCGGCCCCCAGCAGCTCCTCCGGAGTGGAGGTCTCTGCGCCGCCCTCCGAGCGGGCCTTCCAGTTCACCGCGAGCGTCGCGGCGCCGGACGAATCGAGGGAGACCGTCCCTGAGCCCGACTTCAGATCACCGGTCCAGACGGTGGTGGATTCGCTGGTTACTGCCATGAGACCTCTTTCTCCTTCTCCCGGCGCACTGGGTTCCCCTGAGTGTGGATGGCGGCGGTGCGACCAGACTACTGTCGGGCTCCGACAGGTCCAGGGGGGCGCTCGGGGTATTCCCGGTTTCGTGCGCTCAGGCCGTTGCCGCGGGCCTCCGGATGACGCCTGCTCGCACGAGCAGGAGGTAGATCTGGCAGCCCAGGCAATAGCCGAAGACCGCGTTGAGGAACGCCGCCACGAAGGCCAGGGAGGCAGCGACCGGCACGGCGATCGTCACGCCGAACGCGAAGAGCAGGAGGCCGAGACCGGTGACGACCAGCCCGACGCCCTGTGCGAACGTGGGCGGCGCCGGGTCCTCCAGCTCGCTGGGCGGGGCCAGTCGCGGCCGTACGGCGACGCGGTAGAGCGCGCCGTACGGATGGCGCCGCACACCCGCGAAGGCGCCCCACGCGAAGAGCAGCGCGATGACGAAGAGCAGCACGGCCGCCGCCGTCGTCGAGCCGAGGAGGGCGAGGAAGATGTCCACCAGCAGGAGGACGGCTGTGATGCCGGCTCCGAAGCGGGGCGACCGGGGATCGATTCCGGCGCGCTCGCCGGTGGCGGTCGGCTGCGGGGTCGGCTGTGGCTGCTGGTCCGGGTTCACTGGCATGGTCACTCCGTGAGGATGCGGTCGAGGGCGCTGCGGACGTCTGCGGGGCGCGCGGCGCCGGAGATCCGGCCCCGGACGCGTCCGTGGCCGTCGATCAGCAGGGTGGTCGGGGTCTGCAGCACGTCGAACCGACGCGCGAGCTCCGGGCGCACGGTGAGATCGACGTCCAGGTGTTCGACTCCGTCGTGCTCCGCGGCGATCCCGTTCAGCACCCGCCCCGTCGCCGGGCACTGTGTGCAGAACGCGGTGGACAACTGCACGAGCGTCGCCCGCGACCCCAGTTCCGCAGCGCCGAGGTCGGCGGCCGAGACGTGGGCATCGCCGTCAGCGGCACGGAGCCGGCCGGTGCGCGCCTTCCACACCATCCCGAGCCCCGTCGCGAGCGCGACGAGTGCGAGCAAGGTGAGGAGCGCGGCCGGAGCGGTCATGGTGCGGGCGACCTTACGCGCCCAGCCGGCAGCGGCGCAGGCAATGTGTCCGAAGATGACGACGCCGTAGGCGGTGCAAGGGGAGGCGGTCGCCTCGTCCGACCCGATAGCCTTGATGCCATGGCCTCTCCCCAGAACCCTTTCGGCCAGGTGCTCGTCGCCCTGGTCACCCCCTTCACCGCCGACGGCGAAGTCGACTGGGCCGGCGTGGAGAAGCAAATCGACGACGTCATCGAAGCAGGAGCAGACGGCATCGTCGTCACCGGCACGACGGGGGAGACCTCCACCCTCACCGATCACGAGAAGCTGCGCCTGGTCGAGGTCGGCAAAGAGGTCGCGGGCGGCCGGGCCAAGATCATCACCGGTGGAGGCTCGAACGAGACCGCACACGCCATCCAGCTCTACAAGCAGAGCGAGAAGGCCGGCGCCGACGGCGTGATGATCGTCACGCCGTACTACAACAAGCCCACCCAGGCGGGCGTGCTGACGCACTTCCGCATGATCGCGGACTCCACCGACCTCCCGGTCATCCTCTACGACATCCCCGGTCGCACCGGCATCCCGATCAGGTACGAGACCATCCTGCGCATCGCCAAGCACCCCAACGTGCTCGCGATCAAAGACGCCAAGGGCGATTTCAGCGAGGTCAGCCGGGTGCTCAACCAGACCGACCTGATGTACTTCTCGGGCGACGACTCCAATGTGCTCCCACACCTGGCCATCGGCGCGACAGGCCTCATCGGCGTGACCGCCAACATCGCCGCGACGCCCTACCGCCAGATCGTCGACGCAGTGAACGCGGGCGACCTCGCCACCGCGACCGCCGCCCACCAGAAGCTCGAGCCGCTGGTTCGCGCCGTGATGACCCACGTGCCGGGCACGGTCGCTGCCAAGTACATCCTCCACGGCCTCGGCCGCATCTCGAGCCCGCGGGTCCGACTCCCGCTCGTCGGACCAGAGGAGTGGGAGGCCGCTCAGATCGAGGACGAGCTCGACCTCGTCCGCGACATCCCCGGCGTCGACTTCTCCAACTTCCGGCCCGATCGCAACGCCGCTGCCGGCGGTGCGCTTCCCAAGATCGCCGGGACCACACGCTAAGGCCGCACTGCGGCCGGATCCATCCCGGGCACGCGCCCGGACGCACGTCAACACCTGAAATTGGAGGGCAGATGCCCAACCTCGTCTCCGACCCACCGGTCCTCGAACCGGGAACGCTCCGGATCATCCCCACCGGCGGCCTCGGCGAGATCGGCCGCAACATGACCGTCTTCGAATTCGAAGGCAAGCTCCTGATCGTCGACTGCGGCGTGCTCTTCCCCGAGCAGGACCAGCCGGGCGTCGACCTGATCCTGCCCGACTTCGCCCCGGTCCGCGACCGCCTCGGCGACGTTCTCGGCGTCGTGCTGACGCACGGCCACGAAGACCACATCGGCGCGGTGCCCTACCTGCTCAAGCTGCGCCCGGACATCCCGCTGATCGGCTCAGGCCTAACGCTCGCGCTGGTGGAGGCCAAGCTCAAGGAGCACCGAATCCAGCCGTACACGCTCACGGTGAAGGAGGGGCGCACCGAGCGGCTCGGCCCGTTCGACCTGGAGTTCGTCGCGGTCAACCACTCCATCCCCGACGCGCTCGCCGTCGCCATCACGACGCCGGCCGGTGTCGTGCTGCACACCGGCGACTTCAAGATGGACCAGCTGCCGCTCGACGACCGGATCACCGATCTCCGCGCGTTCGCCCGGCTGGGCGAGAAGGGCGTCGACCTCTTCATGGCCGACTCCACCAACGCCGACGTGCCGGGGTTCACGCCGCTCGAGCGGTCCATCGGCCCGGTGCTCGACAATGTGATCGCGCGGGCGCCGCGCCGCGTGATCGTCGCCAGCTTCTCAAGCCACATCCACCGCGTGCAGCAGGTCCTCCACGCCGCGGCCGCCAACGGCCGTCGCGTCGCGCTGCTCGGCCGTTCGATGGTGCGCAACATGACCATCGCCGCCGAGCTCGGCTACCTCAAGGTGCCGGAGGGCGTGCTCATCGACTACAAGAAGGCCGCCGACCTGCCCGACGACGAGATCGTCTACATGTCGACGGGCTCGCAGGGCGAGCCGATGGCCGTGCTGGCTCGCATGGCGAACCTCGACCACCAGATCGAGATCGGCCACGGCGACACGGTGATCCTCGCCTCCAGCCTCATCCCGGGCAACGAGAACGCCGTCTACCGTGTGATCGACGGTCTCACCAAGCTCGGCGCCAACGTCGTCCACAAGGGCAACGCCAAAGTGCACGTCTCGGGTCACGCCGCGGCGGGTGAGCTGCTCTACTGCTACAACATCCTCAAGCCCAAGAACGCGATGCCGGTTCACGGGGAGTACCGTCACCTCGTCGCCAACGCACGGCTCGCGATGGACACCGGGGTGCCCGAGGAGAACACGATCGTCGCCGACGACGGCTCGGTCATCGATCTGCGCGACGGCGTCGCCCGCGTCGTGGGTCAGCTCGATCTGGGCTTCGTCTACGTCGACGGGTCGAGCGTCGGCGAGATCACCGATGCCGACCTCAAAGACCGCCGGATCCTCGGCGAGGAGGGCTTCATCTCCATCATCGTCGTCGTGGAGGCCACCAGCGGGCGGATCGTCACCGGTCCGGAGATCCACGCCCGCGGTTTCGCGGAAGACGACGCGGTGTTCGACGACGTCAAGCCCAAGATCGCCGCGGCCCTCACCGACGCCGCGCACAACGGGGTGCGAGACTCGCACGCACTCTCTCAGATCGTGCGACGCACGGTCGGCCGCTGGGTCAACACCAGTTACCGCCGTCGCCCGATGATCGTCCCGCTGGTCATCGAGGCGTGATTGAGGAGCGATCGCAGGCAGACGTCACCCGCCGGAAACATCCTGGCGAGTAGCGTGCAGCCATGAGCGCGTTCCGCATCCGACCGGCGAACGACGGCGACGCGCGCGTCCTCGCCGACATGCTGGTGGAGGCCGCGAACGGCAACTCGCCGCGGGTGCGCCCGCGCGTCACGGTGCTCGACGATCCGCACGTGATGCGCTACATCGCGGGCTGGAAGCGTCCGGGAGACTTCGGCTGCGTGGCGGTGGACACGCACGGGTCGGCGGTCGGAGCCTGCTGGGCGCGCCTGTTCCCCGCGAACGTGCCCGGGAGCGGGTTCGTCGGGGTCGGCGTTCCCGAGCTCACACTCGGCGTGAACCCGCAGTGGCGGGCCCGAGGCGTCGGGCGGGCTCTGCTGAAGGAGATCGGCCGGGCGGCTGCGGCCTCCGGTGCCGCGCGCCTGAGCCTCAGCGTCGAGCGCAGCAACTTCGCCCAGCGCCTGTACGTGAGCGAGGGCTACGTGACGGTCGAGTCGCGGCTGACCGCGGACACGATGGTCCGCGCCGTGCGCTGAGCGACTCCCTCACAGCGGCGGCCCGGGGCGCGATTTTCCCCGATCCAGGCGCGTGTGACGGCCCGTGCCGGAGGAGAGAAGTACCGTTGGGCCTATGGCTACGAGCACCAAGTCGACATCGCGGTCCCGGAACTCCGGGCGCGACGGATCGACCCCGCGCAAGCCGGCTGCCAAGACCGCTGCCCAGAAGACGGTCGCCTACCCGGCGGCGGACGCACCGAGCCCTCTGGTGCGCGCCTGGATGGGGCTGGCGCACCTCACGGGCGGCCTCTTCCGGGCGCTCGGACCCGAGAAGCTCGCCAAAGAGGAGCGTCGCGACGGCTTCCCGTTCTTCCTCGTGCTGCTGGCGATCGCCGGTGCTGTGGTCGAGTGGTTCCTGATCAACGACCAGATCGCCCGCACTCTCGACGCCTACACCTTCGGCATGCTCTTCGGCCGTGTCTCCTTCGCACTCCCGGTGGTCATGGTGGTCTTCGCCGCCTGGCTGTTCCGCCATCCCTCGTCGGTCCACGACAACACGCGCATCGGGATCGGCCTGGGGCTCCTGCTCCTGATGGTCTCCGGCCTCTGCCACCTGTTCAGCCAGCGCCCGTCGCCGAGCGACGGCATGGCCTCCCTCGCCCAGGCGGGCGGTGTGCTCGGGTGGCTGATCGCAGCCCCCTTGTCCTGGCTGATCACGCCCGTCGGCGCCGGTGCGGTGATCATCCTGCTGCTCATCCTCAGCCTTTTCATCATCACCAAGACGCCGCCCAACAAGCTGCCGTCGCGTATCCGCGAGCTCTACTCCTACCTGTTCGGTGCGCAGCTGGCGACCGACGAAGAGCGGCAAGAGGCCAAGGAGGCCGCCAAAGAGGCGAAGACCAAGCAGGTCGAGCTCGACGGCATCGACGACCAAGACGACACGCACGAGACGAACCTGCCCTGGTGGCGACGCAACAAGTCGCAGCGCGAGGAGGACCCCGACTACGAGGCGCCCGCCGACCTCACCGAGGTCTTCGGCACTCCGACCCGTGGCAAGGGCGAGTTCGCGACCGCGCTCGAGCCCGACCCCGCGAGCGACCACTACAACACCGAGGTCCTGGGTGAGCTCGCGAACGCCGAGACCGCTCTGCAAGCCTTTACCGGCGAGGCGCCCCCGACCGCCCTGGCGGCCGTCCCGACCGCTCCCGCCGTCGCGACCGCTCCCGCCGTCGCGACCGCTCCCGCCGTCCTGCCGGGATTCCTAGCAGGAGCGGACGACTTCGACGAGACCGTGTCGGCCGACGACCCCCCGCAGCCGACGGCGCCCTACAACCTCCCGTCGGCCTCGATGCTCTCCGCAGGCACCCCGGCCAAGGTCCGCTCCAGCGCCAATGAGGAGATCGTCGCCGCCATCACCGAGGTGCTGACGCAGTTCGGCGTCGACGCCAAGGTGACCGGCTACTCGCGCGGACCCACGGTGACGCAGTACGAGATCGAGCTCGGCCCCGGCGTCAAGGTGGAGCGCGTCACCGCGCTGAGCAAGAACCTCTCGTACGCGGTGGCGAGCAACGAGGTTCGCATCCTCTCGCCCATCCCGGGCAAGAGCGCGATCGGTGTCGAGATCCCTAACAGCGACCGCGAGATCGTCTCCCTTGGCGATATCCTCCGGTCGCCGGCTTCGGCCAAGAGCACCCACCCGATGACCATCGGCGTCGGCAAGGATGTCGGCGGCGGCTTCGTCGTCGCCAACCTGGCCAAGATGCCCCACCTCCTGGTGGCGGGTTCGACCGGCTCGGGCAAGTCCAGCTTCGTCAACTCGATGATCACCAGCCTGCTGATGCGCGCGAAGCCCTCCGAGGTGCGCATGGTCCTGATCGACCCGAAGCGCGTCGAACTCACGATCTACGGCGGTGTCCCGCACCTCATCACGCCCATCATCACGAACCCCAAGAAGGCCGCGGAGGCCCTCCAGTGGGTCGTCAAAGAGATGGACATGCGCTACGACGACCTCGCGAGCTTCGGCTTCCGTCACATCGACGACTTCAACAAGGCCGTCGTGAACAACGAGATCGTGCTTCCGGAGGGCAGCGAGCGCAAGCTGAAGCCGTACCCGTACCTGCTGGTCGTGGTCGACGAGCTGGCCGACCTCATGATGGTCGCCCCGCGCGACGTCGAGGACTCGATCGTGCGCATCACGCAGCTGGCCCGTGCCTCCGGGATCCACCTGGTGCTGGCAACGCAGCGTCCGTCTGTCGACGTGGTCACGGGTCTCATCAAGGCGAACGTGCCGTCCCGACTCGCGTTCGCCGTCACGAGCGTCACCGACTCCCGCGTGATCCTCGACCAGCCGGGCGCCGACAAGCTGATCGGCCAGGGCGACGGGCTGTTCCTGCCGATGGGCGCCTCCAAGGCGCTGCGCGTGCAGGGTGCCTGGGTCAACGAAGACGAGATCCAGAAGGTCGTCGATCACGTGACGCGGCAGGCGCGGCCGGATTACCGGCAGGACGTCACCGTAGGCGCCGAGAAGAAGCAGATCGATGCCGACATCGGCGACGACCTCGAACTGCTGCTCGCCGCGGCCGAGCTCGTCGTGTCGTCGCAGTTCGGGTCGACGTCGATGCTCCAGCGCAAGCTTCGCGTCGGCTTCGCCAAGGCGGGCCGGTTGATGGACCTGCTGGAGTCGCGCGAGATCGTCGGCCCGTCCGAGGGCTCCAAGGCGCGCGACGTGCTCGTCACGGCCGAGCAGCTGGCGCAGGTGCTCGCCCGGCTGCGCGGGGAGGAGCCGCCGGCGCGGCCCGCTGCGGCAGCGCAGCCGGTCACAGCGAGCGCCGACGACGAGGGCGATCGCTACGGAGCCGACCCTGTCGCAGAGATGACCGAGGGCTATGCTGAGGTGGACGGCGACTCGGACGAGGACGCCTGGCAGCTGACCGGCAGGGAGTGACCGCGATGTCGGTACACGACGCGCCGCCGCCGCCCGCCGCGGCGGGCGGCAGCGCGAATCGCGCGAGCAACTGGAATGTGCCCAACCTCATCACCGTGGTGCGGATCGTCCTGGCGCCGGTGTTCATCTGGATGCTGCTCGCGGACGCCGGCGCCGACGGCCCCCTGCGCTGGACGGCCGCCGTGCTGTTCGTCCTCGCCATCGCGACGGACGGCGTGGACGGCGCGATCGCCCGCCGCAACAACCTGGTCACCGATCTCGGCAAGCTGCTCGACCCGATCGCCGACAAGGTCCTGACCGGGGGCGCCCTGGTGTCGCTGTCGATCCTGGGCGAGCTGCCCTGGTGGGTCACCATCGTCATCCTGGTGCGCGAGATCGGGATCACCATCTACCGCTTCGTCGTCATCCGGCAGGGTGTGATCGCCGCGTCGCGCGGTGGCAAGCTCAAGACGATCGTCCAGTCCGTGGCGATCTCGTTCGCGCTGTTCCCGCTGTGGACGATCGTGGGCGATTGGATCTTCTGGGTGAACGGCATCCTGATGACCGCCGCTGTCGTGCTCACCGTGGTGACCGGATTCGACTACCTCTGGCAGGCGTACCGCGGCAGGAGGTTCAAGCGTGCCGGGGCCTGACGACGTCGCGGCGGCAGACCGCACCTTCCGGGTCGTCCGAGCGCTGGCCGAACGCGGCCTGACGCTCGCCACCGCCGAGTCGCTCACCGGAGGCGGGCTCACAGCCGAGCTCACGCGGGTGCCCGGGGCCTCCGCCGTCGTGCTCGGCGGCGTCATCGTCTACGCGACCGAGCTCAAGCACTCCCTGCTCGGGGTGGAGGCCGACCTCCTCGAACGCGAGGGACCCGTGCACCCGGAGGTCGCCCGCCAGTTGGCCGCGGGCGCACGCACGCGTCTGGCGGTCGCCGGTCGCGCTGCGGACCTCGGCGTCTCGACGACGGGAGTCGCCGGGCCGGACCCGCAGAGCGGGCGTGCGGTCGGGACGGTCTACGTCGGGATCGCGTCGGCCGCGGGAGCACGCGCGATCGAGCTCACCCTCTCCGGCGACCGGCAGTCGATCCGCGCCCAGACGGTCGCGCAGGCCGTGCGCGAGCTCGCCGTGGAGCTCGGGATCGCCGTCCGCTGACGCGCTCGGGGAGCCGCTGACAGCCATCCGCGGCCGGGGGAATAGCCCGGGTTGCAGTCTCGTTACAGGTGATTGCATTCACAACAAAAGCCCAGTCGTCGTGGATATCGTGACTGACATGGGTGCGGTACAGTTGGCATCCATTCATTACGTCGGCAGGGTAGAAGAAGGAGGCTCCGAAATGATTCTTGTACGTCAGGAAATCGGCGACGTGCTCAGGGACTTCCGCCTCCAGAAGGGCCGCACACTGCGCCAGGTCGCGAGCAAGGCGAGTGTCGCCCTCGGTTATCTGAGCGAGGTCGAGCGCGGCCAGAAAGAGGCCTCGAGCGAGATTCTCGCGTCGGTGGCCGACGCTCTCGAGACGCCGGTCTCGGTGATCATGCGCGAGGTCGGCGACCGCATTGCGGTCCTCGAGGGGCTCGAGCCCGTCATCCCCGACACCATCCCGGACGACTTCGTGTCCGCGCTCGACGCGAACCTCGTCGCCCGCTGAACGACCAACGACAGCCCGAGGACGCCCCGCACGATGCGGGGCGTCACTCGTTTAAGGTGAATCCATGAAGCTCAGCGAGTTCCAGCGCGCCGTCGTCGACGAGTTCGGCTCCGGCTACGGAGAGGCGCTGCTGACCGACCTCGTGCTCCCCGAACTGGGCGGCCGCACAGCGCAGGAGGCGCTCCGCGTCGGTATCCTTCCGCGAGAGGTGTGGATCGCACTGTGCCGGGAGGCGGGCGTCCCGCAGTCGCACTGGTACGGCGCGGGGAAGCCAGCGCCGAAACGGTGACCTCGCTCGCAAGCTCGCCCTGGAGCTCCACCGCGAGCTCCACGCTGCCCTGAGCTCCACCGAGGCGACACGCCGGTTCGAATCGCTCGAAGATATGTTCGGATCTGAGTAAACTCCTTCACAGCGGCAATCGAAAACGAGTTGTCCACGAATCAGACGGCCGACGCCCGGAGTGTCGGCGGTCGACCATAGAGTCGAACTCGTCAGCGAAGCCCACGAAGGAGAACCGCAATGCCATCACCCGCAGACCGCGAGAAGGCTCTCGAAACCGCACTCGCCCAGATCGATCGTCAGTTCGGCAAGGGCTCGGTCATGCGACTGGGCAGCGACGAACGCGCCCCCGTCGAGGTCGTCCCCACCGGGTCGATCGCGCTCGATGTCGCGCTGGGCATCGGCGGGCTCCCGCGTGGTCGCATCGTCGAGATCTATGGTCCGGAGTCCTCCGGTAAGACCACGCTGACTCTCCACGCCATCGCGAACGCCCAGCGGGCCGGCGGCATCGCGGCGTTCATCGACGCCGAGCACGCGCTCGACCCGGAGTACGCCCGCAAGCTCGGCGTCGACATCGACGCGCTCCTCGTGTCGCAGCCCGACACCGGTGAGCAGGCGCTCGAGATCGCCGACATGCTGGTCCGCTCCGGCTCGATCGACCTGATCGTGATCGACTCCGTCGCCGCACTCGTGCCGCGCGCCGAGATCGAGGGCGAGATGGGCGACGCGCACGTCGGCCTCCAGGCCCGCCTCATGTCGCAGGCCCTCCGCAAGCTGACCGGTGCGCTGAGTTCCACGAACACGACGATGATCTTCATCAATCAGCTGCGCGAGAAGGTCGGTGTGTTCTTCGGCAGCCCCGAGACGACGGCCGGTGGTAAGGCGCTCAAGTTCTACGCGTCAGTCCGCCTCGACATCCGTCGTATCGAGACCCTGAAAGACGGCACCGACGCGGTCGGAAACCGCACCCGGGTCAAGGTCGTCAAGAACAAGATGGCGCCGCCCTTCAAGCAGGCCGAGTTCGACATCCTCTACGGTGTCGGCATCTCCCGCGAGGGCAGCCTCCTCGACTTCGGCGTGGAGCACGGCCTCGTGAAGAAGTCGGGCGCCTGGTACACGTACGCGGGCGACCAGCTCGGGCAGGGCAAAGAGAACTCGCGCAACTTCCTCATCGCGAACCCCGACATCGCAGCGGAGATCGAGAACAAGATCCTGATCAAGCTGGGCGTCATCGCCGACCCGAACGCAGAGGCAGCCCCCGCCGCGACGGTCGATTCTCTGGAAGAGAAGCTGCAGGCCCGCAAGGGGGCGTGAGCCCGTCATCGTCGCTGAACATCCGACACTGTCGAGGAGGCTGACACCATGGTCGTGAGGTTTCCCTCCGAACCGCACCCGGGTGGTGACTCGGGCGCGGGCGAGCAAGGCGCGGGCGAGCAAGGCGCGGGCGAGCAAGGCGCGGGCGAGCAAGGCACGGGCGAGCAAGGCACGGGCGAGCAGGGCGCGAGCGAGCCTCAGCCGAGTGAGCGCCTCGCTCCGGTTACGCCACTGCGCCGTGCAGTGGTGTCGCCGGAGCGCCGGAAGGCGTCGCCGACGGGGGCCGCTCGACCTCTCGTCGAGTTGCCGGGAGCGTCTTCGCGTGACGAGGGCGCGGCTGTTCCCGCCGCATCCTCGGACGGGGAGTCAACGGAGCGGTGGAACAACACCTGGGCCACTGATCCGGGCCGTGCGTCAGAGGTCGTGGCCGACGTCGAAGACGAAGAGACCGAGCGGTTCGCCCGCAAGACGACGGCGCTCACCGTTCGGCAGCTCGCCCGGCGCGGCATGTCGCGCTGGGAGCTCGAGCAGTTGCTGACCAAGCGCGAGATCGCTCCTGAGGTGTTCGCGCCCGAGCTCGACCAGCTTGAGGCGATGGGCGTGATCGATGACGCGTCGCTCGCGGCGACCCTGGCCTTCGCGCAGCACAGTCGCAAGGGTCTCGGGCGCTCCGCGATCGAACTCGACTTGAGGCGACGCCACATCGCGCCGGAGTTGATCGAGGGTGCACTCGCCGACATCGCTGACGAAGACGAGCTGGAACGCGCCACAGAGCTGGCCGTCAAGCGGATCGGGCAGCTGTCCTCCTACGACGACGAGACGGCGCGCAGGCGGCTCCATGGATTTCTGGCCCGCAAGGGGTACGGTTCCTCGGTCATGCGCCAGGCGATGGAGGCGGCGTTCGCGACGCGTGAGCGGCGCGGCGGGGTCCGGTTCCAATAGATGCGGTCGCAGCTGGTGCGCGTCGAGCAGCGCGGGTCCGGGCGCCGGCCGTTCGATTCCGGTTGCGGTCGAACGTAGAATCGTACGCATTATGAGCACCGTCGAGCACCCCCGAACCTTCTCGCCGTCCCCGGCCGCGTTGACCGAAGAGGGCCACGCCCGCACGTACGAGGTGCGCACCTACGGCTGCCAGATGAACGTTCACGATTCCGAGCGTCTCAGCGGCTCCCTCGAGGCGGCGGGCTACATCCCCGCCGACGGCGCGGAGGCGGACGTCGTCGTCATCAACACCTGCGCAGTGCGCGAGAACGCCGACAACAAGCTCTACGGCAACCTCGGGCATCTCGCCAGCGTCAAGCGCCGGCACGCAGGCATGCAGATCGCCGTCGGCGGCTGTCTCGCACAGAAGGACAAGAACGTCATTCTCGAGAAGGCGCCCTGGGTCGACGTGGTGTTCGGCACGCACAACATGGGGTCGCTTCCCGGTCTGCTCGAGCGCGCGCGCCACAACGACGCCGCGGAGATCGAGATCCTCGAGGCGCTCGAGACGTTCCCCTCGACGCTTCCCACCAAGCGAGACTCGTCGTACTCCGGTTGGGTCTCCATCTCGGTGGGCTGCAACAACACCTGCACCTTCTGCATCGTCCCGTCGCTACGCGGCAAAGAGAAAGACCGCCGCCCCGGCGACATACTGGCCGAGATCGGCGCCCTGGTCGACGACGGCGCGATCGAGGTGACGTTGCTCGGTCAGAACGTCAACTCATACGGCGTCGAGTTCGGCGACCGTCAGGCCTTCAGCAAGCTGCTGCGCGCGGCCGGCGAGATCGAGGGGCTGGAGCGCATCCGGTTCACGAGCCCGCACCCCGCGGCGTTCACCGACGACGTCATCGACGCGATGGCCGAGACGCCGAACGTCATGCCCCAGCTGCACATGCCGTTGCAGTCCGGCTCCGACCGGATTCTGCGCTCGATGCGCCGGTCCTACCGCTCCGAGAAGTTCCTCGGGATCCTCGACCGCGTCCGCGCCAAGCTGCCGGACGCCGCGATCAGCACGGACATCATCGTGGGCTTCCCCGGCGAGACCGAGGAGGACTTCCAGGAGACCATGCGGGTCGTCGAGCAGGCACGGTTCGCGTCGGCGTTCACGTTCCAGTACTCGATCCGCCCCGGCACCCCCGCAGCCACGATGGCTGATCAGGTGCCCAAGGAGGTCGTCCAAGAGCGCTACGACCGCCTGATCGCCCTGCAGGAGCGCATCTCGCTCGAAGAGAACGAGCGGCTCGTCGGACGGGAGGTCGAGCTCCTCGTCGCCAACGGCGAGGGTCGCAAGGACGCCGACACGCACCGCCTGAGCGGACGCGCCCCCGACAGCCGACTCGTCCACTTCGACCTGCCGGCCGCCTCGGAGAGCCCGCGCCCAGGCGACGTCGTCACGGTTCGGGTCACGCAGGCCGCGCCGCATTATCTGATCGCCGACAGCGCCGACGGCGCACCCCTGTCGATCCGCCGGACACGTGCCGGCGACGCGTGGGACCGCGCGCAAGCGGAGTCGTGCGCGGTACCCGTCCACGGCGGGTCGTCGGCCTCGGGTGCCGGGCCCGTCTCCTTGGGCCTGCCGACTCTTCGCGCGCGCGAGCCGCTCACATCGCCGGGCGTCGGCACCATGCCGATCTACGACCCGTCGGACGGCCAGCGCTGAGCGCCGACGCGCCTCGGACGGCGGTTGGCGCTGAACCGGCAGTCGCGTTCGGTGTCGGTGTCGGTGTCGAGGGAGGATCCGCGATCGCAGCCGTCGTCGATCCGGCTGCGGGGTCGGCCGCGTGCCAGGCGTCGACGTCCGCGTCGGTCACCGAGTCGGTCACCGCGCCCATCGCCTCCCCCGAGGCCGCGGCTCCCGCCATCGTCGCGATCGTCGGCGCCACCGGCACGGGCAAGACCGAGTTGTCACTGTCGCTCGCGGAAGCGCTTCGTGAGCGCGGTCGCGCGGCCGAGGTGGTCAACGCCGACGCCATGCAGCTATACCGCGGAATGGACATCGGCACCGCGAAGCTGCCGCCCTCGGACTGGCGGGGGGTGCCGCACCACCTCTTCGACGTCCTCGACGTGACCGACGAGGCCACCGTCGCCCGCTACCAGCCGGAGGCGCGGCGGACCATCGGCGACATTCTGTCCCGGGGAGCCACTCCCATCCTGGTGGGCGGGTCCGGGCTGTACGTGTCGAGCGTGCTCTTCGACTTCCGGTTCCCGGTCACCGATCCTGAGCTTCGGGCGCGCCTCGAGGCGGAGCTCGCGGCGCACGGTCCCGGCATGCTCTTCCGGCGCCTGGCCGCGCTCGACCCGGGGGCGGCGCAGCGCATCGGATCGGCGAACGGACGGCGCATCGTGCGCGCGCTCGAGGTCGCCGAGCTCACCGGCGTGCCCGTGAGCGGCTCGCTGCCCGAGACCCCGCAGCTCTGGCGGCGGGCGGTCCTCCTCGGCCTCGCCGCGCCTCGCGACGAGCTGGTGCGAAGGCTGGACGAGCGGGTCGAGCGGATGTGGCGAGCCGGGCTCACCGACGAGGTGCGGAGGCTGATCCCGCTCGGACTCGAAGAAGGCGTGACGGCGCGCCGCGCGATCGGCTACGCGCAGGCCCTCGCCGAGGTGAAGGGCGAGATGAATCGGGCAGAGGCGATCGCGGCCACGCAGCAGCTCACGCGCCGGTACGCCAGGCGGCAGGTGAGCTGGTTCAAGCGTTACGACGACCTCTACTGGCTCGACTACGACGATCCGCAGCTCATCGGCTCAGCACTGGATATGCTGACTCGGTAGGCTGTGAGGATGGCGACGCTCCATTTCACCAAGGGTCAGGGCACCGGCAACGACTTCGTGCTCTACTCCGACCCCGACGGCCGTCTGCCCCTGTCGGCGCCGCAGGTCGCCGCGATCTGCGACCGCCATTTCGGCATCGGCGCCGACGGCGTCATCCGGGCGGTGCGCTCTACGCACCTCCCCGAGGGGGCCGAGGCCCTCGCCGAGGACGACGGCGCCGAATGGTTCATGGACTACTACAACGCCGACGGGTCCGACGCCGAGATGTGCGGCAACGGCATCCGTGTGTACGTGCGCTTCCTGCTCGAGTCCGGACTCGCTGAGCTCGCCGACGGCGACACCCTCCCGATCGGCACGCGCTCGGGCGTCCGCGACGTGCAGCGCAACCTCACGGGCTTCCAGGTAGACATCGGCCGGTGGGCGCTCGACGGCGGCGAGCCGCTCGTGCGCGCCAAAGAGCTGGCGGTCGCCCGCCCCGGCCTCGGGATCGACCTCGGCAACCCGCACATCGTCGTCGCGGTCGCCGACGAGTCCGAGCTGGAGGCCGCTGACCTGGCTTACATCCCGCATATCGAGCCGCAGCCCGAGAACGGTGCGAACGTCGAATTCGTGGTGCCGCTCGAGCCGCTCGTCAGCGATGGCGTCGGACGCATCCGCATGCGGGTGCACGAGCGGGGCAGCGGCGAGACGCTCTCGTGCGGCACGGGCGCGGCAGCGGCAGCGCTGGCTGTGCGGTACTGGGCCGGCGAAGGGGCGCCCAACCAGTGGCGCGTCGAGGTTCCTGGCGGCACGGTCGGCGTCCGCATGTTCCCGACCGAAGACGGCGAGCACGTCGCGCTCTCGGGCCCGGCCGAGCTCGTCTACACGGGAACGCTCGACCTCGCCTGAGTCGGCTCCCCGTGCAGGGTCACGGCCAGGCTCAGGCCTGAGCCCGCGGCCGACGGCTCCGCAGCACGCGGTACCCCTTGGAGATGGCTGCCCGTGTCGTCGTCAGCTCGGGCATCGTCGCCTGGATCCAGCGCTGCAGCGAGTCGCTGCCGAGGTTGCGCTGCACGACGAGCCACGCATCGGAGCCCGGCTCCAGCCGTGGAAGCCAGCGCTGCAGGATGTCGTGCAGCTCGTTCTTGCCGACCCGGATGGGGGGATTCGACCAGATGGTGGTGAATTCCACGGATTCGGGAACATCATCCGGGGTCACAGGGTTTACGTTGGTGAGACCGAGCTTCTGCGCGTTCCTGCGCACCACGTCGAGCGCTCGGGTATTGACGTCGACCGCCCAGACGGTCGCATGAGGGGATTCGAGAGCAAGTGTGAGAGCCAACGGCCCCCAGCCGCTGCCGAGGTCGAGAAGATGACCTCCCGGCGGCGCAGAGGGGAGATGGTCGAGGAGCACTCGCGTACCCATGTCGATGCGCTCGGGGCTGAAGATCCCGTTCGCCGTCACCAGTTCGTACGTCTGCCCCACCAGGCGCGCGGTGAACGGCCGCAGGTTCAGTTCACTTTCGGGCGCCGGGGAAAAATAGTGATCTCCGCTGGCCATAAGAGGACCGTACAGGACGCGGACCGACAGACAAACACAGCAGCACGACGAGCTAGGGTTGACCCGACCCGGAACAGGGAACATGGATGACTGAACGAACAGAATTCGACGAGCGGACCACGGACGATGTCGTCGCGCGGGTGCTCGCGACTGAGCAGCACAAGGCGTCGGTGACGCTCTTCGGCCGGGGCGCGCAAGCGCTCCAGGAGAACGACTCCGGCGGCGGCAACCACGACGGCGAGCAGTTCGACCGCGAGGAGCGCGCGGCACTGCGCCGCGTCTCCGGGCTCTCCACCGAGCTCGAGGACGTAACGGAGGTCGAGTACCGGCAGCTGCGCCTCGAGAACGTGGTGCTGATCGGCGTGTACTCGCAGGGAACCCAGCAGGACGCCGAGAACTCGCTGCGCGAGCTCGCGGCACTGGCCGAGACGGCGGGCGCCGCCGTCCTCGACGGCCTCCTGCAGCGGCGACCGCACCCGGACCCCAGCACCTACCTCGGCCGCGGCAAGGCGGAGGAGCTCACGGGGATCGTCCGGGCGCTCGGCGCCGACACCGTGATCGCGGACACCGAGCTCGCGCCCAGCCAGCGGCGTGCGCTCGAAGACGTGGTGAAGGTCAAGGTGATCGACCGTACGGCCGTGATCCTCGACATCTTCAGCCAGCACGCGAAGAGCAGGGAGGGCAAGGCGCAGGTCGAGCTCGCCCAGCTCGAGTACCTGCTTCCGCGCCTACGCGGTTGGGGTGAGTCGATGTCCCGCCAGGCCGGTGGCCAGGTGGGTGGCGTCGGTGCCGGCATGGGATCGCGCGGGCCTGGTGAGACGAAGATCGAGCTCGATCGCCGTCGCATCCACTCGCGGATGGCGAAGCTGCGCAAGCAGATCGCCGGGTTCAAGCCGGCGCGCGAGGCGAAGCGGGCGAACCGCAACCGCAACTCCGTGCCGTCGGTGGCGATCGCCGGATACACCAACGCGGGCAAGTCCAGCCTCCTGAACCGGGTCACGAAGGCGGGCGTGCTCGTCGAGAACGCTCTGTTCGCGACGCTGGACGCGACGGTCCGCCGGAGCATCACCGCCGACGGCCGGTTGTACACGCTCGCCGACACGGTCGGATTCGTGCGCAACCTGCCGCACCAGCTGGTCGAGGCGTTCCGCTCCACGCTCGAGGAGGTCGCCGACTCCGACGTCATCCTCCACGTGGTGGACGGCTCGCACCCCGACCCAGCGTCGCAGCTGGCGACCGTCCGCGATGTGGTCGGGGAGGTCGGCGCGCGGGACATCCCGGAGATCGTCGTCTTCAACAAGGCCGACCTCATCCCGGCCGACGATCGGCTGGTGCTGCGCGGGCTCGAGCCCGCTGCGATCTTCGCCTCTGCACGCACGGGTGAGGGCATCGATGAGGTGCTCGCGGCGATCGCGCGGCTGCTGCCGGACCCCTCGGTGGAGGTCGAGCTGGTCGTGCCCTACGACCGCGGCGACCTGATCTCGGCGCTGCACGAGCGCGGCCGCGTGCTCTCGACGGAGTACGTCGAGGACGGGACCCGGGTGCGCGCGCGGATCATGCCGGAGTACCAGGCCGTCTACGAGCCGTTCGCCGTGTAGTCACGGTGCAGCGCGGCCGCGCACGACCTCCGCAGCACGCGACGAAGGCCGGGCGGACACTCTGTGTCGTTGGATGACGCAGTGGGGTTCCGCTCGGCCTTCTGCGTTGCTACCGTGACTGCACAACCGAAGCGGGCGACCGCTGACGTGGTGCGACAGCCGAGCCCGGCACCCGCCCGCCCCGTACTCTCCTGCAGCAGCGTCCGCTGCCGGCCGGCGCGGGGTGTCCGAGAAGCTGATCGACACCTGAGGAACCATGGACTGTACCGACGCGCGGTTCTCCTTCGAACTGTATCCGCCGCGCTCCGACCGCGCCGCCGCGGCCCTGCCGGCGACGATCGACCTGTTGGCGGCCGCCCGCCCGGACTTCATCTCCGTCACCTACGGCGCGGGCGGCTCATCGCGCGCGTCGTCGCTGGACGTGCTGCGCTACATCCTCGAGCACACCGACGTGAGCCCGATGGCGCACCTGACCTGCGTCGGGTCGTCGCACGTGGAGGCCAACCGGCTGATCCGCGAGTTCCTCGATGCGGGCGTCCGCCGGTTCCTCGCGGTGCGCGGCGACCCGCCCGCCGACCTCCCGCCCGGCGACGACGGCCTGGGTGACATCCGCAGCTCCGCCGAGCTGGTGCAGCTCATCCACCGCGTTCAGGCCGAGCGGGTGCCGTACGGCGAGCTGCCGGTGCCCGGGCTGCCCGCCCGCACCGTTCTGAACCACCGTGAGCACGTGCAGATCGCGGTCGCCGCGTTCCCCAACGGTCATCCATCGTCGCATTCGGTGTCGCAGGACATCGACGCGCTGCTCGCCAAGCAGGCCGCCGGCGCGAACCTCGGCATCACCCAACTGTTCTTCCACGCCGAGGACTACCTGTCGTTCGCGCAGCGGGCGAGGGAGGCCGGCGTGACCTTCCCGATCCTGCCCGGGATCATGCCCGTCACGTCGCCCGCCCGGCTCGCGCGCATGCTCGAGCTGAGCGGCGAGGACCTCCCGAGCGACCTCGCGATCCAGCTCGAAGTCGAGCCGGACGAGGACGGCCAGCGCGAGATCGGGATCGCTTGGGCCGCCCGCCTGGCGCAGCGGCTGCTCGACGGCGGCGCTCCGGGCCTCCACCTCTACACCTTCAACCAGCACGCGGCCGTGCTGTCGGTCCTCGACAGGATCGGGCTGCTGCCGACCGCACCGACCACCGCACCCACCACCAAGGAAAGCGAACACGCATGACCGACACCACCACCTCACGCTCCGCCTTCCCGGTGGGCACCGTCATCGGCTACCCCCGGATCGGCCGTCGCCGCGAGCTCAAGAAGGCCGTTGAGAGCTTCTGGGCCGGCGATATCACCGCTGACGAGCTGGAGGCGACCGCTGCCGGGCTGCGGGCGGCGACCCGCGAGCGTCTCGCTGCGCTGGGCCTCGGCCGCGACGACGCCGCGATCCCGGAGAGCTTCAGCTTCTACGACCAGGTGCTCGACGCCGCGGTGACTGTCGGGGCGATCCCGTCGCGGTTCGCGGAGCTCGCCGCCGCCGACGGCTCGGTCGACCTGGCCGGCTACTTCACGATCGCCCGCGGCGAGGGCGAGAAGGCGCCGTTGGAGATGACCAAGTGGTTCGACTCCAACTACCACTACCTCGTTCCCGAGATCGGCCAAGAGACCGCCTTCCGGCTCGCGTCCGACCGCATCGTGCGCGAATTCGAGGAGGCGCGCGCGGCCGGCTTCGTCACCCGTCCGGTGATCGTCGGACCCGTCACCTTCCTGCTGCTGAGCAAGGCGAGCGACGAAGCGCCAGAGGGCTTCCGTCCGCTGTCGCGGCTCGCCGACCTTGTGCCGGTCTACCGCGAAATGCTGGCGCGGCTCTCCGCTGCCGGCGCGCCCTGGGTGCAGCTCGACGAGCCCGCCCTCGTCTCCGAGAGCATCGACGAGCCGCGGGAGGCCGTGCTCGAAGCGGCGCGTGCTGCGTACGCCTACCTGGGGGGCGCCGCCGACCGCCCGGCGATCTTCGTCGCCGCTCCCTACGGGGCACTCGACGACGCGCTGCCCGTGCTCGCCACCGCCCCGGTGGAGGCGATCTCGCTCGATCTCGTCCGTGGGACCGTTCCGACGGGGCTGGACGCCGCGACGGCCTCCGCGGTCGCAGGCAAGACGCTGGTGGGTGGCGTGATCGACGGCCACAACGTCTGGCGCGGCGACCTGGAGGGTGCTTTCGGCAAGCTGACCGCACTGCTGTCGCTCAGCCCGGACGTCGCGGTGTCGACCTCCACCTCGCTGCTGCACGTGCCGCACGACGTCGACGACGAGCCGGAGCTCGACGCGCGCCTGAAGACATGGCTGGCGTTCGCCGACCAGAAGGTCGGGCAGGTCGCCGTGCTGGCGCGCGGGATCGTCGACGGCCATGAGGCGATCCAGGGCGAGCTGAGCGCGGCCAGCGCCGCTCTCGCCGACCGCGCCGCCGCGCCCGGTGTCCGCGTGGAGACCGTCCGGGCGCGCGAGGCGGCGCTGACCCGAGCGGACTTCCGTCGCGGCTCCTACGAATCCCGTCAGTCGGCGCAGGACGCGGCCCTCCAGCTGCCGTTCCTGCCGACGACGACCATCGGGTCGTTCCCGCAGACCGCGGACATCCGCCGGTCGCGCGCGCAATTCGCGAAGGGCGTCATCACCGAGGCCGACTACCTCGGCCGCATGCAGGCGGAGATCAAGCGTGTCGTCGACCTGCAGGAGGAGATCGGCCTCGACGTCATCGTGCACGGCGAGCCCGAGCGCAACGACATGGTGCAGTACTTCGCCGAGAATCTCGACGGGTTCGCGGTCACGCAGAACGGCTGGGTGCAGTCGTACGGATCGCGCTGCACCCGCCCGTCGATCCTGTGGGGCGACGTCTCGCGTCCGAAGCCGATCACGGTCGACTGGTCGACCTACACGCAGAGCCTGACCGAGAAGCCGGTCAAGGGCATGCTCACCGGCCCGGTCACGATCCTCGCCTGGTCGTTCGTGCGCGACGACCAGCCGCTCGGCGAGACCGCCCGGCAGGTCGCGCTCGCCCTCCGGGACGAGATCGCCGACCTGGAGGCCGCGGGCATCCGCGTGGTGCAGGTGGACGAGCCCGCGCTCCGTGAGCTGCTGCCGCTCAAGCGCGCCGACCAGCACGACTACCTCGAGTGGTCGGTCGGTTCGTTCCGGCTCGCGACCTCCGGTGTCGTCGACGCGACCCAGATCCACACGCACCTTTGCTACTCGGAGTTCGGCGTGGTGATCGACGCGATCCGCAACCTCGACGCGGATGTGACCAGCATCGAAGCGGCCCGCAGTCGCATGGAGGTCGTCCACGACATCCAGCGTTCCGGATTCGAGCACGGGATCGGCCCGGGCGTCTACGACATCCACTCGCCGCGCGTGCCCTCGGTCGCCGAGGTGACGGAGCTGCTGGAGACGGCACTCAGCGCGATCCCGGGCCGTCAGCTCTGGGTGAACCCGGACTGCGGCCTGAAGACACGCGGCTACGACGAGACGGTCGCGTCGTTGCGCAACATCATCGCGGCGACCCGCGACGTGCGGGAGCGTGCCGGCGTCACAGCCTGATCCTGCCGTTCGCACGTCGCGCCGCCTCGTTCCGCTCTGCGCGGACGGGGCGGCGCGACGTCGTGCCTTCGGCGATGATGGGCCCATGGTGCGACGGGGTTCATCGTGAGAATGGCGGACGACGACTTCGAGCGGCTGGTCGACGAGGTGTTCGACGGCTTGCCGGACGACATGGTGCGCCCGTTGGAGAACGTCGCGATCCTGATCGCCGACCAGCCTCCCGGGGCGCGTCCGCGGCTGTACGGACTGTACTCCGGGCACCCACTGACCCGGCGCGGCGTCTACGGGTTCGGCGAGCTGCCCGACCGGATCACGCTGTTCCGCAACAACCTCGAGGCCAGTTGCGAGACCGTCGAGCAGCTGCGCGCCCGCGTGCGGATCACCCTGGTGCACGAGATCGGCCACTACTTCGGCCTCGACGACGCGCGCCTCCAGGAACTCGGCTGGGCCTGAGCGGCCCGCGAGCACAGGAAAACCGTCGTGATCTGCCGAGGATCACGACGGTTTTCCTGTGCTCGGCGGTTATCCGATGGCGCGTCGGTTCCGGAGACGGATCGCTGTGAGCAGGCCCGCGCTGCCCGCGGCGAGCAGTGACACCGCCCAGGCGAGCGGCCCCAGGATGCTCGAACCGGTGGAGGCGATCCCCGCGGGGGCGACGACCTCGGGGGAGTGGTCCACGAAGATCGTCTGCGGTTCGCTCTCGATGTCGGTGTGCTCCGCAACGACGAGGTCGCAGTCGAGCACGGTCTCGAAGACGACGAGCCAGGTGTCCCGGTAGCCGGCCGGAACGACGAGCTCGAGATCGACGGCACCGTCGGCGGTTGTCGGCACGAAGGTGCGCGAGGCGGTCAGACCGGTCGACGTGCCGTCCGCCTTGCGCATGAGCTCGCCGTTGACGACATACTCACGTCCGGGGATCAGTCCCGTGTAGTAGACGGTGTCGACGACCGTGCCGCCGAGCTCGGCGAGCTGCTTGTCCCCATCCGCACCGTCGGCTGCGCTCGTGCTGACGGTGGGTTGCGAGCGGACGTCGACCGCCTGCTCCTCGCTGTCGATGTCGTGGTGCGTGGCGATGACGCGCGCGCGTTCCTTCAGCGTCTCGAAAGCGACCAGGCGCGTACCCGCGAAGCCGGACGGCACCACGAAGTCCAGTTCGATCGAGCCGGCGGCGGTGTCGGGGACGAACGTCCGCGTTGCGGTGATGCCCATCGACTCACCCGTCGCCTTGTCGAACAATTCACCTGCGAGGGTGAGCTCGACGCCGGGGATCACGTTCGTGTACTCGACGACGTCGGTGATCGTGCCGCCCTGGAACTCCAGCAGCTTTCCCCCGTCGTCCTTGTTCGTCGCGGTCGTCGCCAGGCTCGGAACCGCGCCGACGGTGACGGTCTGCTCCGTGCTCTCGATCTCCTCGTGCTGGGCGACGAGCTTCCCGTCGGCGTCGAAGAGCTTCTCGAAAGCGACGAGCATCGTACCCGCGTGCGAACCGTCGACCTCGAACTCGAGGCTGACCGAGCCGTCGGCCGATTCCGGTTGGAACGGGGCCTCGGCGACGATGCCGGTGGCGATCACGGCCGACTGCCCGGTGGTCTCGTCCACCTCCTTCGCCATGAGTTCACCTCTGATCGTGTAGGTCTGGCCAGGGGTGAGCCCGGTATAACGGACCTCATCGACGACCACGCCCCCGTCGAAGAGCAGAGGCGTCTTGTCGCCGGTGTCACCGTTCGTCGCGGTGGTCGCGATCGTGGGCGTCGCGGCGACTACGACGGTCTGTTCGACGGAGTCGATGTCGGTGTGCTGCGCCTCCAGCGAGGAACCGCGATACAGCCACTCGTAAGCGACCAGAGTCCTGCCCGCGAACGAGGAGTCCACCGTGAAATCGATCGACACCGTTCCGGAGGCCGACACGGGTGTGAACTGGTGGTCGGCGGAACGGATGCCGGCGCTCCGTCGGGTGGCCTTGTCCATCAGCTCACCCCGAATCGTGTACTGCACACCGGGCACGAGTCCGGTGTACCGCACCTCGTCGGTGATCACACCTCCGTCGTAGGGAAGGGTGTGCGAGCCGTCGTCCCGGTTCGTCGCGGTGGTCGCGATCGTCGGATCCGCGTCGATGGTGACGGTCTGCCCGGCATCGCCGAGCTCGGTGTGCTCGGCGACCAGGGTCGTGCCGTCTTCGGCGTACAGGTACTCGTAGACCACGATCTTCGTGCCTGCGTGGCCGGCGGGCACGGTCAGGTCCAGCGCCTGCATGCCGCTCGCTGCAGCCGGGGTGAACGTGATGCTCCGGCTCGATCCCGGTACTGCGCGGCCCGTGTGGGCCTCCATCAGCTGACCGACCAGGGTGTACTGCGCGCCCGTCGTCAACCCAGTGTACGCGACGATGTCGGTGATGGTGCCGCCGATGTAGGGGAGGCGCTTGCCGCCCGTCGCCTTGTTCGTCGCCGTCGTCTTCACTGCCGGCGGGGAGTCGATCGTGATGGTCTGCTCGTCACTGTCGATGTCCTCGTGGGAGGCGATCGGGTTCGTGTCGTCCACCTCGGCGAAGAGTCGCTCGAAGACGACCACGCGTTTGTCGGCGTGACCGTTGCCCACGATGAAGTCGAGGGTCTGTTGGCCGTCCGGGGCGAGCGGGACGAACTGCGTGGATGCCGTGATCCCCGTCGATGCGCCGGTGGCCTTGTCCATCAGCTCGCCGCGGAGCGTGTAGGTCAGTCCCGGCACCAGTCCGGTGTAGGTGACCAGGTCCGAGACCGTTCCACCGGCAGCAGGAAGGCGCTTGCCGCCCGTCGCCTTGTTCGTCGCCGTCGTTTGCACTGCCGGCGGGGAGTCGATCGTGATGGTCTGCTCGTCACTGTCGATGTCCTCGTGGGAGGCGATCGGGTTCGTGTCGTCCACCTCGGCGAAGAGTCGCTCGAAGACGACCACGCGTTTGTCGGCGTGACCGTTGCCCACGATGAAGTCGAGGGTCTGTTGGCCGTCCGGGGCGAGCGGGACGAACTGCGTGGATGCCGTGATCCCCGTCGATGCGCCGGTGGCCTTGTCCATCAGCTCGCCGCGGAGCGTGTAGGTCAGTCCCGGCACCAGTCCGGTGTAGGTGACCAGGTCCGAGACCGTTCCACCGGCAGCAGGAAGGCGCTTGCCGCCCGTCGCCTTGTTCGTCGCCGAGGTCTGCACGGTCGGTTCCGGTGCGTTCTGAGTGGGGAAATTCACGACCGTCCCGCCTGAGCCGGACCCCCTCACCCGGGCGGTCTCGCCGGACACGACGGTAACGCGGTAGCCGGCGCGAGCCTCCGCCGAGATGTCGAAACCGTCCGGAGCTCTCGTCTCCGTGACCGTATACGTGCCGGGGGCGAGGTGGGAGAACTTCAGAGCGCCATCCGAGTCCGTGATTCGAGACTTGAGGAGAGTTCCGGTGTCGTCGTGGATCGTGAACTCGGCCCCCGCCAGCGGAGCGTCGCTGCCATCGACCTTCATCAGCTCGACGGCGCCGGGCGGAATCGCCTCCATCTTGTTGTAGAAATCGACCTCCACGTCGGCCGACTGCTGCGGCGGCAGCGTCACCGAGATCCTGTCGACACCCGCGACGGCGGTGTAGCCGGTCGGAGGCGTGACTTCGACGAGCGTGTACTCGCCCGACAGCAGGTCCTTCGCGACGAGCTTTCCGTCGTCGCCCGTGGTCAGGCCCGTCCGGAGGAGACGGTCTGAGCCGTCGATCTTCCGATACAGGTCGAAGACCGCGCCCGCGAGCGGCTCGTGGCTGTCCTGGTCCTTCTTGACGAGAGTCAGATCGCGGAGGTGGCCCGCCGCGGAACCGGAGATGTCGGTCCAATCGACGTCATGCCCGAATGCATCGCCGCCCCCCGGGTTTCCGGGGATCGTGGCTGTCACGTCGTTGCGGTAGACGTCCGCCACCTCGAACACTGAACTTTCGTACGTGAGCCAGAACTCGTCGCGGATGTCGGTGAGCAGGGTGATGGTGAAGCCGCTTCCGTCGGCGAAGAAGTCCGCGGTGTAGTCCTGGCCCGGGGTGAGGGTCGTGGTGGGGTTGCGAACCGAGACCGTGAGCGTCGCCGGATTGACGATGAGGCCGTTCGCCCTGTCGGCGACCACGGAACCCGCGACGAACGCGCGGCGCGAGTCCAAGTTGACGCCGACGGCGTATTTGATGACCGTGTTGTTGCTGCCGTCCTTGAACGACGCGTACTTGCCGTGCTCCGGCAGAGGGCCGACTCCGGGGGTGCCCGGGCCGCCGAGGCGTGTCATCCGGATCGTGTAGGCATTGGCGGTTCCCGGGTTGAGCGTCAGGTCCGGTTCGGCCTCCGTTCCCCAATACGATCCGCCGATCCAGAAGTGACCGTGGATGCCGTCGAGCTCTTCGACGCCGGCGCTGAGGACCACGAGGATCTTCCGGTCGTAGTAGGTCGCCGTCCCGATCCGATGACTGACGCCTTCATAGACGGCCTCGAAGGTGAAGGTCGTGTTGTTCGGCGCCGACGGGTTGAAGTTGTGGGGAAGGACGTACTGGAGTGTGTCCCCGCTCTTGTAGCCCTTCGCGTCGAGGTCGTACTCGATGTACAGGCCACCAGCGGTCCCCGCGTCCGCCGAAGTGATCGCCGCGCCGTTCTCGGAGGACCGGAACTCGGCCAGGGTGATGATCGGCGGTCGCTCGTCGGCCTGAGCGGGTGCGCCTCCCGCGATCAGTGTGGCGAACCCGAGAAGGAGAGCGACGAGCGCCGCGATTGTCGAGGTGAGCGGGCGCCGGTGACGTCCGGGATCGTGTGGGAGGCCGGAGCCTTCGCTGCACGGGGTGGCCGTTGGGGGGAAGTTCATAACTGATCGTCCTCAATCTCGAGGAGTGCTGCGAACTGTGCTGGTTCCGGCTCTCGACCTGGACGAGTGCTTCTCACCGCCGAGAACCGAGCTCATGCTCGGCTGGTCTTCGCGGATCGGAACTGCGTGTAGGGGTCCAACCGCGAAGCTGTCGCGCTCCTGCAACTGGTGAAATATTGACATCAAGAATGCGGAGGTGTCAACTTGCCACGATGGATGGTCGGTCGTCGGCGGGCGCGCGGAAGGCGCTCGTCTTCTTCGACGCTGCGACGGTTCACGAGCGGGGATCGCGGAGGCCTCGACACCGGGAGTGGAGGGCGGGGTCCCGCGTCGGCTCGGGTGTCTTCGCCTCCGTCAGGGTCTCACAGCGTGACGGAGGAGGCGGCGGCGCTACACTGCGCGGAGGACCGCGACGACCTTGCCGAGGACCTGGGAGTAGTCGCCGAGGATCGGCTCGAAGTTGGAGTTGCGGGGGAGCAGCCAGGTGTGGCCGTCGCGCTGCCGGAACACCTTGACGGTGGCCTCCTCGTCGAGCAAGGCCGCGACGATGTCGCCGTTCTCGGCCGTGTTCTGGGCGCGGACGACGACCCAGTCGCCGTCGCAGATGGCGGCGTCGATCATCGACTCGCCGATGACCTTGAGCATGAACAACTCGCCGTTGCCGACCAGCTGCCGGGGGAGCGGGAAGACCTCCTCCACCTGCTGCTCGGCGGTGATCGGGATGCCGGCGGCGATGCGGCCGACGAGCGGGACCATGGCGGCATCGCCGACGGGCGTCTGGTTCTCGAAGTCCGGTGCGGGCGCTGAGGGAAGGTCGATCAGGATCTCGAGCGCGCGCGGACGGTTGGGGTCGCGGCGCAGGTAGCCGCTCAGCTCGAGCTGGTTCAGCTGGTGCGTGACGGACGAGAGCGAGGAGAGGCCGACGGCGTCGCCGATCTCGCGCATGCTGGGCGGGTAGCCGCGCTGGCTCACCGACCGCTGGATCACGTCGAGGATGGCGAGCTGCTTCTCGCTGAGGTTCTTGCGGCGCCGCGTGCGCGGAGCCTGGTTCTCGTTCGACACGCTCGTCCCTTCGTGACCGTACCCGCACCCGGTCGGAACCGAATGTCGGTGGTGCCTGGTTGTCTTTCCTTCAGACAATCGAAACTTTATCCACGATACGGCGGCGCGACAAACATGCGTTCGAGTGTGTCTCGAAATTCGTGCGGAAATCCCTTCCGTAGCGCAAATTGTGGTTTCGAACATTCGAAGATATATTCGCAACAGAGTTTCGACGAAGCCCGAGGAGGTCACGATCATGAGCACAGCAGTCATGAGCAGCGCAACCATGAATAGCGCGTCCATGAACGGTGGAATGGGTGGTACCGCCGCAGCGCAGGTGCGCCTGCGCCTCACGCGCCGCGGGCGTGCCGTGCTCATGGCTCTCGTCGCCCTCCCTGTCGTGATCGGAGCTCTCGTCTTCGCGCTCAACGGCGGGGTCGCCGCGGCCACCGGCGAGCAGACGCACCTCACCTTCCACTACGTCACGGTGCAGCCGGGCGATTCGCTCTGGTCGGTCGCCGCGCGGCTGGCGCCCAAGGCCGACCCGCGCGATGTCATCGCCGATCTCGTCTCGCTCAACGGGCTGGAGTCCGCGGTCGTCACGCCGGGGCAGCAGCTCGCGATCCCGACGCAGTACGACAAGTAGGGTAGGCCGCCATTGGGAGGCCCTTCGTCATACGACGAAGTACCGCTCGTCACGCTGACGACCATTTGGCGTTGACTAGCATTGGGGGTGTGACCTCCCTCTCCGATCTTCCGATCCGTGACGACCTCCGCGGTCGCACCCCGTACGGTGCGCCCCAGAAGGTCGTGCCCGTCGCGCTGAACGTGAACGAGAACACGCATCCGGTCCCGGAGGACGTCGCAGCCGACATCGTGGCGCGCGTGGCCGTGGCCGTCACCGGTGTGAACCGCTATCCCGATCGGGAGTTCACGGAGCTGCGTGAAGCGTTCGCCCGGTACCTCGGTCGCGGGCTCGTCGCCGAGCAGATCTGGGCGGCCAACGGGTCGAACGAGGTCCTGCAGCACATCCTCCAGGCCTTCGGCGGTCCCGGGCGCAGCCTCCTCGGCTTCGCCCCCACCTACTCGATGTACCCGCTGCTGGCGTCCGGCACCGGCACCTCCTGGATCGCAGCACCCCGCGACGACGAGTTCGAGCTGTCGCCGCAGACCGCCGCCGCAGCAGTGCGCGAGCACGACCCGGACATCGTCATCCTCTGCTCGCCGAACAACCCGACAGGCACGCCGCTCGACCTCGCGACGATCGAGGCGGTCTACGATGCTGCCTCGGGCATCGTGGTCATCGACGAGGCCTACGCCGAGTTCCTGCCGGACGGCGAGCAGACCGCGCTCTCGCTGCTCGCCGGTCGTCCGCGCCTCCTGGTCTCGCGCACAATGAGCAAGGCCTTCGCCTTCGCCGGCGCGCGCGTCGGGTATCTCGCGGCCGATCCGGCTGTCGTCGACGCTCTGCGCCTGGTACGCCTGCCCTACCACCTCTCCGCGATCACCCAGGCGGCCGCCCTCGGCGCGCTCGCGCACACGGACGAGATGCTGGCCATGGTGGGCGAGATCTGTACCCAGCGCGACCGCTTGGTCGTCGAGCTCGCGGAGCTCGGCTACCTGCCGCACCGCAGCGGGAGCAACTTCGTGCTTTTCGGCGGAGTCGACGACCCGCACGCGATCTTCGAGGCTCTCCTCGAGCGCGGGGTGCTCATCCGCGATGTCGGCATTCCGCACCACCTGCGGGTGACGGCGGGCACCGAGACCGAGACGACGGCATTCCTGGAAGCACTGCGCGCGCTGGGCCGTCCAGTAGCGGCTGCCGCGGCGGGGAACACCGGCGCGGCCCCAGTAAACTCTCAGTCATGACGAATCGCGCCGCCCAGCTCCAGCGTGCCACCAGCGAGTCGAGCATCGAGCTGAGCCTCGACCTCGACGGCACCGGCGCGGCCGACATCCACACGTCGGTGCCGTTCTTCGACCACCTGCTGACCGCGTTCGCGAAGCACTCCCTCACCGACCTGCGGGTGCGGGCGAGCGGCGACACCGACATCGACGTGCACCACACGGTCGAAGATGTCGGCATCGTGCTCGGTCAGGCGATCCGGGAGGCTCTCGGCGACAAGTCCGGCATCTCTCGGTATGGTGACGCCATGGTGCCGCTCGACGAGGCGCTCGTGCAGGCCGTCGTCGACATCTCCGGCCGCCCGTACCTGGTGCACGGCGGCGAGCCCGCCGGCTTCGAGTTCCACCTGATCGGCGGCCACTTCACCGGGTCGATGGTGCGTCACGTGTTCGAGGCCATCGCGTTCAACTCAGGGCTCACGCTGCACATCACGGTCGTCGGCGGCCGCGACCCGCACCACATCGCCGAGGCCGAGTTCAAAGCCTTCGCGCGGGCGTTCCGTCAGGCGAAGGCGCTGGACCCGCAGGTGTCGGGCATCCCCTCGACCAAGGGTGTGCTGTGACGGCACCGGACGTCGTCGTCTTCGACTACGGCACGGGCAACGTGCACTCCGCGGTCAAGGCCCTCGAGGCCGCTGGGGCCCGCGTCGAGCTCACCGGCAACCGCCGCCGCGCGCAGGAGGCCGACGGTCTGCTGGTCCCGGGCGTCGGCGCCTTCGCCGCCGTGATCGACGCCCTCCGCGGCTCGCACGGCGACGAGGTGATCGACCGCCGGCTCGCGGGCGGCCGGCCCGTCCTCGGCATCTGCGTCGGCATGCAGGTGCTGTTCGAGCGCGGGGTCGAGCACGGGATCGAGAGCGAGGGGCTCGGCGAGTGGCCGGGCACCGTCGATCTGATCCGCGCGGATGTCGTGCCGCACATGGGCTGGAACACTGTCGAGGCCCCGGAGGACTCGGTGCTCTTCGACGGCATCCGTGACGAGCGCTTCTACTTCGTGCACTCGTATGCCGCGCAGGACTGGACGCTGGAGGCCACGGGACCCTTCCAGAAGCCCCGTGTGACGTGGGCCGAGCACGGCTCGCGGTTCGTCGCCGCCGTCGAGAACGGGCCGCTCACCGCGACCCAGTTCCACCCCGAGAAGTCCGGCAGCGCCGGCCTCCGACTGCTCCGCAACTGGATCGGCTCGCTGTAGCGAGACCCATCGCGTCCGCCCCGCGGACCCGATCGAAGCCCCACTCGAGAAAGACATCGACATGAGCGAATTCACCAACACGCCCAAGCTCGTCCTGCTGCCCGCGGTAGACGTGGCCGACGGCAAGGCGGTGCGCCTGACCCAGGGCGAGGCCGGCAGCGAGACCAGCTATGGAGACCCGGTCGACGCGGCCGCCGAGTGGGCTGACGCCGGCGCCGAGTGGATCCACCTGGTCGACCTCGACGCGGCCTTCGGCCGGGGGAGCAACCGCGACCTTCTGAAGAAGGTGATTCGCCAGACCAGAGGCGTGCGCATCGAGCTCTCCGGCGGCATCCGCGACGACGGGTCGCTGGAGCAGGCCCTGGAGATCGGCGCGACGCGCGTGAACCTCGGGACTGCGGCGCTGGAAAACCCGGAGTGGGCGGCGAACGTAATCGGCCGCTTCGGCGAGGCGATCGCCGTCGGCCTGGATGTGCGCGGCACGACCCTGGCAGCCCGCGGTTGGACGCGCGACGGCGGCGACCTGTGGGAGGTGCTCGCCCGACTCGAAGAGGCCGGCTGCGCACGCTACGTGGTGACCGACGTCACCAAAGACGGCACCCTCAAGGGGCCGAACCTCGACCTGCTCCGCGAGGTCATGGAGCGCACCGAGCGTCCCGTCGTCGCCTCCGGCGGCATCTCCAGCCTCGACGATATCGCGTCGCTGCGCGAGTTGGTCCCGCACGGCCTGGAGGGCGCGATCGTCGGCAAGGCGCTCTACTCCGGCGCGTTCACACTTCCCGAGGCGCTGGATGTCGCCGGCGACTGAGCCGCCGGAGGACGCCAGCGACCGCGAGGCCGAGCAGAGACCGCAGCCGACCGAGACGGGCGCCGAGCGCCTGGCCGGTTTCGCCGCGGCTCTCGCGGGCAACACCCCGTCGCATGGCGACTCAGCCGGTCAGCCGTGGGAGGGCCGCGAGTTCGACGACAACCCGTTCGGCGACGACGACGGCTCCGCGCCTCCCGCACTGCTCGGTGCGCTCGCCGCGTTCAGGGCCGGCGAGGCCGGTCCGGAGGCCGTGGTCGACGCCTTCCGTGGCGTGCGGGTCCTGATCCCGCTGATCGCCGAGCCGGGCGAGGAGGGCGCCAGCGTCGCCGGGCTCGCGGTCGACAAGACCCAGGAGCTCTCGATCGTCACGGTCGCCGCGCCAGATGGGCGTCGTGTCCTCCCGGTGTTCTCATCGGTCACGGCCATGCAGGCGTGGAATCCCGCCGCCCGGCCCGTTCCGGCGGCCGGCCCGCGCGCAGCACTCGCCGCGGCGTCGGAGGAGACCGAGCTACTCGTGCTCGACCCGACCTCCGAAACCGAGTTCGTCCTCCGGCGCCCCGCCGTGTGGGCGCTCGCTCAGGGGCTGCCGTGGTTGCCGAGCGATCGCGACCCGGTCGTCGCCGACGCGTTCCGCGCTTCCGTCGGCTCGGAGCTCGGCGTGCTCGACGTCGACCTGCTGGCGGGAGACCCGGACTGCCGGCTCGTCGCCGAGGAGCTCGTGGTACGGCTGACGCTGGCGAGCGGGCTGACTGCGGAGGAGCTGAACGCCATCCTGTCGCGGCTCGCCCAGCGCTGGTCTGCCGACGACGCCATCGCGACGCGTGTCGACTCCCTCCGCGTGCAACTCGCCACCGCCTCCTGAGCCCGCTGCGCCGTGCCGAGGGGCACGTTGACGCCCTCAAAAGCGCACTTTAGGGGCGTGAAGGTGCCCCTCGGCGAACGGTTCGGGCGCGCGGAGTGCTGTTGCTCATCGCATGACGCGGATGGGAGCATGAAGGCATGCCTCTCTCGATCACCGGCGACGCCGAAGCGGACGCCCTCCTCGACCAGTCCCCGTTCGCTCTGCTCGTCGGGATGCTGCTCGATCAGCAGATCGCGATGGAGACCGCGTTCGTCGGCCCCGCAAAGCTGCGCGATCGGCTCGGCTCGCTCGACCCCGCCGGCATCGCCGCGCTGGACCCCGAGAAGCTCGTCGAGGTGATGAAGCAAACACCGTCCGTGCACCGGTTCCCCGGCTCGATGGCGGGCCGGCTGCAGTCGCTCGCGTCGGCGATCGTGACCGACTGGGGAGGCGACACCCCCGCGATCTGGACGCAGGGCGAGCCCGACGGCGCGGAGGTGCTGCGCCGGCTGAAGGCGCTGCCCGGCTTCGGTGAGCAGAAGGCGAAGATCTTCCTCGCCCTGCTGGGCAAGCAGAAGGGGCTGGACGTGTCCGGCTGGCGGGAGGCCGCAGGTGACTACGGGCTGGATGGCTACCGCTCGGTGGCCGATATCGTCGACGCCGATTCGCTCACGCGGGTGCGTGAGCACAAGCGTGCGATGAAGGCGGCGGCCAAGGGCTGACGCGCCGACGTTGAGTTGGCAGGACACGCCGTCTCGCCAGCGTCACTGACGGCGTGTCCTGCCAACTCGTTTCAGGCACGACCCGGATGTCGGCGGGCGCCGATAGCGTTGCGGTGTGTTCTTACTCGACGGTGTGATCGTCACCAGCGCCAGTGACCTGACCGAGGCGTCGAAATGCGAGTTCGCCTTCCTGCGCTCGCTCGATGTGAAGCTGGGGCGGATCGAGAAGACCGACGAGGTCGACGACCCGATGTATGTGCGCTCCTCCCGCCTTGGCGACGAGCACGAGCACCACATCCTCGAGCGCTACCGCGACCGGTTTGGCGCCGGGGCGGGGGCAGGGGTCGCCGAGATCGAGCGGCCGCAGCAACTGACGGCCGATTCGCTGGCCGAGGCCGTGGCCTCCACGGCGCGTGCGTTCGAACGGGCCAGCGAGGTCGTCTTCCAGGCCACGTTCTTCGACGGCTCGTTCGTCGGGTTCGCCGACTTCGTGGTGCGCCTGCCCGACGGGCGTTATCGAGTGCAGGACTCCAAGCTCGCCCGCAGCGCGCGCGTCACGGCCCTCCTGCAGCTCGCCGCGTACGCCGATCAGCTGCGCCGCACCGGTGTCGAGGTCGACGGCATCGTCGAACTGCTGCTTGGGGACGGGTCGGTGAGCGAACACCGGCTCTGCGACATCGAGCCCGTCTACCGCAAGCGGCGCGCACGCCTCCTGGAGGTCATCGCCGCGCACGTCATCGACACCGGGCCGGTGGCCTGGGGCGATCCGCGGTTCACCGTCTGCGGCCGGTGCGACACCTGCGACGCCGAGGTGCAGGCCGCGCGCGACGTGCTGCTCGTGGCCGGCATGCGGGTGACGCAGCGGGAGCGCCTGATCGCCGCCGGCATCACGACGATCGACGCGCTCGCGGCCTCCACCGGCCCGGTCGAGGGCGTCACCGAGGGCACCCTGACGGGGCTGCGCGAACAGGCGCGCCTGCAGCTGGAGGCAGTGGAGGGCGCACCGCCGCCGATCCGCGTTTTCAACGCCCCGGTGCTCGCGGTGCTGCCGGAGCCCGACCCGGGCGACATCTTCTTCGACTTCGAGGGCGACCCGCTCTACACCGAGGGCGCGGGGGAGCGCTGGAACCTCGACTACCTGTTCGGGATGGTCGACCAGGATGCGCGGTTCACCGCGTTCTGGGCGCACGACTTCGCCGAGGAGCGCGTCGCACTCGAACGGTTCCTCGCGTTCGTCCGCGAGCGACGCGCCGTGTTCCCCGGCATGCACATCTACCACTACGCGGCCTACGAGCAGACCCACCTGCTGTCCCTCGCCGCCCGGCACGGCGTCGGCGAAGAGGAGGTCGACGCCCTGCTTCGCGACAGCGTGATGGTCGACCTCTACCCCCTCGTCCGCAAGTCCGTGCGGGTCGGGTCGCGCTCGTATTCGATCAAGAAGCTGGAGCCGCTCTACATGGGCTCGGAGCTGCGGCTCAGCGAGGTGACGAACGGCGCCGACTCGATCACCGAGTACGCGAACGCCCGCGACCTCATCGCGCTCGGCCGCCTCGACGAGGCGCAGCCGTTGCTCGACGCGCTCGGCGATTACAACCGCTACGACTGCGTCTCGACGCTGCGGCTGCGCGATTGGCTCCTCGCCCGGGCGGGGGAGAACGGCGTCCCGATCGGCGCCGCGCCGCCGGCGGAGCCGGAGATCGCTCCAGAGGCGTCCCCGCTCCGCGCGGGTCTGCTGGCCTACGCGGGCGATCCGCTCGACCCGCACCGCACGCCCGATCGCGAGGCCGTCGCTCTCGCGGCGGCGGCGATCGACTTCCACCGGCGAGAGCAGAAGAGCTTCTGGCAGAGCCACTACGCCCGGCTGATCCAGCCGGTGGAGGAGTGGGCGGACACCCGTGACGTGCTGGTGGTCGAGTCCGCCCGGGTGGTCCGCGGCTGGTATCTCGACGAAGGCCAGCGCGTCGAGCGACGCGAGCTGCTGCTCTCGGGCCAGTGGGGTGCGGGGAGCTCGGTGCGGGTCAGCGAGAGCTCCGGGCCGTTCCTCCTCTACGAGTACCCGGGACCATTCCGGCTGCTCCGCGCGCAGCCGGGCGCGCGCACGGTGCGCACCGTCGCCGTCATCGCCGTCGCCGACGACGGCTCCGTGCTGGTGCGTGAGACGCTGCCGGAGGACGTCGCCGCGTACGGCCACCTCCCGAGCGCACTCACGCCAGCCGCTCCTCCCAACACGCGACCGCTCGCGGAGGCGATCCGGGAGTGGGGCACGGCCCTGCTCACCGCGCTGCAGGCGGGTCGCTGGCCCACGAACGCGACGGTCGACCTGCTGCGGCGGACTCCGCCGCGCACCCGCTCCGGCCTGCTCGCCCCCGAGGGGCCGCCGGACGGCAGCGGGCGTGTCGCGGCCGTCACGGCCAGCCTCCTCGACCTCGACACGTCGTACCTCGCCGTCCAGGGGCCTCCCGGAACCGGCAAGTCGTATCTCGGTGCGCACGTGATCGCACGCTTGGTCGCCGAACACGGCTGGCGCGTCGGTGTCGTGGCGCAGTCGCACGCGGTCGTCGAGAACCTGCTCGACCGGGTCGTCGCCACCGGGCTGGACGCCGCGCTCGTCGGAAAGGTGCCCAGCGGCTCCGCGGAGTCGCCGCGGTTCACCCCGCTGCGCAGGAACGGCCAGCTCGAGTTCGCAGCAGAGCGCGAGGCGAGCGGCTTCGTCCTCGGCGGCACGGCGTGGGACTTCGCCAACCCGGCGCGCGTCCCGCGCGAGAGCCTCGACCTGCTCGTCGTCGACGAGGCGGGCCAGTTCTCGCTGGCGTCGACCATCGCCGTGGGGGTGGCGGCCCGCAACCTGCTGCTGCTCGGCGACCCGCAGCAGCTGCCCCAGGTGAGCCAGGGGAGCCATCCCGAGCCGGTCGACGGTTCCGCCCTCGGCTGGGTGAGCGACGGGCACGATGTGCTCCCGGCGGAGTTCGGCTACTTCCTCGCCGAGAGCCGCCGCCTCCACCCGGCCCTCGCCGAGGCCGTCTCCGCACTGTCGTACGAAGGGCGGCTGCACGCCCATCCGTGCGCGCGCGAGCGCGAGCTCGCCGGGGTCGTCCCCGGCCTCCACCCGGTTGCCGTCGAGCACACCGGCAACGCGACCGCGTCGGCTCAGGAGGCCCAGGCCGTGGTCGCCATCGTGCGCGACCTGGTCGGCCGCTCCTGGACGGATCCGGCCGCGGGCCGCGACGAGACGCCTCTCGCCGAGGGCGACATGATCGTCGTCACCCCCTACAACGCGCAACTGGCCGAGGTGCGCGAGGCGCTCGACGCAGCCGGGTTCCCGGAGGTGCGCGTCGGCACCGTCGACAAGTTCCAGGGGCAGGAGGCCGCGATCGCGATCGTAAGCCTGGCCGCCTCCTCCGCGGCCGACGTTCCGCGGGGGATGTCGTTCCTGCTGTCGAAGAACCGGCTGAACGTCGCGATCTCCCGGGCGAAATGGGCGGCGTACCTCGTCCACTCGCCAGATCTCACCGAGTTCCTGCCGACGACGCCGGCCGGGGTCGGCGAGCTGAGTGCCTTCATCCGGCTGGTCGAGAGCGGCTGGTGAGCGGCGCGAGCGCGGGCTACCGTGGAGGCGTGTCACCGGAAGAACTGGAGGAGCTCGTCATCCTGCGACGAGCGCGCGACCTGATCGATCGCCAGTACGCCGAGCCGCTCGACGTGCCGACGATGGCGGCCTCCGCCTTCATGTCGCCTTCGCACTTCTCGCGCCGGTTCCGGGCGGTGTACGGGGAGACCCCCTACAGCTATCTGATGACCCGGCGGATCGAGCGGGCGATGTCGCTGCTGCGCGAGGGGATGACGGTCACTGAGGCGTGCATGGCCGTCGGCTGTACCTCCCTCGGCTCGTTCAGTTCGAAGTTCGCGGAGGTGGTGGGCGAGTCGCCGTCGAGCTACCGCACGCGCGAGCACCGCGCGGTGATGGCGATGCCCAACTGCATCGCCAAGCAGCGCACCCGGCCGGTACGGTCGAAACCGCTGCCGGGCTGAGCGGAGACCCGGAGTCGAACCTGGGCGGTCGAAACCGCTGCCGGGCTGAGCGGAGACCCGGAGTCGAACCTGGGCGGTCGAAACCGCTGCCGGGCTGAGCGGCGACCCGGAGTCGAACCTGGGCGGTCGAAACCGCTGCCGGCTGAGCGGCGACCCGGGGTCGAGCTTGGGCGGTCGAAACCGCTGCCGGCTGAGCGGCGACCCGGGGTCGAGCTTGGGCGGTCGAAACCGCTGCCGGCTGAGCGGCGACCCGGGGTCGAGCTTGGGCGGTCGAAGCGGCTGCCGGGCTGAGCGGCGGATCGATGTCGAGCAGAAATGGAGAAGCGCACAGCGCCCGCCGTTCCTAGAGTGGCGGCATGACTATTTCGCTTCAGTACTCGCACATCACCGTCACCGACCCCGAGGAGTCCCTCACGTTCTACCGCGACGCGCTCGGGCTCGACGTGCTCAACGACGTCGCCTCCGGCGGTCACCACTGGATCACGCTGGGCGTCGCCGGGCGCGAGGGCACCGAGATCGTACTGTCCGACCCCTACGCCGGCCGCTCGCAGTCGGACGGCGACGCCATCCAGGAACTCGTCACGAAGGGCGTACTCGCCAACGTCGTGTTCCGCACCGAGGACGACCTCGACTCCGTCTTCGAGCGGGTGCGCGCGAGCGGCGCGGAGGTCCTCCAGGAGCCGAAGGACCAGCCCTGGGGTCCACGTGACTGCGCGTTCCGCGACCCGTCGGGCAACATGGTCCGCATCCTGCAGTCGACGCCGCAGCCGCAGAACGCGTAGCGCCGCGGGGCGGATCGCCGAGCCTGAAATGAGGAATCGGCGATCTGCTCTGTGACGTAATATTCCGGAACGCGTTTTGACCGCCTGTGTCCCGCTTGAAAGGCTGATGTGCCGCCAACCGTTCGCCGGCACATCCCACCCCTTCACAAGAGAGGCACAGCCATGCCCGACGCCACCCCGCCAGGGACCGTTCCCGCCCTTCCCGAGAAGCCGAAGCGCTCCAAGACGCCGTGGATCGTCGGTCTCGCCATCGTCGCGGTCGTCGCCGTGGTCGCCGTGGTCGCGGCCGTGAACGCCAACAACTCCGGCTCCGCCGACGCGGCGGCCAAGTCGGTGACGGTGAAGATCGGGACGACCGAGCAGTCGGCGCCGTATTGGCCGATCCTGAAGAAGGAGGCTGCGAAGGAGGGCATCGACATCCAGGTCGTGGGCTTCAAGGACTACCAGCAGGCCAACCCGGCGCTCGCCGACGGGCTGCTCGACCTGAACCTGTTCCAGCACCTGCAGTTCCTCGCGAACTACAACGTGCAGGCGCACCAGAACCTGGTGCCGATCGCGTCCACCTACGTCGTGCCGCTGTCTCTCTACTCGAAGAAGTACTCGAAGCTCGACGAGATTCCGAGCGGCGCCGAGATCGCGATCCCGAACGATCCGACCAACCAGGCGCGCGCGCTTCTCGTCCTCCAGAAGGCCGGCCTCCTCGCGCTCAAGAACGGTGGCAACACACTCGCGACGCCCGCCGACATCGACGCGTCGGCGTCCACAGTGAAGGTGATCGCGGTGGATGCCGCCCAGACGGCGCCCGCTCTCGACTCGGCGGCCGGCGCCGTCATCAACAACACCTTCGTCGGCCCGGCCGGCATCGACCCCGAGTCGGCTCTATTCAAGGACGACCCGAAGAGCGCCGCTGCTGAGCCCTACATCAACGCCTTCGTGGCGCGCGACAAGGACAAGGGCAACGCGACCTACCGGAAGATCGCCGAGCTCTACCACACCAAGGCGGTCCAGGACGCGGTGCTGGCGGACTCCAAGAACACCGCCGTCCTCGTCCAGCGGCCGCAGGCCGACCTCATCGACATCCTGCACTCGCTCGAGAAGACGATCGAGGCGGCGAAGTAGGCACGTGAGCTCTCTCATCGAGTTCCGCGGCGTCACCAAGAGCTTCCGCTCGGGTGACGCCGCGGTCGCCGCTGTCGAGAACATCGACCTGACGATCGAACGCGGCGAGATCTTCGGCATCATCGGCTACTCGGGCGCGGGCAAGAGCACGCTCCTGCGGCTCATCAACGCGCTCGAGCATCCGACGTCCGGCTCGGTGATCGTGGACGGCCGCGACCTGACGACACTGCGTGAGCGCGACCTGCGCGACGTGCGGGCTGGCATCGGCATGATCTTCCAGCAGTTCAACCTGTTCCGGTCGCGCACGGTGTTCGCGAACATCGCCTACCCGCTGAAGGTCGCGGGCTGGCCCGCGGACGAGCGCAAGCAGCGCGTGGCCGAGCTCCTGGCGTTCGTCGGCCTGACCGACAAGGCGTGGGCCTATCCCGACCAGCTGTCGGGAGGCCAGAAGCAGCGCGTCGGCATCGCCCGCGCTCTGGCGACCAACCCCGCCATCCTGCTGGCCGACGAGGCCACGAGCGCTCTCGACCCGGAGACCACCTCCGACGTGCTGGCACTGCTGAAGCGGGTCAACGACGAACTCGGTGTCACCATCGTCGTGATCACGCACGAGATGGAGGTCGTGCGCTCGATCGCCGACCGCGTCGCCGTGCTCGACTCCGGCCGGGTGATCGAGACCGGCACCGTGTTCGAGGTGTTCTCCGACCCGCAGACCCCCACCTCGCAGCGCTTCGTCGGCACCGTCCTGCGCAATCAGCCAGGTGCCGCCGACGTGGCGCGCCTGCGCGGCAAGCACTCCGGGCGGATCGTCTCGGCGCGCATCCACGACGACGGCCGGCTCGGCGCGGTGCTCTCCGACGCCGTCGGCCGCCACGGCGTGCGCTTCGAGATCGTCTACGGCGGCATCTCCGCGCTGCAGGGCAAGTCGTTCGGCAGCCTCACACTCGAGCTGCTCGGCGAGCCGGGCGACGTGGACGCGCTGATCGCCGAGCTGCGCACGGTCACCGAGGTCGAGGAGGTGGCAGCATGACCGACTGGTCGACGCTGTGGCCCGTGTACCTGACCTCCATCGGCCAGACGCTGTGGATGGTCGTCGCGACGCTCGTGCTGGGAGGCGTGCTGGGGCTCGCGCTCGGTGTCCTGCTGTACACGACGCGTCCGGGTGGCCTGCTGCAGAACCGCGCGCTGTCGACGGTGCTCAACGTCCTGGTCAACTTCGTCCGACCGATCCCGTTCATCATCTTCATGACGGCGGTCGCCCCGCTGACGCAGGCGGCGCTCGGGACGTTCCTGGGCACGCCGGCCGCGATCTTCCCGATGACGATCGCGGCGACGTTCGCGATCTCGCGCATCGTCGAGCAGAACCTCGTGACGATCGACCCCGGCGTGATCGAGGCCGCGCGGGCGATGGGATCGAGCCCGTGGCGGATCGTCTCGACGCTGCTCATCCCGGAGGCGCTCGGCCCGCTGATCCTGGGCTACACCTTCGTGTTCGTCGCGATCGTGGATCTGTCGGCGGTCGCCGGCAGCCTCGGCGGCGGCGGCTTGGGCGACTTCGCGATCTCGTACGGCTACCAGCGCTACAACTGGGTCGTCACCTGGGTCGCGGTGCTCACCATCGTCATCCTGGTGCAGCTCGCCCAGTTCCTCGGCAACACCCTCGCGCGCAAGGCCCTCCGCCGCTGACCTCAAGGCTCACCGTAGCTCAGCGGCGGAGGCTGCTAGGCCTGCGGCACGGGGGTGTAGCGGCCGACGGGGCGCAGGCGGAGGGGACGCTCGCGGTACTCGGCGAGGGCGTGGACGATCCAGCCGGCGGTGCGCGCGGTGGCGAAGATCACCTCGCCCGCGTCGTCGGCCATCCCGCCGGCGAGCGAGAGCGCGGCCAGGGCGAGGTCCGAGTTCGGCGCGGCGCCCGTGCGGTCGTGGAGGAGCTCGGTGAGCGCTCCGACGGTTTCCACCACGGTCGCGCCCGCGGGATCGTCGGCGAGCATTCCCAGCAGGATCCTTGCGCGCGGGTCGCCCTCCGGGTACAGCGGCTGGCCGAACCCGGGGACCGGGCCGCGGCCGTCCACGACGGCGTCGGCGACGACTCGGGCCGGCTGCTCGCCGGCGGCGACGCGCGCGAGCATCCGCTGGGCCGCGCGGCTGGCGTTGCCGTGCAGCGGCGAGTCGAGCGCGCCGAGCCCGGCGACCACGACGGCGTACGGCGTCGCCCGGGCGGAGGCCGCGGCGCGTGCCGCGAGCGTGGACACCGCGAGATCGTGGTCGAGCAGCAGTACGAGCGCCGCGTCGAGCGTCCGCAGCAGCTCCGGTGACGCGGGATGCGGCGAGAGGCGCGACCAGAGCTCGGCCGCGAGGAGCGGCGCGACGGGATGCGACTTCACCGGCAGCACCTGCACCATCCCGGCGATGAGCCGTTCGGCCGCGCCCGCCACGGCCTCCGGGTCGAGGGAGGTGCGCAGCGGGTCGGCAGCGGCCAGCGCCGTCACGGCGACCAGCTGCCGGTCGCGGTCGCCCGCACCGGAAGGGAGCGCCTCCGCCACCCGGCGAGCGGCCTCCAGCCCGGGCCCGGGGGTGAAGTGCGCGGCCGGCTCCCAGCGACCGGTGAGCGCCCAGCGCGCCACCACCTCGAACGGTTCCTGAGCCAGTTCTGCGGCGGGGCGTCCCCGGTAGAAGAGCTCGCCGTGGTCGATCAACGCGAAGTCGGTCTCGATGACCATGAGCGGTCGCCCCTCCGAGCGAGCAGGGGAGGGCGCCGCCTTGCGGCGCCTGGCGGCGGCGAACGTCTCGACCTCCAGCGGGTCGAAAGCGGACCCGGCCGCCGTGCGCGTGCGGCTGAGCAGCCCGCGCGCCACGTAGGAGTAGAGGGTCTCGAGTTTGACGCCGAGGCGCTCGGCCGTCTGCTCGGCGGTGAGGTGCGGAAGAGCATTCGTTTCGGGAAGGCTGGACATATTGATCCGATCAACGTTGACGTTCAAAGAATCCACGTTCACACTACTGGCATGGACCGCATGAACGACACCCTGATCGACGTCCCCCGCGGACTGACCAACGTCGTCGCCGCGCACACCGCGCTGGGTGACGTGCGCGGGCAGGAGGGGTTCTACCACTACCGCCAGTACTCGGCGATCGACCTCGCGCGCGAGCGGACGTTCGAGGACACCTGGTTCCTGCTGCTCTTCGGCGGCCTCCCTGCGCCCGACGAGCTGACGGCGTTCCGTGAGCGCATCGCGTCCGCCCGCCGCATCCCCGCCGAGGTGGCCGACGTGCTGCCGGCGATCGCCCGGCTCACGGCGGCCGGCGACGCCCTCGCGGGACTGCGCATGGCGCTCGCCGCCGTCGCCGCGCACGACGGAATGCGGCCGGTCTACGACGAGGACTCCGACACGCGGATCCGGGACGCGATCCGCATCGCCGCCGTGACGCCAGTGCTCCTGGCATCGCTGCACGCTTACGCGACCGGAGGCACGCCTCCCGAGCCGCGCGACGACCTCGGCCACGTGGCCGACTATCTGCGCCTGGTCACCGGTCGCGTTCCGGACGCCGCCCACGAGCACGCGCTGAGTGCGTACCTGACCGCGGCCGTCGACCACGGCTTCAACGCCTCCACGTTCACGGCGCGCGTCATCGCCTCCACCGGGGCCGACGTCGCGGCGGCCGTGGACGGCGCGCTCGGAGCGCTGTCCGGCCCGCTGCACGGGGGAGCGCCGAGCCGTGCGCTGGACACGCTCGACGCGATCGGCACTCCCGACCGCATCGATGAGTGGATCACCGCCACGGTCCGCGGCGGAGGTCGCGTGATGGGGTTCGGGCACGCCGTCTACCGCACCGAGGACCCGCGCTCGCGGCTGCTCCGCGAGGTGGCGCAGGGGTTCGGCGGTGACCGGGTGGCCTTCGCGGTCCAGGTGGAGGACAGGGTGCAGCAACTGCTCGAAGAGCTCAAGCCCGGCCGGGGGCTGCACACCAACGTCGAGTTCTACGCCGGCGTCGTGATGGAGCTGTGCGGGATCCCACGTTCACTGTTCACACCGACGTTCGCGGTCGCCCGCGTCGTCGGCTGGACGGCGCACATCTTGGAGCAGGCGGCCGACGGCAAGATCCTGCGGCCGTCGTCGCGGTACGACGGTCCCGCCGCTCCGGTGCCGCTGCCCGTGACCACGGCCGCGGCCTGAGCGACGGCAGACCGCTGTCGCCGCTCGCGTCCTGGAGCGTATCGTGCTGCACGGCGGAGTCCGGCGGTGCGGGAGTGAGTGGAGGCGAGCGCGATGCGCGGAGCGGTGCGGCACGTGGAGTGGGTCGGCGATGAGGACCCGGAGCGGTTGGAGGCGGCCGTGGTCACCTTCGCACCCGACCGGCTCGACGCCCTCGGGACCTCGCGCACGACGGACTATGTGGTGAGCTGGGAGTTGGAGACGTCCTCCGGATGGGCGACCGACCGCCTCTCGGTCGCGGTGGCGGGTCGCGGTTTCACGCGGTGGCTGGTGCTCGCCCGTGACGCCCATGGGCGCTGGAGCAGCGAGTCCTACACGCACGGCGAGACCCGCTTCCACGACGCGCCGATGGCAGAGCCGGGGGTCGCGGACCCGCGCGACCTCGACGGAGCCGTGGACTGCGACCTGGCACTGTGCCCGGTGACCAACACCATGCCGATCCTGCGGCTGGGCGCTCTGGATGGCCTCGAAGAGACCGAGCTGACGATGGCGTGGGTAGACCTCCCGTCGCTGGAGGTCGTCGCGAGCCGGCAGGCGTACAGCGCTGAGCACCCCTTCGACCCGGAGGCCGGGCGTGCCGTCGTGCGCTATCGAAGCGTCGGCAGTGGCTTCACGGCCGACCTCGGCGTCGACGAGGACGGCCTGGTCATCGACTACCCGCGGCTCGCCCGGCGCATCCGCACCCGCTGAAGGCGCCGAGGTGCACCTTAACGCCCCTCAGAGCGCGTTTTAGGGGCGTCAACGTGCCCCTCGGCGCCAGTGCGACTCTCAGGGGGTCGGTGCGAGCGCGTCGTAGTGGCGGAAGCCGCGCTGAACGCGTACCACCGTCGCGACCAGCACCACGATCAGGAGGCCGCCGAGCAGCGGTGGGAACCAGAGCGCCCCGGTGAGCGCGAGTACGCCGATGTAGAGGTCGCCGAGGCGCGGTCCTCCCGCCACGACGACCGTGAACACGCCCTGGAGCCGGCCGCGCATGACGTCGGGTGCGGAGGCCTGCAGGATGGTCATCCGGAAGATCGCGCTGACGTTGTCCGCCGCCCCGGACGCCGCAAGAAGCACGGTCGCGGCGATCAGCGCGGGGAGGTTCGCCTCGGCGAACGAGGCACCGCCTCCCGCCGTGCCGCTGAGCGCGACGACCGCGAGCACGATGCCGAAGCCGAGGACGGACGCGCCATAGACCAGGATCGCCCGCTCGACGGCGCGGCCCTGCCAGCGCACGTGCCCGAGGCGACCGGAGAACACGCTCGAGATCAGGGTGCCGACCGCGCCGGCCGCGGTCAGGATGCCGACGGTGACCGGGCCTCCGCCGATCAGGAGTGCGCCGACCGCGGGGAATAGCGCGCGCGGCTGGCCGAACGTCATCGCGATCAGGTCGAGTACGAACGTCATCGAAAGGTTCGGCGCGGTCTTCAGGAACCGCAGCCCCTGCATGACCGACGAGAGACCCGCGCTCTGCCGCTCGCCCTCCGGCACGATGGACGGGAGCGTGAAGATCCCGAGGAACGCCGCGGTGAACAGGATGACGTCGACCGTGTACGTCCAGGGGATGCCGACGCTCGCCACCAGGAGGCCCGCCAGTGCGGGGCCGACCGTCACCATGACGCCCATGCTGATGCCGCCGAGCGCGCTCGCCGCCGGCAGCAGGCGGGCGGGAAGGAGCCGTGGCGTGATCGCCTGCCTAGTCGCACCGATCATGACCGTCGCGGCCGCGTTGATCGTCGTGAGCACGTACAACGGCCAGACGACCTCGAGATGCATCCAGGCGAAGAGAGCGATGCCGGCGGTGGAGGCCCAGGCGACGATCGCGGTGACGAGGGCGACCGTGCGCCGGTCGAAGGCATCGGCGAGCACGCCGCCGTAGAGCCCGAACGCGATCATCGGCCCGAGCGCGAAGAGCGCGACGAGCGAGACCGCGAGGGTCGAGTGGGTCAGGTCGTAGATGTGGAGGCCGACAGCCACGACTGTCATCTGGCCGCCGATGCCCGAGATGGCGCCGCCGGCCCAGAGCCGGGCGAACGCCGGCGACTCCTTCAGCGGGCTGAGGTCGACGAAGTGCCGCGTGCGCGACAGCCGCGTATCGTCGGGCTCCTTCGTGCCGGGAGCCTGCTCGGTGCTCAGAAGCGGGGCTTCTTGCTGAGCGAGACCGCCGCCAGCGAGAAGACGACGCCGAAGAGCATGATGGTCACCGTGACCGCCTGCAGCACGACCTGCCAGAACGGCATGAACGGCGTGACGGACGCCCAGAGCCAGAGGATGGCGCCGATCAGGGTGATCACGTAGCTGAAGGTACCGCGGGCGTAGAGCGCGTTGAGCGAGACGACCGTGGCGGCGACCGTCACCTGGAACAGCGGCAGGAAGGCGTCGGCGTTTCCTGTCCAGGTCGCGACCAGGCTGATGACGCCGATGACCAGGGTGACCAGCACGACGAGGGTCGCGAGAGCGTTGCCCACCAGGGGCGGGAGCGTTGCGCTCAGGCTGCGGACGAGGCCGCCCTGCTCGTCGTCGACGACGACGTCGTCGGAGGTGGTGGTGCGGGTGTCGGCGATCGTGTGCGTGCTCACGACGACGATCTTACCGCCAGGCGGGGGCGGGCGCCGCACACGGGGCGAGCACGGTGGGGCCATGTCTGCGCTCCGCCGCCGGTTCCGGTTCGCACTCCCCGGCGCGGTCGTGCGCGCTGATGAGGCAGTGGCTCGCCGCATCAATCACCGGCGCACCGAGCCGGGCGTCCATTGTCCGTCGTGACCGCCATGTCCGTCGCGCATCCGGGACCGCGACGCGGAGCCGGCGCCGTAGGCCGACTGCGCCGAGCGGCCCTACTGCGCGATCGGCCGGCAGTACGCGGCGTACCCGTCCGCGAGCGCTCGACGGTCTGAGGCGTCCGCCAGCGCGGGATCGGCGTTCATCGCGGTGTCGAACGTGAACGACACGATCGGGACGCCCGTCTTCTTCAGCGCTGTCAGGTCCGCCGCCAAGGCGCTGGGCGACGTCGGGAAGTTCGCCTCGCCCGGACCGGGCGTGTAGACGTCGGCCCACACGGTCACGCCGTATACCGCGGCGAGCGACGTGCCGGTGGAGACGAGCGCGGCGTTGTCGGCCGGGCTCCACCCCGTCATCTTGAAGCCGTCCTGCAAGGCCCAGGTGTCCACGCCAGAGCCGGCGAAGAACGGCTCGAACATCTGGACGAACTGCACCCCGGTGAGGTTCGCCTCGATCGCGCGCGCGACCGCGGGCGACCCGAGCACTGGAACCCGCTGGGGAAGCCCGCGCAGACCGTCTGTGATCCGCTTGTAGAACCCGACGTGCAGGCTCGTCCTCGCGGCGTCGTTCACGCTCTGCAAGCCCGGCTCCACCGGGATGTACCAGCCCGCGATGTCGCTGCCGAACCGCGAGCGGAGGTCAGCTGCGAGCCGGATGGATGCGTCGGCGATGTCGTTCAGGGTGGCCGCGTCCGTGTTCGTCGAGGCGTCGTCGAGGACCTCGGGGCTCACCAGAAGCCCCACCCACAGGGCGACGCCGGCCTTCTTCGCGGCGGCGACGACCCGCGGTAGCGAGTCGTCCCACTGTCCGAAGCCGGTGCCCGGGCTCGCCTGATACGTGGTCGCCACCGACCCGTCGCCGTAGCGGTAGCCGGTCCACTGCAGGATCGCGGTGTTCATCCCGGACGTCTTCATGTTCGCGAACATCGTGTCGAGGCGCGCGGCGGAGGCGCCGTAGACAGAGTAGGGGCTGATGAACGAGCCGCCGATGGCGCCCGCCGCCGAGACGGAGCAGGACGCGGTGGTCGGGGCGGTCGCCACCGCGGCGAACGCACCTCCTGGAGCGGCGGCCAGCGAGGCGACGGCCAGGCCTACGACGGACAGTGAGAGGACGCTGATTCCACGCACCTGTGCTCCTTTTGCATAGTGTCAAGTATTGGACTCTATAACATTTCTCACATCATTCGTCGAGCGTGCCCACCCGCGGACTCAGCACGGCGAAACGGGTGTTCGGGCGGCCGGCGTGCGAGCTCCGGGTGACGAAGGCGCGCTGCTCGTCCAGGAGCCTCGCCGACCAGAGCGCGTAGTCCTCCTTCGTCCAGTCCTCCCGCTTGAGCACGACGACCGAGAGCTGTGGCCGCCGCACCAGGCGGAAGCCGTCGCGGCGCTCGTTCTCGTCCGCGATCCGGCGGGCCAGCAAGGAGGGACGTGCTCACGGCCTCGCGGTGGGCGGCGGCACCGTGGCTGGCGATCGAGAACCAGAAAGGGAGGCGGCGGGCGCGCCGGGTGAGGCGGGCCGCGTAATCGGACGGGCTTCGCTCCGCCGTCTCGGTGAGGATGTCCAGGTACTCGGCGCGCTGGGTGTGTGCCCGACGCCCCGCCTCCGAGTCGCGGGGGTTCAAGGCGCAGGCGTCGAGGGTGCGAACAGCCACTTGTGCGGGTCGTGCGTCGCGTAGTGGTCGCAGATCCAACTTGCCGCGCGAGTAGGGTGGGGCCATGTCTGCGCCCCGTCGCCGCCGGTTCCGGTTCGCACTCCCCGGCGCGGTCGTGCGCGCTGATGAGGCTGTGGCCCGCCGCATCAACCACCGGCGCACCGAGCCGGGCGTCGACGCGTTCTGGCGGCTACTGAGCGGCGCCGCCGACCACGGCAAGCTCTGGTTCGCCGCCGCGGCCGTGCTCGTCGCGCTCGGCAATCCGCGGGCGGCATTGCGCGGTGTCGTGTCGCTCGGTCTCGCGAGCCTGGTCGCGAACGTCGTCGGCAAGACCCTCGTCGGCGGGCAGCGTCCCGCCCTGACCAGTATCCCGGTCGCTCGTAGACTCGACCGGTCGCCGACCTCCCCGTCGTTCCCGTCCGGGCACACCGCGAGTGCCGCGGCGTTCGCCGTCGGCGTCGCGCTGGAGTCGCCGTCGGCCGGTGCGGCCCTCGCGCCGCTCGCGGCGGGCGTCGCGTATTCGCGCCTGCACACCGGCGCGCACTGGTTCTCGGACGTCGCGGGCGGCGCAGCGATCGGCGCGGCCGCCGCTGTGCTGCTGAAAGCCGCGACGTCGCTGCTGCGCTCCGCGCGGCGCTCGGCAGCGCCCGCCCCGACCGCCGAGACGGTCGAGCTGCCCGTGCTGCCGCGTGGGGCGGGAACGTTCATCGTCGTCAACCCGGGCTCCGGCGCCGGGCTCGGGAGGCCGGATCCGCGGCCGCTGCTCGCGAAGCGATTCCCGGACGCCCGAGTGCACGAGCTGCAGGACGGCGACGACATCGCCGCGCTCGTCCAGGAGCAGCTCGCCTCGGCGGAACCGCCGCGCGTGCTCGGGATCGCCGGCGGCGACGGCACGGTCTCGGCGATGGCGCACGAGGCCCGGCTCGCCGGGCTGCCGTTGCTGGTGCTCCCGGGCGGCACGTTCAACCACTTCGCCAAGGCGGCGGCGCTCGAGTCGATCGAGACCGCTCTGGACGCCTTCGAGGCGGGCGCAGGTCGCCGGGTGGACGTCGCCGAGCTGCGCTTCCCGGCCGGCGGCGACGCGGTGACGCGGACTGTGCTCAACACGGCCTCCGTCGGTCTCTACCCGGCCTTCGTCGCGGAGCGCGAGAGGCACGAAGGGCGGTGGGGCAAGCCGGTCGCGGCTGTGATCGCCGCCATCCGCGTCGTGCGCTCCACCAACCCGGTCGAGGTGGAGATCGACGGCCGCGACCGGTCGATCTGGTCGGTTTTCGTGGGTGTCGACCGCTACTACCCGGTGTCGGTCGCGCCGATCGAGCGCCGGAGGCTGGACGACGGTCTGCTCGACGTCCGCATCCTCTGGGCGGGCCGACGGCCGAAGGCCCGCGGCGCGGTCGCTCTGGCGTTCGGCGGCCGCACCGACGCGTTCGTCGCGCGGCTCCCGCTCTTGCAGGGACCTCCAGTGATCGACGCGTTCACCGACGACAGGCTTTCGGTGCGCGCCCGCGACATCGATCCCGGCTACGCGCACGACGGCGAGGCGTCGGCGGACACGCCCGGCGAGGGGCTGGAGCTGCGGATCCTCCCGGCGGCGCTGGAGGTCTACTCGCCGCGCACCCCCTGAACCGAGCGCGGCATTCGGCGCGAATGTGGTGTCTCGCACGGCATGTAGTGACATTCGCCGCGAATGCGCCGCGCGCCCGGGGAGCCGGGCGCGGCGCCGCGTCACGACTCCCGCACGACCTCGTCGACGGACTTGTCGGGTCGCAGGCCCCGCCACGAGGGCTGACGGAGGCGGTCGGTGGCCGTCCACTCGGCGAACTCGACCTCCCCGACGTATTCGGGTCGCACCCAGTGCGCGCCGCGCGCGTCGAGCGATGGCACGCCCTCCAGGGCCGGGGTCTTGCGCGGATGGGCGGCGAGTTTCGTGGCCAGGTCATCGAGCATCGCGTCGGTGAAGCCCGTGCCCACCTTGCCCACGTAGCGCAGCCCGTCGCCGTCCGGGATGCCGAGCAGCAGCGCGCCGATGCCGTTCGCCCGTCTGCCGTTCCCGGGTGTCCACCCGCCGATGACGACCTCTTGGCTGAGGTGGTGCTTGATCTTGATCCAGGTGCGCGAGCGGCGGCCGGTCGCGTAGGTGCCGTCGCGCTGCTTGGCCATGACGCCTTCGAGACCCAGCTCTTTGGAGGAGGTGATGGCGTGGTCCACGTCGCCGGCGAAGGCGGGCGGCACCTGCACGGGGTCGTCTTTCGGGGGCGTGAGCACGGCCTCCAGAGCGGCGCGGCGGTCGTCGTAGGTCTCGCGCCGGAGGTCCTTCCCGTCGAGTTCGAGGAGATCGAACACGAAATAGTGGGCCGGTGCGCGCGTGGCGGCCGCCTCCACCTCCGCCGGCCGACTGAGGCCCATCCGGGTCTGCAGGAGGCCGAAGTCCGGCCGGCCCTGGCGGGTGAGGGTCACGATCTCGCCGTCGACGATCAGGTCGTGCGCGCCGGCGAGCCCGACGAGCCCGGCGAGGTCCGGGTAGGTGCGGGTGACGTCGTTGCCCTTGCGCGTCGTCAGCCGGAGGGCGCCGTCCTGCACGACGGCGATCGCCCGGATGCCGTCCCATTTCATCTCGAACGCCCACTCGGCCTCGTCGTGGATGTCACGGCGCGAGCCGAGGGTCGCGAGCATGGGGGAGATGGGCGTGCTGTCGATCGCGCGGCGTGCCGTCGCCGCCGTCGTCTTCTTCGACCTCGCCGCCTTCTCCACCGTCGGCTTCGCCGCAGCCGTCTGCCGGTCCGCATCCTTCATGAGGTGGATCAGCCAGTTCTTCTCGTCGCCGCCCTGAGCGGTGGCGATGAGCGCGAACTTTCGCGGCTCGCCGCCCAGCCCGCCGTCCCTCTGACCGTGCAAGGTCGCGATCACCTCGTCTTCGCGCCACTTCTCGAGTTCGTACTCGCCGTGGTCCCAGATGTCGACGTGGCCCGCCCCGTACTCGCCGTGCGGGATGTCGCCGGCGAAGGTGCCGTACTCCAGCGGGTGGTCCTCCACGTGCACCGCCAGGTGGTTCTGCTTCGGGTCGGTCGGGGGACCCTTGGGCAGCGCCCAGCTGACCAGGACGCCGTCGTGCTGCAGCCGGAAATCCCAGTGCAGTCGCCTGGCGTGATGCTCCTGGATGACGAACGAGCGCCCGTCCGCGGCGTCGGGGCTGACCGTCGGCACCGGCTCCGGTGTCTTGTCAGCGTCACGCTTGGAGCGGTAGGTGGTGAGGCGGTCCGTCCCCTCGGCCGCGGCCCGGCCGGCGGAGAGGTCGGCGAGCGGATCCCCGCGCTTCTTCACCCGATCGAGCACCTCCGGGTACTCCAGCTGGCGCAGCTCCTTCGAGGCCAGCTCCCGCCAGGTGCGCGGCGCTGCGACCGTTGGGCGGAACCGTCCGCGCAGAGAATAGGGCGCGATGGTCGTCTTCGCTCCGTTGTTCTGGCTCCAATCGACCAGCACCTTGCCCGCCCGGAGCGCCTTCTTCATGTCGCTCACCACGAGGTCGGGATGGTCGGCCTCCAGCGCCCGCGCCAACTCGTGTGCCACGGCCGAGACCTGGTCGCTGGTCTGCGACCCGTCCAGCGGGGCGTACAAGTGGATGCCCTTCGAACCGCTCGTCACCGGGAGCGGGTCGAGGCCCATGTCGGCGAGGATGGCGCGTGCCAGCCCGGCGACCTCCGCGCAGTCGAGCAGGGTGGCGCCGTCGCCGGGATCGAGGTCGAGGACGAGTCGGTCGGGGTTCCTGCGCTGATCCCCGCGGCCGACCCGCCACTGCGGCACGTGCAGCTCCAGAGACGCGATCTGCGCGAGCCAGACGAGCGTCGCGCGGTCGTTGACGAGCGGGTAGGTGTTGGCACTGGTCTTGTGCGTGATCGTGCGCGTCTTCACCCAGCCGGGGGTGGAGGCCGGGTCGAGGTTCTTCTGGAAGAAGACCTCGCCGGGATGACCGGGTGTGCCGACGCCGTGCACCCAGCGTTTCCGCGTGGCGATGCGGTCGCGGGTGTGCGGGATCATCACGTCGGCGATCGCGTGGTAGTAGCCGATGACGTCCGCCTTCGTGGTCCCGGTCTCCGGGTACATGACCTTGTCGAGGTTGGTCAGCCGCAGCCGGTGGCCGTCGATCGAGACCGTCTCGGTGTCCTCCGCAACCATGCGAACACCGTACGCCGCCGCGCGGTCTCGCGGCAGGCGCAGCTATCGCCCATTGAGTTTCGGCGGTTCGACGGACACGATGGACGCATGAGGGCCATTTGGACGGGCGCTATCACCTTCGGGCTGGTCAACGTGCCCGTGAAGGTCTACAGCGCGACAGAGGATCACGACGTCGCACTCCACCAGGTGCACGACGCCGACGGCGGGCGCATCCGGTACAAGCGCGTCTGCGAGATCGACGGCAAGACCATTCCGTACGAGCACATCGCGAAGGCGTACGACGACGGCGAGCGGACCGTCATCCTCACGCCGGAGGACCTGGAGTCGCTGCCGGCCGAGCGCAGCAGGGAGATCGATGTCGTCGAGTTCGTCCCGAACGACCAGCTCGACCCGCTGTGGTTCGATCGCAGCTACTACCTGGAGCCCGATTCCAAGTCCCTGAAGGCCTACGCTCTGCTGCGCAAGACCCTGGCGGACGAGGACCGCACGGCGATCGTCAACTTCGCCCTGCGCCAGAAGACGCGTCTTGGCGCCCTCCGGGTGCGCGGCAACGTGCTCGTGCTGCAGACCATGCTCTGGCACGACGAGATCCGGGAGGCCGACTTCGCGGCGCTGGAGACGACGCCGCGGATCACCGAGCGCGAGCTGTCGCTGTCCGCGGCGCTCATGGAGAGCTTCGCCGGCGACTTCGAGCCCGAGAAGTTCTCCGACGAGTACCAGGAGGAGCTCCGCAAGCTCATCGACGCCAAGCTGGAGCAGGGCGAGACCATCGACACCGCGGTCACCTTCGGCGAGGAGCCGGAGGAGTCGAAGAAGGGCGGCGGCGAGGTCATCGACCTGATGGAGGCGCTCCAGCGCAGCGTCGAGCGCAGCAGGGGAGGGGCGGCCTCCGAGACGAAGGCGCCCGCCGCGAGCACCGCCGAGCGTGCCGCCGCGGCGAAGGAGCCAGCAAAGAAGACGCCCGCGAAGAAGGCCAAGAAGCCCGCGTGACTCGCCTGCGGCGAAGCGACCCGTCCGGGCCGGGGTATGCCCGGCGTGACTCGGCCAAGGGTCCCGTGTACGAGGACGAGGCCGGTAACCGAATCGTGGACGAGCGCGAGCTCGAGCGGATCCGCTCGCTCGTGATCCCGCCCGCCTGGAAGGACGTCTGGATCTCCCCGGACGACCGCGGACACATCCAGGCGGTCGGGACCGACGCCGCCGGGCGCCGACAGTACCGCTACCACGACTCGTGGCTGCTGCATCAGGACCGGATCAAGTTCGAACGTGCGGCACAGCTGGCCGAGACGCTGCCGGCGGCGCGCCGTGCGGTGACGATGGATCTCCGTGAGGAGGGCTTCGGCCGCGACCGAATCCTGGCCGCGGCGTTCCGTATCATCGACCTCGGCAGTGTGCGGATCGGGAGCGAGGAGTACCTGCACGCCAATGGGAGCCGTGGTCTCACGACGCTGCTGTGCCGGCACGCGCGCATCGACGGCGACGACATCACTCTCACGTTCCCGGCCAAGTCGGCGCAGAAGTGGACCAGCACTCTCACTGACCCCGACCTCGCCGCGCTGCTGGCCGAGATCCAGGCATTGCGGGGGCCGCGCGCGCGACTGCTCTCGTGGAAGGACGGCACCTGGCACACGATCCGGCCCGCGTCGCTCAACGAGTACATCCGGCGGCAGACGCGCGGCGACTTCACGGCGAAGGACTTCCGCACTCTGCACGGCACGATCGTCGCCGCCCAGGCGCTCGCTGCGCTGGGCGTCGGCGGTTCCGCCGCCCAGCGCAAGAAGCGAGTCTCGGCGGCTGTGAACGAGGCGGCGGCGGCCCTCGGCAACACTCCGACGATCGCGCGCAACAGCTACATCGATCCGCGTATCTTCGACCGCTATCGCAACGGCGAGGTGATCGATGTCAGGGGCGGTCGCGTGCCGGAGCCTGCGCTGCTCGAACTCCTCGCGAGCTGACCGCGCCGACGACGTGGCAGAACGCGATCGCCATCGGGGCCGCCGGTTTGTTCGCTGGGATATCGATGAACGCACGCCACGCCGGTGACACCACGAGGCCGTCCGTTCGGCGCCATTCCCTTGACATCCGGGCATTTGCGCGGGCGCAAGCGACACGCCTAGCAAGTCGCCGGCGGCGTGTCAACCCCTTGTTGGGGTCGTAGGCAATCTGTCTACCCTTGGACACGAATCGAGGCAGAAAAACTCTGTGCACGATGGGATGGGATGACACGATGACAGTGCTCGAAGTGACGAATGATCCAGTACGCGACTACCTCAATTCGATCGGGAGGACCCGTCTGCTCACCGCGGACGAAGAAGTCGCCCTCGCCAAGCGGATCGAGGTCGGCGTGCTCGCCGGCGAGCGACTGGCCACCCGCCAGGGGCTGACCCCGCGCGAGAAGCGAGAACTGCAGTACCTAGCCGACGACGGCAAGCGTGCGTTCGAGCGCTTCATCGAGGCGAACCTTCGTCTCGTCGTCAGCATCGCCAAGCGCTACGCGGGCCGTGGTCTTGCGGTCATGGACCTGATCCAGGAAGGCAACCTCGGTCTCGTCCGCGCGGTCGAGAAGTTCGACTACCGCACCGGAAACAAGTTCTCCACCTACGCCACCTGGTGGATCCGCCAGTCGATCCTCCGCGGGATCGCGGACACCGCTCGCCTGATCCGGATACCGGTGCACACCGTGGAGAAGATCGACAAGCTCGACCGGATCCGCCGCGACCTGGGCGGCGAGCTCGGCCGTACGCCCACGCTGGAGGAGATGGCGGAGGCCGCCAACCTGACGCCGGCCGAGGTGCACAAGCTGCGCATGAGCGATTCGGAGACCGTGTCGCTGGCCGTCCCGGTCGGCGAGAACGAGGGCGCGGAGCTCGGCGACCTGATCGAGGACGGCGACGCGCCTGGGCCGTCGGAGTCGGTGGAGGTCGAGTTCCGCCACCGCGATCTGGAGGAGCGCCTTCGCAACCTGCCTCCGCGTGACGCCAGGGTGGTGCGCATGCGCTTCGGCCTCGACGGCCAGAAGCCGATGACACTCGACGAAGTGGGCGAGGTCTACGGCATCACCCGCGAGCGGGTGCGCCAGCTCGAGACGCGCAGCCTCAAGCGGCTGCGCTGCCCGGAGCTGCTCGAGTACCTGCGCTGACGGCGACGACGGACGCGAACGGGAAACCCCGGGCTCAGGCGAGCTCGGGGTTCTCCTGTTCGGCGACCGCCTGGTCGAACGGGATGTCTCCCGGACGGTCTCCCGGGGCGGCGGCGTCGGCCCCGACCGTCGCGTCGGCCGGGGCCCCGGCCGCGGGCGCTTCCGCCGGCGCGGCGGGCGCGGCCGGCGCTGCGACGGGGTCTTCTTCTGCCGGAGCCATGATGGCCTCCCTCGCTCGATCCGGACACACTAAGCGCGTCGCCCGCGCCGATCAAGACGTTCTGAGCGTCTCTCAGCGAGTTGGCGGTTAGCGGCTGGGGGGAGTGTCGGCGTTGACCTCGTCCGCGCCGAGGGCGCCGATCTCCTCGGTGAGCTGCAGGCCCTGGGCGCTGTTGGACGAGAGGGTGAGCTGCTCCAGCCACGCCTTGTTGATCTTCGGCGGCCTCCCGCCGCTGTAGCGGAACAGCAGCGGGATGGCCGGGTCGATCCAGATGGCGCTGCGGCCGTCGCCGACCCCCTGCTCGTCTCGCCACGAGAAGAAGAACCCCTCCTTGCGGCGCAGCTTGAGGCCGACCACGATCTGCAGGTGCGCGAGGATCCGATCCTCGAAACCGATCTCGGTCGTCCCGCCGTAAACAAGCTTGCCCATGCGAGAACCGTACCTGACGGTCGGTGTATGTGGGATCGGAGGGAGGGTATGTTCGGGCGGTGACGGCGATGCGCGTGCTCGTGACCGGGGCCACCGGATACATCGGCGGCCGCCTGGTGCCGCGCCTCCTCGAGCGCGGGCATCGGGTGCGGGTCCTCGTGCGGTCGCCGCTCACGCTGATTGATGTGCCGTGGCGCGACGACGTGGAGGTCGTCCACGGCGATCTCGGCGACCCGGCCGCCGTCGCGCAGGCAGTCCGCGACATCGACGCCGTCTACTACCTGGTGCACTCGATGCGCGCCACGGGCGATTTCGACGCGGACGAGGCCGAGGCGGCGCACGCGGTCGCCGACGCGGCGGTCGCGGGGGGAGTGCGCCGGATCGTCTACCTGGGGGCGCTGCATCCCGACGGTCCGCTCTCGCGACACCTGCGGTCCCGGGTCGCCGTCGGGCGGATCCTCCTCGACTCCGGCGTTCCCACCATCGTTCTGCAGGCCGGTGTGGTCATCGGCGCCGGCTCGGCGTCGTTCGAGATGATCCGCCAGTTGACCGACGTGCTGCCGTACATGCCGGCGCCGTACTGGGTGCGCAATCGCATCCAGCCGATCGCCGTGCGGGATGTGCTGCACTATCTGGTCGAGGCCGTCGAACTGCCCGTGGAGGTGTCACGTTCGTTCGACATCGGCGGCCCGGACATTCTGCGTTACGGCCAGATGATGAACGGCTACGCCGTGGAGGCGGGCCTTCGGCAGCGCCCGATCGCCGCCCTGCCGGTGTTCACCCCCTGGCTGGCATCGCAGTGGGTGAACCTCGTCACGCCGATTCCGCGGGCGCTGGCCGTGCCGATCATCGAATCGCTGCAGTACGACTGCGTACGGCGCGAGAGCGACATCGATGCCCTGATCCCACCGCCGGTCGGTGGCCTCACCGGTTACCGGGCCGCCGTCCGCCTCGCGCTCGCGCGGATGCGCGAGGGGACGGTGGAGACGAGTTGGAAGGACGCATCGGTCTCCGGTGCTCCCAGCGATCCACTGCCGAGCGATCCGGAGTGGGCAGGTCACACGGTCTACACCGATCTGCGCGAGCGGGCGAGTAGCGCGAGCGCGGAAGAGGTGTGGCGTGTCGTCGAGGGGATCGGCGGAGAGCGGGGGTGGTATTCGTTCCCGCTCGCCTGGGCGCTGCAAGGGTGGGCCGACAAGGTCGCCGGCGGCGTCGGACTCCGTCGCGGTCGTCGCCACGCCGACCGGTTGCAGACGGGCGACGCGCTCGACTGGTGGCGGGTGGAACAGCTGGAGCGCGGTTCGGCGCTCCGGCTCCGCGCGGAGATGCGGGTGCCGGGACGCGCCTGGCTGGAACTCGGCGTCCAGTCGGACGGCGATGGCAGCCGGTACCGGCAGCGTGCGTTGTTCTTCCCTCGCGGCCTGGCCGGGCGGCTGTATTGGCTCGCCATTCTCCCGTTCCACGGCGTCATCTTCGAGGGCATGGCGAACCGGATCGTCGTGACGGCCGAGCGCGCCGCGTCTGCTCGGCGCGCACAGGTCACTCCGGCGGAGCGGTGACGAGCGTGGTCGCGCTCAGGTCGTCGAGGAACCGGGTGACGATCTCCCGCTCCTCGGGACCGAGCGCGCGAGCCACCTCGAAGCGGCGCGCGTGCTGCAGCCCCATCGTCCGGCGTACCTGCCGGTGCGTCTCCGGAGTGATCTCGACGGTGACGGCCCGCCGGTCGGTGGGGTGGGGGCGGCGCACGATGTGGCCGGCCCGTTCCAGCCGGTCGAGCAGCTTCGTGACGGAGGCGGTCGAGACGTGGAGGTGTTCGCTCAGCGCACCCGCGGTCACCGCGACGTTCGCGTTGGTCGACGCGATGATGTACCGCAGCGCCTTCATGTCCGTCTCGTTGAGCTGGAGGGCGGTGCGCGACTCGAGGTTGAGCCGCTGCTCCGCCTCCCGCCAGTGCCGCACGGCGGCGAGCACGCCGATGATCTGTTCGAGCTCGTCCTCGGAGAGGTCGTCGTGGCGCACGAGCTCTTGCCTCGGGTCGATGACGCGCGGGTCGATCAGCGACCCGGAGATGCGACGCGCTTCGTCCTTGGAACTCATGCGCTCATCCTATTGCCAAGCGTAAGAATCGTGCTAGGTTATTTACTTACCTGGCTAGGTAAGGAGGCTCGCATGACCCAGCTCCATCCCGATATCGCGCACGTCAGCAGCCCGACGGAGACGATCGCCGAGGCGATCGAGGCGGATCTGCTCCTCGTCGAGCACGAGTTCTCGGCCTTCCTCGCGGGGCGGGAAGCCGAGGCCGTCGAGTACGGCGACGGGTACCGCCGCCTCTGGCAGAGCGTGACGGACTCCGCACGCGGGGGCAAGCGCCTGCGGCCGCGCCTCGTCCTGACCGCCTACCACGGGCTGAGCGGCGACGGCCTCCGCGCCGACGCCGTCCAGACCGCCCTGGCCGTCGAGCTCCTGCACACCGCCTTCCTGCTCCACGACGACGTGATCGACGGCGACACCGTGCGCCGCGGCCGCCCGAACGTGGCGGGCGAGTTCAGCGCGGACGCCCGCTTCCGCGGCGCCGCTGAGCCCCGCGCGCTGCTCTGGGGACAGTCGGCCGCCATCCTCGCGGGCGACCTCCTGCTCCACGCCGCCGCCCAGCGCGTCGCGCGCCTGTCGGCGCCCGAGTCCGCTCGGTCGCTGATCCTCGACCTGCTCGACCGTGCGGTCTTCGTGACGGCGGCCGGCGAGCTGGCCGATGTCGGCCTGGCGACGGGGCTGTCCGACGGCGGGATCGACGACGTCCTCACGATGACGGAGGCGAAGACCGCCGTGTACACCGTGGCAGCGCCGCTCGCCGCCGGAGCAGCGCTCGCCGGCGCGAGCGAGGACCTCCTCGACCTCCTCGCCGGCTACGGACGGCTGGTCGGCACGGCCTTCCAGCTGGGCGACGATCTCCTCGGCGTGTACGGCGAGGAGGCCGTGACCGGCAAGAGCGCGAGCAGCGACCTCCGCCAGGGCAAGCAGACATCGCTGATCGCCGTCGCGCGCGGCACCCGCGAGTGGCCGGCCATCGAGCCGCTGCTGGGGCGCCCCGACGTGACCGCCGCCGACGCGGCCAGAGCGGGCGCATTGCTCGAGCTCTGCGGCGCCCGGGTATTCGTCGAGCGGCTGCTCGCCGAACATGTCGCCACCGCCATCGCGACGCTCGACTCGCCGCTGGTCCCCAGCGAGCTCGCGGCTATCCTCGCCCGGCTCGCGCTCGGCTGCGTCAGGCGGACGTCATGACCCGCACCGCCCCAGTGCCCGCGCGAGCAGCGACCCCGCCGACCGACCTCGGGCTCTACGGAGAGGCCGCCCATCGCAGTGCGGCGACGATCATCCACGAGTACTCGACCTCGTTCGCGATGGCGACCCGCCTGCTGTCGCCGGCGGTCCGGCCCCAGATCGAGGACGTCTACGCTCTGGTCAGGGTCGCGGACGAGATCGTCGACGGCGCGGCAGCCGAAGCCGGGCTCTCCCCGGCTGAGATCGCAGCGGTGCTCGACGGGCTGGAGGACGACACCGAGCGGGCGATGCGCAGCGGCTACAGCGCCAACGTCGTCGTCCACGCCTTCGCCCGCACGGCGCGCGCAGCCGGCTTCGGCGACGAGCTGACCCGTCCGTTCTTCGCGTCGATGCGGCGGGACCTCGACCCTGTCGACTTCACCGCCGACGAGCTCGGCGCCTACATCTACGGCTCGGCGGAGGTCGTCGGCCTGATGTGCCTCGCGGTGTTCCTGCACGACACGCGTGTGCCGGAACCGAGCAGACGACGGCTGGAGGTCGGAGCGCGACGGCTCGGTGCCGCGTTCCAGAAGATCAACTTCCTGCGCGACCTCGCGGTGGACTGCACCGAGCTCGGCCGGAGCTACTTCCCCGGCATCGACCCCGCCCATCTGACCGAGCGCCAGAAGCTCGCACTCGTGGTCGACATCGACTGCGATCTGGGAGTGGCCGCCGATGCCATCCCGGAGCTGCCGGAGAACTGCCGCCGCGCGATCACGGCGGCCCACGGCCTGTTCGCCGAGCTGAGCGACCGCATCCGCGTCACACCCGCGGCCGACCTCATTGCGCACCGGGTGAGCGTGCCGACCCGCACCAAGCTGGCCGTCCTGATCCGTGCGGCGGCGGGGGCGCTGCGATGACGGTGCGCGCTGCCGAGTCGCGCCGCGTCGTCGTGATCGGCGGCGGGGTCTCCGGGCTCGCGACCGCCGCCCTGCTCGCTCACGACGGGTGCCGCGTGACCCTCCTGGAGCAACAGGACGTCGTCGGCGGCCGGGCCGGGCTGTGGGAGGCCGACGGCTTCCGCTTCGACACGGGCCCCTCCTGGTATCTGATGCCGGAGGTCTTCGACCATTTCTTCCGGCTCCTGGGCACGAGCACGGCCGAGCAACTGGACCTGGTGACGCTCGACCCCGGCTACCGGCTGTTCGCTCAGGGGAGCACGCAGACACCGGGCGGCGACGCGCCCCTCGACATCCGGTCCGACGGCGCCGCGAACCGTGCGTTGTTCGAGAGCGTGGAGCCGGGGGCGGCCGCGGCCCTCGACTGCTATCTGGCGAGCGCGTCCGAGACCTACCGGCTCGCCGTCGACCGGTTCCTCTACGCGACGTACGCGTCGCCCCGGCCACTGCTCGACCCTGCGGTCCTCCGGCGGCTCGGCAGGCTCGCGCGACTGCTCGTGGAACCGCTCGACCGGTACGCGGCGGGATTCGTCCACGACACGCGCCTGCGCCAGCTGCTCGGGTATCCGGCCGTCTTCCTCGGCACGTCGCCCACACGTGCACCGAGCATGTACCACCTCATGAGCCACCTCGACCTGGACGACGGCGTCCGCTACCCGATGGGAGGCTTCGCGGAGTTGATCGCCCGGGTCGCGGCGCTCGCCGAAGCCGCGGGAGCGGACCTCCTCACCCGCGCCCGCGTTGTCGGGATCCGCACGGACACGCGCGGCGGCCGGGCGCGGGTCTGCGGTGTGGAGTGGGCGGACGCCTCCGGCGCTCGGCACGTGACAGAGGCGGACCTCGTCGTCTCCGCCGCCGACCTGCACCACACCGAGACGCAGCTGCTGCCTCCCGAACTGCGCACGCACCCCGAACGTCTCTGGCGCCGCCGCGATCCCGGTCCGGGGGCCGTGCTGGCGATGCTCGGCGTGCGCGGCGACCTCCCGCAGCTCGCGCATCACAACCTGTTCTTCACGACCGACTGGGAGGCCGGCTTCGCGCGTGTTTTCGGCGCGCGCCCCGGCATCCCCGACCCCGCCTCGCTCTACGTCTGCAAGCCGAGCGCGACCGACCCCGGCGTCGCGCCAGCGGGCCACGAGAACCTGTTCGTCCTCGTGCCCGTGGCCGCCGACGTGTCGATCGGCGCCGGCGGCGTCGACGGGGCGGGCGACCGCATCGTCGAACGCACGGCCGACGCGGCGATCGCGCAGGTCGCCGCGTGGGCGGGCATCCCCGATCTGGCCGATCGGATCGTGGTGCGGCGCACCGTCGGCCCTGACGACTTCGCGCAGCGCTTCAACGCTTGGCGCGGCGGCGCGCTCGGGCTGGCGCACACGCTGCGGCAGAGCGCCTTCTTCCGGCCCGGCAACGCCTCGCGCCGGGTCGACGGCCTGCTGTACGCGGGCTCATCCACCATCCCGGGCATCGGGCTGCCGATGTGCCTGATCAGCGCTGAGCTGATCGTCAAGCGCCTGCGCGGCGACGCCTCGGCCGAGCGGCTGGCGGAGCCGCTGGCGCCCGCCGCGCGTGCGGAGCGCGTGCGGTGAGCCTCGCCTACCTCGCCTGCCTGCTGATCGCGTCCGCTGCGCTCGTGCTCCTGGACAGCCGGTTCGCCCTCGTCTTCCGGCGGGACGCCCGGCGCGCCACAGCGGTCGTGATCGTCTGGCTGGTCTTCTTCCTCGCCTGGGATGCCGCCGGGATCGTCTTCGGGGTGTTCGCGCGCGGGCGCTCGCCGTTCATGACCGGTGTCGAGCTCGCGCCAGAACTCCCGTTGGAGGAGCCGGTGTTCCTGGCGTTCCTCTGCTATCTGACGCTCATCCTGATCTTCGGCGGCCGTGCCGTGCTCGACAGAGGCCAGGGGAGGAGCAGATGAGCTACCTCCTCATCGATTTCGTCTTCCTGGCCGTCGCGGGCGCAGTCCTCGCGCTCGCGCTGGTCCGCGCACCCGACCGCGCCCGGCTGATGCGCCGCTGGTGGCCTCCCGTGCTCGCGTCGGCAGTCGTCCTGATGGCGCTCACGATCGTCTTCGACAACGCGATGATCGCCGCAGGTCTGATGACGTACGCTCGGCACACCGTGACGGGCGCCCGGGTCGGTCTGGTTCCCGTGGAGGATCTCGCGTATCCGATCGCCGGGCTGCTGCTGGTCAGCGGCCTCTGGGTCCTGCTCCGGCGGAGGCCGACGTGACCACTGCTGTCGCTCCTGCGCTGTTTCGCCAGCTGTTCCTGGCCTCCCGCCCGCTCAGCTGGATCAACACCGCCTTCCCGTTCGCTGCCGCCTACCTGCTCACCACGGGACGCATCGACGCCGTCCTGGTGATCGGGACGCTGTACTTCCTCGTGCCGTACAACCTCGCGCTCTACGGCATCAACGATGTGTTCGACTACGAGTCCGACCTGCGCAATCCGCGCAAGGGCGGGGCGGAGGGCGCCCTGCTCGACCGGCGCGTGCACCGGAGCACGATCGTCGCCGCCGTCGTGACGAACGTCCCCTTCCTGGTGTTCCTCGTCCTGGTCGGCTCGCCGTCGTCGTGGGTCGTGCTCGCCGCGAGCCTGTTCGCGCTGCTGGCGTACTCGATGAAGGGGCCGCGGTTCAAGGAGGTGCCGTTCCTCGACTCGGCGACCTCCAGCTTCCACTTCGTCAGCCCGGCGCTCTATGGTCTCGTCCTCGCCGGAGCCGTCTTCACACCCGGGTTGTGCCTGCTGCTGCTCGCGTTCTTCCTGTGGGGCGTCGGCAGCCACGCGTTCGGCGCCGTGCAGGACATCGTGCCCGACCGGGAGGCCGGCATCGCCTCGATCGCCACAGTGCTCGGCGCCGCACGCACCACGCGCCTGGCGATGGCCGCCTGGGCAGCCGCGGGCCTGGCGATGCTGGGGACGTCGTGGCCCGGGCCGCTCGCTGCGCTCCTCGCCGTGCCGTACCTCCTGACGGCCGCGCCGTACTGGTCGCTTCCCGATGAACGGGCGAGCGCCGCCAACCGGGGCTGGCGGCGCTTCCTCTGGATCAACTACGCGTGCGGGTTCGCCGTCACCCTGCTGCTGATCGCCTCCGCGCTCGGCTGAAGCGAGAGTCCCTAGTCTCGCGGGATCAACTGCTGCAGGCTCCAGCCGTTGCCGTCCGGGTCGGTGTAGGTGACGAAGCGGCCCCAGGGCTGCTCGTCGACGCCCTCGGCCTCCACCCCGTTCTCGCGCAGGTGCGCGAGCGCCTCGTCGGCGTTCGGGATGACGATCTGCAGGCCCTTCATCGTGCCGGGCACCATGTCGGTCAGCCCCTCGCCGAACGCGATCGAGCACGCCGATCCGGGAGGCGTCACCTGCACGAATCGCAGCGTGGGGGAGACGACCTGGTCGAAGTCCGCGTTCCAGCCGAGCGCGTCGACATAGAAGGCTTTGGCCCGGTCGACGTCGGTGACGGGGACGATGATGAGCTCGATGCGCCAGTCGCTGATGGTCATGATTCCTTGCCCTTTCGGTTTTCCGTTCGTGTGATTCCAGGCTAGAAGGACTAGCGGTCACATCCCGTCCTGAATCGCACTTCACCCTCATCCGAAATGAAGGGAATTCGCGGATCCACCCGCTAATGTCGTGACCCATGACCGACAGCCCCGCCGCACCGAGTCCCTACGAGGTGCTCGGCGTCAGTGCGACCGTCAGCCAGGACGAACTGCGCCGCGCCTACCGGCGTCTCGCCCGTGCCACCCACCCCGACACCGGGGGGACGGCGGCGGCCTTCCAAGCGGTGCAGACCGCGTGGGAGCTCGTCGGCGACCCGGAGGGCCGCGCGCGCTACGACCGCGGCGAGACCCTCGTGGTCGACGCCGTCTCAGGCGAATCCGGTGGCGGAGGCTTCAGTGCGACCGTGCATCCCACGCGCGCCTCCGCGCGCGGGGCCACCGTGCGGGCGCGCAGCTACGGGCATCCAGGCGGTCGCGCCAGGGAGCGGTTCCTGACGCTCATGCGCGAGTGGATGGGCCGCGGCTCCGACGCCGACCCGTACGACCCGGCGCTGGTCCGCTCCGCTCCGCGCGAGATCCGCATGCTGCTGGCGGAGGCGCTCGCCGAGGAGGCGACGGCCCGCGCGGTCTCCGGCCTCGGGATCGGCTTCACCATCTGGAACGACGTCGCGGTGCACCCGGCGACCGACGCCAAGCTCGACCACATCGTGCTCGGCCCTGCCGGGCTGTTCGCCGTCCGCTCCGCCGACTGGGGGAGCGAGGTCAAGCTCGCCAAGGGCGAGCTGACAGGGGCCGGGATCCGCCGCGATGAGGAGCCGTTCCGCGACCTCTACGCGTCGGCCAAGCGCTTCGGCCGCCAGGCTGGCGTGCGGTTCACCGGTCTCATCGTCGTGGTTCCCGACGACGCCCTCGCCGTCCCGTTCGACATTGTGCAGCGCGGCCGGCTGTCGGGGTCGATGGTCGTGCGGCGCTCGCTGCTGCCGAAGGTCCTGCGCGACGGCGCCAACGCCGCGGGCCGCGAGAGCGTCGACCGTGCGTTCGAACTGCGGCCGCGGCTGCAGGAGGCCGTCCGCTTCGTCTAGGGCGTGCCTCCCTGCTCTCCCTAGACGAAGCGGACACTAGGGGAGCAGAGTGTGCCCATGGTCAACACTCTCGACATCTTCAGCGGATTCAGCGTGAACGACATCGACGCCGCGCGCACCTTCTACCGGGACGCGCTCGGCCTCGACGTGACGGACGGCCCGATGGGCAACCTCGACATCGCCCTCCCGGCCGGCGGCCACGTGTTCGTCTACCCGAAGCCCGATCACCAGCCCGCGAGCTTCACCATCCTCAACCTCGTCGTCGCCGACATCGACGCGGCCGTCGACGAGCTCAACGCGAAGGGCGTGGTGACCACGATCTACGACGACGACGCGTTCCCGACCGACGAGAAGGGCATCGCGCGCGGCAAGGCGGCGAATCGTGGACCGGACATCGCCTGGTTCCGCGACCCGGCAGGAAACGTGATGTCGGTGCTGCAGGACTGAGACCGCGTCTTCGGGCCGGCGGACGGCGTTCAGCGCAGCCGCTCGCAGAGCCCCATGGCGTCGTAGGGCGCGCGCACCTTCAGGTCGTTGTCGAAGTACGCGAACACGTCGAGACCGGCATCGAGTCGCTGCCGCAACTCAGCGGCCCAGCGGTCGAGCGCCTCATCGGTGTACCCGCTCGCATACAGCTCCTGGTCGCCGTGGAGGCGTACGTATGCGAAGTCGGCGGTGACCTCTCGGATCACCGGGTACCTGCCGGCGGTGTCGGCGAGGACCACCGCGGCGCCGTGCTCGCGCGCGACGCGGGCGAATGCCGGGTCGGTGAAGCTCGGGTGTCGCGCCTCCACCGCGTGCCGCAGGGCGTGGTCACCCCCGGAGGTCAGATCCGTGCGGTCCTCCTCGAGCGTCGTCTCGGCGGCGAGCCTGCGCGCGTCCGCCGCGCTCGACGGCAGCATCCCGAGGAACGCGTCCAGCGCCTCCGGGTCCAGCGGCAAGGTCGGCGGCAGCTGCCAGAGGATCGGGCCGAGCTTGGGGCCGAGCGCGAGAACGCCGGACGCGAAGAAGTTCGCCAGCGCGGCCCGTGCGTTCCGCAGCCGCAGGATGTGCGTGATGTAGCGACCGCCCTTGACGGCGAAGACGAACCGGTCGGGAGTGGTCTCGGCCCAGGTGCGGTAGCTCGAGGGCTTCTGCAGCGCGTAGAAGCTGCCGTTGATCTCGATCGAGTCGAGCTTCGACGACGCGTACTCCAGCTCTGCGCGATGCGGCAGGCCCTTCGGGTAGAACACTCCGCGCCAGGGCGCGTACGTCCATCCGGAGATGCCGACCCGCGCCACAGCCATCAGCGGCCCCGGAGCTGGTCGAGCAGGCGCCGGTCGCGCTTGGTGGGGCGCCCCGCCCCGCGTTCGCGCGTGATGTCCGACGGCGCCTCGGTCTTCGGAGGTGGCGGCGGGGTGCGGTCTTCGAAGCACTCGGCGGCGATGGCCGCGCCCACCCGCTTCACGATGAGCTTGCGCGCGATGTAGATCTTCTCGGAGCCGCCGACGTAGGCGCGCACCTCGTCGCCGACCTTCACCTGCTGCGACGGCTTCGCACGGTCTCCGTTGACCTTGAGATGGCCGGCCTTGCACGCGTCGGAGGCCGCCGACCGGGTCTTGTAGAGGCGCACGGCCCAGGCCCAGGCATCGACACGGACACTCGTCATGGCTGGAGGGCCGGCTCCCCGGCCCGCTCGAGCGTGCTCTCCTCCTCGGCCAGCTGCGCTTTCCACTTCACGAGGCTGCGCACCGTCCGGCTGCGGTCGTTCGCCAGCTTCTCCATCACGTCCGCCGGTACCGAGTAGTTGACCGCGACCCAGCCGCGTACCGTCTCCGAGCGGTCGCTCGCGAGCGACCGCAGGATGTCGCACGGCGTCGCCTCGTTCTTGGCGACGCAGCCGCGCACGCCCTCGTCCGGGTCGTTCGCGAGCTCCAGGAACAGATCCTCCGGCGTGTTGTAGCTTGAGGCAACGGCCTCCCGGATTTTCGGGTTCGGGTCGGTCGCGAGCAGCCGCAGCCTCCGCAGCTTGCTCTCCGTGAACTGCGGTGCCGGATGCAGCACGGCGGCCTGCTCCGCGGTGAGTATCCCGGGGCTGTGGTCGCGCATGGCCTGACGCTGGGCGCGGGTGTTGAAGCGGATGCAGGACATGCCTCCACCGTACGCGCTGGACCCATCGAAAGGTGGAAGCAGCTCTCAGCCGCGTCGCGTTACCGTGAAGGCATGGAATCCCTGCTGCGACGGCTCGACCGGATCGCGGGCGGACGCCACGCCGGGCGTTCGTCGTCATCGCCTGGCTGCTGGCCGCCGAGCTCGTCGTCGGCACGACGGCGGTCGTGATCGCCCTCGTCCTCACGCTCGACGGCGCCCTCGTGCCGTTCGCGGTCTGGATGCGCTCGGTCGTCGTGCTCGGCATGACCGTTACCCTGTTCTACTTCGCGTGGCGCGCCCAGAAGGGCTACTACTGGGCGTACGCGCGCCTACGGCTGTTCTCCAAGATCTTCCCCGTCGTGACGCTCGTGATCGCGGCGATCCCGGGGCTCTACCCGTTCTGGATGGTGACCGAGCAGATCGTTTTCAGCCTCATCCTCATCGGGGTCGCCGACTACCTCGACTCCGACCACATGCGGGAGGCTTTCCCCCGCCCGGCGCGCGAGGTCACGACCGCGCCGTGACCGTCTCGTCCCCGCGCCGCGGGAACCACGGGACGATCGGCGACGTACGCCGCTGGTAGTCCGCGTATTCGGGGTACCGCGAGCGCGAGATGCTCTCGGTGAACACAGTCGAGCCGGTGAACAGCCCGGTGAGCAGCAGCGGGCCGATCACGGTCCACTGCAGGATCGAGCCGGCGGCGGCGCAGCCGAACAGGAAGACGCTCCACCACTGCGCCTGCTCGAAGAAGAAGTTCGGGTGCCGCGACAACCGGAACAGCCCGGTCTGCAGGAAGCGCGGGCTCGGCTGCCGCCCGGCGACGACCTCCCGCTTCTTCCACTGCTGGAAGTCCCACTGCTGCTGGTCGGCGATCGTCTCGCCCGCCAGGAACAGCAGGAAGAGCACGGCGCAGACGATGTCGAGCGCGTTCACCGGTGTCGGGTGCAGGTACGCGGTCCACGCAGGCAGAGCGATCAGCAGCAGGAGCACGTTCTGGTAGATCGCGATGAAGAACAGGTTGAACGCCGCGAACGCCCCGCGGCTCATCCGGCCGCGCAGCACCTCCCAGCGGTAATCCTCGCCGCCGGGAGCATAGCCTCCCTTGCGCGCGAAATTGAACGTGAGCCGCGCGCCCCACAGCGTGACGAGACCGGCCATCAGGTCCAGACGGGCGTCCTGGAGGCCGGCCGCGCCGGCGAACACCCAGACATAGGCCACGGGCACGATCGACCAGATCCGGTCGACCCAGGAGTGCTCGCCGGCGATCAGCGACAGCACCCAGGTGGCGGCGCACACGCCGACGAGGATCCACAGGCAGACGATGATGGGCTCCACGCCCCACATCCTAGGTGTGAGGGGCATTCTCGGTGTTGCGGTCTCGCGCACCGGCGCATACGCGGTCACTAGAGTGGAAAACGTGGATGGTGTCGGCGCGGTGAGCTCGCGCGTGTGGACGGTCCCGAACGCTCTCAGTTTCTTCCGGCTCGCTCTGGTCCCGGTGTTCCTGTGGTTCGTGATCGTGGGGGAGGACGCGCTCGCTCTCGCCGTCCTCGTCGTCTCGAGCATCACCGACTTCCTCGACGGCTGGCTGGCCAGGAAGCTGAACCAGGTCTCGCGGCTCGGCCAGCTCCTCGACCCCGCGGCCGACCGCCTCTACATCTTCGCGGCGCTCATCGGCCTCGCCTGGCGGGAGGTCCTCCCCTGGTGGCTGGTTGCGGTGATCGTCGCGCGCGACGTCATGCTGGCGGTGCTCGGCCTCATCCTCGCCAACCACGGCTTCGGTCCGCTGCCGGTGCATCACCTCGGCAAGGTGGCCACGTTCTGCCTGTTCTTGGCGCTCCCTCTCCTCATGCTGGGCGAGGCGTTCGACGCCACCGCTCCCTACTCGCTGCCGCTCGGCTGGGCCTTCGCGCTGTGGGGAGCGTTCCTCTATTGGTGGGCCGGAATCGTCTACATTCGCGAGACGGCCCGAGTCATCCGGCTTCCGGCCGATGACAGCGGGCCACATTCCGATAGGCTTGACCAGGAGGAGGTTGACGGTGCCTGACGAGAATTACCCCGCTGCTCAGAGTTTTCCCGAGGGAAAAGGTGACGACCGCGCCGCCGCGAACCCCACGCGCGAATCCGCGACGGGAAACGAGGACACGACCGCGCGCTTCGGCGAGGAGTTCGTGTCCAAGATGTTCCCGGTCGACGGAGAGATCAGTCCCGAGGAGCAGGAGGCGATCGCCGCCCTGCCTTCCGGCTCGGCTCTCCTGATCGTGCGTCGCGGGCCGAACACGGGTGCGCGCTTCCTGCTCGATGCCGATGTGACGAGCGCCGGGCGCCACCCCAACGCCGACATCTTCCTCGACGACGTGACCGTGTCGCGACGTCACGCCGAGTTCACTCGCCGCGGAACGGCCTTCGAGGTGCGCGACCTGGGGTCGCTCAACGGCACCTACTACGACGGCGTGCGCATCGAGAGCGCCCTGCTCAGTGACTCCTCCGAGGTTCAGATCGGCAAGTTCCGGCTCACGTTCTACGCGTCGCGCAAAGACCTCGCCGCAGCGGCGAACGGCTAGGGCCGCCCTCCGTGGCCCGGCAAGCAGCGAGAGCCCAGGCCGCCTCGCCCGCACTGCTCTCGATCGGCCAGGTTCTCGCACGGCTCACTCCGGAGTTCCCGGACCTGTCGTCGTCCAAGCTCCGGTTCCTCGAGGAGCGCGGGCTCGTCACCCCGTCGCGCACTGCGTCGGGCTATCGCAAGTTCTCACCGGTCGACGTCGAGCGGCTGCACACGGTGCTCGCCATGCAGCGCGACCACTACCTCCCGCTGAAGGTGATCAAGAAGTACCTCGCCGAGGTGGATGCCGGAGGCGACCCGCCGATCCCCGGCGGCGCGCCCGCCGGTGCCGCGGCGTCGATGCTGTCGGCCAGCCGGCGATTCCAGCGCGACGAGCTGCTGCGTGAGGCCGGGGCGAGTCCCGAACTGCTCCAGGAGGCCGTCAGCGCCTCCCTCATCGTGCCGGCCGATGTCTACGGCGAGGAGGCGCTGACCGTGCTGCGGGCCCTGGCCGAGCTCTCCCGAACCGGGATCGGACCACGGCACCTGCGTGGATTCCGTGCTGCGGCGGAGCGTGAGATCGGATTGATCGAGACCGCTCTGGTGCCGCTCGCGCGGCGCAACGACGTCACCTCCCGCCCGCAGACCGCCGAGTTGGCGCGGGAGATCGCCGGTCAGCTCGACGTCGTGCGCGGCAGCATCATCCGGGCCGCTCTCGAGCGGCTGCGTCCCTGAGCCCCGACACGCCGACGACGATTGTCGGATGTCGTTGCCCGGGGACCGGGGGATGGGTACCGTTGAGGAAAGCGGCTCATCCTGAGACGCACATCTGTAGCCCAGGGCGAGAGGCAGGCACCATGAGCGAATTGAGTCGTGACAGCGACGCCGCCCGGTACGACCTGGGCCTGCTGTTCACCGACGGCCTGCCCGAGATGGATGACGCCAACGGCTACCGCGGCGCTGTCGCCGCCCGGGCGACCGGTATCTCCTACCGTCAGCTGGACTACTGGGCGCGCACCGGTCTCGTCGAACCGACCGTCCGCGGAGCCGCGGGGTCGGGTTCGCAACGTCTGTACGGCTTCCGTGACATCCTCGTCCTCAAGCTGGTCAAGCGCCTCCTCGACACCGGCATCTCGCTGCAGCAGATCCGCACGGCCGTCAACCAGCTGCGCGAAGCGGGCGTGAACGACCTCGCCCAGACCACGCTCATGAGCGATGGCGCCAGCGTCTACCTCTGCACTTCGAACGACGAGGTCATCGACCTCGTCAGCCGCGGCCAGGGCGTCTTCGGCATCGCCGTCGGAAAGGTGCTGCGCGAGGTCGAATCTTCCCTCGTCGAGCTCGACACCCAGGGCGACGACCTCGACGAGCTCGCCGCCCGCCGCGCAGCCAAGTCCAAGGCCTCCTGAGCGGCAGCGCCCCCGCGACCGCGACCGTACTCCCGCACACCGCAACTCCGGAGATCCGGCTGATCCGGCCGCGAATCCCCGTTTGAACGGTCAGACACGCCGTCAGGCGATCGAGATGTCCGGACTTCCGGACATAGCTGGGATCTAGGACCCGGCGACGGCGTATTCGCCGATCTTCGCGGTGCGCAGCACGCGCTCGAGCATCAGGTCGAAGTTGTGCGCCATTTCCTGCGCACTTTCACCTGGCCAGACGTGCAGCGGCTTGGCCGCGCCCTGCGCCTGCTGCAGCGACGTGCGCTCGGGGAGTTGGGGCGAGAGCACCAGCGGGCCGAACATGTCGCGCAGCTCCTTGATGCGGAACTGGTGCTCGAGCGACTGCACGCGCGCCCGGTTGACGATGATGCCGAGCGGCTGGAGGCGCGGCGACAGGCCGCGGCGGATCTCCTCGATCGCACGCAGCGCGCGGTCGGCGGCGGCCACCGAGAACAGGCCGGGCTCGGTCACGACGGCCACGCGGTCGCTCGCGGCCCACGCCGTGCGGGTGAGTGCGTTGAGCGACGGAGCGCAGTCGATGAGGACCAATTCGTAGTCGTGCTCGACGTTGGCGAGGGCCTCCTCGAGCTTCCAGATGTCGCGGATGCTCGGGTGCGGGCCGTCGAAGTTGATGGCCGACGGGCTGCCGATCATGACGTCGATCTTGCCGGGGCGGCCCTTGGTCCAGCCAGAGGGCGCGATCGCGGCGCGGACGATCTTCTCTTTGGGGGAGGCGAGCACGTCGGCGACGTTGAGGTGACCGGCGACCTGGATGTCCATGCCGGTCGAGACATCTGACTGCGGGTCGAGGTCGACGACGAGCGTCCGGAGCCCTTTCGCGAAGGCAGCGGACGCCAGACCGAGCGTCACCGTGGTCTTTCCGACACCGCCCTTGAGGGAACTAACGCTGAGTACGTGCACGACAGCCACGTTACCTTCACTAGTCTTGGAGTACCTAACCGTTTGCTGTGTGGTGCCGACCCCTGCTCGAAAGGTCCCCATGTTCCGTAAGATCCTCGTTGCCAACCGCGGTGAAATCGCCATCAGAGCCTTCCGCGCCGCGTACGAACTGGGCGCCGCGACGGTCGCCGTCTTCCCCTACGAAGACCGCAACTCGATGCACCGGCTGAAGGCGGACGAGGCTTACCAGATCGGCGAGCCCGGCCACCCGGTGCGCGCCTATCTCGACGTCGAGGAGATCATCCGGGTCGCCAAGGAGTCCGGCGCCGACGCGATCTACCCCGGCTATGGCTTCCTCTCCGAGAATCCGGAGCTCGCCGACGCCGCGCGCGCTGCGGGCATCGCGTTCATCGGCCCGCGCGCCGAGGTGCTCGAGATGGCAGGCAACAAGGTCACGGCGAAAGAGCACGCGATCGCCGCGGGCGTCCCGGTCCTCAAGTCCACCCCGCCATCGCGCGACATCGAGGAGCTGCTCACGGGCGCCGAGGAGATCGGGTTCCCGATCTTCGCCAAGGCGGTCGCCGGCGGCGGCGGCCGCGGCATGCGCCGGGTCGCCCGCAAGGAGGACCTGCGCGCGTCGCTCGAAGAGGCCATGCGCGAGGCCGACAGCGCATTCGGCGACCCCACCATGTTCCTCGAGCAGGCTGTTCTGCGCCCCCGTCACATCGAGGTGCAGATCCTCGCCGACGGCGCGGGGAACACCATCCACCTGTTCGAGCGCGACTGCTCGGTGCAGCGCCGCCACCAGAAGGTGGTCGAGATCGCGCCGGCGCCGAACCTGTCGGACGAGATCCGCCAGTCGCTCTACCGCGACGCGATCGCCTTCGCGCGTTCCATCAGCTACGAGAACGCGGGCACCGTCGAGTTCCTGCTCGACACCGCGGGCGAGCGCGCCGGCCAGCACGTGTTCATCGAGATGAACCCGCGCATCCAGGTCGAGCACACGGTCACGGAAGAGATCACCGACGTCGACCTGGTGCAGTCGCAGATCCGTATCGCCGCGGGCGAAACCCTCGCCGACCTGGGCCTCAGCCAGGAGACGGTGCAGATGCGCGGCGCCGCCCTCCAGTGCCGCATCACCACAGAGGATCCGACGGCGAACTTCCGTCCAGACACCGGCAAGATCACGACCTACCGCTCGCCGGGCGGCGCAGGCATCCGTCTCGACGGCGGCACGATCAACCCGGGCGCCCAGATCAGCCCGCACTTCGACTCGATGCTGGCCAAGCTCATCACGCGGGGCCGCGACTTCCCGGCGGCGGTGCTGCGTGCCCGGCGTGCGCTGGCCGAGTTCCGTGTGCGCGGCGTCGCCACGAACATCCCGTTCCTCCAGGCGGTCATGGAAGACCCGGACTTCATCGCGGGCAACGTCTCCACCTCCTTCATCGAGGAGCGACCTGAGCTCTTCAAGGGCCGCGCCTCCAAAGACCGCGGCACCAAGGTGCTCAACTGGCTGGCCGACGTCACCGTCAACCAGCCCAACGGGCCGCGGCCGGAGGTCGCATCCCCGGTCGAGAAGCTCCCGCGCCTCGACCTGAGCGTGCCGGCGCCGTCGGGCTCCCGCCAGCGGCTGCTCGAGCTCGGCCCGAAGGGCTTCGCCGATGCGCTGCGCGCTCAGACCGCGCTCGCTGTCACCGAGACCACCTTCCGCGACGCCCACCAGTCGCTGCTTGCGACGCGCGTGCGCACCAAAGACCTGCTGGCGGTCGCGCCGTACGTCGCGCGGCTGACTCCCGAACTGCTCTCAGTCGAGGCCTGGGGAGGCGCGACCTACGACGTCGCCCTGCGCTTCTTAGGCGAAGACCCGTGGGAGCGGCTCGCCGCTCTGCGCGAGGTGCTGCCGAACATCAACATCCAGATGCTGCTTCGCGGTCGCAACACCGTCGGCTACACGCCGTACCCGACGCAGGTGACCGACGCGTTCGTGCGGGAGGCCGCAGCGACGGGCGTGGACATCTTCCGGATCTTCGACGCGCTCAACGACGTGTCGCAGATGCGTCCGGCGATCGAATCGGTGCTCGCGACCGGCACGGCCATCGCCGAGGTCGCGGTCTGCTACACAGGCGACCTGCTCGACCCGGCAGAAGACCTGTACACGCTCGACTACTACCTGCGGCTCGCCGAGCAGATCGTGGAGTCCGGCGCGCACATCCTCGCGATCAAAGACATGGCGGGCCTGCTGCGTCCCTCCGCGGCCGAGAAGCTGGTCGCCGCGTTCCGCGACCGCTTCGACCTCCCGGTGCACGTGCACACCCACGACACGCCGGGCGGCCAGCTCGCGACCCTGCTCGCCGCCTCGCGCGCCGGCGCCGACGCGGTCGACGTGGCCAGCGCGCCGATGGCGGGCACCACCAGTCAGCCGAGCGCCTCCGCGCTCGTCGCCGCGCTCGCGCACACCGACCGCGACACCGGTATCTCGCTGTCGGCCGTCGAAGACCTCGAGCCGTACTGGGAGGCCGTGCGCCAGGTGTACCGGCCGTTCGAGTCGGGCCTGCCCGGCCCGACGGGTCGCGTCTACAAGCACGAGATCCCGGGCGGCCAGCTGTCCAACCTCCGCCAGCAGGCCAAGGCGCTGGGCCTCGCAGAGGACTTCGAGCTGGTGGAGGACATGTACGCCGCCGCCAACCGCATCCTGGGGCGCATCCCCAAGGTCACGCCGTCGTCGAAGGTCGTCGGCGACCTCGCGCTGCACCTGGCGGCCGTTCACGCCGACCCGGACGACTTCGCCGAGAACCCGCAGAACTACGACATCCCCGACTCGGTCGTCGGGTTCATGGCGGGCGAGCTGGGCGAGCTGCCCGGCGGCTGGCCGGAGCCGTTCCGCACGAAGGTGCTCGCGGGCAAGACGGTGAAGGTCGGCGTCGAGGACATCTCCCAGGCCGACGCCGAGGCGCTCGAGGGCTCCAGCGCCGCACGCCGGGCGGCCCTCAACCGGCTGCTGTTCCCCGCCCCCACGCGGATCTACGAGCAGATTCGCGAGCTGTTCGGCGACCTCTCCGTCGTCGACTCGATCGACTACCTGTACGGCCTGGGCGCAGGCGAGGAGCACGTTATCGAGTTCAGCAAGGGCGTGCGGCTCTACATCGGCCTGGAGGCGATCGGCGAGGCCGACGACAAGGGCATGCGCACCGTCATGACCACGCTCAACGGCCAGCTGCGGCCGGTGTTCGTGCGCGACCGCAGCATCGTCGTGGAGGCCAAGGCCGCCGAGAAGGCCGACACGGCCAAGCCGGGCCAGGTCGCCGCGCCGTTCTCCGGTGTGGTGACCCTCCACGTAGTGCCGGGCGATGCCGTGGCGGCCGGGCAGTCGGTCGCCTCGATCGAGGCCATGAAGATGGAGGCGGCCATCACCGCTCCCATCGCCGGCACGATCGAGCGTCTCGCCATCCCGAAGACCCAGCAGGTGGACGCGGGCGATCTGCTGGTCGTCATCACGCCGGCCTGACCCCGCCCGATAAACTGTCGCAGTCGTCTCCCGTCGAGCGGCAGAAGGAGTGACAACCGTGGCCGACAAACAGGAGGAGCCGGAACGCGGCGACCTCGAGTCGACGAACGAGAAGCCCAGCTTCCGTCCGTCGCCGCTCGAGGTCGACTCGACGCTGAGCATCGCCGTTGACCTGCCGCCGACACCGCCGAAGCAGATCCCAGAGGACGAGGCCGCCGTCGCGATCGACGACGTACCCGTGAACCCGGGCTTCGTGGAGTCGCCGAGCGAACCGACGACCACCTCCGTCGCGATCGTGGCCTCCCGGTTGGCGACCGCTCCGACGTCGACCCCGCACGACACGGGCGGCAGCGAGACGGTCCCGCCGCCCGGGGCCGACGCTCACGCCGAGGCATTCGGTCAGTCACGCCGCGACCGGCTGCGCGGCGAGCACTCGCCGCAGCCCGAGCCCGCAGCCATGCTGACGGCCGACCGCCTGCTGGAGGTCAACCGCAAGACGCGTCCGGTGCCGGAAGGTCCGTGGCAGCAGTTCGTGTATAATGTCACGTTCCGCATGGTCAATCTGGGCGACTCGGCGAAGGTCCGCGCGCGCAAGGAGCTCGATCACCGCATCCAGAAGCAGTTCGAGGGCGGCGCCCGCTTCGTGCCCGTGCTCACGCGCAAGGGCGGGGTCGGCAAGACCACGGTCACGACGCTGCTCGGGATGGCGCTGGCCGACGCTCGCGAAGACCGCATCATCGCGATCGACGCGAACCCCGACCGCGGGACGCTCTCGGAGCGCGTCCCCAAGCAGACCAGGGCGACCGTGCGCGACGTCGTTCACAAGGCAGCCAGCATCGGCGGTTTCACCGACTTCTCGGCGCTGGTCTCGCGCGACGAGACCCGGCTCGACATCCTGGCGTCCGACACCGACCCCCTGCTGTCGGAGGCCTTCGACGAGAACGACTACAACGTCGTCGCCGACCTCTCGGCCCGCTTCTACTCGATCGTCCTGACCGACTGCGGCACGGGCATCGTGCACTCGGTGATGCGGGCGACGCTGCAGCGCGCCGACTCTCTGGTGATCGTGTCCGGCGGGAGCGTCGACGAGGCCCGCCTGGCCTCCGAGACGCTCACCTGGCTCGAGGCCAACGGCTACACCGATCTCGTCCGCAACGCGATCGTCGCGCTGAACACTGCGACCCACGCCACGAATCTGGTGAAGCTCGACGAGATCGAGTCGCACTTCCGCTCGCGTGTGCGCGAGATCGTCCGCATCCCGTACGACCCGCAGCTGGCTGCCGGCTCGGTGGTGTCCTGGAAGGATCTCAAGCCGCTGACCAAGCTCTCGGCCCGCGCCCTCGCGGCGCTCGTGGTCGAGGGCATGCCCGCCGAGCGCGCCTGACCCCGTCCGCCGCCATCGCGCCGTGCGCGCGCCCGAGGAGATACCTGTGACCGAACGCCAGATCCGCCTGTTCGGCGACCCTGTCCTGAAGACCCCGTCCGAGCCGGTCCTCGAGATCGACGAGGGCGTCCGCGGCCTCGTGGAGGACCTCATCGACAGTGTCGTGACTCCGGGCCGCGCGGGCGTCGCCGCACCGCAGATCGGCGTCGGCCTGCGGGCGTTCAGCTACAACGTCGACGGCGAGGTCGGCTACATCATCAACCCCGAGCTGGTGGAGGTCTCCGGCGAGCCCGAGCTGGTCGACGAGGGGTGCCTCTCGGTTCCCGGGCTGTGGTTCAAGACCGCCCGCTACCCGTTCGCCCGCGTACGCGGCAACGACCTCGACGGCAACGAGATCGAACTGTCCGGCACCGGCGTGATGGCGCAGGCCCTCCAACACGAGACCGACCACCTCGACGGCAAGCTCTACCTCGACCGGCTCGACAAGGAAACCCGGCGCGAGGCGATGCGCCAGGTGCGGCAGTCGGATTGGTTCTGAACGATGGCAGCCGAACCGACCGAAGCGTTCGCCGAGATGATGGATGAAGCAACGCTGAGGAGAACCTTCGGCGTGCTCCTCGCGGCCTGGGGGACGGACTTAGCCGTCAACGGCGCGGTCTCCTTGGAAAGAGTGGATGAGGTCGATGGCGCGGTAGTCGCGCGAGCCATCGTTGCGGACAACGCGACGGTGTTCGCGTGCTGGGTGGCCATTCGGCTCAACGAGGCGTCCTTCGGCGCCGAGTGCGAGTGTCCCGACCACCAGTGTGCGCATGTCGTGGCGGTCCTCGCCGTGCTCGCCGGGCTGGGGCCTCCGCGGGCGGCAGCGCCCAAGTGGCAGCAGGTCCTCGACCGGGTGGTCGACGGCGACCGTTCCGACGGCGAGGAGGCGCTCGGGCTGTTCTTCACGGTTCGCCGACCTGAGGCGGGTTCGTATAACGGACGGTCTCGTCGCGGCGTGGAACAGCTCTCGGTTCGTCCCGCAATTCGCGGCACCCGCGGTCGGTGGATCAAGTCGGGAATCAGCTGGTCGGGGGTGTCCGGCGGGCGGGATCTCCACTCTGATCACGATTCGCTCCTGACAGAGCTGATGCGGCTGTACGACCTCTCGGCGGACTACCGCTATTGGAGCCGCCCCGATTGGTTGCCACTCGATCGCATGCCGTCGCGCTCGCTGTGGTCGCTGCTGGCGGAGATGCAGGAGTGCGGCGTATCGTTCATTGGCGACACGAAGGGACAGCATCCTGTTGCCGTCGAGAACGATCCGGCCGAGGTCCGGTTCGACCTGACTGTGCGGCGGAAGCGTCTCCGCCTCCAGCCGCAGTTGGTCGTGCAGGGGGAGCCTGTCGATGAGATTCCCCGGCTCTTGATCGGGTCGCCCCCGGTCGGATTCGCCAGGGTGACCGACGCAGGTACCCCGGAGGAACGGATCGTTCTGCGCGCGTTCGTGGGACCACTCGCCTCCGCGGTCGAGCAGGTGGTCGCGCAGGCGAAGCCGATCACCGTTCCGCTGGAGGACCTGGACCGGTTCCAAGCGGATTACCTCCCCCAACTGCAGCGGGTCGCCCGCGTCGGATCGAGTGACCAGAGCTATTCGCCGCCGCAACGCACGCCGCTAAAAGCCGTTTTGCGGGTCCAGCATGAGGGCCTCGGGGTCGATCTGCGCTGGAGCTGGCCGGCCGATCGTCCACGGCGTCAGCGCAGCGTTTCCGAAGAGGACGCGGTCAGGGTGGCGGTCTTGGCATGCCTGGACGAGTCGCTCCACGCGCTGATGACCGGGTCGGGCGTTCACGAATCGACGGAGGACGCACCATTCCCCTCCCGACGTCTTGAAGCGGCGGATGCCGTGCGCTTCACGGAGTCGCTCCGCAGCCTGCGTTCCTGCGAGCCGCTCGAAATCGAAGAGGTCGGCGACGAACTCGCTCTCCGGCCGTTTGCCTCAGAACCGGTCATCGAGTTCGAGGTGGACGATGCCGCGGTCGACTGGTTCGATCTGTGGGGAACCATGCGGATCGGCGACGTTGAGGTTCCCTTCGCCGACCTGTTCGTCCATCTGGCACGGAACGATCCGTTCTACATCGCGCCCGACGGCCGGTGGCTGGACTTGTGCTCGGAGGAGCTCGACCGGTTGCGTGCCCTGATCGCGGAGGCCGGAGCGCTGAGCGATCGTACCCGCGGCGCTTTGCGGGTCGGCCGCTATCAGGTGGAGTACTGGTCTGAACTGGTCGAGCTGGGGATCGTGCGAGCGCAGGAGTCGGCCTGGTTCGACAAGCTGCGTGGCCTTTCGACGCAGGCGAGCATCGAACCCGTTGCCGTCCCTGCTGGATTCCTGGCGACGTTACGGCCATACCAGTCGATGGGCCTGTCCTGGCTCGACTTCCTCCGGCGAAATGGACTCGGCGGGGTCCTCGCCGACGATATGGGACTCGGCAAGACCGTGCAGGTCCTGGCCATGATCGCCCGAGCTCGGGAGGAGGCGCCGGACGCCGCACCGTTCCTAGTAGTCGCGCCGACATCGGTCATCGGCAACTGGGTCGCCGAGGCGCACCGGTTCGCTCCGGGGCTGCGCGTGGTCGGCATCAGCGCGACGGGGAAGCGTCGGGGCACTCTGCTTGCCACGGAGGTCACCGGCGCCGACATCGTGGTGACCAGCTACGCCCTGTTGCGCTACGAGGCCGAGGACTATTCACGTGTCGAGTGGAGCGGGCTGCTTCTCGACGAGGCGCAGCAGGTCAAGAACCGGAATTCGAAAACATACAGGGCCATCCGGGACATCGGCGCGCCGTTCACGATCGCCGTGACCGGCACGCCGCTGGAGAACAACCTGGGCGAATTGTGGGCCATCTTCTCGCTGTGCTCTCCAGGGCTGCTCGGTGACCCCGATCACTTCCGGGACGTCTTCCGCGATCCGATCGAGAAAGCGCACGATGCCGGCGCTCTCGACGTTCTCCAGCGCCGGATCAGGCCGTTCCTGCTCCGCCGGACCAAGGAGGCCGTCGCGCCGGAGCTACCCCAGAAGACCGAGCAGGTGGTCGAGATCGAACTGCACCCGGACCACCGCCGCCTGTACGATCGACGACTGCAACGGGAGCGGCAGAAGATTCTCGGCTTGATCGAGGACGACTTCACCGGCAACTATGTCGCCATACTCGGCGCGCTGACGACTCTCCGCCAGCACGCCCTCGATCCGACGCTGGTCGAAGACGACGCCGACGAGGTGCCGTCGGCCAAGCTGGAGCATCTCACCGAACTGATCGGCGAGGCCGTCGAGGAGGGACACAACATCCTGGTCTTCTCGACGTTCACCGCCTTCCTCCGGAAGGCGCGTGATCGCGCCGAGAGCGCTGGCATCCGGTCCGTCTACCTGGATGGGGCGACTCGTGGCCGTCAGCGGGCGATCGACACCTTCCGATCCGGCGGTGCGTCCGTCTTCTTCATCTCTCTGAAGGCGGGGGGAGTCGGACTCAACCTCACCGAGGCCGACTACTGTGTGCTCCTGGATCCCTGGTGGAATCCCGCGGCGGAGGCGCAAGCTGTCGACCGTGCCCACCGGATCGGGCAGCAGCGGCCGGTGTACGTCTACCGGCTGATAGCGAAGGGAACCATCGAGCACAAAGTGCTAGAACGGAGCGCCGAGAAGCGGGCACTGTTCGACGCGCTGCTGAGCGACGGAGAGAAGACCACCGGCTCCTTCAGCGCGGACGATATCCGGGAACTGCTCTCGTGATGTCACGCTGTGGAGGGGCGCGATGGCGGGGACCGAGCTGACCGAGTCCTAGACTCGATCCCATGGACATCGCAGTCACCGGAGGATCGGGAAAGCTCGGACGGACCGTCGTGCGCGAACTACGCGCGGCGGGTCACACCGTCGTCAATCTGGACGCGACGGGGGAGCGCGGCGCCGGGTTCGTGCGGGTCGACCTCACCGACTACGGGCAGACGCTCGACGCAATCCTCGGGGTCAACGATCTCCACGACGGTTTCGACGCTATCGTCCACCTGGCCGCGATCCCGGCGCCCGCCATCCTGAGCGACGTCGCGACCTTCCACAACAACATCCGCGTCACGTACAACGTCTTCCAGGCCGCACGCCGCGCCGGCATCCGCAACGTCGTGTACGCATCGAGCGAGACCGTCCTCGGCCTCCCGTTCGACGTGCCGCCGCCGTACATCCCGGTCGACGAGGACTACCCGGCCCGCCCCGAGTCCACCTACTCGCTGGTCAAGCACCTCGAGGAGCAGATGGCGATCGAGTTGGTGCGCTGGGATCCAGCGCTCAAGATCGTGGCCCTGCGGTTCTCGAACGTGATGGAGCCGGCCGACTACGCGGCCTTCCCGTCGTTCGACGCCGACGCGCGGGCGCGCAAGTGGAACCTGTGGGGCTACATCGACGCGCGTGACGGCGCCCAGGCCATCCTCCGCGCGCTGGAGTGGGACACCACCGGGTTCGACCGCTTCATCATCGCCGCAGCCGACACCGTGATGACGCGGCCCAACGCCGAGCTCGTCGCCGAGGTGTTCCCCGGCGTCCCGCTCAAGAAGGACGACCTCGGCGTCAACGACACCCTCCTGTCGATCGCGAAGGCCCGCCGGGTGCTCGGCTACGCCCCCGCCCACTCCTGGCGCGACGAGCTGTAACCCCGCGCTCGCCCCCCCCGCGCCCCGCCCCCCGCCCCCCGCCCCCCGAGCAACGCCTCGCACTTGCGGCAAATGTCTCGCTTTCACGCCTGGAGCGCCACATTTGCGGCGAATGCGCGAGCTGTGATTTGCGCCGAATGAGGCGTCTCGTAGCGGTGCGCGCGTGATTTGCGGCGAATGATCTGTCCGCGAGGGGTCGGGGACAACGTCGATTCTCCACAGATTCGTAGTGTGAGCGGCCCGGGCGATGCGGTGACGCGACGATAGGTGCATGCGCACGCCACAGCCCCTTCCTCCGTCGCTTGTCGGTGCGGCTTTCCGATCCGAAGATGCTCGCCGACATGGGATCGGCCCGTCGCGACTGCGAAAACGCGACCTGCACCATCCGTTCCTTACGTTTGATCCGTGTGGATTGGGAGTCTCAGTAAGCTCTCGACCGCTCCCAGGGACACCGGGTATGGCTGACCATCCTTTGCCGCGTAGATGGCTTGAGTGGAATGGCCGCCCGGTGTTCCGCATCGACTCGACCGCTGATTGAGAAGTGCGACGTGATCGCTTTGTAAGGAAGTGACGGCGTGGTCGGCTGCTGGGCGCAACACACCCAGACGAAAGGAAGTGACCGTGCCGCAGCTGTGGGCCGGAATCGACGCAGGAAAAGGACACCACCATTGTGTGGTGATCGACGAGGAGGGCCAACGGCTGTTCTCCCGCCGGGTTGCTAACAACGAGGGGGAGATCCTCGATCTGCTCTCCGACGTCGTGACTCTCGCCGGCGATCGAGAGATTTGCTGGGCCACGGACTTGAATCGCGGTGGCGCGAGCCTGCTCATCAGCATCCTCACCGATCACGGCCAGCCTCTGCTCTATATTCCCGGCCGCACCGTTCACCACGCCGCTCGCACCTACCGCGGCGACGGGAAGACCGACGCGAAGGACGCCGCGATCATCGCCGACCAAGCGCGAATGCGGCGCGACCTGCACCCAATTCGAGTAGGAGATGAGATCAGCATCGAGTTGCGTCTTCTGACTGCTCACCGCGTCGATCTTGTCTGTGATCGCACCCGGACGATCAACCGACTCCGTGCGGTCTTGCTCGAGTTCTTCCCGGGACTGGAAGCGGCCTTCGACTACGCGAGTACGAAGTCCGCGCTGCTTCTCCTGACCCGCTACCAAACGCCCGACGCGATCCGTCGGATGGGACAAACCCGCTTGACGACGTGGCTGAAGAAGCAGGGATGCCGAAAGCCGGGGAAGCTCGCGGCCAGCGCGGTCGCCGTCGCCAAGCACCAACGCTCCACGGTCCCAGGCCAGGCCACGAGCGCGATGATCGTTCAGAGGCTCGCCGCTGACATCCTCCGACTCCATCGCGAGATCGCCGAGATCGAGCGCCAGATCGAGACACGGTTCCGAGAGCACCACACCGCCGAACTCATCCTCAGCATCCCCGGCTTCGGCCCGCTCCTCGGCGCCGACGTCGTCGCTGCAACAGGCGGAGACGTTGCCGCCTACGGAAGTGCCGACCGGCTCGCAGGCGTTGCCGGTCTGGCCCCCGCCCCACGCGACTCGGGGAAGATCAGCGGCAACCACTCCAGACCCAGACGCTACGATCGTCGCCTCCTTCGAGCGTGCTACCTCGCTGCACAAACCGCTGCCTGGAGCTGCCCCGTCTCCCGCGCCTTCTACGAACGAAAACGGATCGAGGGCAAGACCCACAAACAAGCGGTCCTCGCGCTCGCGCGACGACGCATCAACGTCCTCTGGGCCATCCACCGCAGCGGGCAGCCGTTCGACCCGGCGCATGGATCCCAGCCGATGCTCGCAGCCGCATAGGTCGAGCGCGCTGAGTCTCCTCCATCTGACCCTTCGCGGTTGACAAACCCCATTGAGATTCCACTCCGTGCACGTGGCGGAAGCTCCGTGCACCGTTCGCGAGCTATGCGCTGCGTATCTTCCCCTGCTGCCAGCTGGCGCCTACTTCAGCCATCAGGCGGCGGCCTCGCTGCTCGGGGTGCCGTTGCCGCGGTCGGTGGACGGCGAGCCGCTGCACGTCTCAGTCGCTTTTCCCCGGCACGCTCCGGGAGGTCGCGGCGTACGCGGACACAGTCTCGGAACAGTGTCGGGCACTATGGCCGAGGGGCTCCCCGTCTGTGCGCCCGCGCAGGTGTGGTGCCAGCTGTCGGGTCTGCTCGATCGTGAGGACCTCGTGGCCGCAGGCGACCATCTGGTGGGTGCACGCAAACGGAAGGCGCTGGCGACCCTCCCCGAGTTGGTCGAAGCCTCCGAAGTGCTGTCTCGCACGAAAGGGGCCCGCGCACGTTCGTGGGCGCTGCAACGCATCCGGTTCGGGAGCGATTCACGTCCGGAGAGCCTTCTGCGGCTGCTCCTCGAGGATCTCGGCTACCTCGGCCTCGAGGTCAACCGGCCCATCGAGGTAAAAGAGGGTCGGCTGGTGCTGCATCCAGACCTCTGCGATCCCAGCAGACGCTTGGCCTTCGAGTACGAGGGGCGACGGGCACCGACTGGATCAACGGCAGTGGCACGCGGACATCGAGCGCCACGAGTCGATGGAGGCGGCCGGCTGGCGCGTCGTCAGGGTCACTGCACGCGATCTCTTCCACGATCGTGCGGCGTTCGTCGAACGCCTCAAGCGTTTTGCCCCGAATGTTGCTTCTGGCGCAGCAATGCGCGACATTCGGCGCAAATCGTCGGTGGGGAGCCGCTAATGCGCCAGCGAGATCCCCTGCGTGCTCGGGTTGCCGCTGTAGACGCCGTCGATCACGTCGGCGAAGTCGGCGAGGATCACGTTGCGCTTGATGCTCAGCTTGGGTGTCAGGTGGCCGCTGGCCTCCGTGAGCTCGGTGGCCAGGATGACGAACTTGCGGATGCTCTCCGCGCGGGAGACGCCCTTGTTGGCCGCGTCGATCGCGCGCTCGATCTCGGCGTTCACGGCCGGGTTGACGGAGGCCTCGGCGAGGGTCATGTCTTTGTCTTCGCCGTTGTTCGCGAGCCACGTCGGCAGCATCTCGGTGTCCAGCGTGACGAGCGCGGCGATGAACGGCTTCTGGTCGCCGACGACGATCACCTGGCTGACCAGCGGGTTGGCGCGGATCGGGTCCTCGAGCGCGGCGGGGGAGACGTTCTTGCCGCCCGCGGTGACGATGATCTCCTTCTTGCGGCCGGTGATCGTCAGGTAGCCGTCGTCGTCCAGCGTGCCCAGGTCGCCGGTGCGGAACCAGCCGTCGTCGAATGCGGCGGCCGTCGCCTCCGGGTTCTTCCAGTACTCCTTGAAGACGTTGATGCCCTTGACCTCGATCTCGCCGTCGTCGACGAGGCGCACGGCCACTCCGGGAAGGACCGGGCCGACCGTTCCGATCTTGAACATGTCGGGGCGGTTGACGGTCGCGGGTGCGGTGGTCTCGGTGAGGCCGTAGCCCTCCAGGATCTTGATGCCGAGGCTGTGGAAGAAGTGGCCGAGGTGCGATCCGAGCGGGGCGGAGCCGGAGACCGCGTACTTCACGCGGCCCCCCATTGCAGCGCGCAGCTTGGAGAACACCAGTCGGTCGTACAGCGCGAACTTGAGCTTGAGCCCGAACGGCACCGACCCGGCCTCCACCGCCTTCGAGTGCTCGACCGCGACCTCCACCGCCGCGCGGAAGATCTTGCCGCGTCCGCCGGCCTCGGCCTTCTGCCCTGCGGAGTTGTAGACCTTCTCGAACACGCGCGGCACCGCAAGCAGGAAGGTGGGCTTGAAGCTGGCGAGCGCGGGGAGCAGCTGTCTAGTGTCTGCCTGGTGGCCCACCTTCACGCCGGCGGTGACGCACAGCACCGCGATGAACCGCGCGAAAACGTGCGCTGTCGTGATGAAGAGCAGCGTGGAGGCGCCCCCCGGCTGCGACACGACCTCCGCGAGCGCCTCCGCGGAGTTGCGCGACAGCTCGACGAAGTTCGAGTGGGTGAGCACGCAGCCCTTGGGGCGTCCGGTTGAGCCGGAGGTGTAGATCAGGGTGCCGATGTCCTCGCCGCGGGCGAGGTTCCTGCGGCGCTCGATCTCGTCGTCCGGCACGTCCGCTCCCGCAGCTGCGAGCTTGTCGAGGTCGCCGAGGTGAAGCTGCCAGACGCGCTGGATCAACGGGAGGTCGGGGTGGACCTCGTCGAACCTCGAGAACATCTCCGCGTCCTCCAGGATCACCGCGACGGCGCCGGAGTCGGACAGGTTCCACTGCACCTGCGCCGGAGAGGAGGTCTCGTAGATGGGCACGAGCACCGCGCCAGCGAACCACGTCGCGAAGTCGATCAGCGCCCACTCGTAGCGCGTCTTGCTCATCAGGCCGATCTTGTCTCCCGGCTGGATGCCGGCGGCGACGAGGCCCTTCGCCAGGGCGACGACCTGGCGGTGGAATTCCGCGGCCGACACATCCCTCCATCCGTCGCCGTCCGGGCGGCTGAACAGCGCGGCGTCTGGGGTGGCAGCCACGCGCTGGACGAGCAGGTCCGTCGCGTTCGCCTCCGGGTCGGCCGGGACGAGTGCGGGGATTTCGAACTGGTTCACGGTAGCTCCCTCGATACCGGGCGGGCGGGCAATCGGGCCGAATGGCTTCGGCTCGCAGTGGTTGATTACACTCTAGATGGTGCGGCAGAGAGTCACCTCCGACCGGCTCGTCCGTGCCTCCCACCCGCCTGACCGCGCCTACCGGAAGGGGCTCGCCCGTGCACGCCATCGGAATCGACATCGGCGGGACCAAGATCGCAGGCGCCGTCGTCGACGAGTTCGGCACCATCGTCCGCGAAGACCGTGTGCCCACCGACGCGAGTCGTCCGACGGAGATCGAGAACGCCGTCGTCGCGATGATCGAACGCCTCTCCGACGGACCGGAGGAGATCGCGGGCGTCGGCGCGGCCGCGGCCGGCTTCATCGACGCTGCGCAGTCGACCGTCTACTACGCCCCCAACATCAACTGGAGGAACGAGCCCTTCCGCGAGAAGCTCGAGAAGCGAATCGACCTCCCCGTGCTCATCGAGAACGACGCGAACGCGGCCGGCTGGGCCGAGTTCCGCTACGGTGCAGGGCGCCTGGTCAGCGACATGGTGATCCTCACCATCGGCACCGGCGTCGGCGGCGCCATCGTGAGCAACGACCGGCTGTTGCGCGGCGGCTTCGGCGCCGGCGCCGAGATCGGCCACATGCGCGTCGTCCCCGGAGGCCTGCCTTGCGGCTGCGGCGCGCACGGGTGCATCGAGCAGTACGGCTCGGGTCGCGCGCTGCAGCGCATGGCGAACGAGCTGGCCGACGCCGGCGGCATCGGCCAGGCGCTCGCCGACGCACGCAGCCGCACGGGCTCGCTGAGCGGCGCGGACATCTCCGAACTCATCCTGGCGGGCGACCCCGGGGCGATCGCCGCCCTCCGTCAGCTGGGCGATTGGCTCGGACAGGCCTGCGCGAGCCTGGCCGCCATCCTCGACCCGCAGCTGTTCGTCTTCGGCGGCGGCGTTGCACAGGCGGGGGAGCTGCTCCTGGAGCCGATCCGGCTGGCCTACCTCGAGAACCTGCCCGCGCGCGGCTTCCACCCGGAGCCGGAGTTCAAGATTGCGGAGCTGGTGAACGACGCCGGTGTGGTCGGCGCGGCCGACCTCGCCCGCCTCCACGCCTCGCTCTGAGCCCCGGAACGACCGATACGCACAGCACTGCCGAGCCGCACCTCCCGTCTCGACGCGCAGGGCACTAGGCTTTCGTTCGATGTTCTACTGGCTGATGAAGAACCTGATCGCGGGGCCGCTGCTGCGCGGCATCTTCCGTCCCTGGGTGGTGGGTCTCGAGAACGTGCCCGCAGAGGGCGCGGTCATCCTCGCCAGCAACCACTTGTCGTTCATCGACTCGGTCTTCCTGCCGATCGTCGTGGACCGTCGCGTGTCGTTCCTGGCCAAGAGCGACTACTTCACCCGCCGCGGGCTGAAGGGCTGGGCGACCAAAGCGTTCATGAACGCCACGGGGCAGCTCCCGATCGACCGGTCGGGGGGCAAGGCCTCCGAAGCCTCGCTCAACACCGGCCTCGCCCTGCTGGCGCGGGGGGAGATCCTGGGGATCTATCCCGAGGGGACCCGCAGCCCCGACGGCAAGCTCTACCGGGGCCGCACCGGTGTGGCCCGAATGATCCTGGAGGCCGGCGTCCCCGTCGTCCCCGTCGCGATGGTCGACACCGCCGAGATCATGCCCATCGGCAAGCGCCTGCCGCGTATCGGCCGCATCGGCATCATCATCGGGGAGCCGCTCGACTTCTCGCGGTTCGAGGGCATGGAGGGCGACCGCTTCATCCTGCGGTCGGTCACCGACGAGATCATGTACTCGCTCCACGCACTCGGCGCGCAGGAGTACGTGGACGTGTACGCGAGCACCGTGAAGGAGAAGCGAGCGGCCCTCGCGTAGCCGGCGTCACAATACGCTCGCGAGCCGCATACGCCTCCGTTTGGCGCGATAGGCTCGGTTATCCCATTTCCACCCGACCGAGCGGAACAGAACAGTGCTGCAGACCACAGATCCCGTCGTGAAAGCTGACGACTCCGTGATTCAGGGCCTGGACTATTGGCGCACGCTCCCGATCAAGCAACAGCCGACCTGGCCGGACCCGGAGGCTGCTGCCGCCGCCTCGGCCGAGATCGCGACGCTGCCTCCGCTCGTGTTCGCCGGGGAGGTGGACCAGCTGCGCTCGCGGCTCGCGCGCGCCGCGCAGGGCGACGCGTTCCTGCTGCAGGGCGGCGACTGCGCCGAGACCTTCGCCGGAGCGACCGCCGATCAGATCCGCAATCGCGTCAAGACGATCCTGCAGATGGCGGTCGTGCTCACCTACGGCGCGTCGGTGCCGGTCATCAAGATGGGCCGCATGGCGGGGCAGTTCGCCAAGCCGCGGTCCAGCGACACCGAGACGCGCGGCGACGTGACGCTGCCTGCCTACCGCGGCGATATCGTCAACGGCTACGACTTCACGCCGGAGTCGCGCGCCGCGGACCCGCGCCGGCTCGTCCAGGGCTACCACACGGCGGCCTCCACCCTGAATCTCATCCGCGCGTTCACACAGGGCGGCTTCGCCGACCTGCGCGAGGTGCACAGCTGGAACAGGGGCTTCGCGGCCAACCCGGCCAACCAGCGCTACGAAGGTCTCGCCCGCGAGATCGACCGTGCCATCAAGTTCATGGAGGCCGCGGGGGCCGACTTCGACGAGCTCACCCGCGTGGAGTTCTACTCCAGCCACGAGGCGCTGCTCATGGACTACGAGCGCCCGATGACGCGCATCGACTCGCGCACCGGCACGCCGTACAACACATCGGCGCACTTCGTCTGGATCGGCGAGCGCACGCGCGACCTCGGAGGCGCGCACGTCGACTTCCTGTCGCGCGTCCGCAACCCGATCGGTGTCAAGCTCGGCCCGACGACGACGGCCGACGACATGCGCCGGCTCATCGACGCGCTCGATGCGGAGCGCGAGCCCGGCCGGCTGACCTTCATCACTCGCATGGGCGCCGGCAAGATCCGCGACGCGCTTCCTCCGCTGCTGGAGGCCGTCAAGCGGTCGGACGCGAACCCGCTCTGGGTGACCGACCCGATGCACGGCAACGGCCTCACCACGCCGAACGGCTACAAGACCCGCCGGTTCGACGACGTTGTGGACGAGGTGCAGGGGTTCTTCGAGGCGCACCGCGCGGCGGGCACGAACCCCGGCGGCATCCATGTGGAGCTCACGGGCGACGACGTCACCGAGTGCCTGGGCGGCTCCGAGCACATCGACGAGGAGACCCTGGCGACCCGCTACGAGTCACTGTGCGACCCGCGCCTGAACCACATGCAGTCGCTGGAGCTCGCCTTCCTCGTGGCCGAGGAGCTCAGCCAGGGCTGACGCCCTCCCCAAGACGGCGACCGAGGGGCACTGCGTGGGTGGCGGGCGCGGGCAGGAGCGGCTAGAAGCGGCTAGAAGCCGGCGAAGTTGACCGTGACCGTGGAGCCCTTGGGCGCCTGCGTGCCGGCGGCCGGAGACACTTTGGAGACCACGAAGGCTCCGGGGAGCAGATCCGCCGCCGCACTGTACTTGAGTTGGAAACCGGCGTCCTGCAGCGCCTTCTTCGCCTTGTCCCACGTCTGCCCGACGACGTCGGGCACCGGAACCGGCTCCGGGCCCTTGGACGTCTCGAATGCCAGCGTGTCGCCCGGGCGCACCGGACCATCGTGCTGAGGCTGCGCCGAGATGACGTCGCCCTTGCCCACCGTGTCGCTGTAGCTCTGCGGGCCGGCGGTGGCCTCGAGGCCGACCTTCTGTAGCGCCGCCGTGGCCGAGCTCACCGACATGCCGGCGACGTCGGGGACGGGCCCGACGGACACGACGAGGTTCACCGCCGCCGCTTCGAAGTACGAGCCGCCCCCGGAGATGTCGCTGCCGTCGGAGGCGCGCGTCGCCGAGATGACGGTGTTCGCCGGCACCTTGCCGTCGAACTGCTTGGCCGTGTCGCCCACCTTGGCGCCGACGCCGGTGATCGCCGACGTGGCGGCGTCGAGACTCTGCCCGGCCAGCGCCGGGATCGTGACGGGCTTGGGGCCTTGCGAGATCCGCAGCGTGACGGTGCTGCCGCGCGCTGCGGCCGCGCCCGCCTTCGGATCGGTGCTCGACACGTGACCCGCAGGCACCGTGACGCTGTACTCCTGCGCCTGGGCCGTCTTGAACCCGAGGTCCGTGAGCGCGGCGGTCGCAGCGGCCGGAGCCTGCGAGACGACGTTCGGCACCGTCACCAGCGATCCCGGCCCCGAGCCGAAGTACCAGCCTGTGCCTCCAGCGACCGCCGCGAGCACCAGCACGAGCGCGAACAGCCACCAGCCCTTGCCGCGCCGGCGACGGGCGGCCGCGGTCAGCGTGTCCGTCGCGGTGGGCGTCGTCGAGGCCACCTGCTGGCGGATGGCCGGGTTGATGATTTGGGTGTCGCCGTCGTTCGCGGCGAACGCCGGGGGCAGCACCATGGTCGGCTGCATCACCGCGTCGCCGCGGATGGACTTCTCGGCCTCCATCAGACGGTCGAGCATCTCGCGGGCGTCGGCGGGCCGCCGGTCGGGGTCTTTCTCGGTGGCCCAGAGCACGAGCTCGTCGAGCTCGGGCGGGACGGCCGGGTTGACACTGCTCGGAGCGGGCACCGGATCGTTGGCGTGCTGGTAAGCGATCTGCATCGGCTGCTCGCCGTGGAACGGCTGTGTGCCGGTGAGCATCTCGTACATCATGATGCCGAGCGCATAGATGTCGCTGCGCGCGTCGGCCACACCGCGGGTGACGAGTTCGGGAGACAGGTAGGCGATCGTGCCGAGGAGCGCCTGGCCGGTCGCAGTGTTCGCACTCGCAGCGCGCGCCAGGCCGAAGTCGCCGATCTTGATTCGGCCGTCGTCGGCCAGCAGCACGTTCTCGGGCTTGAGGTCACGGTGGACGATGCCGGCCTTGTGGGCGGCCCCGAGGCCGCTGAGCACGGCCTCCATGATGTCGATGGTCTGCTCGGGGGTGAGCTTGCCGTAGTCCTTGAGCAGGTCGCGCAGCGTGATGCCGGGGAGGTACTCCATCACCAGGTATGCCATGTCGGAGTCCTGGCCCTGGTCGAAGACATTGACCACGTTGGGGTGCGCCAGCCGTGCTGCGGAGCGGGCCTCCTGGACGAAGCGGCTCTTGAAGGTGTTGTCGTCGGCGAGGTGGCCGTGCATGATCTTGATCGCGACCCGGCGCTCGAGGCGCAGATCGGTGGCGAGGTAGACGGTGGCCATGCCGCCGCGGGCGATCCGCGAGCGCACCTGATAGCGGCCGTCGATGAGACGTCCGATCATCGGGTCGGTCTGGCTCGTGGTCACGGATCGAGTCTAGGGAACAGCGGGTGCGTGAACCCTGCAAAACACCGGTGTGCTGCGGGGCCGTGACCCTGCTGTGACCTTCGGGTCAACCGAGCTGAGCGAGCCATGCGCGCGCCGAGGTCTCCCACTTCGCATACGCGGTGGGGAATGCCGAGAGCTGAACGGTTTGGGCGGCCTGGGTGACGCTCATCGCCGACCAGTTCGGGATGTCGAGGAGCCCGCGCGTCCGGCCCTTGTTGGGGTTGTTCGCGCCTCCGTAGAACGCGAGCGTCGCCCGGGTCGGATCGAGCACCTGGTCGGGCGTGCCCCAGCCGGTGCTCGGCCGCTGCTGGAACAGTCCGAGCGAGTCGCGGTCGCCGTAGCGGACGTTCCGCAGGCCGGACTCCTGGGCGGCCGCCGCGAGAGCGACGACGATGCCCTGTGCAGGCACACCCTGCTGCCTCCCGATGCGGATGATCAGGGAGGCGTTGGCCCGCATCTCGTCGGTGAGGGCCACGACCTGTCCCGGCTGGACGGTCGGAGCGGGCGCGGGTGCCGGCGCGGTGACGACGGGGGCCGGGGCGACGACCGGCGTCGGCCTGTTGACCGCAGCGGTGGTGACGCCCGGGATGGCGATGCGCTGACCGGGGTAGATGACGCTCGAACTGCTGAGCCCGTTGGCGCTGAGGACGGCCGCCGTGCGCAGGCCGAACTTGGCCGCGATGCCGCTGATCGTGTCTCCGCGCACGACCGTGTACGTGGTCGCAGATGGCGCGGGCGCATGCGCTGGCGCCGGGACCGGCGCCGGTGTAGCCGCCCCGCCGAGGGCCAGCACCTGGCCGGGGAAGATCAGGCTCTTCCAGCTGAGCCCGTTGAGTGCGAGCACGGCTGCCGTCGAGAGCCCGAAGCGGGCGGCGATCGTCGAGACGGTGTCGCCGCTCTGCACGCGGTAGGTCGCCGGCGCTGCCGCAGCGTCGGTTTGCGCGGGGGAGGTCGAAGCAGCGGCCTGGCCGAGCGATCCTCGGATCGTGTCGACACCGCGGACGGTGTCGTGAGGACTCGTCGCGTCGCTCTTCTCCGGCGCGCGCTCGCGTTCGGCGTCGGCCGCCGCATGAGCGGGGGTGAGCAGGTTGAGCGTGACGGCGATGGAGCCGACCACGGCGATCGGGACGGTGCCCAGCATGCCGTGGGCGCGGCCGTGTGGCCGCGGCTTACGCTTCGTGCTCTCGATCGCAGACATGGTCGACCCCTCCGTGAGTGACAAAGCCGACCCCCACGCTGACACACCTTGAGTAAGGAGTCAACCAGTGAGGCGGATGTGAAAACAGTTAACACGACCGTAACATTCGCTTCGACTCGTGCTCGTCGCGCGGTCGTGGCAGGCTTGTTCTTGTGAACGAGCAGGTCCTGGCCACCGAGTGGCTCACCATCCCCGACCTCGTGGAGCAGCTGGGACTCGGTGTCAGCCGGGTGCGCCGGCTCATCGAGGACCGTCACCTCGCGGCGAAGCGCATCGACGGCGTCGTCAAAGTCCCCGCCGTCTTCCTTCGCGACGGCGAGCCCCTCAGCGAACTCCGCGGCACGCTCATCGTGCTCTCCGATAACGGCTTCCACGACGAGGAGGCCGTCGACTGGCTGCTGTCCGACGACGAGAGTCTCGGCACTACGCCGATCGGTGCGCTGCGCGCAGGCCGCAAGGCCGAGGTGCGGAGGGTCGCGCAGGCCCTGGCCTGACCGCCTTCAGACGGCGCCGTCCGCACCGCCTCAGTACGAGCGTCGCGTGACCGTGACCGCGAGGTCGCGGAGCTGCGCACGGGCACCCGTGCCCAGCTGTGCGCCGTCGAGGGCCTCGATCGCGCGCTCGACGTTGTCGGCGATCATCCTCTCGACCTTCTCGACGGCGCCAGACTCCCGGATGGTCATCTGCAGCGTCTCTATCTGTTGGGGAGTCAGGTCGGGGTCGCCGAGCAGTTCGTCGAGCGTCGCGCGTGCCCCGGCAGGCACGGCCTGTCGGGTGAGGGCGATCAGGACCGTGCGCTTGCCCTCGCGCAGATCGTCGCCGCTCGGTTTGCCGGTGACCTCCGCATCGCCGAAGACGCCGAGGAGGTCGTCGCGCAGCTGGTATGCGATGCCGAGCGGGAGTCCGAACCGGCGGAGGGCATCGAGCTGCCCGACGGTCGCGCCCGCGAGGCCGGCGCCGATCAGGAGGGGTGACTCGATGGAGTATTTGGCCGACTTGTAGACGATCACGCGTTCGGCGCGGGCGAGCTGATCCGCGTCGGGTCTGCCCGCCCAGCCGATCTCCTCGAAGATGTCGAGGTACTGGCCGGCGGTGACGTCCAGGCGCATCCGGTTGAACTCCGTGCGGGCCGAACGGCGGGCCGAGGCGCTCACCGTCTGGGTGAGGCCTTCATCGAAGAGCTCGTCGCTCAGGATGAGGAGGTAGTCGCCCAGCAGCGTCGCGGCGCCCGTTCCGAACGAGGCGCCGGACCCCTGCCAGCCCTCCTGCTCGTGCAGGTGCTCGAAGCGCCGGTGAGCCGACGGCTTTCCGCGGCGCGTGTCGGAGTTGTCGATGAGGTCGTCGTGCACCAGAGCGGCGGCATGGAACAGCTCGAGCGCCGCGGCGACGGAGACGACGGCGTCCAGGGGGCCGCCGGCCGTCACCGAGCCGTCGTCGGACTCGTCTCCCATCGTGCGGACCGCCTGCCAGCCCCAAAAGCAGAAGAGGGCGCGGAAGCGCTTGCCGCCGCTGAGAAAATCCCTCGAAAAAGCCGCGATCGGGGCGAGTTCGTCGGCGATGGAGACGAGAATGGATTCACGGGCATCGAAGAATCCATCGATTCTTGACTGGATGAGGTCGACGAATCGAATGCTTTCGGACACACGTATAGCCTAGTCAGAGTCGTGCGGCTACAATCGGCCACACAACGCCTAGAACCCGCAAGAAAGAGGGGGATCCGGATGCCGCTTTCAGAACATGAGCAGCGCCTCCTCGAAGAGATGGAACGCAGCCTCTATCAGAACGACGCGGATTTCGTCGCGAAAGTCGGAGGCAAGCGGGCGCGACCCGCCTACCGCTCGATCGTCCTCGGCGTGCTCCTCGCCGTCGTCGGTATCGCCGTGCTGGTGATCGGCGTCTTCGTGCAGCTGCCGATCGTCGGAATCCTCGGCTTCGTGGTGATGTTCGCCGGCGTCCTGCTGGCCATCGCCCCGGGCAAACGCGTCGCGATCGATCCCGATTCCGCAGCCGGCAAGGCGGGCAAGCCGACACGCGGGCAGCCCGGTTTCATGGACCGTATGAACGACCGCTGGGACAAGCGGCAGGACGGGCAGGGCTAGACCCTCCGCCGAGAAACCAGCAACTCAGTGGGGCCGATCTTCGGATCGGCCCTTTTTCGCGCGCCCAGCGCTCCCCTTCCGCGTCCTCGTGTGCTCCATTTCCCTCCACTGGGTTTTGCCGCGTATTGACGGGGTTTAACGCGCCTAAACCGGGAAAAATCTCGATGGTGCTGAATTTGTGGATGAGAGTGGAGTAAAGTGGAGGCACACCGCAACCGTGGCCGGGAGAGTGGGGGTGGTACCGATGTTCCTCGGCACCTATGCCCCGAAACTGGACGAGAAGGGGCGCATCATCCTGCCGGCCAAGTTCCGGGATGAGCTCGCGTCCGGCCTCGTCCTGACCCGCGGTCAGGAGCACTGCATCTACGTCTTCTCGCAGCGGGAGTTCGAGTCCCTCCACGAGAAGATCCGGCAGGCGCCGGTGACCAGTAAGCAGGCCAGGGACTATCTGCGCGTCTTCCTGTCGGGGGCGAGCGCGGAGGTGCCCGACAAGCAGAACCGGGTCAGCATCCCGACTCCGTTGCGGTCGTATGCGGGTCTCGACAGAGACCTGGTCGTGATCGGCGCGGGCAGCCGCGCCGAGATCTGGGACGCGCGCGGCTGGGAGACCTACCTCGCCGAGCAGGAGGCAGCATTCGCGAATACAGAGGAGGAGGTGATCCCGGGACTGTTCTAGCGCCTGGCGCCGGACTCCCAGCCATACGCCCTGACACCACTTCCCCGGTGGCAGGTCGGAATGGATGGGGATCCGGATCCAGGGGCCGATCCTCCCGGGTGCGGACATGACGGACGAGATCCACACCCCCGTACTGCTGGAACGCTGCATCGAGCTCCTCGGCCCCGCCCTGGCGAAGCCTGGCGCGGTCTTCGTCGACGCCACGCTCGGCATGGGAGGCCACTCGGCCGGTGTCCTGGAGCGCTTCCCCGACGCGGTGCTCGTCGGCCTCGACCGCGATCCGGAGGCCCTCGCCATCGCAGGCGCCCGCCTGGAGCGGTTCGGCGACCGCGTCCACCTGGTGCACACGGTCTACGACGGCATCCGCGACGCCCTCGACGGGCTCGGCATCGACTGGATCGACGGCGTGCTCTTCGACCTCGGCGTGTCGTCGCTGCAGCTCGACCGCGTCGAGCGCGGCTTCTCCTACTCGAAGGACGCGCCGCTCGACATGCGGATGGACGGCACGAGCGAGCTGACGGCCGAGGTCGTTCTCGCGACGTACTCCGAGGCCGATCTGCGCCGCATCTTCCGCGACTACGGCGAAGAGAAGTTGGCCGCGCGCTACGCGCGGCGCATCGTCGAGGAACGGGAGTCGACGCCGATCGTGCGCTCGGGCCAGCTGGTGGAGATCCTCCAGAAGGCGACTCCGGTCGCCGTGCAGCGTCAGGGTCACCCGGCCAAGCGCGTGTTCCAGGCGCTGCGCATCGAGGTGAACCAGGAGCTGGCGGTGCTGGAGCGCGCCATCCCCGCCGCGATCGACGCGCTGGCGGTGGGCGGCCGCATCGTCGTGGAGTCCTACCAGTCGCTGGAGGACCGCATCGTCAAGCGCGAGCTCCAGACCAGATCGCGCTCCAGCGCACCTGTGGGGCTCCCCGTCGAACTGCCGGAGCACCGGCCCGAACTGAAGCTCCTGATCCGCGGAGCGGAACTGGCCGACGACGACGAGAAGGCCCGAAATCCGAGGGCGACACCCGTTCGCCTGCGCGCGGCCGAACGAGTGAGGAGGGGCTCGTGAGCAGCAACCATCTGGGGGCGGGCGTCCGGCGGCGTCCGACGATGACCTGGCACGCCCCGGCGTCCACCGCTGCGACCGCGACCACGCTGGAGGAGCCGGCGCTCGAGCGGCCGCAGCGGCCGGAACGCGAGCGCCGCACGCACCTCGAGGTCGTCTCCACCCGCAGTCAGCGGAGGGCCCGCCCCCGCACGCTCTACGCGATCACGGCGATATCGGCCCTGCTCGTCATCGTGGTGGCGCAGCTGCTCCTGAGCATCGGCGTGTCGCAGGGGGCATACCAGCTGAGCTCCCTGCAGACCAAGCAGACGGAGCTGCAGCGCAGCTATCAGGCCGCCTCCGAAGATCTCAACCGGCTGACGTCGCCGCAGAACCTGGCGGCCAATGCGAACGCGCTCGGCATGGTCAGCAACAGCAACCCCGCCTACCTGCGGCTCTCCGACGGTGCGGTCCTCGGCGCGCCGGTCGCGGCGAACGGGGCCGCCGGCACCGTGACGGGAGGCCAGGGAAACCTGGTGCCGAACTCGCAGCTGAACGGCGTCCCGCTGGTGGCGGGCCCGGGTGCGGCCGGCCCGGGTGCGGCCGGTCAGGCCCAGGCCGCGCAGAGGCAGACAACTCAAGCTGGGAGTTCCGCAAGCACGGGAGCGGCGTCCACGACTCCCGCGAAGCCGTCCGTACCGTTGCAGGGAGCGTTGCCGACACCGGTGACGCACTGAAACGGACACTGACACGGACAGCGGACGGGACGGGCCCTCCATGCTCAACAGGAAGATGCTGCGGCGGCGGACGGCGCTGACCGTCGTGGCCGGCGCGGCGTTCGTCGCCATCCTCGGAGGCAAGCTCGTCGACATCCAGGTGGTCCGTGCGGACGACCTGCAACGGGCGTCGGTGAACGCCAAGGAGGACTCGACGGTCCTGTACGGCAACCGCGGCGACATCGTCGACGCGAGCGGCAAGGTCCTGGCGACGACGATCTACACCTATACGGCGCAGGCTTCGCCGTCGGACGCGATCGCGGGTGGCCGCGACAAGATGGTGGAGGCCGCGGCGAAGATCGGCGCCATCACCGGTCAGGGCGGCGATGCGGTCGTGAAGATGTTCGACGACGCGCTCAAGGAGAACGCCAAGTCGAAGTACGTCCTGATCAAGTCCGGCATGGACGTGACCGTCTTCGACAAGCTCGCCAAACTCCCGTACCCGTGGCTCACCTTCAGCAAGGCCCAGGCGCGCAGCTATCCGAACGGAGCGGTGGCCGGCAACCTGATCGGCTATGTCTCGCAGGCGGGCAACGGCGGTCTGGAGGACAGCGAGAACGGCTGCCTCGCGGGCGAGAACGGCGTCGAGACCTACCAGCGCGGCGCCGACGGCGTCGCCATCCCCGGCAGCACGGTCGTGCAGCAGAAGGCCAAGGACGGCGGCACTCTGGAACTCACCATCGACAGCGACCTCCAGTGGTTCGCCGAGCAGACCCTCGCCCAGCAGGTGGCCGCGACCGGCTCGAAGTTCGGCTACGTGACGGTGGCGGATGCCAAGACCGGCAAGGTCAAGGCGATCGCGCAGTGGCCCGCCCTCGACCCGAACAACATCGACGCGACCGATCCGTCGTTCTGGAGGCTCCAGACCCTGACCGACCCGCGCGAGCCGGGATCGACGTTCAAGGCGCTCACGGCCGCCATGCTCATCGACCAGGGCAAGGCGGACCCCACCAGCCAGGTGCTCGCACCCTATGCGTGGAAGTCCGGCAATGGCGCGGACCTCCACGACTCGGGATACCACAACCCGCTGCGGCTCACTCTGACCGGCGTGCTGATGATGTCGTCCAACACCGGCATGTCCCAGCTCGGCCAGCGGCTGAGCGATCAGACCCGCTACGACTACCTCAAGAAGTTCGGGATCGGCGAGCACACCGGGCTTCCGTATCCCAACGAGTCCTCCGGTCAGCTGAACCCGGTCAAGGACTGGGACGACCAGACCAAGTACGCGACCATGTTCGGCCAGGGCGTGTCGGCGACCCAGCTGCAGATGGTGAGCGCGTACCAGGCGCTCGCCAACGGCGGCACCCGCATCCCGTTGACGTTGGTCGAGGGATGCAAGCAGGCGGATGGCACGGTGACCGACGTTCCGAAGCCCACGCCGGTGAGCGTCGTCTCGGCCGACGCCGCCCACACGACGCTCAGCATGATGGAGTCGGTGACCACCAAGGGCGAGCTCGCGAAGCAGCTGCAGATCCCCGGCTACCGCGTCGCGGCGAAGACCGGAACGGCTCAGCAGTCGGACGGCAAGGGCGGCTATCTGCCGTCGTTCTACGTCTCCGTCATGGGTGTCGCGCCGGTGGACGACCCCCAGTACGTCGTTTCGGTCAACCTCGGGTTCCCGACTACCATTACTTCGTCGGCAGCCGCCGCTCCGCTGTTCCACACGATCATGAGCCAGGTGCTGAAGACCTACCGGGTGAAGCCCTCGACGTCGAGCCCGGCCGACTACCCGCCGTATTACTAAACACGGTCTTCGAAGCAATGCCCGTCTATTGAAAGTGAGCCCCGTGACAGGACCGGCGCCCTCCTCTTTGCGCCCCGAGCATCCCGTCGCCCGCCCGCTCGCCCAGCTGGTCGCGGAGTTCGGGCTGGACGTGCGAGGTGATCTCGACGCCGTCGAGGTCACCGGCGCCGCCCTCGCGAGCTCGGCGGTCGAGCCTGGCGACCTCTACGTCGGGGTGCCGGGCAAGAACGCGCACGGCGCGAGCTTCGCCGCAGCCGCGGCCGAGGCGGGGGCCGTCGCGGTCCTCACGGACGAGGCCGGTGCACAGTTCGCCGCCGACTCCGGCCTCCCGGTCATCGTCACGCCCGAACCGCGCGCTGCCCTCGGCGCCGTCGCCGCCTGGATCTACCGCACCGACGAGAACGCGGCGACCCTGTTCGGCGTCACCGGCACGAACGGCAAGACCAGCGTCGTCTACCTGCTCTACGCGATCCTCGGCCAGCTCGGCGTCGTCGCCGGGCTGTCGTCCACGGCAGAGCGCCGCATCGGCGAGCACGCGATCACGAGTAAGCTCACCACGCCGGAGGCCAGCGAGCTGCACGCCCTGCTGGCGCGCATGCGCGAAGAGGGCGTCCGCGCCGTCGCGCTCGAGGTCTCCGCTCAGGCGTTGAGTCGCCACCGCGTCGACGGCATCGAGTTCGACGTCGTCGGCTTCACCAACCTCAGCCACGACCATCTCGACGACTACCCGGCGATGGACGACTACTTCGCCGCCAAGCTCGAGCTGTTTCAGCCCGACCGCGCACGCCGCGGGGTCGTCACCGTCGACTCCGAGTGGGGCCGGGCACTCGTCGAGCAGTCGCGCATCCCGGTGTCAACGCTCGCCGGCGTGCCGGGCGTCGATGCCGACTGGAGGCTCACGATCCTCGAGGAGACGCTCGCGGAGACCGTTTTCGAGTTGGCCGGCCCCGACGGGAGGCGTCTCGAGACCCGGGTGCCCCTGCTCGGGGCCTACAACGCCGCCAACGCGGCTCTTGCGATCGTGATGCTCGTGGAGTCCGGCTACGACCTCGACGCCATCGGCGCCGCCCTGGATCGCGACGGCGGCATCGACGCGTACGTGCCCGGCCGCACCGAGCGGCTCTCGGGCGAGCGGGGGCCGGTCGTCTTCATCGACTACGGGCACACGCCCGACGCTTTCCGGGCGCTCCTCGGCGCGCTGCGCCGGGTCGCCGAGGGCCGGATCGTCATGGTCTTCGGCGCCGACGGAGACCGCGACACCACCAAGCGCGCCGACATGGGCGCGATCGCCGCGCGCGGCGCCGACGCGGTCGTCATCACCGACTTCCACTCGCGCTCGGAGGACCCGGCCGCTATCCGCGCCGCCCTCCTCGATGGTGCGCGTGCCGCCGTGCCCGACGCCGAGCTCTACGAGGTGGCGGATCCGCGTGCCGCGTTCCGCGCCGCGCTCGCGCTCGCGGGCGAAGGCGACGTCGTGCTGTACGCGGGCCCCGGTCACGAGGACTACCAGGAGGTCGCCGGCCAGCGCCTCCCGTACTCGGCCCGCGACGACGCACGGCTGGCGCTGCGAGAGGCCGGGTGGCTGTAGTGATCGCCCTCACCCTCGCCGAGGTCGCCGCCGCGACCCGCGGCACCCTGCTGCTCGACGGCACGACCGCCACACCCGAGACGGTGGTCGACGGCCACTCGACCACCGACTCGCGGGAGGTCGTGCCCGGCACGATCTTCTTCGCCAAGCCGGGAGAGGTGACCGACGGCCACCTCTTCGCTCCGCAGGCCGTCGAGGCTGGTGCGTCGCTCCTCGTCGTGGACCGCGCGCTGGACCTCCCGGTGCCGCAGCTGCTCGTGCCCGACACCGTGGTCGCCCTCGGCGACCTCGCCACGGAAGTCATCGCGCGGGTGCGCGCGCTCGGCACGCTGAAGATCGTCGGCGTCACCGGCTCCAACGGCAAGACGACCACCAAGAACCTGCTGCGAGCGATCCTCGAGCAGCTCGGCCCGACCATCGCCCCTCGAGCGTCGTTCAACAACGAGGTCGGCGCCCCCATCACGATGCTCGAGGTCACCGAGGAGACGCAATACCTCGTCGCAGAAATGGGTGCGAGCGGCATCGGCGAGATCGCCCGCCTGGTGCGCATGGCGCGTCCCGACATCGGGATCGTCCTCAAGGTCGGACTGGCGCACGCCGGCGAGTTCGGCGGCATCGAGAAGACGCTCGCGGCCAAGACCGAGATGGTCAGCGACCTGCTGGAGTCCGACGTCGCGGTGCTCAACCTCGACGACCCGCGCGTCGCCTCGATGGCAGACAAGACCGCAGCGCGCGTGCTGTGGTTCGGTCTCGACGACCGCGCGGCCGTCCGCGCGACCGACGTCCGGTCGACGGCCCGCGGCACGGCGTTCACGCTGCATCTGCCGCCGGCCGACGGGGGAGAGGGCGCAGGCGAGTCCCGCCCGGTGCAGTTCCGGGTCCTCGGCGAGCACCACGTGATGAACGCCCTGGCGGCGGCCGCCGCCGCACACACCCTCGGCGTCGCCATCGACACGATCGTCGCTGGGCTCGAGACGGTCCAGCGCGCCGAGCGCTGGCGCATGGAGGTGCTGGGCGGCGCCCGCGGTGTCACCGTCATCAACGACGCGTACAACGCGAGCCCCGACTCCATGGCTGCGGCCATCAAGACACTGGCGCAGATCACCGAGCCGGGGGAGCGGACCGTCGCCGTCCTCGGCGAGATGAGCGAGCTGGGCGAGTTCTCCGGCGAGGAGCACGACCGCATCGGTCTGCTCGCCGTCCGTCTCGGGATCGATCAGCTCGTGATCGTCGGACCGTCCGCCCGCCGCATGCACATCACCGCCATCAACGAGGGATCGTGGGACGGCGAGTCGCTGTTCTTCGAGACCCAGGACGCGGCGTTCGACCATCTGTCCTCGACGCTGCGCGCCGGTGACACCGTGCTCGTCAAGTCGTCCAACTCCGTGGGGCTACGGTTCCTCGGCGATCGACTGGGAGACTTCTTCTCGTGAGAGCCCTTCTGACCTCCGGCGCGCTGTCGATGGCGTTCACGCTGTTCCTCACTCCGCTGTTCATCCGGCTCTTCCGCCGCCTCCAATGGGGACAGTTCATCCGCGACGACGGTCCGCAGAGCCACCACGCCAAGCGCGGCACGGCGACGATGGGCGGCATCGTCGTCATCCTGGGAACGCTGTTCGGCTACTTCACGGCGCTCCTGCTCACCGGCGATGAGACCAGCGTCTCCGCCCTTCTCGTCCTGTTCCTGATGGTGGGTCTGGGTGTCGTAGGCTTCGTCGACGACTTCCTCAAGACCCGCAGGGAGCGCAGCCTCGGCCTCACCGGCTGGGCGAAGGTCGCCGGCCAGGTGGTCGTGGCCACGGTGTGGGCGTTCCTCGCCGTCAGGTTCCCCGACGAGCGCGGGTACACGCCGGCGACCATGAGCGTCTCGTTCATCCGCGACCTGCCCATCGACTTCGGCTCGATCACGAAGTTCGGGGTGATCGGCGTCCTGGTCGGCTACGGGCTCTACTTGATCTGGATCAACTTCATCGTCGCGGCGACCTCCAACGGGGTAAACGTCACCGACGGCCTCGACGGTCTCGCCTCCGGCGCGAGCATCCTGGCGATCGGCGCCTACATAATCATCGGGTTCTGGCAGTCCATCCAGTCGTGCGCCAGCCCCAACCTGAACCCCGAGAACATCGCCAAGTGCTACGACGTGCGCGATCCGTTCGACCTCGCGATCGTCGCGACGGCGATCGTCGGAGCGGTGGTCGGCTTCCTCTGGTGGAACACCTCGCCGGCGCAGATCTTCCTCGGAGACACCGGTTCACTCGCCCTCGGTGGCGCGGTCGCGGCGCTCGCGATCCTCAGCCGCACCGAGCTCCTGCTCGTCCTCATCGGCGGCCTGTTCGTCATCGAGGCCGGGTCGGTGATCGTCCAGCGCGCCTACTTCAAGCTCACGCACGGCAGACGCATCTTCCTGATGAGTCCCATCCATCATCATTTCGAGTTGAAAGGCTGGGCGGAGATCACGGTCGTCGTGCGCTTCTGGATCATCGGCGGCCTCCTCGTCGCCGCGGGCGTCGGCTCGTTCTACCTCGAGTGGCTCGCGACATGACGTCGGCGAGCGAACGCCTCACGGCCCTCACCAGCTGGCATCACGACTGGCGCGGCTTGCGGGTCGCCGTCTTCGGTCTCGGCGTCACGGGCTTCTCGGTGGCCGACACCCTTGCCGAGCTCGGGGCAGACGTCCTCGTGGTGGCGTCGCGCGCCGACGCCGAGCGCGCGATGCTGTTGGAGGTCATCGGCGCCGAGTTGCTCGAGCAGCCCGACCTGAGCGCGCCTCCCGCGCGGCTGATCGAGTTCGCACCCGAGCTCGTTGTCGTCTCTCCGGGATTCCACTGGGATCACCCGCTCCTGCTCTGGGCCGAGCGGGAGGGTGTCGCGGTCTGGGGCGACATCGAACTCGCCTGGCGCCTGCGCGACAAGGTCACCGGGCCGGACGGCAGCCCGGCCGACTGGATCTGCGTCACGGGCACCAACGGCAAGACGACCACGGTGCAGCTGACGGCCACGATGCTGCTCGCCGGAGGCTCCCGTGTCGCCCCGTGCGGCAACATCGGCGTGCCGGTGCTCGACGCCATCCGCGACCCGCAGGGCTTCGACGTGCTCGTCGTCGAGTTGTCCAGCTACCAGCTGCACTGGGTGAACCGCAATCGCGGCGGCGAGCTCTCGCCGCATTCCGCGGCCTGCCTGAACATCGCGGACGACCACCTCGACTGGCACGGCTCCCTCGAGGCCTACGTCGCCGCGAAGGCGAAGGTCTACGACAACGCCCAGGTCGCGTGCGTCTACAACCGCGCGGATCTCACGACGCTGCGCATGGTCGAGGAGGCGGAGGTCGTCGAGGGCGCCCGCGCCATCGGCTTCGGCCTCGACGTGCCTGGTCTGAGCGACTTCGGCATCGTCGACGGCATCCTGTGCGACCGCGCCTTCCTCGAAGACCGGCGCAACAGCGCCATCGAGCTCACCACGCTCGACGAGCTGGCGGAGGCCGGATTGGCCGCGCCGCACGTCGTGGCGAACATCCTCGCCGCCAGCGCGCTCGCGCGCTCCTACGGGGTCGAGCCGCAGGTCATCCGCGATGTGCTCACGGCGTTCCGGCTCGATGCCCACCGCATCGAGCTGGTGCGCGTGGAGGCGGGCGTCAACTGGGTGGACGACTCCAAGGCCACCAACCCGCACGCGGCGGACGCGTCGCTGCGTGCTGACGAGCGCCCAGCCTGCCGCGTCGCCGCGGGTGAGCTGCACGATGCCGAACGGCAGCACCGCCCACGCAGAGACACCCGCGATCACGGCAGCCACGATCAGCAAGCGGGACCGCGCCTTGCGGCGGATGACCCGGTCGAACTCCTGCATGTGCGCGCTCATGGCGACCTCCCCCAGCACCAGGACGAACCTGTTTCCCGGAGCCTAACGCAGGGACTCGCAGCCGTCAGCCTCCCGCGCACGGCGGCAGCGCATCCACGCGCTCGCCGATGACGGCCGCGGGGTCGCGCCGAGGCCCACGCCGTCTACCAAGAACGAGCCGTTGCGCAGCACCAGCCGCATCGCGTCGCCATAGCGGTTCGCCAGTTCCTCGCGAAGTGCGACGACCGTCG